>LYSV01000038.1 GCA_001657315.1 Flammeovirgaceae bacterium BBD 1991-12 | reverse complement strand
TTTAAAAATCAAAAACTCAACGCTTTTATTATGTACAGGTATCACATCAAATTCGCATGGCGCAGCCTAACCAGAAATTTACAGTTTTCCATCATTAATATTCTGGGGCTGACCCTCGGGCTGAGCTGCTGTATCCTCATCTATTCATTTGTAAAATATCATTCCAGCTTTGATAATTTTCACGCAGACTCTAAGAGAACCTATCGCTTTGTCACGGAGGAGCACATGCAAAATGTCTTCTATACCCCTGCTGTGCCCAATCCCTTTGGCAAAGTATTCAGAGAAGAGTTTACGTATGCCGAAAAAACAGCCCGGGTCTGTACGCAAAAGCGTAGTTTAATTGAAGTAGAGGAACGGGATAAATACAAGGAGACCGTGGCGTTTGCAGAGACGGATTACTTCGCGATCATGAATTTTCCCCTGATCCATGGCACGGCTGAAACAGCCCTGAGCGAACCGAACTCCGTGGTACTTACCGAAAGCCTTGCAAAAAAATATTTTGGAGATAGTGATCCCATTTCACGTACACTGGAACTCGACAACAGGATCCTGCTGACGGTGACCGGGGTCCTGAAAGACATCCCGAAAAATTCTGACTTTCAAACACCGTTGTACATTTCCTACAGCACCCTCCCGCAGTACAGTACGTGGTATGCCAGAGATGACTCATGGAATGGCCTGTCTACCGCCATGCAATGTTTTGTACGTCTGAAACCGGGGGTGACCCCAGCCATGGTGGAAGCTTCCGTTTCCGGATATCCTGAAAGATTCCGGCCCGGCCACCGTAACAGGCACGTCTACAAATTACAACCCCTGAAAGATATCCATTTCAGTACTTTATACGGAGGAGTGGTTTCCAAAAGAAATCTCATTGTACTGATGGTTATTGGCCTGTTCCTTCTCACAGCTGCTTGTTTTAATTTTATCAATCTGGCTACTGCACTGGTACTGAAACGCTCCAGGGAAATCGGTATAAGCAAAGTGATCGGCAGTACCAGAAGAAGTTTGTTCTGGCGGTTTATAATAGAAACAGGTCTGGTCACTCTCGTTTCTGTAAATCTCGCATTACTGGTTTCGTGGATCTCGGTTCCCCGGATCAACTATTGGCTGGGAGATTCACTGCGCTTTGCCAGCCATCTGGATAATGATCTCCTGCTCTTTCTTTTCGTCCTCTTTCTCTTCGTGGTCTTCATTTCAGGATCTTACCCGGGAATTGTGCTGGCCAGGCTGTCGCCAATAACTACGTTAAAGGGTAAGCTGGCACAACAGAGCCTCGGGGGCTTCAATATACGCCGCACACTTATAGTCGGTCAATTCGTGATCTCTCAGCTACTGATCGTAGGGCTCATTGTGATCGTGAACCAAATGAAGTTTACCAAATCTAACCTGGGTTTCACCAAAGATGCGATAGTGATGGTGCCCACAGGTTCCACAGACGAAAAAATGAAAACCCTGAAAAATGAACTGCTCCGGTTGTCCGGTATTGAAAACGTGTCCGCCTGTTTTGCTGCACCGGCTGCCGATGAAAATGGTTGGGGCACTACGCTTCATTATGACAACAATAACGAACCGGAGGCATTCCACATTGAGTTTAAGGGCGCAGATGAGGATTACCTCTCCACCTTCGGCATTGATCTGGTAGCAGGAAGGAATCTCTTCCCCGGAGATACAGTTCGGGAATTTTTGGTCAATGAGACCTTCGTAAAGAAGCTCAACCTGGTATCGCCTGAGGAGGTCATCGGCAAAAAAATGGCCATCAACGATCAACGTCTGAAAGGAACCATCGTTGGCGTGGTAAAGGACTTTTACGATCAATCCTTCCATGGACAGAAAAATGCGATCTGTATTACTACTGATGCCAGTCGCTACAGGCGTTATTCCATCAGGCTTACCGGGACAGATCACAGGCAGGCATTAGCGGCCATTGGCTCTTACTGGAGCGAGAGGTACCCTGATAAGCTTTTTTCCTATGAATTTCTGGATGATAAGGTAGCCAGACTCTATGAAACCGAAAACGTGATATTGCACCTGATCAGGGTTTTCACCGGCCTGGCCATACTCATTGGCTGCATCGGGCTTTTCGGGCTGGTTTCTTTTATGGTTTCACGAAAAAAGAAAGAAGTGGCGATCCGCAAGATACTAGGGGCAGCGGTTGCCAATATCCTTGCTATTTTCAGTGTGGAATTCCTGAAGCTTGTCCTCTTATCCACCGCAATAGCAGCTCCTCTGGGGTGGTGGTTGATGTCCGTATGGCTGGAAAGCTTCACCTACAGAATTGATCTGGGACCATGGATCTTTGCCCTGTCCGTAGGAATATGCCTGGTCCTTTCCATGCTTACCATTGGGGTTCAAAGCATAAAAGCCGCCCTGGCCAATCCGGTAGATTCTCTCAAGGATGAATAAAAATACTTCTCCACCGAAATCCGCACTCCGCTTCTTCCGCTGGTACTGCCACCCGGACTATCAGGAGGATATTGAAGGGGATCTGATGGAGAGATTTGCACAAAGGCTTGGAGAGCATGGGACCAAAGCTGCCCGATGGGGATTCCTGAAGGATGTTATAAGGCTCTTCAGGCCAGGGTTAATCAAACCACTTTTTGGAAATCAAAAACTCAACTCATTTATTATGTACAAGTATCACATCAAATTCGCATGGCGAAGCCTTACAAGGAATTTACAGTTTTCCATTATCAATATCCTCGGGTTGACGCTCGGGCTGAGTTGTTGTATTCTCATTTATTCATTTGTAAAGTACCATTCCAGCTTTGATGATTTTCATGCGGATGCCGACAGGGTCTATCGCGTTGTCACCGAAGAACACCTGGAAAAAACCTATTATAATTCTGCAGTGCATAATCCTTTTGGTAAAGTATTCCGGGAGGAGTCTACCTACGCTGAAAAAGTGGCCCGGGTCTGTACACTTGAGGGCCTGATCACAGTGGAAGAACAGGATAGGTATCAGGAAACCATAGCATTTGCTGAAACGGAGTACTTCGATATCATGAATTTCCCCCTTGTAAATGGCACGACAGCGAAGGCTTTGGGCCAGCCCAATTCGGTAGTGCTCACTGAAAGTCTGGCCAAAAAGTATTTTGGGGAGCTTGATCCTGTTTCACGCACATTGGAACTGGATAACAGGATCCTCCTCACCGTAACAGGAGTGCTGAAAGACAAACCCCAAAATTCTGACTTTCGCACACAGCTCTATATTTCCTACAGCACCTTAGCCAAATATAATGACTGGTATACAAAAGATGATTCTTGGGGCGGCCTTTCCGGCAATATGAAGTGTTTTGTACGTTTAAAAACTGGTGTAAGCGCTGCTATGGTCGAAGAGTCTGTTTCAGGATTACACGAAAGATTCCGGCCTGATCGCCAAGGTATGTACGTTTACAAACTACAACCTCTGAACGATATACATTTCAGCACTTTATATGGTGGTGTGGTTTCCAAAAGGAACCTTATTGTGTTAGTGGTTATTGGTCTGTTCCTTCTCATAGCAGCGTGCTTTAACTTCATCAATTTAGCCACGGCGCTGGTGCTGAAGCGCTCCAGAGAAATTGGCATCAGCAAGGTGATCGGCGGTACAAGGAGTATTCTCTTCTGGCGGTTCATTATCGAAACAGGCCTTGTAACTTTTGCATCGATCAGCCTGGCGTTACTGGTTTCGTGGATCTCGACGCCCACGATCAACAGTTGGCTGGGGAATACATTGCGGTTTGACAACACCTTGCCGGCAGACCTCCTGTTTTTCCTTCCCGCCCTCTTTTTCCTGGTGGTTTTCATTTCAGGCTCTTACCCAGGGTTCGTACTTGCCAGACTGTCACCCATCACTACTTTAAAGGACAGGCTGGCACAACGTAACTTCGGGGGTTTCAACATTCGCCGTGCATTGATCGTCGGCCAGTTTGTGATCTCCCAGCAATTGATCATCGGACTCATAGTGATCGTGAACCAAATGAAGTTCACCCAATCCGATCTGGGATTCACCAAAGATGCGATAGTGATGTTACCTACCGGCTCTAAGGATGAGAAAATGAAAACCCTGAAAAATGAGTTGCTCCGGTTGTCCGGTGTAGAAAAAGTATCCGCCTGTCTGGCCCCGCCGGCCGCCGGTGACAATAGCTGGAGCTTAACATTCTACTATGACAATCGTAACGAACCCGAGGGGTACGATATCCAGTACAAAAGCGCTGATGAGGATTACCTTGCCACCTTCGATATTGATTTGGTGGCCGGGAGAAATCTTCTCCCCAGTGATACGGTCCGGGAATTTTTGGTCAACGAGACCCTGGTCAAAAAGCTCAACGTAAACTCACCCGAGGAGTTGATTGGTAAAAGGTTATCGATCAACGGCCAACTCTGGAAAGGGACAATTGTCGGGGTGGTCAGGGACTTTTACGATCAATCCTTTCACGCGGAGAAAAATCCGGTTTGCATTACAACCCGCCTCAAAAACTACTGGCGTTACGCCATCAAGTTAAAAGGAGCGGATTACAGGCCGACGTTGGCGACCATTGAATCATACTGGCGCAGGAGCTATCCTGATCAAGTTTTTTCCTACGACTTTCTCGACGATCGGGTAGCCAGACTCTACAAAACTGAAAATGTGATCCTGAACCTGGTCAAGGTTTTTACCGGCATGGCTGTTCTCATTGGCTGCATTGGACTTTTTGGGCTGGTCTCTTTTATGGTCACACGAAAAAAGAAAGAAGTAGCGATCCGCAAGATACTGGGGGCAGCGATTGCCAATATCCTTGCTGTTTTCAGCGTGGAATTCCTAAAGCTTATCCTGTTGTCCACAATAATAGCTGCTCCTATCGGGTGGTGGGTGATGTCCAGGTGGCTGGAGGGCTTCGCCTACAGAATTGATCTGGGCTTATGGGTTTTTGCGCTGTCCCTGGGGATATGCCTGGTCCTTTCCATGCTCACTATTGGATTTCAAAGTGTAAAAGCGGCCGTAGCCAATCCGGTGGATTCTCTTAAAGATGAATAAAAGTACTCCTCCACCGAAACCCGTCCTTCGCTTCTTCCGCTGGTACTGCCACCCGGAGTACCGGGAGGATATTGAGGGAGATCTGATGGAGCGGTTTGAAAGACGGCTGGAAGAAAAAGGTCCGCGTTCAGCCCGATGGAGATTTACAAAAGATGTAATCCGGCTGTTCAGGCCGGGCATCATCAGGCCCCCGGCAGGATACAAAAGACTAAACCATTACAGCATGTTCAAAAACTATGTGACTATCGCCTTTCGAAATATTCAAAAGCAACGTGTTCCCAGCTTGCTCAACATCCTTGGCCTTTCTTTGGGCATAGCCAGCAGCCTACTGATCATCCTTCATGTGAAACAGGAGATGAGCTACGAAAGCAGCTTTGAGCAGGCTGATAATATCTATCGTATCTCTAATGTTGATTGGGCCAAATCTTCCCCACCGTTGAAGGATTTCCTGAAAACAAACCTTTCGGAAGCCACACTGGTCAGTCAGATCGCGGCATTTGGCAATGAGGTAGTCCGGACCGACGAGTACAAAGCCGAAGTTGTCAATGGCTACTATGCCGATGCGGAATTTTTCGAAATGTTTGGCCTGGACTTTATCCGTGGCAACCCAGGCGAAGCCCTTCAGGCCCCGTTTAAGGTCATTCTCACCGAAACCATGGCCCAACAGTTTTTTGGAGACAACGATCCCGTTGGCGACGTGGTGATCTTCGATGACAAATGGGACTATGAAGTGATCGGGGTAGTACCGGACCTGCCAAAAAACTCCCATTTCAGGATCGATTACTTCGTGACCATGCCTACATTTTACAAGCTCACGCCCGATTCATGGACATCCAACCGCAACTGGATGGTCACCTACACTTATGCACTTTTTGATAGCCACAACGATGCCGGCTATCTGCATAGCCGCCTGCACAATCTGAGTTATGATTTCTTTCCCAATGATCCCAAAGAAGACGTCGACAGAGAACGGGCCCATTTGCGTGCTTACCCCATAAAGTCTATTCACCTACGCTCACACAAAGAGCAGGAGATGAATGCGAACAGTGATATCAGCTATATCTATATTTTCTCAGCACTAGCCGTCTTCATCATTCTTATTGCCAGTGTCAATTTTATCAACATATTCATTACTCAGGCCATAAGGCGATCAAAGGAAATTGGTGTAAGAAAAGCCCTGGGAGCCAAAAAGGGCCAACTGATCTTTCAGTTTTTGAGTGAGTCATTTGTCACTACCTTTTTGGCGGCAGTCGCCGGGGTTTTCCTGGCTATGCTCACGCTACCTGCTTACAACCAACTTTCATCGCTGCCGCTGTCATACCAGGACCTTTTCACACAAACCCATCTGAGTATACTCTTCATGTTGATACTGATCGTAGGTCTTTTCTCAGGGACATACCCGGCATTCTATATTTCCAGACAACATTCTGTCACTACACTTAAATCGCAAAAGGCGCCTAAATCATCCGGAGCACTGGTACGTAAAGCCCTGGTGGTGTTTCAGTTTGCAGTTTCCGTTATTATGATGACAGGTACGTTGGTGCTGTTCCTGCAGATGAATTACATCCGCTCCAAAGACCTGGGGTTCAATAAAGACCAGGTGGTCGCGATCAAACTGTATGGAGAATTCCGGAATTATCTAAGGCAAAACCGGGAGACATTTCTTTCGGAGCTTACAAAAAATACTGCTGTGATCAATGCATCCCTTGCTTCGAACCTTGTCGGTGACCAACTGAGCGTGGAATATGTAACGCCGTTAGGTTCAGATCCGGACAGGGACTTTCCCTCAGTCCGCATGATGCGGGTGGATGAAAACTACCTGAAGACTATGTCCATACCTCTTGCAGAGGGACGTAACTTCATGCCTTCCAGCGATACTTCCACCGCCTTTATTCTAAACAGGAAAGCTGTGGAGGCCATGGGAATTGAAAACCCCATTGGTACCGTAATAGAAAATCACGCTCATCAGACAAAAGGTAAAATAATTGGTGTTGTTGATGATTTCCATTTTTATTCACTGCACGAACCTGTAGAGTCTCTGGTATTGTCCTACAGACCAACATGGACCCGCCGCTTACTGGTGAAACTGGAGGGTTCCAATATCGCAGAAGCACTGGAGCTGGTGGAGTCAGAGATCAAGGCAGTATCTCCCGAAACACTTTTCGACTACGAATTTCTTGATTCAAGGATCGAGACCCTGTATCAGGGAGAGGCAAACATGAGCACAGTGATAAATGCTTTTGCTCTGCTTGCCATTTTCATTTCAGCCCTCGGATTGTTCGGGCTGATGGCTTACACCATTGAAGTGAGGACAAAAGAGATAGGGATACGAAAGGTATTGGGAGCGAGCGGTATCAGGATCGTATCCATTTTAACGTCTGACTTTACCAGGCTGGTCATTCTGGCGATTGTACTGGCACTCCCTGTAAGTTACTGGATAGTTCAGGATTGGCTGAGTCAATTTGCCTTTAGAATACAGCTGGCATGGTGGATGTTCGCCGGAGTAGGTATAGTTACCATCCTGTTCGCTTTACTTACCATCAGCTTCCAAACCATCAAAGCGGCCAATACCAACCCTGTTGACACTCTTCGTAATGAATAACAGGCCTCCCAAATATCCTCTCCGTTTCTTTCGCTGGTACTGCCACCCGGACTATCAGGAGGATATTGAAGGCGATCTGATGGAGCGGTTTGAAAGACGGCTGGGAGAAAAGGGAATGAAGGCGGCAAGGTGGGGGTTTTTGATGGATGTGATCCGGCTTTTTCGGCCGGGTATCATTAGATCGTTGGAAAGAAGTTATCAACTAAATCAGTTTGTAATGTTTAAGAACCATTTTATCATCGCCTTTCGGAATCTTCGCAGCAAGAAGTTTTATGCATTCATCAATATACTGGGTCTTTTCATTGGATTGACTTCTTTTATGCTCATTTTCTTGTATATGCACAACGAACTGAGCTATGATACCCTCCATTCAAAAGCCGACCGGATTTATAGGGTCGGTTTAAACAGCAAAATTTCTGATCAGGAAGTAAGGACCACTGTTACCTGCCCCCCACTGGCCTTTACAGCGGTAGAAGAATTACCCGAGGTAGAAAATGCCACCCGTATCTTTCATTTCTATGGAATCCAGACCATCCGCTACGATGAAACTGTCATCGTTGAAAACAAGATCTACTTTGCCGATTCTACTTTTTTTGATGTTTTTAGCTTCCAGCTGTTGGAAGGTGACCCAGCCACGGCCCTCATCAGGCCCAATACCCTGGTCGTTACCGAAGATATGGCCCAAAAATATTTTGGCAATAAATCTGCTTTAGGCAAAACCCTGCTAATTGGTGATGAAAGGATACCACATGAAGTAACGGGGGTTTTGGAAAATATTCCTTCCAACGTACATTTTCGCTTTAACATGCTGCGGTCGATGGCTTCGCTGGAATTAAGCAGGGATGATGAGTGGATGGGCAATAGCTTTATCACTTATCTCCTGCTATATGAGGGCACATCCCCTTCATCGCTGGAAGCTAAGTTACCCGGGTTGGTAGAAAAATATGTAGGGCCGGAAGTGCAGCAATACATGGGAATTTCTCTGGAAACGTTTTCCCAACAGGGTAATCAGTACGGCTACTTTCTGCAACCACTATTAGATATTCATTTATACTCCAACCTGAAGGAAGAGCTGGAACCCAATGGTGATATTACCTATATCTATATTTTTGGGGCGATTGCCTTCTTTATCATCTTGCTGGCTTGTATCAACTTTATGAACCTGGCTACCGCGCGTTCGGCCAATCGCGCCAAAGAAGTAGGTGTAAGGAAAACGCTGGGTTCATTACGATCCAGTCTGGTCTGGCAGTTCATGACCGAATCGGTATTGCTGAGTCTGATCGCCACTATATTGGCTGTGGTAGCAGTTGGCCTACTGCTTTCACCTTTCAGTAACATTGCGGGCAAAGAGATTTCCGGTGAATTATTTACCAACGCCTGGTTCCTGTTAAGCTTACTGGGATTGATGCTCATCGTGGGAGTGCTTGCTGGCAGTTACCCGGCTTTTTTTCTGTCTTCTTTCCGCCCGGCAGAAGTGCTGAAAGGAAGATTGAACGCAGGCACGAAAAGTAGCGGTATCCGCAATGTGCTGGTCATTTTCCAGTTCTTTGTTTCCATTACTCTGATTATTTGTACCCTGCTGGTTTATCAGCAACTGGACTACGCCCGTAAGAAAAACATGGGGTTTGAGAAGGAGAATATTATGGTCATGTATGGAGTCCAGCGCCTGACCGATGGTCAGCAAGCTGTCTTCAAACAATCGTTACTCAACCAGTCGCAAGTGGTGAATACCAGTATTTCCAACAACATTCCTCCAGGCTCCATCGGTACTACTATCTTTAGAAAAACAGCCACAGAAGAAGATGCCATTCTATATACGTATAAGGTTGATCATGATTATCTGCCTACCATGCAAATTGAACTCCTGGAAGGAAGAAATTTCTCACGCAGTTTTCCAATGGACACAGTGGCTATCCTACTCAATGAAACAGCCGCCAGGGCATTTGGCGCAGAAAATCTTTTGAACGAAGAAGTATTCCATGCTGGTTCGGGCAAATCCTACAAAGTGATTGGGATATTCAAGGATTTTAATTTTGAGACCTTGCGTAAAGAAATACAGCCCCTGGCTTTAACGCTAACTACCCAGGGGTTTTGTCTTTCGGTACGGATTACCACTGATGATGTACCGGCTACCGTAGCCCGGATAGAAAGCCTATGGGATCAATATGCTCCGGATCAACCTTTTCAATATGCATTTCTGGACGATAATTACGATGCTTTGTTCCGGGCTGAACAACGGCTTGGTAAAGTATTTTCCATCTTCACCGGACTGGCCATTATGGTAGCCTGTCTCGGACTCTTAGGATTAGCTGCTTTTATAGCTGAACGACGTACCAAAGAGATCGGTATCCGCAAAGTGATGGGGGCTTCGGCAACCAACGTAATCCTTTTGTTATCCAAAGACTTTACGAGGCTGGTGATCGTTGCTTTCGTGTTAGCCATACCTGTAGCATATTTTATCATACAGAAATGGCTCCAGGGGTTTGCTTTTCGCGCTGATATTAGCCCATGGGTGTTCTTACTGGCTGGAATAGGGGCCCTGCTTATTGCCTGGCTTACAGTAAGCTGGCAATCACTCAAAGTTGCATTAAATAATCCGGTAGATTCTCTCAAAGATGAATAAAAGTACTTCTCCACCGAAACTCGCCCTTCGCTTCTTCCGCTGGTACTGCCACCCGGACTATCAGGAGGATATTGAAGGCGATCTGATGGAGAGGTTTGAAAGGAGATCTGAGAAATATGGTCTCCGTACCGCACGGTGGGGATTCACAAAAGAGGTAATACAGCTCTGCAGACCGGGGCTCATCCGGTCAATAGAAGGACATCAACGAACAAATCATTATGGCATGTTTAAAAACTATTTCAAGATCACATGGAGAAACCTTTTGAAACAAAAACTATACTCCTCTATCAACATTGGAGGACTTTCGGTGGGCCTGACCTGTTCTATCATGGTATATCTCTATGTCTGGCACGAGCTTTCCTATGACCGGTTTTACAACAATGCAGACCAGATCTACCGTATTTACAAAAGTCAGGTCAGTAATGTTTCCTTTTTAGTCACAGATTATTCTGCCGTACTTCCTGCACCCCTGGCGGCTGCACTCACTGAAGAATTCCCCGAAGTAAGCCATGCCACTTCAATTAAAGAACAAACTGTGTTACTGAGTTACGAGGAGGATCACTATTGGGAGAAAGGCCTTTGGGCAGATGCCAGTTTTTTTGATGTGTTGCCTTGTCCTTTTATTCAGGGCAGTCAGAAAGCCGCCCTTGCAAACGCGGAAAGTATTGTATTGACCGAATCATTGGCTCAAAAGATCTTTGGTGGCATAAACCCCATTGGGCGAACTTTAACCTTCCGGAATGGAGTTCAGTATGAAATTACGGGTATAGTAAAAGATCTGCCCGCTAATAGCTCTCTGAAATTTTCATTTGTTGCCAGTATTCAATCCCACCGCCAATACATAAGTGATAAAAAGGGAGAAAAGTGGACGAATAACTCATATCACACCTTTTTTACACTGGCCATAGAGAAGGATCCATTGGCACTTCAAAAGAAATTGCCGGCCTTTTTGCTAAAATATCAGGGGCATGACGATTCTTATCCATTTCAGGATACGTACTTTGTACAACCCTTATCCGAAATACACCTCGAAACCAGGATCAGACATGATATAGGACTGAAAGGAAACCCCAATTATATGACTCTGTTTTCATTGGTTGCCATATTCGTCCTGCTGCTGGCGTGTGCCAATTATATGAACCTGGCTATAGCCCGTTCAGTTAACAGGGGTCGTGAAGTGGGAGTAAGAAAAGTAATCGGTGCGCTGCGTTCACAGTTGGCGGGTCAGTTCATTGCAGAATCCATTTTAATTACATTTTTAGCCATGGTATTGGCATTGGGCCTGGCTCATTTCCTATCTCCTTATTTTGGGAGTTTGCTGGAACGCCCTCTTGAACTGGATTTGAGAGAAAATGTTCTCTTATTGCCAGGATCATTGCTGCTGATCATCATAGTAGGGATTCTTTCAGGAAGTTATCCGGCATTTTTCATGTCTTCCCAACGGCCCGTTCAGGTACTCAAGGGGAAAACGAACGCGCGATTTTCAGGTACAAAAATACAGCGTTTGTTGATTGTAGGACAGTATACCATATCCATTATTTTGATCATTGGCAGTCTGGTGATCTATCAGCAATTTCAGTTTATTCAGGAAAAGGAACTGGGTTACGACAAGGAGCAGATAATTACCATTCCAATTTTTGACAGACATCTACAGAAGCATTTAGATGTGCTGAAAAATGAATGGAAAAATAATCCAGGCATAGTTTTGGCCACTACATCAAGCGATTTACCCACAAGCATTACATCAAGTACGATTATTAATGATGATAACGGAAATAACAAAGAAGATGACTTGAATATTTATCGCGTCCGTGTCGATTATGACTTTCTTGATGTATTCGAAATTAAGTTAATAGCTGGTCGCAACTTCTCTCCTATGATCAAAACTGACATAGAAGAAGGTTATATTCTCAATGAGACTGCTGCCGCAATAATGGGATGGACACCCGCAGAGGCAATAGGCCAGCAGTTTACACACGAGGGTACAGAAACGGTTATTGGTGTTGTGGAGGACTTTCACATGCACTCTATGCACACGAAAATCGGACCATTGATGATTCGACTGAAGAAGAATTATTTCAATTACATTTCTGTAAAAGTTCATTCTCAGAACATGGCAGAAACCCTCACCTATCTGGAAAACTCGATCAAAAAATATTCTCCCTATCCTTTTGAATACCAGTTCCTTGACGAACAATTCGACCGACTCTACAAGGCAGATCTACGATTAGGTGAGTTGTTAGGTTTTTTCACTGTGCTTTCTGTCCTCATCGCTTCACTGGGACTTTTTGGACTGGCAGCATTCACAGCCGGACAGCGTACAAAGGAGATTGGTATACGCAAAGTGTTGGGAAGTACGGTAAAAGGAATTGTAACTCTCCTTGCCAAAGATTTCCTAAAGGTGGTACTCTATGGGTTCCTCATTGCCATACCGATCGCCTGGTATGTCATGCACCAATGGCTGCAGGACTTTGCCTATCGTATAGAGTTGGAATGGTGGATGTTCGCTTCCGCAGGCGTTATGGCCATGGTCATCGCTTTCTTTACCATTAGTTCTCAATCGATCAAAGCGGCCTTAGCCAATCCGGTAGATTCTCTGCGTAATGAATAGAAAACACACACCAGAGTGAGGTAAAAAAATTTAAAAAGTCAGACAAAAGGCACGATTGTAAATGATCTGATCTCCTAAACCTTACTAAGCTTTTGAAGCTTAGTAAGGTTCCTTGACCTGGTCAAAGCCCGGACTTCAAGGTAATAATGACCACTCCGTTTTTACCCTCCCCGCCATACTGCTCAAGCGCCTTCTCACCCTTGATCACTTCAATGGCTTCAATATCCTGTGGATTCAACTCCCCCAGGGAGCTTGCACGGTGCTGTCCCTGTTTGTCTTTAATAATGTAAAGTGGCTGACCCGCTGATTCAGGCCCGTCAACCTTCAGCATAACACGTGGATTCTCATTCATGGGGGTGATCAGTTTAAGGCCCGACGCATCATCTTCCGATCTGAGCTCTTCAAGCTTCTCCTGCTGTACCGCCGTCAACTGATTTTTCAATGCAAGCATCATCTCAAAACGCATCTTTTTAAGCTTGTTTTCAAGGCTTAATACATCATCCATCTTCTTTAGTGCCTCTGCGTCATCTATCTGGCTGGCGGCTATAAGCCGTTCCATTTTCACGATCTGGGCATCCAGGTCCCATTTCAGTGAGTTGAACTCCGTGATATGATCATTGTATATTCTCTTTACCGAAGCTTCCTGCTGATCGGTAAGATCAATATCATCGGCATATTTCAGGATCAGATCTACTGAAAATAATTGTTTTTGAAAAACATCCTGAGCGTGTACAAAAGCTCCCGTCAAGGAGCAATAAAAAAAACCTTTTCATAACTTATATTTTATTTAGTTTATCATTAGAAATCTGAGATCAACGAACCTGTGGGCGACTCCCATGTGTCAAGGGTACTCTCAGGCGGGGCAAGCGACGCTGTGGTCCAGTCCTGATCCGTTGAAAGCGTGAGAATAACCTCATACTCTGGTTTTTCTTCAGTTCCCTGCCTCGGAAAGAACAAGGAAACCGCCAGAATGATCAGTGCCGCCGCCGTACCCAGCGGGAGAAGCCATAGGGTTTTCCTCCGCCGCTTCATAGGGTATTCAGGAATGATCAGCTTTTCATCCGATCTTTTCATCCCATCAAAAAATTCCTGTATTGTTTTATCCTTCTCCATATACTCCTGTATTTACAATAAGCTCCCTAAGCGCTTTCTTACCCCGGTCATAATGTGTCCTTACCGTGCCAATACCTGCTCCGGTCACTTCGGCAATTTCCGCCAGTGTCAGGTTATGGTAAAAGGCCAACACCAGCACCTGATGTTGCCGCGGCGATAATTTCTGCAATAGCTGCTCATAATTATGATCCTTGTGATCATCTTTCTCCTCAGCGGTATCTGCCACCTGATCCAGCCCGGTGAATTGCCAATCTTCCTTTAGCAGGTCGATAGCCGTGAACCTGATCACTGAAAACAACCAGGTTTTTATCTTCGACCTG
Source organism: Flammeovirgaceae bacterium BBD 1991-12 (assembly GCA_001657315.1). Classification (GTDB taxonomy): domain Bacteria; phylum Bacteroidota; class Bacteroidia; order Cytophagales; family Cyclobacteriaceae; genus Fulvivirga. The sequence goes on along the minus strand of LYSV01000038.1, from coordinate 58,075 downwards.
TTCCTGTAACGGGCTCTGCCCTCGAGCATTTTCAGATAGACCACCTGAAGCACCTCTTTCGCCATTTCGTCATCATAGCGGCAGCATTGCCTGGCCCAAATGAAAGCCTCCCTGTGAAGTTGCTCCAAAACATAATTGAGCCAGTTTTTATTCATAACCATAAGTTAGTCTGAATAACCAGCGGTTTATATGACAGGGACCTTGAAAAAAATGGATTAACCCGCATATCAACACCTTAAACCCACATACAGTCATATAAGTCGGCTCACATTCGCATTCACAGAACCCCGTGGGGAATCCTGTGGATCCACTGGACCCCGTGGGGAGTCCAGCGGACAATTGGCAAAGGGCATTCAACAAATCGGGGATTTCTTCAGGTTCGCATGCGCCAGGCTCTATGCGCCATGCTCAAACCGGTACCCGGCATCCAGTAAACCAGAAGCCAGTCACCACAGCCTCGCAAGCTCCGCCTCAGCAGCAATGTATCCAAAAGCCGCCCAGTGCCTGCCTTCCACTACCTTCCGAAATACTTCAACCGCCTGTGTTGTGTCTCCATTGCAGAGATACCAATTGCCCACGCCGTATCCCTGTGTAGCTATCGCCAGGTCAGGATCTGGATCATCCGGGCTCACAGAGAGGAGAGAGTCGGGGTCCAGCGCTCCCTTATACATCATCAATCTTTTAAAGTAAGCATCATTTTCAATGATATTCATATCATCATGAATAGTATCCAGTACATCAATAGCCTGCTGTTCACTTCCCAGTCTGCGTAAGGTCATGTAAAGCCAGTCGGCCGTGGCACAAAGCAGATCATCGTTGACGGACACCTTCATACACTGTTCATAAGCATTGCGGGCCTCTTCAAAATCACCCTTCAGATAGTGGGCCAGCCCCAGATGGTACCACACATTGAACTGGGTGGATGAAAGCGGCCGGTTTTCCTTGTTGGGAATACCGTCCGGTTCTGTTTCGATCGTATCCCTGGGCATCAGCCCGGCCGCCTGCTGAAAATCAGCTATTGCCTTGTCGAATTGCCGCAATGTAATATACCGGTGTCCTTTATGACGGTGCAATCGGTACGATCCAGGATATTGCTGCAGTCCGTGCTCGTAGGTGTCAATAGCTTCCCGGTAACGCCCGAGATAGGCCAGTCTTCTCCCAAACCATACAAAGTTCTCTTCGGAGGGATGCTGCCTGAGCCGCCTTTCCGCATTTCTCATATTGATGAAAAGCCGGGAGGTAGTATCCGTATTGTGTTCCGGTGTAAATAATGAATCCCCAAGCAGGGATATTGCCTCCAGATCTACTATATCTACCGCCTTCTGAGTGGGCTTCTCGCATCCAGCAAATGTAGCAAGCGCGAGAAGAGGCAAATACAAATACTTCATTTCAGGCCGGGTTGGGTAATTTTGAAACCTGTTTTTGCTTTTTCCTCATCCACCATTTTCTTCACATCAGCCAGGAGTTTTTTAGCATCATAGATGATACCGTCCTTGACAGTATACTTGACCCCGCCTACCCGCACAACCTCATTAGCTTCGGTAAGCTTAATAGCTCCGGTGCCGTAGAGTGCCTTGAGATTTTGAAGTGGATTCTCTTCCACGATAACAAAGTCTGCCAGCTTGCCTACCTCCACCGTACCGATCTGATCTTCCATGCCCAGTGCTTCAGCGCCGTTCAGTGTAGCAGACCTTATCACCTCCAGCGGATGGAACCCTGCTTCTCTCAGCAACTCCAGTTCCCGTATATACGCAAAACCGTACAACTGGAATATAAACCCTGAGTCTGAGCCAGCAGTAACACGGCCATCGCGGTTTTTATATTCATTGATAAATGCCATCCACAGGCGATAATTCTCCTTCCAGCTCACCTCTTCCTCGGTACCCCAGTAATGCCAGTATGATCCATGCGATATCTTACTGGGCTGGTAGAACTCCCAAAGGCTGGGCATGGTATAATCTTCATGCCATTCTGCTCTTCTCGCCCTCATCAGGTCACGGCTGGCCTCATAGATGTTAAAAGTGGGGTCGAGCGTAAAGTCCAGCTCGAGGAGCTCATTCATTACAGTGTTCCAATGGTCGGAGAACGGAGGGGCTGCCTGCTTCCAAAGCCTGCCTGCCTCACTGAACCGATGCTGCTCATTATTGTAGTTGTAGTCAGGCGGATAGTGTTGTACTATCCGGTCGTTGAACAGTGCTTCCGGCAGGCCATACCAATGCTCCATAGAGGTGAGTCCTGCACGGGCAGAATTCAGTACATTCCAACGGGCCACATCCATTTGAGCATGATGACATGCGGAACGCAGGCCCAGTTTCTTGTTTTCATCCAAAGCAGCAGCCATGATATCCGGAGCAGCACCAAAGAATTTAATGCCATCGGCCCCTTTTTGAGCATTTTTCCTTACCCATTCACGAGCCATCTCCGGTGTGCTGATCGGCTTATCACTGCCCTGACCAAAGGCTGTGTAAGCGAGCAGACGCGGCGCTGTGATCATATTCCTATTGCTTTTCTTCTTTTGGTCCAGCACCCAATCCAGCCCGTTCCCTGCTGAGGGATCACGTACGGTAGTGATACCATGTGCCATCCACAGCTTAAAAACATACTCTGCATTCACGCCCTGCGCCTTCCCGCCTATATGCCCGTGCATATCCACGAACCCCGGCAGCAGATACAGACCACTGGCGTCCAGCTCCTTCCCACCGGCTTTCAACTGAGGCCGGCGATCGGGATCAATGTCGACTCCAGGATACCCAACTACTTTCACCTGACGTATCCTGTTATTCTCTACCACCACATCCACAGGACCTATAGGAGGCGCACCATCCCCCTTGATGACGGTAACCCCGCGGATGATCAGTTGGGGCCATGGCCCGTCCCCTTCTTTTACCTCGGGAGCTTTTTCGATCTGGGCATTTGAAAATGTGAATAATGACAATACCAGCAGGGTGGGCAGAATGTGTTTCATGATGATCCAAAATTTTGATAACAAAATAAAAACACACCGGGCAGTAAAAAATGAAGATTTGATAAGTGGTCAGGAAGATAAAAAGGATCTAGAGCACCTTGTTCCTGCCTGCCCAAAACAAAAAACCGGATATAAGGGACCCTGCGGTGAACAGATACATAACGGTGGGATAGCTGAAGTTATCCGAAAGCTGCATGCCAACATTATGACCAACGAGGTGAGCCAGTGAGAAAGCGATCTGGAACCACGCCATGTACATGCCTGTATGCCCCCTGGCGCCGCGTTCCATGGCTACGGCATTGGCAAAGGGAAAACACAGCATCTCGGCCAGCGTAGCCAGTGTCATACCCACAACCAGTATACCCTCCCAACCGGAAAAATTCAGGATAAGGAAACCTGCACCCAGCAATAGCACCGCGAAAAGCAGGATAAAGAACCTGGAGAACCGGTTTCTGTTGTCCAATGCATAGATCAGCGGCATCTCAAAAAAGAAGATCAGCAAACCATTAATGGCCATCAGCCCCCCTATTTCATTCTCAGATAGTCCCCTGGAAACTTTGTAATATACCGGCATTACCGAAAAATACTGGAAAAACATGGTGGCAAACACAAACAGCCCCAGCAGGAAGATGAGATAATGATAATCCCCGTAAGGGACTACCTGTGCCGAAGGATCGGGCCGATCAACTACACGGTTCACGTCATTTTTTGGATTTAACAAGATGAAAATAAGCAGGCCCGCTATGATGCAGGTAGCGCCATCCACCCAAAAAAGCAGGCTGTAACCCAGTCCCGAAATGATCAGGCCTCCCAAAGCGGGTCCCAAAGAGAACCCAAGATTAATGGCCAGCCGTATCAGGGTTACCGCACGGGTCCTGTTCTCTGGCCTGCTGTAGGCAGCAATAGCCACATAGGCCGGTGGCCGAAAGGCATCACTGGTCAGAGTAAAGAAAAAGACCCCTACCACGATGAGCCAGTAATTTTCAAGAAAGCTGATACCAAACAGGATCAATCCAGAGGAGAGCATACTCAGGATCATTATTTTATAAAACCCCAACTCATCCGTAAGCCTGCCGCCGATCCATGCGCCGACCAATGACCCTGCCCCAAAACTGGTCATGACCCACCCTACCCTCTCCAGGGAAAATCCAAGGTCAGCTGTCAGGTACAGGGAGAGGAATGGAATGACCATAGCTCCTGCCCGGTTGATCAGTGTAACCAGCGCCAGCCACCAGATCTGTAAGGAAAATCCTGTAAATGACTGACGGTACCACAACAACGAACGAAGTATAACAGACATGCTCCGGCAATAAAATGTGCCGGGAAATAACATAATTCGGAATAAAGAACAAGACGAAACTGATATTTAATCGCTGGGAGATGTCAGAACGTATGCTGGCTTCATCTCAGGCCACTATGATGATCCAGCATCCCTGGAGCAATCAGCTTCCAATTTCCTCTTCAATCAGTTCCATGTTGATGGCAGCTCCTGCCACGGTACCAGCAGAAACTGCCAGGGAAACCGATCTGAAGGGTGTGGTGTTATCACCCGCAGCAAAAACCCCTGCAACAGACGTTTTACCCATGAAATTTACCTCCAGATGCCCCTGTTCCGTTAACTCGCAGCCCAATTTTTCCGGTATATCGCAGTGCTGCCGAAAGCCAACTCTTGCAAAAAGAGCAGAAACGGGTGCCAAAGTTCCGTCATTAAACACAATCTCCTGCACATACCCGGAATTGTGATGAAGCTTTGCGATCTCTTTTTCTACTACATTAATGTTCAACGTGTCCAGCATTTGTCTCTGCTCCCGGGACAGATCTGATGTTCCGTTAGTATACAGCGTAAGGGTTTTGCTCCAGTTTTGAATGAGCCTGCACAGTTCAGTGGCCATTTCTCCTTTGGCGAGTATCCCGATATTCTCGTTCCTCACTTCGTAACCATGACAATAGGGGCAATGCAATACACTGATGCCCCAGCATTCGGAAAAGCCTGCTGTTTCCGGCATAAGGTCCTCCACCCCCGTGGCAAACAACACTTTTTCACACCGAAATCGTTCACCTTCATCCGTGACCACCTCAAAGCCTGTATCCAGTCTCCCGGCTTTGGTTACCAGTCCATTCCTATACTTTACTGTATCATATTCAAGCACCTGCTCCTTTGCTGCTTCAGCAATTTTTTTTGGTGCGACTCCGTCCTGTGTAATGAAGTTATGCGAATGCGGAGTTTGTCTGTTACAGGGCTTCCCACTGTCAATGACAAGTACATTTCTCAGGGAACGGCCTAAAGCCATGGCGGCAGATAATCCCGCATAGCTCCCGCCAACAATGATTACATCGAAATGATTTGTATCAGTCATAGATTTAAAGTTCTTAAAAGCTAAAAAAGGGTCCGTTAATGCCAGTCCCGCCAGAATGAAACGGCTCCGGTTTGTGAACTGCCTCCTTGTGAGCCTGTGTTTGCTCATACCTGCGGCCAAGATAGGAAATATTTTTGTTATCGCGACAAGATCGCAATAACAAAAATCAAAAAGCATTTATGAGCTATAATATGGAACGGTTTGCAGGCCTATATACCTGCCAGGATGGCTCAAATCAATGTTCTGCTATTCTGCCAGCTTTTCAAGCTTCTTCTCGTTGATCACCAAACCCAGCCCCGGGGTTTCAGGCACCTGTAATTTACCTTCCCTAAACTCTATTAGTGTATCAAAGACGCTCAGCACATCCTGATAGGTATCCAGTTCTACGTATTCCAGAAACGGCCCGGCATTGGATATGGAGGCCATCAGATGGAGTGCTGCGGCTGTGCCAAGTGTGGGCTTGGTGTTGTGTGGAGCCAGCGTCTTGAAGAAGGTCTGCCCGAGGGCAGCTATCTTTTTCACCTCCGTTATTCCTCCGGCCTTGATAAGGTCTGGCTGAATGATATCCGGATTGGCTTCAAGGATCAGGTCACGGACCTGCCACCGGGTGTAGCATTTTTCACCGGCCATTACAGGGATCTCCAGGGCTCTTACCACCTCAGCTGTGTCACGGTGATTTTCCAGCGGGCAGGGGCTCTCATAATATTTCATACCCATTTGCTGCAGTTCTTTCCCTATTTGTATAGCTCTGGCAGCCGTATACCCTTCATTGGGATCAACAAACAGTTCCACGTCATCCGGCAACGCCTTTCGTACTGCCGTATAATACTTTAAGGTGGGGTCTGGTATAGGGTCCAGGTTATATTCCCGGATCTGCATTCGCAGTTTGATCACCCTGAACCCAAAATCAACGAGCTTTAGTGCCCTCTCAATGGCCTCCTCCACAGGAATCTTTCCACCTCTTAACGGAATACCACCATAGGCCAGTATTTCGTTGCGATATTGCCCACCCAGAAGTCTGTACACCGGCTGATCCAGTATTTTTCCCTTTATGTCCCACATAGCAAGGTCTATCCCCGCTATGGAATAGGGCAATGCGCCTGACGGACCCAGGTCATGTTCACCCCAGAAAAGCTGATCCCACAATGGTTCCACATTAAAAGGGTCTTGTCCGATCACTACTTTTTTCAACTTATCATGGATAAAGGCCTCAACGATCCTGCGGCTGTTGGGGCTGGATTCTCCCCATCCGGAAACGCCAATATTCGTTTCCAGCTTGGTAATGATGGCCCTGCCGAGTTTGAAGGTTTTTACGGCAGTGATCCTGATATCAGTCGGCGCCGAATGTAATTTCGGGTCGTTTTCCGAATTGTGGAATGTGGAAGGCTGCCTTGCCATGGCGGCAGTACCAGCAACTGTGAGACCCAGAGTGGAAAGAAAGTTCCTGCGGGTAGTATGCTTGTTCATTATCGGTTTATATTGAGGTGGTTTTGTTAAGACGGAATACAGTAGCGGCCAACCTACAGGGATCACTTTATATTAGAAGCCACCAGGAGGTACAGACAAAATCCTGAACAGGGGAAAACCTGCCGGGCACCTCAAAAGCGGGGGCATATGTGTAAGGCCGGAAGTGACAGTATTATTGCTCTCCTAACCTGATCCCGGCTCTGATGGCAGACAGATCTTTCTATATTCCTGAGCAGAACAGGAAGTGATGCAGCAGGAACGGCAATCAAAGGGTGTGATCTTGATCTTACCCTCTCTTTTTCTCAACCACCATTCTCACCATTCGGAAAAACCAACTGTTGGGGATGATCCTTCTCATAAAAAGCAGCATTGGTGCTCCACTGCCGACCGGGTATCGCATCCTCCAGCTTCCATCAGTGGCTGCCTTGTAGATCTTTCTGGCTACGATATCCGGGCCAGGGGCTTTTTTACCAATGTCCTGCATATTGTTAAAAGCCATGTCTGCATAACTGTCATAAGCTGTGAGACCTTCCTTTTTCATCAGGTCCATGGACCTGTCATAGAAATCCGTTCTGATGGCACCGGGTTCTACAATCTTTATCTTTATCCCGAATTGTTTCAGCTCATACTGTAACGATTCGGAGAAACCCTCTACAGCCCATTTTGTGCCATGATAAAGACTATACAATGGAAAAGTGATCCGCCCACCCACGGAGGCCACATTAACAATAACGCCTTCCTTTTTCTCCCTGAACAATGGCAGTACTGCACGTGTGACGTTCATTAAGCCGAATACATTGGTATCAAACTGTCTTTTGATCTGTTCACCCGTAGAGGCTTCAAAGGGGCCTACCAAACCATAACCAGCATTATTCACCACTACGTCCACTTGTCCAAAATGCTGTACAGTATCTTTTATGGCACTTTCTATGGTATCCTCATCCAGTACGTCCAACCTGAAAGGTTTCACCCTATCCAATTGTGAAAGATCGTGTTCATTTTCCGGTCTGCGCATGGTAGCAGCTACATTCCATCCCCGGGAATGAAAATATGTTGCCACGGACTTGCCTATGCCGGACGAAGCTCCTGTTATTAATACTGTTTTGCTCATCAGGCTTCTCTATTTAAATTTTGTTACGAGAGAGGTTTCATAGCACCTCACTTTCCGGTCTGCTGGAAGTGGTAAACACTGAAACAAGTCGTTTTCAGTCTTGCACCAAACAGGTTATCCGAATAACAGAATGTAGTCCCGGATTGTTGACTTGATCAATGCAGGAACACTGGTCTCATCTCACAAGTAGTTTTTGAAAAGTTACTTTATCGCGGGACTATTCCCGGATCCCTTCAACAAATGGCATGGAAGGACTTCTGGTGTCTCAGGCATAGACAACGGGTCACTCTTCGAGGATCTCAATTTCTACCCTTACGTTTTCATCAGCCCGGGTGCTGAGTTTGTCATATAACATCCTTTTGCCTCCCCACGCCTTGATCTCCATTCTGTCTTCACCTATGCCCTGATCGATAAGGTACAGCCGGATCAGTTCAGCCCTTTTCCGTGAAAGATCTTTGGCCGTTCCGAAGTTCTGCTTGTTTTCATTGGACAGGGCAAAATAATTATCGCTTGCCCCCCTGTCAATGATCTTTCCTGGCTGTCTTCCATTTACATGACCATGTATCCGTATCTTCAGTTCGGGATTCTCCTCCATCATTTCCAGGAGAGAGTTTACCTCATATTTCGACTCCGGACGCATAATTGCCGCATCTCTGAAGAATGAAACGTTATACATCACCGCAATATCTCCCGCACGGTAGCGGACAAGGTCAAAATCTACGGTATATACACCATCAGCATAGTCAACATAACCCCTGGTAGTGTCATTCAACGGATTGAAGTAACTGATCTCCTTCTGCTGCTTTCTGAAACCAAACACATCACAAATGAGGGATATCCTGCCTGCTTCACCCTGAGGGCGTGTTATGGATATGTTTTCACCACCATTTTCCGTTTTCAGGTATCTGCCTTTTTCTGTATCGATGACCTGGACATTACCCGCTACTTCCTCATTGTTTCTGGCATTGAAAAGATTGAGATAGACCTTAAGGTCAGATAACGTGGCAACGCCTCCATCTTCCGGTACAGCACTGTTGGAAGCCTGTTCATTTTCAACTGTTTCCTCTACCATTTTCGCAGAAGCTTCTTCCACCTCACCGGCTACTGCAGAAGCTGTTTTCGCCGGATCCTGCTGACCTGGCTTTGGTTTCTCTCTGCTGGCCTGAGCGTTGGTTTGATCTGGTTCGTTTGCGCCAGCTTCTGATCCGGCATGAGTCACTGCCCGATTTTTGACAGTATTGTTAACGCCACCATCACAAACAAATACCCATGCATCACCAAATTTCTTATTTTGTCTTGTCTGCCGCATTCTGCGGATGGCCGACTGTATATTGTTGGAAGAATATACATAGACGTAATAAAATCCCTTCGTGCTATTCAGGCCGTAGCTAACGTCATATCCACCATCTGATACGGTGTGGGTATACTTTTGGGCGTAGGATTCCTTGTTTTGTGAATAGACACCTATAACAACATAATAGCCCTCTTCCAGCTCGGCTCCGGATTGGGCATAATGGAACTCAGGAAAAATAAAAAAGGCAAAAAAGACAACCGACAACTTAAAAATGTTAAAAAAATTCATCTTACCTTTTCTCTTTGGGGATGTCTGATCCCATGTCGGGCGATAATATACTAATTATTCTTCAATAATCTCTATTTCCACCCGGACATTCTTGTCGGCCTGACTGTCATGCTTGTCATATATCATTTTCTTTCCACCCCAGCCCCTGATCTCCATACGACCCTCCGGTATACCCTGATCCACAAGCCATTGCTGAATGGTAAAGGCTCTGTAAAGTGAGAGTTTTTTAGCACTGGCCCTTGCTTTTTTATGAGTACCACTTAGCGAAAAGAAATTTTTATCTTCCATATCCAGATGTAATACTTCTCCTGAGGCGTTACCATTGGTATGGCCATGGATCATGACCTTCATATTGGGGTTCTCCCGCATCATATCCAGCAGCTGATTCAGCTGGTAGACGGATTCCTCTTTCATGATGGCAGCGTCAATGTAGAAATATACTCTCCACATGGTGATAACATCACCTTTCAATACTCTAACCATGTTGAAGTTCACAACTGTTGCATCGTCCTCCTTGCTAAAGTGTCTTGAGTCCAGCTGGTCTATTTCATCGAGATCGATGATGTGTTCTGCCCCTTTAAAACCAAAAATATCCGTTTCAAACCTGACCCTGTGCGTGCCATTGTCGGGTTGCTTTAACTGTATTTTTTCATGCGTCTTGTAAGTACCTATAAGCTTATTTCTTTCCGCATCAAATACCTTGATATCACCTGTTACTTCCTTGGCATTAGTGGCATGAATGGCATTGAAATAAAAAGTATAAACCCCTTCTTCCGGTTTACTGGCCATTACCTCAGTCTGAGGTTCTTCAACTGATACCTCCTCCACCGGTATCTCTTCGGCCTCCTTATTTTTTGCAGGCACATTCTTTTGTGCTTGTGCGAGCGTAACAAAATCGGCAGAAGGTATGTGAGGTCCTTTAAAATCTCCATTGTACAACCATGTATCCCTTAAAACCGGGTATTTGGCACGGATCTTAAATACTTCTCTCCTTGCGTTTTCCACCTCTCCTGATTTAAACGCATAAACATAGTGAAGGTCGTTGTACGAATTCTGACGAATGTTTGTCCTCAAACCCTCTCCGGAATAGACGGTAGCAAATCTCTCGGCATTGGACCTTAGTTTAAAGGTACCAATGATCACATAGCTGTAATACTCCGGCTCAGGCTGGGCATACAGGCTGTGACTTCCACTCAATAAAAGTATCAAACCCAACGATGTCAGAACTTTCCCGAAATGAAATTTTTGTTTCAACATATCAGTCAGCAGTTATCTCTATTTCTACTCTTACGTTTTTGGCAGCCTGGCTGCTGTTTTTATCATGTATCATTTTCTTTCCACCCCAGCCTTTGACCTCCATCCGGTCTTCCGCAATACCCTCTTGCATCAACCATTGTTTAATGGTCGAGGCCCGGTAGAAGGACAGTTTTTTTGCAGTGCCAAAATCCTCCTCGAGGTTTCCCTTGAGGCTGAAAAAGTTTTTACTCTCTTCATCAGAACGAATTATCTTACCCGGAGCGTTGCCATTGGTATGTCCATGGATAGTCACCTTGTAATTGCTGTTTTCATTCAGCATATCCGCAAGAGCATTCAGCTCATACAGGGATTCTGACCTCATAATGGCCGCATCACGATAGAAATATACATTGTACATGACGATCACATCTCCTTTTTTAAACCTGTGTAATCCAAAATCAACAATGATCGAATCTCCGATCATTTCTACAAAAGCATCCGTGGAATCCGTGACAGGATTGTTGAGATCAATAATATGCTGTACTTCCCTGAATCCGAAAATATCTGTTGACACTTTTATTGTATTGGAGCCATTGTCCGGCTCCGGTACCTGTACTATATCATGCGTTTCTCTTTCTGCAATTCTCTTTGCCCGCACAGGATCGATGATCTTTATTTTACCGTCGATCTCCTCACCCGTTCTTTCATGATAGGTATTGAAATAAAAATGACGAAAGCCCTCTTTCTTTTCAAGCTCCGTCGGGATCCCGGACAGACTTTGTGGGACTTCTTCCTCAATTATTTCCACTGCTATATCTTCTTCCTGAACCGGATCTCCCTCATTGGATCTTGTCGCAATATCCTGTTGGACAGTTGGCTCCTCTATGACCACATTATCGCTTATGTCGCCAAGAGTACCTTTAAAAATCCATGCATCGCTGAACTCCAAATACTGACTACGGACTGCACGCAGCTCGTCAAGGGCCAGACCTTTGTTTGCCGAAGCAAACACGTATACATAAAATAACTGCCTGTAGGGGTTGAGCTCATAGGATGCTTCCTTTTCATTGGCAAACGCAATATAACGCTCAGCGTTCTTTTGAAACTTGAACGCTCCAATTACAATATAATAAGCCGAACGTTCGGGCCTATCCGGACCTGCTTCCAACTGATCAATACTCAGAAATGTGAAATAAACCAGCAACGCAGACCACAAGACGAACCCCGAAAGTATCTTCTGAGGTTTCATGGTTTACACAGTTTAAAAAATAGTGCTGAAGTCAAAAAAATAGCTGTTACAGCAGCTGATTCCAGCTTATCATCAAGCCAAGGTAGCTAACTTATTAGAATTCAGCAAATTATTATACAAAAAATCTCACTTGCAGCTACCGTCCGCTTCAACAAAAAACGTTACAGGGAGCTGTTAAGACAGTGGTTAAGAGTTCGTTGTATCATCGGGGTCACGAAAGCTCTGCCCTGGCAGATTAATTCTTATCTCAAATTTTTTAAAATCAAGACCTCACTCCACGCGGCTTCTAATTTTTTTCTATAAATCGTCAATCTCCAATCCAGAGATCACTGATCTTTGAGATACTGACGTTTTCTGCTTTTCTCTTCGCATTCACGGAACCCAGTGCGTACCCTGCGGAACGTCCGGTGGACTGATTTTCAGTATTCAGGCCTTGTTTCTTAGCTTGACAGAGCGGGATTGACCATCAACAAATAACGGTTACATATCCGGTACGACTATCCACCCCCGGACCGGGTCGTTAAAAGAATACACGTTTGCCGTTGAACACTATTCTATCTAGCTTTGACGAAACCAAAAATGACAAAAAAGTGAAAGCAAATTATTTCAACTTAATGTTTTCTGCGGCTTTGGTTCTCCTCTGGGCTTCCTGCAATAGTCCGAAAAACAATACTGACCCGGAAACAGCAATTGACGATAAAGAGGCCCCCGAAGAGGTAAGGGCAGAGAAGGCACTTTACGATCAGGTGATGCAGATCCATGACGAGATCATGCCAAAAATGGATAATATAATGAAAGCAAAGGGACAGCTTCAGGAAAGGCTGGATTCCCTGCGTCAGATCAACGGTAATGAGAATCTGGTCAGTGCGATGGAAGAGGCTACTACATCACTTACCGAAGCTGATGAAGCCATGATGCAATGGATGCGCAATTTCAAACCTCAGGATGACGTAAAGGATCATCAGACCGTCATTGATTATTACAAAGATCAGGAAGAAAAGATCAAGGCGGTAAAGGATCAGATGTATAATTCTCTGGAGGAGGCTGAGAAGCTACTGAAGGAGGGTGATTGATTTATGTTTTCAGTTCTCAGTTCAATGTTCAAAGTTGAAAGTTCCGTCAGATTTTGAACATTGAACTTTCAACCTTGAGCGCTCTTCTACTCTTTTTTTCTTAGGAATACATTGCCATACTTCGATTCCAGATGAAGAAACCCTGAGTTCCCTTCAGAGCCTACCACAACCCATTTGTTACGATCAAAGAGCTGATCACCTTCGCTTTTCAGATCCCGGGGAAGGTTGGAGTATATTTCACCGTACCTGGTTTTGGCCTTTAAAGCTTTCTGGTCGCCTTCCACGGTAATGTCAATACCGCCGTATTTCGAATTGGCATCCAGATCGTTTTTTAAGTTCTTTACCTCCAGCAATCCATATTTGGAACTGATCATTATTTGCTGATCCTTTGGTACCTGTACATCCAGTTTTATCTCCTTAACCACCCCCATAGAGACATATTCATTTGTGCCTCCTTCATCATTATGAATAAATTTCTGCACCTCCGGATCATGCCAGTCGTCCGTGTTAAAGTAGTATACCATGCCGTCTTTTTTTACAGTGATCCGCTTAGGCAGGTCATCGAAGTTTTCAATTTCGGAATAGATGTTCAGCACACCACCGGACAGGGAGGACCTGATCCTGAATGCCTCATCATGCTCTCCGTTGTTTATCATGGCTGTTCCCATGATCTTTACTTCAGTACCGTCCCAGGAAGAGAGTCGGATCAATTCCGGCCATTTGAAATCCAGCTTTATCGTAGTCGCCTGCTGGGGATCGAAGGTCTCATCTATTTTAGTCTGACTGAAGAGTGCAAAACAAGAGCACAGCATCAGCACGATCATATAAAGTCTCATTACTTTGTGGGTTTGCATTACAGAAAGTCCACGACGCCACCTATTAGGGATGACGTCCTGAGTATCCCTATTTTTTTCTCAGATAGACATTGCCATGAGTGGACGAAATGGATAAGGCCACACCTCCGCTATTCAGCTTTCCATTGATCTTTTTAGCCCCATAAACCCTCATCCCGTCCGGGCTGTCTACCTTAATATCCATGTCTGAATAAACTTCACCCCAGGAAGTTTTAATAGTGAGGTTCGCATTGGTGGAAGCAGGCACGGCAATATCCACGTCACCATGTACGGAGGCAATGGAGCTGGGCAGCTCCTGAGTTACTGACGTGAAGATAACGTCAATATCACCATGTACGGAATTGGCGGCCACAGGTCCGGTGACATCTGTCAGACGTATATCTCCGCCATGGGTTTTCACTTCGATTTCAGTGGAGATATTCTTTGCATAAAAATCATCACCATGAATGGAGGAGTTGACGTACTTCAGTTTAACACCCTTAGGCACCCTCACCTTGTACTTTGCATCGGAGTTCCTTGCCACCTGATAGACTACCCGGTAATCTCCGGATTCCTCCTGAACTGCCAGTCCAATGCCGGTGTTATCCACCAGCCCCATTCCATTGACCGGTCTTAGTCCCTTTGCCCTCTCCGGTATCCTGTAGTTATCGGCGGTTTCCAGGATCACCTCATTCCCGTCATAACCTTCCACCTCCAGTTCCATGAGCTCCTTGAATTCAAGGATCCCGCTGCTCATGGCTATCTTGTGTTGAGCCTGGCCAGGAATGATCCATACAGCCAGCAATAATAATAGTCCCGCTTTTTTGATCTGCTTGTTCATGTTTTCTCTATTTTGTTGTTATCCTATTTATTTGAGTGTTGTTCATTGTTGCAATTCCAAAGAAGGCATACCTTCCGGTTTATTGTTAAATCATGACAGTTTAAATACAGCCATATGAGCCTCATCCCGTACAGCTTCCAGGGTGCCGGCATCATGTATGATCTGTTCAAGTTTATCCAGTGCCCGCTGCTCCTTCAGCTCCACCATTAAATTGATCAGGGCAATCTGAACCAATGCTTCCTTTTGCACTTCCAGCGCATGAATAAGGGCATTCATCACACCGGGTTCATCGCTGAATCTGGCCAGCGCCTGAACCGCAGCAAGGCGTACATTTACATTTTCATCCTCATTCATGGCCTTTACCAGCACCCTGATGATCTCGGAATCTGCACTTTCTGCCTTGTATGCTACGTTCACACCGTAAAGTCTCGTGCTGGCTGAAGTTTTGTTTTCCAACGAGGCAATGACCAGCCCTTTTGTTTCTTCCATTTCCTTTTTCAAGGCCATGAGCTCCTGATTTTCCGTGCTTTGCTGAAAAACCCATTTTCCCGCAAAAAATCCTGTAACCACAAAGGCAATGGCGGCCGCTACTTTCCATGGAATACTCAGACCAATAACCCTGGCTTTTCCACTGTCAAGGGTCTTGTCAACATTGCCCGGCACCTCTTTAATACGCTCCAGTTCCTCCTCAATAGCCAAAAGGAAGTCACTCTGTAATGTGCTGTCGGGCTCCAGTTCGATATCGGATCCCATTAGTTCGGAGATCTCCTTCAATTGGCTATATTCCTGCCGTACCTCTTCATTTTTCGAGATCTGCTTCTGTACAAATTCCTGCAGTTCGCCCGTCAGATTTCCATCAATATAGTCGATAAGCAATTCCTTCATTTTAGCATCCATAGTCAGATCTTTTCTAATTCCAAATATGTTTCCCTAAGCTTGTGCAGAGCACGGTGCACCTTTACTTTCACATTGGCCACAGTGATATCCATAATATGCGCCACCTCTTCATATTTCATTTGCTGGAACCGGGTCAGGATGAGTATCTCTCTTTGTTCCGTAGAAAGACGGAAAAGTGAGATATACAAAAGCTTTTCACGTTCATCCTGCACCATTCTTTCATCTACTGAGGCGAGCTGATGCCTTATCTGCTCCACATCGGCCAGGTCCGCACGAAGCATTTTGTTTTTCCTGTAATGATCCGCATAAACATTGCGTGCCATCTGGTATATCCATGATTTGAAGGCTTTGTTCTCGTTGTATGTTTTGCGGTATTTGATCATTCTTAAAAATACATTCTGTGTCAGGTCATGTCCCAGCTCTCTGTCAAAAGCGATCTTTACAAAGAAGTTGTAGAGCTGCTTATGGTACCGGTCAAACAGGTCGCTGGCTTTTCTCAGGTCGCCCTGCTTTACCTGCTGCATAAGCGTTTCATCGGATATGACCATCAATTAAGGATCTTGATCTTTTTTGTTTCGACTCTGGATACTCAGGGTAGAAGAAATGGTTACAGAATTTTTTGTTTTACCGCCTGATATCAGGCCAGAAGCTGTAAAATGACGCTCCCTGAATAATTTCTGTATATGCAATATATAGGCTGGTTGGTACAATTGAAATGCATTTACCCATGAATGCCCGCTCATCAATGGCATGGCAATGGATTAAATAATAAATTTACCTGTTCACTTAACCTATTATTGGCTTGAAATACCCATATATTCTGGTACTGGTTTTACTGGGTTCCGGCTGGCTTTATGCTCAGAAAGTCCGGCCTGATGAATTCGAAAACAGATTAAAGGAAGTTGAGGCGCTGATCGACAGAGATGTGGATGCTGCGTTTGACACACTGGAAGCATTGTCCGAATACTATGATCTCCATGACCTCCGGCAGGCTGCTTTGTTTAAAACATGGGGCGAGGCGTGGTACACTGCGGGGAACCTCGATTCTTCCCATGCATTTTATACCAGGGCATTCGAGCTGTATGATCTAAACCAGAAAGACAGCCTCGCCTTTGAGACATTGTTTGAAATGGGGATACACAATCGACGGTCAGGCTTCTACCACCAAGCCATTGACCGTTATATTACAGCCCGGGAGTATGCGCAAAAAAAAGGCAGGCCTGTCCTTGAAGCAGATGCGATCAACGCTATGGGAGTCGTACACTACTATCAGGGAAATACTTTACATGCTCTCGAACACTACCTTGAAGCCCGTCAGGTTTATGAAGAACTGAACCTGCCCTTAAAGCTCGCAAAGTCCTACAATAATCTTGGGATCATTTACAAGGTTTACAATAATTATCCCAAGGCCATTGAATATTACAATAAAGCCATAGCCATTCGCAAGCAACTTGCACAGTATCATAAACTGGAACCCCCATATTACAACATAAACAATCTCTATCACTTCCAGAAAAGACCGGAAATGGCTTTAAAGACCAGCAAGGAGGCCTTCCGGCTGTCACAGGAGCATGACCTTCCCGGATGGCAAAGAAGCTGCCACCGTATGCTGGCCAATGACTATTTGACGCTGGGCTACCTGGACTCCATGAAAATACACATAGACGGTTACCGGCAATTGAGTACGGACGAGTACAGGTACGCTTTAGCAGACCAGCTTGAAGGCAGGTACTTCGTGGCTAAAAAGGAATATGAAAAGGGAATACAAATGCTGCAGGAGACACTCGGGGTACTCACCGTTGAAAATGATCTGCCCCGGCATGAATTGACCCAAATCTACCTGTCTGAAGCCTGGTTGGCAACCGGGCAATACAGCAGAGCCCTTACCCATGCTAAAAGAGCGTATAATCTCGCCTCAGAAGAAGAATATAATCCTATGATCCGTTTATCACTCGAGAGATTGTATCAGATCCATGAGGCCAGGGGTGATATGGCCAATGCCTATAAATACCTGATGTTGTACACAAGAAAGCAGGACAGCACGTACAACGAAACAAAAGCTGGTATTGTAGGGGGCCTGGAAGCCGAACAAAAACTGGCGCTGAGGGAGCAGGAGAACCTTGTGCTGCAGAAAGATGCCGAACTAAAGGCCGAAACTATCAAAAGACAGCATGGTATGATCGTGTTTTCAGTAATCGCTGCCCTTCTGCTTGCGGGTATGATCCTGCTGGCTTACCGGGTACAGCTTCATAAGCGAAAGCTGGCTGAAATGGCACTTGAGATCAGCGAAGGAAAAGCGGCCAAAATAGCCGGGGAACTCGAATACAAAAACAGAGAGATCGTCAATTTCGCTGTTCAGATCACTGAAAAGAACGAGTTCATCGACCTGCTGAATGATCAGATAGGTACGATACGGAGCGCGCTTACAGAAAGCCCTGAGGAAGTACAAAGACTGGCCATACTGGTAAAAGATCATCTTAGTATTTCAAAACAACGGGAAGAATTCAATGCTCATGTGGAAAATGTTTACGATGCCTTTTTCAAAAGACTGGAGGACCGGTATCCTGGTCTTTCACAGTCCGAAAAAAGGTTGGCCGCCCTGCTGCGCCTGAATCTGAGCTCAAAGGAAATTGCATCCGTAGTGAACATATCCCCTAAAAGTGTAGACATGAACCGGTACCGGCTGAGAAAAAAGATGGGGCTCGAAAATGAGGCCAATCTTGTTGCTGTTTTGCAATCGATCTGATGGGTAGGGTCTGCATACAATTCTGCCCGGGAAAGCTGTGCACCATCCTCTGAAAAATCCCGATGTAGTGATAATGTAGAGTAGGAAAAATTCCTATTTGCAGCAAAAGTCCTGTAATTCGTCTTTTGCTGATACATTAAGTATGACAAATTACAATGAACATGAAAAGAACCTATTTTTTAATTATCGCCCTGTTGGTGCAAGTACAACTGTTTGCCCAATCCTCCAATTTGATTTTTTTTACTGAAGACGGAGAAAAGTTCATTTTATTTATTGACGGAGATCAGAAAAACGATGCTCCCCTCACCAGAGTGACCGCATCGGGTATAAACTCAGATTTTGCCCAGGTAAAGGTACGGTTTGAACATCCGGGCGCTCCTGTGCTTACACAGCAGATGATGATCGATCCGGGTATGCAGATGACGAGTGTGATACGGAAAAACAAAAAGGGCCGGTATGTCATGCGCCCGGTCAGTTCAGTGCCTGTAGCTTCAATATCAGAGACGGAAACAGTCCGTATTGAAGATGCCACTGTTTCTGAAAAACCGGCTGGTACCAGCATCTCAGCCAGCTCATCCACGGTTAGTGCAGGCGGTCAGGCACAGGGAGGTGATGATCAGGTAAGTGTAGGGATAGGCGTATCCGATGGCCAGAATAATGTAAACATGCAGGTAAAAGTAGAGGTAAGCGGAAGTTTCAAGGAAACCCATTCCACGGCACCGGAAGATCCGGAGCCTGTTTCACAGGAGTCGCAGATCGTGGAGTGTGCAGCCATGAGCACTGCAGATTATACAAGAGCAAAAAAGTCGATCAGCAACAAGGCCTTTGCCGACGAAAAAATGACTATCGTGAGGCAGGTTTTAAGGGCCAATTGTGTCTCTGTGGATCAGGTAATTGGCTTCATAGATCTGTTCACCTTTGAAGAGAACAAGCTGGACGTAGCCAAGGCAGCCTATGTCAGGACCACGGATAAGGGCAACTATTATCAGGTCAATGATGCACTTACCTATTCTGAATCAGTAGAAGAACTCAACCGCTTTCTGGAGTCTCAGTAGTGTCTCCGTGATATCTTTTAAACAAAGTACTACCCTGCACCCTCCTGATATCTGCATCTGACAATGTGAGGAGAAAAGAGAAATATAGCAGATAATTCTGCTCCATAAGAATTTGAAAGGGATGCGTGGATTTTTAGCCCTGGGATTTTTGCTTAATTTTTGAGATGATAATTCCTGATATTTTTGAACACCATGGGGTGCTGGCCCGTTCTTGAAAAAACAAGCTTTGACCTTAACATGGTAAAAGAAGACAGAAACAGGTTTCCAGGGGAACAGACGTCTATTTTTTTGAGTTAATATGAAGGATACCACGATCACTGGCAAACCTGATGTACCACAGGTTATGCTCTGTGTTGATTTAAGAAAAATCTTTTTTTAATTCAATGAATCCAATCAAAGATCTTGGCCCTTTTACTTTTTAGAATTAGATTGGAACAGATTTTGTAAAGTCATCAGCATAAAACATTGCTACCGTTTATGAGGCTATTTTTATTATGTTTTTCCATGATCATGGTGCTGTCAACCTGTATGGCCCAGAAAAAAATATTGAAACAGGCCGCCCGGTTGGAAAAGGCCGGACTTTATGAGGACGCCTCCGAAAGATACATGGACGCGCTTTACAGAAACAGCACCAATCTCACAGGGCGACAGGGACTGCAACGCACGGCACAGAAAATACTGGATGACATGCTCAGTAACTATTTCCAGGCAAGAAACACAGGCGAACTGCAAAAGGCCCTGAAGTACTATGAGGACGCACGGTTTTACAAAGAGCGTATAAGCTATTTTAAGGTAGAGTTGAACATCCCGGATTATTATGAAAAGGACTATGCGGAAGACCGGGAGAAGCTGCTCAGCGGCTGGTACGAAGAAGCCCGGCTGGCTTCTGCCGAAGGAAGATTTGATGCCGCCAAAAGCCTCTATACACAGATCCTGTCTGTAGATCCCGACTACAGGGATGCACTGGAGTTAAGAGATGCCACCACCACGGCGCCATACTACAAAAGAGGCGTTGAGGCTTTTGAAAATCAGAATTACGTACTGGCATGGCAGCAATTCAGGGAACTCAAACCTGATGACGCCAATTACAACAGCGCAAAAAATTACATGGAGAAGATCGTGGATGAGCTCCGTATCACCATGTCCGTACTACCGGCACAAACGAATTTTCACGAATCCGAATGGAAACTCAGATCCAATATTGTGGCGCAGCTTAGTCAGCTAAAAAGCCCTTTCATCAAGCTGGTGGACAGGGAAAATCTGGAGTTGATCATTGAAGAGCAAAAGCTGGGCCTTACCGGCTTTGTAGACGAAAAAACTGCCGCCCGTGTAGGCCAGATCATCGGGGCACAATCTGTGTTGGTCACCAAAGTGGTGAACTACAACTACTCCCCGGGCCAGCTGGTAGAAACGGAAAAAGTTGCCTACAGTGGCAGTTCGGGGTATACCAGCTACAACACACGCTTCAGGCCTGTAAAATACCGCGAGTTCTCCCAGACCAGCTCCATGCAGGTATCCGTTCAGTATCAGCTCATTTCCTCTGAAACGTCCGAGGTACTGGCTGCTGATGTGATCCATGAAGAGATGTTTGACGAAATGGTCTATGCCGAATACAATGGTGACTACAACAGGCTCTACCCTGCCAAAGGTGAGCTGATCTACCGGACAGGCAAGGAACGTCAGGATTTTCTGGAGCTATTTGGCTCCAAACGTGAAATAGCCTCTCAGGAAGAGTTGGACTTCAGGTTACAAACCAATGTTGCGTCAAAAATCGCCGGTTCGTTGAATGAATTCTTAATGAAAAAATTCTGACGTATGGCAAGGTTTCCTTTATATATCTTTTTGTTATCGCTGGCTTTTGTATCCTGCAGATCTACTGTGCCACAGTCTACCCGTGTTCCTGATGAACCTACTCCTGATGTCAGGACAGTAGAAAAACCATCGTGGTTACTGCAAAAGCCGCAATCAGGTCTGTACTATCAGGGTATTGGCAATGCCAGCATGAGTGATCCCGACTATATACAAACCGCACGCAACGAGGCGCTGGATGATCTTGCCGCGGAGATCAGTGTGACCATATCATCGTCATCCCTGCTCTACCAGCTTGATCTTGGGGACACCTTCAGGGAAGAATATCAGAATGCGATAAAAGCAGATGTAGACCAGCAACTGGAGGGACATGAGTTGGTGGATAGCTGGCAGGATGGTCAAATGTACTGGGCGTATTACCGGTTGTCAAAATCTGAGCATCAGCAGCGCCTCGAACAAAAGAAAAGTACAGCTCTGAACAAGGGACTGGACTTCTACACCAGAGCAATGAATAATTTAGAGAGTAAAAATTATACACTCGCCATATCCTGGTTCACACAGACGCTGGCGGCTATTGAAAATTACCTCGGCGAGGACACCCGGGTAACGTATAAAGGTAATTCCATACTGCTGGCCAATGAAGCATATGCAGGACTTAAAAATACCCTGGGCAATATCCGTTTCCAGGCACCTGATAAGGTCACTTTACGTAGCCGGTCTTCATCACAGGATAATGTATCAGTCGAGGCAAAGTATGATAATTCTCCGGTGGAGAATCTGCCCGTGAGCCTTTACGGCACGGCTCTTGCTTCAAAAAAAAGCAGCAAAACAACAGACCCTACGGGGCGCTTTCTGATCAGCCACGGCAGCCTTAGTGCAGGCAACGGATCGGTGATGGTTGAAGCTGATGTGAGGAGGCTTAATTCCACACGTTCGGAATTGATAGGATCGATATTGCAAAAGCTACCGGTTCTCAAAAAAGAGATACTGGTCGGGACCAAAACCCTTACCTTGTTTATCTCTTCCAGGGAAAGTAATCTGGGCAAGCCACTGGGCACAGACCTGCTTAATTCCATGCTGGTTGGTGCCCTGAGCCAGCAAGGAGCTGTGTTCACTGACTCAAAACAGGAGGCAGACCTGGTGATGAAGGTAACAGCCGATACAAGAAAAGGATCTGAATTATCAGGACTGTTTACCACATTCCTTGATGTAACCGTGCAGGTAGTGGACCAGTCCAGCAACAAGGAAATATATGCTGATTCGATTTATGACCTGAAAGGTATTCAGTTGTCATATGAAAAGGCTGGCATAAAAGCCTATCAGGATGCACGTGAACGCATAGAAAAGGAACTGGCGCCCAGCATCTGGAAAAATCTGTACTAATGTTTAATGTAGAACCTAATTTTTAGAACTATGAATAGAAAAGCAACTTATTTTGTCATGACTGCTATGGTAGTGGTGATGGCGTGGGGATGTAAAAGCTCTAAAGTAGCCAAACAACCCACACCTCCGGACGAGGTGGAAGTGGTGATCCCTTGCTCAGGAAGTGAATTTTTTACAAGTAACAAGGCCTTCAGGGCTAATTCAATAGGTGAAAGTTCTGACCAGGTAACGGCCAAGAAAAAATCGTTGAGTAATGCAAGGGCGGAACTGGCCTCTGCTATTCAGACTACGGTGAAGGCGGTAACTGATAACTACGTTAACTCCAGGGAGTTCAACAATCGGGAAGAGATTGAGGAGCGTTTTGAAAGCCTGAACCGTGAAGTAGTAAATCAGGAGCTGTCCGGTACCAAGGTGATATGCGAAAAGAATACCCGCACCAGTGAGGGACGTTACAAGTCATACATAGCCATAGAGCTCTCTGCGGACAAGCTGGTGACGGCCTACAATGAGCGGCTCTCCAAGGATGACCGGCTGAAAATAGACTACGACTACGAAAAGTTCAAGAAGACTTTCGAAGAGGAAATGGAGAAAATGGGAAATAATTAAAAGAATTGATCATTGTCTCCAGATAAGACTGGAGGAACAGAAGTCAGAAGTCAGAAGCCAGAAGCTGGATGTGAGATCCTACTTCTGGCTTCTGACTTTCTGTTCCTAATTTTAACTAGGGCTCCCCTGATAATTGTTTTTATACCAGAAACATCTCTTGGGGTCTTTTTTAAATACTTTAATGACCAATTTCAGAAATAGAAAACCTCGGATTTGGTCGATTATTCAAAATTTTGGGGTTTGCTCTTCGACCTTGAGTCAATAGCGTTAAGAATTTCAGCATAACGCTGTACTGAGTTGATCACATTGTTTGAGCGCAGCGAGTTTGTGATCTGTGTCTGTAAGGTGCTGAAATTTAGCTATTTACTCACAGTCTTGATCTTTTTGTTTCGTTTTTGGATCAAGCCAAAAATGAAAAGAACTGAGAACCTGGGGTAACAAAAACAATTTTCAGTGGCTCCTTAACTACATTTTTCAACTCACAACAAATTAATACACTGCGCTTTAAATTATCCCAGAGTTATTGGGTAATTGATTATTTATGCACCGGGTAATTCAGTAACCTTCTGGATATACCTTACTCTTGTTCATTCTACTATAAAGAGGTAAAATTACCCCTATCTTCCCTTTCAGAACCGAAATTCCTGGTATCCGGCCTTTCCCACTACTCATTTCGTGCAAGAAATACCCTAACCTCTTGTAAAACACTCTCTTACTACACATCGAAGCTCAAAAAACAAGGGGGTTTTACTTTTTTCTCAACAATAAAATCTTCTTTGGTTAAATTTTGATCCAAAAAACACATAAAATTTGTTTTTTGCCATCATATGTGATGTTATTTTAACCTTGTTCAAACGTTTTCGATCAAAATAGCACATCAATTGGTTAAAATTTAACCCCTTTCTTTACTTTGTTTATTGTCTTGACTCTTTTTTATTTGTCTATTGATTAAAAATTAAATTCTGACTTTCAACAATTTAACGAAATATTATTATGAACAAAGTTTTACTTGCAGA
Organism: Flammeovirgaceae bacterium BBD 1991-12; assembly: GCA_001657315.1. Taxonomy (GTDB): domain Bacteria; phylum Bacteroidota; class Bacteroidia; order Cytophagales; family Cyclobacteriaceae; genus Fulvivirga. The sequence continues at coordinate 33,849 of LYSV01000038.1, read as the reverse complement.
ATTTTATTCCAGTTCATTGTTGGGATTTGCTTCTGCTGCAGAAGTCACCGAAGCAGCCGGCACCATGGCAGCTGAAGAGGCGGCAGCTATTGCAAACACTCTTTTAACAGCCAACAATGTATGGATGATGCTGTGTACCGCACTGGTTTTTATCATGCACCTTGGATTTGCCGGTGTAGAGGCTGGATTTGGCCAGGCCAAAAACACGGTCAACATTCTCTTTAAAAATACCCTCACTCCTGTCATAGGGATCATTACCTACTTCATTCTTGGATTTAACCTGATGTATCCCGGATTTGTAGAAGGAGAAGGCTACGAATGGTTTGGGTTTGCCGGATGGTTCCTGACACTTCCTGAAGGGGGAACCACTGTAGACTATGTGGGAGGAGGTTACACCTACTGGACGGACTTTTTGTTCCAGGCCATGTTTGCCGCTACGGCTGCCACCATTGTATCAGGTGCTGTTGCAGAAAGGATCAAGATCACCTCTTATTTGATCTTTACTCTGTTATTTGTAGGATTTGTATATCCGCTCATCGGAAGCTGGAAATGGGGATACGGATTCCTCGATGATATGGGTTTTCATGACTTTGCAGGTTCTACCCTCGTACACTCCGTAGGAGGTTGGGGGGCACTGGCCGGTATTATGGTGCTCGGTCCCAGAATAGGTAAATATGTGGATGGCAAAGTTGTCGATAAACCAGGCTCCAGCGTTCCTCTGGCTGTGATCGGAGTTTTTCTGCTGTGGCTGGGCTGGTTTGGATTTAACGGCGGCTCAGTGCTTTCCGCAGATCCCGGCGCTACATCCTTTGTGCTGGTAACCACATCTCTCGCGGCCTGTACAGGGGCATTGGGTGGCTTTATCGCAGGTTATGCGGTGTTTAAGAGACTTGATCTTGGCATGGTATTAAACGGCCTGCTGGCCGGATTGGTAGGCATTACCGCAGGCGCGGATGTGATATCACCTGGCTGGGCCTTGTTTGTAGGTCTCGTAGCAGGGGTGTTGGTGGTGCTGTCTGCCGTTACTTTGGACAAGTTCAGGCTGGATGATGTTGTGGGTGCCGTTTCTGTACACCTTACCTGTGGTGTCTGGGGCACACTGGCCGTTGGAATCTTCTCCTCAAACCCGGAACATTCCTTCTTCACTCAGCTAAAAGGAGTGGCTATATGTGGGGCTGTAGCCTTTGCCGCCGCTTACCTGATCTTCTTTGTTATGGACAAGATCTCCGGCATCAGAGTATCAGCAGAACACGAAGAAGCCGGCATGGACAGCCATGAACATGGCATACGGGGATATACTATCGTCTACGACGAGTAGTAGACCTGAAAATACAAAAGCCTGGTCTGACACAGATTGGACCCCTGATCAGACCGAGGCTTTTTCCACAATTAAAATAATTATTAACTGCAACTCAAAAATAAAATGAAAAACAGATACATACTGTCATTTATGGTTTTTTTCTTGTCGATAACCCTTTCTCTGGCCCAGGATGACGAAGAATCTTCTCCGGTGACCATATCAGGTTCCATAGATGCCTACTTCAGGGCGAATCTGGGATCACCCAATAAGTTTGATCCCGAAGCTCCGGGCACTTCGTTTGCCAACAGACCCGGCTTTTCACTGGGCATGGCGAATCTGGTCATTGCAAAGGAGGGGGAAAAGGCAGGTTTTGTTGCTGATCTGGTATTTGGCCCAAGAGGGGAAGATGCAGTATTCGGATCACCTATGAATTCCGTATTCAACGATGCGGAAGGTGGAAGCGCACAGATCGTGAACCAGTTGTATGCCTACTGGAATGTAAGTGACGTCGTAACTCTTACTCTTGGGAATTTCAATACTTTCCTGGGATATGAAGTGATATCACCTGCTTCCAATTTCAACTATTCAACATCCTATATGTTCAGCTACGGTCCCTTTTCACATACCGGGCTGAAGGCGGATATCGCTCTGTCGGATGATCTGTCTGCCATGGTGGCCTTAATGAACCCAACTGACATGACGGAATTCAACCTTACAGGTTCATATACCGTAGGAGCTCAGCTGGGATATAAAGGTATCTATCTGAACTTCCTGTATGGTGACCAGGACGGTAAGCTTGATGAGGACTTCGCACCATCCACAGCTGATGTTTCCGCCGGCAATACCTTTCAGGTAGACCTTACTGCCGGGTGGGACCTTTCCGAAACACTCTATCTTGGTGTTAACGCCACGTATAACACAACCAGCCCCGGAGAAGGTTTTGACGGTACATCCATTATCGATCTGGACGGTGACGATGCTGGCTTTTACGGTCTGGCAGGTTATTTCCAGGTAGCTACTTCCGATGTGTTTTCAGTGGGTACACGGGTGGAATACTTTAATGTATTCAACAACGGGTTGGATGTGATCGGCGTGGACACCGATGGTGATGGGAGTGTTATTGATATTACCCTCACCGGACAATACAAGGTAGGTGATCTGACCCTTATTCCAGAGCTGCGGTTGGATAGCACCTCAGAAGATAGTTTTTCTGACAATGATTCACCGGGTACACCCAATACCAAAAGTCTGTCTTCCTTTGTGCTGGCAGCGGTGTACTCGTTTTAAAAATATCGTTCTATGCGATTTGGTTTGTTGATTTTGACCGTTTTCATCGATACCCTGGCTCAGAAAGGGCTGGAGTATCAATATGATGAAAACGGTCATATCCTTTTCATGGAGGTGGTGGAAACCAGGCTTGTTCATGAAAAGTTACTGACCAATGCTTCAGCACTAATGGAAGCAAAGGAAAACCAGACCGCTGAAGAAAACGGAAAATTCAAGAAAACATCTTCATTCAGACTGTATAAAAAACGGCTGGGCAAGACGCCGCATGGTGAGCTTTCCTATTCCATCAGGCTGGAGGTACGTGAAAACCGCTATAGATATATCATCACTGACTTCAGGTTCCACCCATTGGAAAAGAACCGGTACAGCCGGTTTGTAAAAACCCGCAGCGGACCCAGGGAGCTGGAGCCATACCTGAAGGAACCGGATAAAACATGGCAGAGACACAGGGAAACTATCCTCACAAAAATGGAGCAGCTCATTGAAGACATTAAACTTCAGATGAGCGAAGAGTCAAAGGAGGAAGAAAAAACCCCTCCATCAGTAAAAATTGATGACGAATGGTAGTTTAATATATTTGTTTTATCAGTTATGGATAATTTTAGAACCATAAACGTTATGTACTAACAAAAAAAAGAAAGTATCAGGGTATTTTTTAACCCATTTTCTATTTTTGTAAGCTTAATTGATTGAAACACTAAGTAGATTTTCTAAATAAACATTATTATGGCGAAGACTAAACTTGAATACATCTGGTTGGATGGCTACAAGCCCACCCAGAGTCTGAGAAGTAAAACAAAAATCGTTTCAGATTTCGATGGCACACTGGAAGCATGTCCAATGTGGTCTTTTGACGGAAGCTCAACAGAGCAGGCTGATGGCAGTTCTTCCGACTGTTTACTGAAGCCCGTGGCTTTGTTCCCTGATCCGGCCCGCAAAAACGCTTTCCTTGTGATGACCGAGGTTTTAAGCGCTGATGGATCAGCTCACGAGTCAAATGCCCGTGCCACTATTGATGACGAAGACGATGACTTCTGGTTTGGATTTGAGCAGGAGTACTTCCTGTGGGATCCTGAGACCAACCGGCCACTTGGATTCCCTGCCAATGGTTACCCCGGTCCACAGGGACCTTACTACTGCGGCGTAGGTGCGAGCAACGCCTACGGCCGTGAGATCATCGAGGAGCACCTCGACCTGTGCCTTGAAGCCGGGATCAACGTGGAGGGCATCAATGCTGAAGTAGCCGCCGGACAGTGGGAGTTCCAGATCTTTGCCAAAGGCGCCAGATCAGCCGGTGACCAGATATGGGTGGCCCGCTACCTGATGGAAAGGACCGCGGAGAAATACGGTATGGCCATCAACTGGCATCCTAAACCTATAAAAGGTGACTGGAACGGATCCGGAATGCATGCCAACTTCTCCAACGGCCTACTGAGAGAGGCAGGTGACAAGGCCACTTACGATGCGATCTGCTCCGGCTTCGAGCCTTACATAAAGGAGCATATTGCTGTTTACGGAGCAGATAATGATCAGCGATTGACAGGGGCACATGAAACCCAGTCTATTGATAAATTCAGCTTCGGTGTTTCCGACAGAGGAGCTTCTATCCGTATCCCTATCGCTACCGTAGAAAACGGCTGGAAAGGCTGGCTGGAAGACAGAAGGCCTGCATCCAACGGAGATCCATACAAGATAGCGGCAAGGATCATTAAAACAGTAAAAACGGCAGCAGTTCCTGCCTGACAACCAATCTGATTGCCTTAGCCTAAACCAAAACCTGATGTAATCAGAAGGCCATCTTCTCAAACAGAAGATGGCTTTTTTGTGTCTTTGAAGCTTTGTGACACCCGACAATTTATACGTTTAATCGGGATCTTTGCTTTAGATGCCCATTCACCCCTTCATCTTCGGAAGGGACAGTTTGAACCTGATACTCACAATTCGAATCGTAATGATCACAGCTGTGGTGACCAGATAGATGGTATTTTCACTTAATGTTGTATAAAGGTCCAGGCAGTAATACACCACCGCACCCAAAAGGCAGGCGGTAGCATATATCTCCTTACGAAAGATCAATGGTATTTCATTGCACAGTATGTCCCGGATCACGCCTCCTACCGTAGCAGATACCATGCCCATCACTATAGCAAGGGCAGGATGCAGGTCAAAGGCCAGTCCCTTTTGCATTCCACTGATCGTGAACAGGGCGATCCCAATGGTATCGAAAATAAAAAACGTTCTTTTCAGATTGACAATATACTTTCTGAACAACCATGTAAAAGGCAGGGAAGCCAGTATAGCGATGGGATAGTTAATGTCATTCATCCATGCTACAGGATGGCTGCCCAGCAAAACATCCCTGGTGGTGCCTCCTCCTACGGCTGTAACAAAGGCCACAACTGCAGCCCCAAACAGATCCATATCCTTTTTTGCGGCCAACCGTAATCCGCTGATAGCAAAAACAAAAGTACCGATCAGGTCAAGGATGTAGAGTAGGGACATATCTTGTAGACGGGTCAGACCAAAACTTTATGAACTGCCCGTCAATTTATATCATTTTTGAAGAAATAAATTATGAGGCAAATAAAAAAGGCGTTCCAGATGAAACGCCCCATATCCTGTAAGCCGATACTATGCTAAATGGCAATACCGATAAATGATTTAAAGGCGAGCCCCATAAGGCCGGTGATCAGCATAGTCAGACCCAACCCTTTCAGTCCGTCAGGCACATTTGAATACTTTAGTTTTTCCCTGATAGCAGAAAGCGCGATAATGGCAAGGGCAAACCCCATACCGGAGCCAAATCCAAAAACGGATGCTTCTGCAATGGTATAGTCACGCTGAACCATAAAGAGTGACCCTCCCAGAATGGAGCAGTTCACCGCAATTAGTGGAAGAAAGATCCCCAAAGAACCATACAGGGCAGGAGAAACTTTTTCCACCACCATCTCTACCAGCTGTACCATAGCTGCAATGATGGCGATGAACATAATAAACTGAAGGAATTCCAGATTAACTTCAGCGAAACCTGGGCCCATCCATGCCAGAGCTCCCTCCTTAAGAACATTCTCCTGAATGATCCAGTTGATCGGTACTGTAATGGTAAGTACGAACACTACTGCCATTCCCAGGCCTATGGCAGTGGTCACTTTCTTGGAAACGGCCAGAAAGGAGCACATGCCAAGGAAGTAGGCGAAAACCATATTGTCAACAAAAATTGACTTTATCCCTAAACTTACTAAATCCATTGTATACTATCTTAGTGTTCTACGTAACCTGTTTTTGAGCGTTGTATCCAGATGAGAATACCTAAAACCATAAATGCCCCTATGGAATCCACCATCAGTCCGTTGGTAGGGAAATTGGCCATTCCAATGGCTTCGAAGATCTTGAAATCGAAAACAGAGCCGGAACCAAACAACTCCCTGAAAAAGGCCACGGTAAGGATGATCCATGCATAACCAAAACCGCTGCCAATACCATCGAGAATTGAATCATAAGGTTTATTCCCCATAGCAAAAGCCTCCAGCCGTCCCATGACAATACAGTTGGTAATGATCAGCCCCACAAAAGCTCCCAGTACCTTGTACATCTCATAATTGTAGGCCTTTAGCACCTCGCTTACCAGCGTTACCAATGTAGCGATGACAGCCAGTTGAACAATGATCCTTACCCTGTTGGGAATAAGGTTCCTCAAAAGGGAAATGATGAGATTGGAGAATACGATAACAAAGACCACCGCGATCGACATGATCAATGTGGGCTCCATTTTCACTGTAACAGCCAATGCCGAACAGATTCCCAACACCTGCACGGTAATAGGGTTGTCCTCATTCAGCGGATCCGAAATAAGTCTCTTTCTGCGTTTTGAAAATAACTCCTCTTGCGGCTTTTCAATTACCTGTTCCTGGGTTTGTTCCAAAGCTTCCGTACTCATGATATCTATGTCTATTTTCAGATTAATAAACCAATTATCCAACGCTAAAGTTTGGCCATTGATCCTGAATTTATCTTTTTAAAGTATGCCTCGTAGTAACCGAGGTAGTTTTTAAGCATTTCACTCAGCCCTCTTCCGGTTATGGTGGCACCGGACATACCATCTACCTGATGGTCATCCAGCCCGGCGTTACCCTCACCTTTTATCATAGTCACTGACACAAGATTACCCTGCTTGTCATAAATGTGTTTGCCTACAAACCGGTTCTGTATTTCTGCACTGCCTATTCGTGCCCCAAGGCCAGGCGTTTCGGCCTTATGGTCAAAGGCGGTACCTGCTATAGTGTTCAGATCGGCCTCCAGCGCCACGTAACCCCAGATCTTATCCCATAGCCCTGCTCCGTAAAGCGGCAAAATGTAGGCATCTACTTTAGAAGGATCATTTTCGTTTACATATTTGAAAACCGGATACTGCCTGTCTTTGGGATCCCTTTTGTAATTCTTTTGAATACTTACCTCTTCGGCTACAATATCATTTCCCTTCTCGTCTTTGGTGATCTCCGCTCCTTCAATATCCACGACCAAAGAAGTGATCCTTTCATTGTACAACGCCAGGATCTCGTTAGGCTTCATCTTTTTCAACTGTTCCCTGTCCATTACGGATGCCAGGATCTGTGTTTTTGTATCCAGCTCAATGGATTTCTTCTGAGCGGGAGCCAGTCCCTGAGAGGCCAGGGAAAGCAATCCTCCTACCACGATCGTCATGATCGCAGTGAAAATAATGATATAGGTGTTAGACTGTTGCACGTTGTAACCTCCTTTTCTTGTTGGCGTTCACTACATAATAATCAATCAACGGGGCAAATACATTCATAAAGAGTATTGCCAGCATGATCCCCTCCGGATAGGCGGGGTTAAGAACCCTGATGAGTACAGTAAGTACCCCGATCAGGATGCCGTAGATCCACTTACCGGTTTCTGTCTGCGCAGCACTCACCGGATCGGTGGCCATATAGACAGCTCCAAAAGCCAACCCTCCCATAACGAGGTGGTAATGAGCCGGTAGATCCATAAAGGCATTGGCTCCTATAGCATTAAAAAGCAGCCCCATACCGTAAGCGCCTGCGAAAACGCTCACTACTATTTTCCAGCTGCCTACTCCGGTAACAAATAGAATGACAGCTCCGATCAGACACATAAGGACTGATGTAGCTCCTATGGATCCGGGATAGAACCCCCAGAAGAGATTGGAAAAGCTGAACAGTCCATCTGCCCATCCCTGTCCGTAGGTATTGAGGGAAGCCACCACATTTTCACCGGTAGTTACTGCTTCCGCACCTATGGATAGCGGCGTGGCACCTGTAAAACCAGCCACGGCTTCATTACCTGAGCCGATGTAGGTCCACACGTCGCCTGAGATCTGCCCCGGATAGGCGAAATACAGAAATGCGCGCGCCGTGAGGGCTACATTGAGAATGTTCATACCTGTGCCTCCGAAAGCCTCTTTGGCAATAATTACGGCAAATATGGTACCCAATGCTACCTGCCATAGTGGTATATCCGGCGGCATTACCAGTGGGATAAGCATACCGGAGACCAGAAACCCTTCATTCACCTCATGTTTTCTGATCGTTGCAAAAATGAACTCTACGGTAAGACCGGAAGCATATGAAACAACCACAATAGGGATGACCTTCAGCAGCCCTATCCAGACAATATCCATTACACCGGCATCCGGCTGGCCTATGGCTATAAAATGCTGATAACCGGTATTGTAAATAGCAAAGAGCAAACATGGGATGAGGGAGATGATCACTGTCATCATCAGCCTCTTCATGTCTATAGCATCTCTTATCTGTACTCCCTTTGCCTTGGTAGTATCTTTGGGAGCAAAGAGCAGTGTATCATGTGCCTCGTATATGTAGTAGAACTTCTCCCACTTACCACCCTTCTCGAAATGTGGCTTAACACTGTCCAACGCATCTCTTAAAAACTTCATACCTGTTTACTATAACTTTCTGAATTAACTGTATTGCATTAAATCAAGTCCATCGCGCACGATCTCCTGTACATCGTGCTTGGAAACGTCTACAAACTCACAAAGAGCCATATCTTCTTCAATGACCTCGTAGATCCCGAGAGCTTCCATATCGTCAAAATCTTCAGCGAGGATGGCTTTGAGCAGATGGGTGGGAAGTATATCCATAGGGAGCACTCTTTCAAACACCCCGGTTTGTACGAATGCCCTGATCTGCCCTTTGGTGTTGGTATCTATAACATACTCCTTTTTCGGGTTCAGGTAGGAAAGGAGCCCAAAAGCCCGCTGGAAGCTGAACTTCTTTGTACTTGGTTTTATCCAGCCGAACATTTCATAGTAATCTCCTTCCGGTATAACCGTGACCATGTGGTCAAAGTAGCCCATATGACCATCTTTGGCAATCTTTTCCCCCGTGAGCACATTGCCTGAGATATACCGAAGACTACCTTCCTTCACATTACCTTCAACAAACTTTTTGATAGAAGCACCAATATATGTTTTATAGTATTGCGGGCTGCTGACCTCCGAGCCTGTAAGGGCAATCACTTTGGAAGCGTCATAAATACCTTCCAGAAACAGTTTTCCTACCTGAACAACACCAAAGGGATTAATGGTCCAGACGACCTCTCCTTTGTTTATCGGATCCAGATGGTGGATCTGTACACCTACATTGCCTGCAGGGTGAGGGCCTGAAAACTTATTGAGTACCACATTTTTGGCATGAGCGAACATCTGAGAAACCTCCGCATTCGAATCGATATTCAAATGGACCGATCCTGAGGTAAGTTTTTTGAGGATGTCTATCCCTGCCTGAAAATATTGATCCTGCCCCTTGAAAAGAAGCTGGTAATCAGGAGCCAGCGGATGACTGTCAAATGCAGAGATAAAGATCGCCTTGGGGGTAGCCTCCTTGTCGGCTATCACTCCGTAAGGTCGTTGTATTAAATTGGACCAAACTCCGCCTTTTAACATTTGCTCAATGATCTGATCTTTTGTAAGACCTGTCAGATCGGAGACGGAATGGCTATTGAACTTCTCGTATTCTATCTGTTTGTCAGCAAGGATCACAACCTCGAGCAGCTTCCTCTTTTCTCCTCTTCTGATCTCCACGACCTCACCGCTTACCGGTGCCACGTGCATCACCTGCTCATTTTTCTTGTCAAATAAAATGGGCGTTCCTGCTTTTACATTGTCACCCTCTGCCACCATTAACTTGGGTCTTAATATTCCATGAAAACTGGTGGGTTTATAGGCAAAGGTCTCTGGCTGTTCAACTTCAGCTATCTTTTTTTCTGCTTTTCCGGCTAAGTTGATATCAAACCCTTTTTTCAGCCTGATGAATTTAGACATGCTTCTCTTAAGATTCAGATTTATCTATAAATCGTGGGCAAAATTAATAATTTTTCCTACAATTAAAATTTGATTGATTTATAATTCAGATAATTGGATTTCCTCATTTTCAGGTCCCCAGGCTTACTTCTTTTTTGCCTACGATCTTGCTCAATGCCAGGTTTACGACCTCGTCTACCTGTTCTTCCAGTGTCATGAAGGTGGTGTTAAGAACAACAGCGTCATCAGCCTGTTTAAGGGGACCGATCTCCCTTGAAGTGTCTATACGGTCGCGCTTTTCCAGGTTCTCTCTGATCTCCTGAAGATCGACCAATTGATTCCTTTCGTAAAGTTCATTCTGACGCCTTACAGACCTAACGTATATGTCTGCCAGCATGAAGATTTTCAGTTCCGCATCGGGGAACACAACTGTGCCGATATCACGTCCGTCCATCACTACTCCTTTTTTCCTTCCAAGTTTCCTTTGCTGGTTTACCATGGCCTCACGCACGGCCCTTATACGGCTCACCTGACTCACATTCTCCGATATGTACATCTCCCGGATCTCCTTTTCCACATTCATGCCATTGAGATATGTATCACACCGACCGGCTTCTTTATTAACCCTGAAATCAATTCCAATGTTTTCAATGGCACCGACGACGTCCTTTTCATTGGTCAGGCTGACATGATGCTCATGGAAGTACAAGGTCACGGCCCTATACATTGCCCCGGAATCAATATAGGTGTACCCCAGCACACTGGCCACTTCCCTGGCTGTGGTGCTCTTGCCACAGGCTGAATAGCCATCAATAGCAATTACTATTTTGTTCATTTCTGGCGTTTTAACAGTCTTTTACCGGGCAAGGTATTGGCTTTCCCCTTTTCAATTTACCGTTACGTTTCTGACTTGTTGCACATGATATGAGCAAGGTCAGCAAAACAATGCAAACCACTAACTTCCTCACGAGTCTTATCCTGTTGATGAGAGAACAAATATAATTGATATTGGTTGTCTTTGACCATGACATTTATTCAATAAATCAGGATTTTGCCGAGGGTGTACCCTGCATCTGGAAACCTATTTTGCTACCGGCGCCCAACTGCTGGGTTTTTTCCAGCTTTTCCCTCACGGAAATGGCCCTTATATCCGGAAAAGCAGGAGTAATAAGATCGGATTCAATGGCCTGTGTAATCAGTAATTGTATAAAGATGCTTAGGTCGGATGGTTCCACTGGTTTGGAGGACACCTCCTCGTACATGAAATCAAGCTGACGTTCTCCCTCCACCAGAAAATGATTTTCATGATTAATGAACAGCCGGGAAAGCAAATACCCCGGATCATTGAGCCGGTTGTACCGGAAGGAATCCGCCATGAAATTATAGACATTGATCTGACCGAGATACCTGCGATGACCATCTTCTTCCACATACTTGCTTTTGTTGTAGCCATGGGCCTTGTCAAGGGTGATGATATTGGTGTGCATAACAAAAACCAGAAGATCACCGGCCACTTTCAGATGGAATTCCTGAGGGTTTTCCCTCGTCATCTTTACGGTCACGTCTTCCCTCAGATCTTTGATCTTTAGATTGATCTGTTCCGTCACTGCCTTCGTCTGGCGCTCCAGTTGTCTGAAGGTATGGCAAAGGTTTTTATAGGTCTTTTGTTTAACGGAAGATTTGGTATGAAGCTGATGAGCGATATAGGATAAAGGATCTTGCTGATTCATCGTTGAACTTTGTTATGTTGCATACGTATTGTGAATTAAGTTAAACTACGGAAAACTATGGGAAGAAAACCGGAAGGAAAAGCTGAAAAAATGTTTAAAAACATCGGAAAAAAGATTGACGAGCTACTGGGCGACCTCAAAGAGGCCAGTAATAACGCTGAAGAGGAGTATTCCGATCGTATTGAGGAACTGAAAAGAAATGGTGAGAAGCTGAAGGAGGAGTTTTCCAATTTTAGGGAAAAGCATCAGGACCGCATCGATGAGGTAGAGTCCAGCCTTAAGAAAGCGGCACAGGATCTGAAAAAAGCCTTTGATTCGGCCTTTAAATAAAAAGGGGAGCTATGAAGCTCCCCCGGCATGATCATCCTTTTAGATTTTATCCGCCTATCGCAATTCTTTTGAACTCTGCTACAGTAAGACCCTTGCTTACACTATCGAGGTATTTGGCTACGGTAAGGCCATTGTCCTTCACAAATTGCTGATGAAGCAGGGTATTCTCCTTGTAAAACTTCTGGAGTTTTCCCTGAGCGATCTTATCAATGATGTTGTCCGGTTTTCCTTCAGCCCGTGCCTGCTCCCTGCCTATTTCCAGTTCCTTTTCTACTACAGAGGCGTCCACCCCATTCTCATCTACAGCTACAGGGTTCATAGCTGCTATCTGCATGCCTACGTCCTTGCCAGCTTCTGTCACATCGGATCCGTTCACACCTTTTAGCGATACCAGTACTCCCAGTTTATTGCCGGCATGAATGTAGGGCACTACCGCTTCTCCCTTCAGTCTTACATATTCGCTCACTTCTATTTTTTCACCGATCTTGCCTACCAGCTCAGTGATCTTTTCTGCTACTGTGGTATCACCGGCAGTTTCATTCAGCAGGCCGGCCACATCAGCAGGGGCCTTCTCAAAGGCCACTTCCAGAATAGTATTACCCAATGCCTGGAACTCTTCATTCTTACCTACGAAATCCGTTTCACAATTCAGTGCGATCAATATTGCTTCAGTATTATCATTGCTGGTTTTGATAAATACCGAACCTTCTTTTGTATCTCTGTCTGCTCTTGAAGCTGAAACCTTCTGCCCCTTCTTTCTCAGTATCTCGATAGCCTTATCGAAGTCGCCTTCTGCTTCAGTCAATGCTTTTTTGCAGTCCATCATTCCGGCACCTGTCATTTGCCTCAGCTTATTTACATCTTTCGCAGTAATAGCCATAGTTTTAAAGTATTTGTTTATTCTAAAATGATACGGTTATTAATAAAAAAAATTGAACACTACTCCGATAGTAACCGGAGCGATGTTCAATTCTTATTCATTGCTTATTACTATAGGAATTTTCCGGCTTACTCTTCTACAGCCTCCTTTTCATCCGCCTTCTTTTTGGCTTCCTGTTCCTTTTGCAGCGCGGCCTCTTCCTTGTCTTTCTTACGCTCGATCAGTGCCTCTTCCACTACCTTCCCTACATACTCTGTGATCAGTGAAATAGACTTGAACGCATCGTCATTGGCAGGAATAGGGAAGTCCACACCGGTAGGATCCGAATTGGTATCGACCATCGCAAAAACAGGGATGTTCAGCTTTTGAGCCTCCTTGACAGCGATGTGCTCCCGCTTTACATCAATCACAAAAAGCGCAGCAGGCAGTCTGTTCAGATCGGAAATACCACCCAAAACCCGCTCCAGCTTATCTTTTTCCCTGGAGATCATCAACCTTTCTCTTTTCGCAAGGTTCAGGTAGGACTCATCCTTCATCAGCTTGTCGATAGAGGTCATCTTCTTCAGCGATTTTCGGATCGTGGAAAAGTTGGTAAGCATACCACCAAGCCATCTTTCTGTCACAAAGGGCATGTTCAGTCGCCTGGCTTCGGTGGAAACAACATCCTTAGCCTGCTTCTTGGTAGCTACAAACAATACTTTCCTTCCGGACCTCACAATGTTCTTAAGTGCATAGGATGCTTTTTCGAGGCACTCAAGGGTCTTATTTAAATCAATAATATGGATCCCGTTCTTCTCCATAAAAATATACGGAGCCATTTTGGGATCCCACTTTCTCGTCAAGTGTCCAAAATGAACACCAGCATCCAGTAAGTCTTTGTACTCTAGTTTATTTGCCATTAATACTTGTTTTTCTATCCTTCGGAAGAATTAACGCTTACTGAACTGGAATCTTCTTCTCGCCTTTCTTCTTCCGTATTTCTTTCTCTCCACCATCCTAGGATCTCTGGTGAGGAAGCCTTCCTTTTTCAGGACTCCACGATTTTCACCGTCTGCCTCTACAAGGGCACGTGAAACGGCCAGCCTAATGGCCTCAGCCTGCCCTGAAGGTCCTCCGCCTTCAACATTCACCTTTAAGTCAAAGCTGGCAACTGATTCCACAGCATTGAGAGGTTGCTTAACTATAGTCTGTAAAATTTCGGAAGGAAAGTAATCTTCTACCGTTCGACCGTTCACGGTAATATCTCCCTTACCGGCAGACATGTATATACGTGCTACCGAGGTTTTTCTTCTTCCTATTGAGCTAATTACTTCCATTATTAAAGTTTAATTTCCTTAGGTTGCTGAGCCTGATGCGGATGCTCTGCACCCTCATATACATACAGATTTCTGAATAAAGCTCTACCAAGTCTGTTCTTTGGTAACATTCCCCTGACTGCCCTTTCTACCAAAAGAGTTGAAGACTTGTCCTTTAACTGTCTCGGTGTAGTTCTACGCTGTCCACCGGGATAACCTGTGTGCGATACATAAAACTTATCCGTCCATTTCTTACCAGTAAGACGTACCTTATCAGCATTGATCACGATCACATTGTCTCCACAATCCACATGAGGAGTGAAGTCAGGCTTATTCTTGCCCCGTATTATCTTAGCCACCTCACTGGCTAAACGACCCAATACTCTGGAATCCGCGTCTACTACCACCCATTCCTTATTGGCCGTCGCCCTGTTCGCCGAAACGGTCTTATAACTTAAACTATCCACGCTTTTAAAAGCTTAATTTTTACAAATCAATACAAGCCCTTCCGAAAAAGGGATTGCAAAGATAGATTGATATATTTTGAAATGCAACAGGCCTCTTAAATTATTTAGACGGGAGCCGGAGGTGATTTTTATGCCTATGTGAGGCCTGATTCTGACCGGGTTTCAAGGTGAATGCCCTGGACTTTATTATTTTTGATACTATCATATGATAGTATCAAACAAAAAGAATGAAACCTCCCTACAGTGTAAACAATAAGATCCTTGGATTGATCTCCTCGATTGCTGAGAAGGTCGGAGAGGTTAGATCAGCACGTTTGACAAAACCTCCAACTGAGCTAAGAAAGAGAAACAGGATCAAAACTATTCAATCTTCACTTGAAATTGAAGGCAATACGCTTACAGTTGAACAGATTACAGATCTAATCAATAACAAGAGGATCTTAGCCCCTAAAAAGGATATTCTTGAGGTTAAGAATGCTATTAAAGTGTATTCCATACTTGACAAGCTTGACCCTTACAGGCTGGATTCACTCTGCCATGCTCACCGTGTTCTAATGGATGGATTATTGGACAATGCTGGTAACCTGAGAAAAACATCTGTTGGAATTGTAAAAGGTGATGATGTCACTCATATTGCTCCTTCAGGTGATATGGTTTATCCTCTGATGAATAATCTGTTTTATTATCTTCAAAACTATAATGACCTGCTCCTTATAAAGAGTTGTGTCTTTCACTACGAGTTTGAATTCATACATCCTTTCCCGGATGGGAACGGAAGAATGGGTAGACTTTGGCAAACGATGATTTTAAAGGATTATTCGCCGGTTTTTGAGTTCCTGCCAGTCGAGACATTGATCAAAGAAAGGCAACAGGATTATTATAATGCCCTTGCCAAATCCGACAATCAGGGAAACTCAACCAGTTTTATTGAATTCATGCTTGAGATTGTCAATCAGGCACTTGAGGATTTATTAAGTACTCAAAATCTGACTTTAACCAACGTCGAAAGGATTGAAGTATTTAGAAAAATAATTGACGCTGATTATTTTTCCAGACAAGACTATTTAAGACACAATAAGGACATATCACCCGCAACTGCAAGCAGAGACTTGAAGAGTGCTGTTGAGCAAGGAATTTTAAGAAAAACCGGGGACAAACGGTTGACAAAATATAAGTTTATCAGATAATGCCAACTGATACTATGTATTTAAAAGAACAAAATCAGAGTATGTGATTTGTTTTAAACCTGGCATATATAACATTACACACATTCGTATACTTTTGATATGCTTACCTGTACCGTGCACCGTCATTTTGATGGTTTGCTGAAGTCTTGCAAAACATTCATGTAAGGTTATCACATGTTTTTATCAAGCTGAAGGAGCATTACCCTGAAGTCTTTTGGATATTCTGCTCTTGCCTCTACAATACTCCCATTCATACCCTTAAATGAAAGACTAAACGCGTGGAGGGCAAGTCGTTTGATCAGCGGCTGTTCTTCCTGCCACTTTCCAAGTGAATAGTTATGCTTTATGTCTGACAGATAGAAGGGCTTTCCTCCGTAAAGCGGATCTCCGCTAATAGAGGCTTTCCTGTGAGCAAGATGTATGCGGATCTGATGCATACGGCCTGTAATGGGCTCACACCGGATGAAGGTATGCCTGCGGTAGGCATGGAGCGTATTAAAGATGGTTTCTGCTTCCTTACCTTTTCTGTCGATACGTACTGTACCGTTGGACAACTTGAGTATCCTTTCCCCGGCGGCCAGATCCCTGAAGTCATGAATACCGTCACTCACCGCATGGTACTCCTTCCTGACTTCCCGGTTCTCGAACTGGATGGACAGATGTCTGTAGGCCTCAGGGTTTTTGGCAATAGCCAGTATACCTGATGTTTCCTTATCCAGCCTGTGCCCTACCTGGGCCTCCGGGATGGTGTCACGGGCCATCTCCAGAATATTGTAGGGATCGTTCCTGTCTTCCAACGTGGAGATAAAGGGAGGCTTGTTGATCAGAACATAATCAGCATCTTCCCAGATCACAAGATCTTTAAAATATATCCTTTTTGCCATGTGCAGATTTAAGATTTCGGGATCTCATACCTCTGGTTGCTCATCCTCTTCTTTACCCAATGGCAGTTTAAAGCTGAACTCCGAGCCACGCCCCAGGCTACTTTTCACCTCTACTTTGGAGCCATGTCCTTCCATGATATGCTTGACAATAGCCAGGCCAAGGCCTGTACCTCCTTTTTCACGGGATCTGCTTTTGTCTACCCTGTAAAACCTTTCAAAGATACGGTTTATATCTGCAGCGGGGATACCTTCACCATCATCCCTTACCCTGACCAATACGTCATCTGTCTGTATCTCAAAGTCAACCCACACATTTCCACCATCATTACTGTATTTTAGTGCATTGCTGATCAGATTTGTCAATACCTGATTGATCCGTTGCCAGTCTGCATATACGAGCACCCTGTCAGGCGTATTCTCCTCGAATCTGAGTATGATATCCTTTTTCTCCGCCTTGTTTTCAAACTGCTCTATGACATCCGTGGTCATCTGCTTGATATCAAAATACTCGAAGTGCATTCTTATCTCGCCCGTTTCTATCTGCGAAAGTGTTAAAAGGTCCTGCACGAGCATATCGAGGCCATCGAGACTCTTGGCCGCTTTTTTCAGGAACCGTGTACGTACATTCTTGTCCTTCACGGCACCATCCAGGAGGGTATGCACAAAGCCCTGTGCTGCAAAAATTGGTGTTTTCAGTTCGTGGCTGACATCTGCTATGAATTCTCTCCGGAAGGCCTCGATCTTTTTAAGTTCGTCTATTTCCTTTTGTTTCAATGCCGCATAGGAGAAGATCTCTTCGTTTATTTTCTTGAGTGGATTAAAAGGGTTGGACCTTTCGGTTCCGAGGGCCTTGAGTTCCTTTTTACGCAACTTGTCAAACAGATTGTAGATCTTGTCAATCTCCCGGAAGATCAAAAACTCCAGGATAATGAATCCCAGCATATACGAAATGGACCCGCTGATAAAGAAAGTAACAATAAGCGCATTTTGGGTCACTTCTTTAAACAAAGACAGGAATGCGGTAGTAACTATAGCAATGCAGAGCGCCAGCAATAGTGCTATGACCCTCGAACTAAATACCATGAATTAGTTTAAACTGAACTTGTAACCTACTCCTTTTACGGTTTTGATATAATCGTCACCTATTTTTTCCCTGACCTTTCTGATGTGAACATCCACAGTCCGGGCGAGTACATACACATCGGAGCCCCAGATGTTCTGAAGCAACTCATCCCGGCCAAAGACCTTGTTGGGATTCTGAGCCAGAAAGTAAAGAAGCTCAAATTCCTTTTTGGGTAGGGTTATTTCTCGTCCCTCCATTTTGATGGTATAACTCGAACGGTCAATGAGCAGTCCTCCCAGACTGATCTGATTGGTGACGGTCTTCTTTTTCGAGTCTCTCCGGAACAATGCACTGATCCGGCTCATTAGCGCCCTGGGTTTGATGGGTTTGGTAATATAATCGTCCGCTCCTACATCAAAAGCGGCTATTTCCGAATATTCTTCTGATCGTGCTGTGAGAAAGATGATAAATGTATTGGATAGCTCCGGGATCTCACGGATCTGCCGGCAGGTTTCCACACCATCCTGCTTGGGCATCATAATATCCAGTAAGATCAGGTCTGGCTGAAGCTTTTTGGCTACCTCTACTCCTTCAAAACCATCGGCCGCCGTTTTGACTTCATATCCCTGTTTTTCCAGGTTGTATTTAAGAAGTTCCAATATTGCTTCTTCATCGTCAACTACAAGCACTTTTTGGTTTTGCTTGCTACCCATAAATACTGAGTTTGATTACCAAAATTAATACTGACAGCAATTTAAAAAAAAATAAAAGTATGGAGAAAATCATGCAATGGAAAGAACGTAACAATATATTAACAATTCCTTAATCCCCTTTTTTGAAATCGGTTATGTCTATTTCCACAGCGCCTACAAACATCTCTGCCTTGATCTTTAGCGGCACCTTATTGATGTCATCTGACAGCCATACCCGAATGGAATTTTCACCATCAAACAGGCTGTTTTCAGGCATAACCGGGGATAGCACAAGGCTCCTTATTTTACCTAGCTTTGTTTTAAGCTCCTCCCTGCCTACGAACTTGATGGTAAAGTCGTAGAGCTCATCATCAAAAAAGGCATTTATTTTAATGATATCCCCTGACTTCACGGAGCTGAAATCGACGGTCCTCAGATAATAATAGCCGCTGACAAGGTCCTGCACATTTTCAGGGATCGTGAAGGTCTCAACAGGTCTCCACTGTTTTTTCTTGTTGTGAAAAGTCCGTACCCTGGCCAGTTTGTTTTTATGATCGAAATCCACGATCTCATGTTTACGGTATTTGCCTTCCTGCAGCTTTCTGTAGAACTTATGGGTAATAATAGAAGCTGTATCAAGATATGTTCCCCAGGTATCCCGGATCTTCAAAAAGAGATCGAACATGCCCACGGACCGGCCTGTTACCTCGATCTTGTAACATTTTCTGCCATTTATCTCAGCCAGATCATCACTGATCACCATTTTCGCAGTGGCTGCATTTACAAATCCGTAGTGCACCTTATATTCCAGTACCTCTCCTTTTTGAAAGCTTTTGTTTTTTACAAAGCGGTATTTCTCCCTTACCCTGTCACCTGCAAGCAAGGTGACCATGAGCAAAGCAAATATGATTACCTTTAAAAAATTCATGCACTCAAAGAAACGGATGTTTTTCCTTTAGGTATTGTACGAAAGCTGTTAAGTTTTCATTAAACCGGTCTGCATACAGTTCCTGTAAAGATACCTGTTTGGAACGATATCGTAAAAACGACATAAAATAGGTATTGTTGATCTCACGTTCCCTGATCCGGTTCAGAAATGAGTTATCCGACAATGACAGGGTATCCATTTTATGGATAATGTGCCGTATCATTTCCTCCTTTCGCCGTGACCGGTTCAGTGTGTCCCTGTCAAAAGACCGGTACAGGGAGTCGAGCTTATCTGCCCCCATCAACACGTGATCTGCATATTTCTTTTCATCGTTCACTTCATTCCTATAATCGATCAGATGAGTATCAGGATAATATGTTTCCAGAAACCTGTGTGCTCCCTTGCCGGCAATAAAAGTGGCCAGGTTTTCATTGAAATCCACGCTGTCTTTAACAAAAACGGTAGCATGTACCAATTCGTGGATAATAAGATCGGCGAGATCTCCATAGCTTCTGCCCAGCATATTGCTCAAAATGGGGTCTGTGAACCAACCCAGAGTAGACCAGCCACCCACTGTTCTCACTCCAACATCATACCCTTGCTTTTTCAGACGCTCGATTTCCCTGTCAGCCATAGTTTGGATGAAAAACCCCTTGTACGGCATGCCACCCACCACCGGAAACCTCCAGACCTTTGGCTCAAAGGCATAAGGCTCGCAGCCCGTGACCACCCACAGCACCGGCTTACCTTTCTGATCATACATAGTGGTGTAGTTTTCTGTGTCATTAAGGCCCAGCTCCTGCACCGCAAACTCCCTTACCTCCGCAATGAACGTCAGCTTTTGTTTAATAGAGTCAGGAGTATCAGGGTCATTCAGGAAATCCTCCACCGGTCTTGCATTCCAGACAATGGATAGCTGCCCCTTTCCCTGAACAAGGCCATAGTACACCAAATCGTGGTGCCAGAGAATGACTATGATCAGCAACACAGCCAAAACACCAAGGATTTTTCTGATCATCGGCGAGCTTTTAACCTGCTTATAAAAAACTGTGGTCTGTAATTAACGTAAAAGCCATGAGAAAATTCAAAAAGGGCATTGCCAAAATCATAATAGGGCTCGATGCGCGTGGAGACAAGGATATTATCAGTGATTTTCAACGTATGCATGAAGCGAAGGATCAGCAGCTCCCTGTCCGGCTCCACATTGAATGGGTCTTTAAACGTACTGGATACAGAAGGGTACAATTGCCCCCCTGTGATGGAAATAAATTCATTACCCCGCCAGTAGCTGGCCATAATGTCCATGTCAATACCGGTTTTGACAGTAGCATTAAGGTATATCCCGGCACCATCCTGAAAGGTCCGTAATTGCGAGTTGGAAAAATCCCTGTAGTAGATGTGATAGCCTTCCAGCTTCAGGGATCGTATAAAAGTGTTTTCTGATATCCTTTTTTCAATGATCCCCCCTACGGCGCTGTTGAGGTACGTCTGTAATGGCAGAGGGCTGGTGTCTATCTGACCACCACGATGAAAAACCAAGGCCTGAAAAGGTAATTCCACCCGCACTTTCCCGTCATGCACCAGCTTATTCACGGACACCCCGGCCGTCACCTCTTCCTGATCATTATCACCTTCATAGATCATGTTCTGCCAATCCACCCACACATCCAGAAACAGCGCTGGTTTTTCTATTTTGAACTGAAAGCCATTTTCCAGCCTATCGATAAGTACCCTCTCAAAATCATACAATGGCTCTACAAGCCGGTGAGAAGTACTTCCTTCAAGTGTACCGAAGAGTACTCTCCCATGCAGGAACTCATAGGACACCGTGAAAGTTGGCGCTATCTCGTTGAAGTCGTCATTCCCAAAATCCTTTTGCAGGTATACTCCGCCCGATATCTTAAAATGATCTCCAACCTGATAGCTGAAATAAGGGTTGAACTGATAGCCAAAGAGTGTGAAACCATCTGCTATCTTGTTGAAATATTCGTTGTTTTTAGTAAAACCCAGTGCGTTTAGTTCGAGATAAAGTGCATTGGTGTCCTCCGGAATGATGGGCTGGAACTGGTCAAAAGCGGTATTGTCCAATTGCGCTACTGACGGATAAATAATACCCATGACCAGCAAAACCAGTAAGAGCGTTTTTTTCATTCCCCGCAATATAGGGAAGCATGTGAAAACATATCGATACTTGAAACAGATTTAATTTATACCACAACCTGTAAGATGGTTTGAACCGGAATATGCTGTTTTCGAATTCTACAGCAACGATCAAGGCAGACCTGACTGCTTTATTGAATAAAATATGTAACACCGGAAACCAATTTTATGCAGGGAACTTGTTAACTTCACCATTTTTGAAGGCAATCTAATTTTCACAGGATAATGAGCGAACAGGAAGCAAAACTGAAGGCACTACAACTAACCATTGACAAGCTTGAGAAGACCTACGGAAAGGGCACGGTAATGAAGCTTAGTGACGAGCGTGTAGTAGATGTTCCCGCCATATCCACCGGATCGCTGAGCCTGGACATCGCTCTTGGAATAGGAGGTATACCACGAGGCAGGATCATAGAGATCTACGGACCTGAGTCTTCGGGTAAAACGACCGTTTCCATGCATGCCATAGCCGAGGCACAGAAGGCAGGCGGTCTGGCGGCATTTATTGATGCCGAGCATGCTTTTGACAAGAGTTATGCTGAAAAACTGGGCATCGACACAGAGAATCTGCTGATCTCACAGCCGGACAATGGGGAGCAGGCTCTGGAGATCGCCGAGCATCTGATCCGGTCCGGCGCCATTGATATCATCGTGATCGACTCTGTAGCCGCATTGGTGCCCAAGGGAGAGCTGGAAGGTGAAATGGGAGATAGCAAAATGGGGTTACAGGCCAGACTCATGTCTCAGGCATTGCGTAAGCTTACAGGTACCATCAACAAAACCGGCTGCTCCTGCGTATTCATCAATCAGCTGAGGGAAAAAATCGGTGTGATGTTCGGCAACCCGGAAACCACCACCGGAGGTAATGCCCTTAAGTTCTACGCATCGGTAAGGCTTGACATCCGAAGGATAGGTCAGATCAAGGAAGGCCCGGCAGACATCACAGGTAACCGGACGCGTGTGAAGGTGGTAAAAAACAAGGTAGCTCCTCCTTTCAAGGTAGTAGAATTCGACATCATGTATGGCAAGGGTATCTCCAAGGTAGGTGAGATCATTGACCTGGGAGTGGAACTGGATGTTATTAACAAATCCGGCTCATGGTTTTCCTATGACGGTAACAAGCTGGGCCAGGGGAGGGACGCCGTAAAAGCGCTGATTGAAGACAATCCTGAGCTTATGGAGGAACTGGAAGAGAAGATCAAGGCCAAAATCAAGGGAGAAGATCTCGAGAAGCCTATTCCTGCTCAGGAGTAACCGTAGAGTATAGTCATAAGGCGTTTGCTTTATGACTGGCAAAGGCTGGTAGAGGAAGGAAAACTGTGTTATTTTCTTCTGCTCAGGCTCACCACAGCCCTTTCACATTCTCCATTGATCGGCGGATTGAACTTTGAGAGTTTCACCTTTACCGAATTAACGGCCACCAGCTCATCTATAACACGGTCCACAATTTTTTGCACTACATGTTCAAGTAGTTTTGAAGGAATAGCCATCTCCTCCCTAATGATGGCATATAAACTCTCGTAATCTACCGTTTCCGGGAGTTCGTCATGGATAGCCGCTTTGTGAAAATCCGTTTTTATAGTGATGTCTACCTCAAAGGTATTGCCCAACTGACGTTCCTCATCATAATACCCATGATAGGCCTTAAACCTGAGGCCCTTGAGAGAGATCTTCCCCATTTATTCAATATCATCAAAAAATGAGCTGGATGAGGTATCTTTACCGGCAGGACTATCAGCATGATTTTCACCCGGACTCACTTTCTTTTTTTGGGACTCTTTGGCTCCAGGTTTTGTCCTGGACTGTCCGAGTTCTACATCCATGACCC
Source organism: Flammeovirgaceae bacterium BBD 1991-12 (assembly GCA_001657315.1). GTDB lineage: Bacteria > Bacteroidota > Bacteroidia > Cytophagales > Cyclobacteriaceae > Fulvivirga. The sequence goes on along the minus strand of LYSV01000038.1, from coordinate 10,515 downwards.
TGGGCTTTGAGCGGTCCATATTGTCGCGCTTGATCTTCACCAGCTCTTCTTCTACGTCTACCTTTTTTATCTGAGACTTTGCCCGGTCTACTTTTTCAAGGGCGTCGTTGGCGAAGCTTCTAATGTCAGACAGCAGATCATCCCTGACATTCTCGAGGGTACGGTAGATATGTGCCAGCGATTTTACCCTTTCCTCCATATCATCCATAATATTCCTGGATCGCATTTCGGCCTCCTCTATCATGTCCTTTGCCTTGGACCTTGCATCATTGATCATAGCCTCGGACTTTATCTGTGTTTCACGCATATGCAGCTCTGCCGTGCGTGTAGCCTGATCGATCATGTTGGCACCTGTATCCTCGGCCGTCTTCAATGTTTTAAAAAGTGAGTTCTCCACCTCACGAAGTTTAGCCACCTCTTTTTCTGAAGCTTCCAGCTTTATTTTCAGCTCCTTATTCTCGTCCAGAAGTTTTTCCCATTCCTGTGAAAGCGTGATCAGAAATGCATTTACTTCGTCCTTGTCGAGACCTCTGAAAACCTTTTCAAAAGTTTTCTGCCGTATTTCCAATGGGGTGATCTTCATGAGCCTAAAAAATTAACCAACTATCTACTAACGATATTTTGTCATTAAATTTGATATAATCGAGCCTATTGACAAAAAACAATAAATATTTTCTGAGGGGTAAGTTAATGAAACGATAAAAAAATCCATTCCTTCCTTTTGCATACCTTTCAGCACCTGCCGGTTTCCCAAACCAGTATTATTTTAGTTAAAACAGGGATCTTATACAAAGTTCAAATCCCAAACGGATATGGTCCGGTCATCACTCGCACTCACCAACAGATCATTGTGCGAAGACCATAGCAGCTTATTTACCGAAGTGCCATGCCCTGCATGCCTTGCCTTGTCTATGACCTTCAAAAGCTTAAATGACCGTGCATCCCATACTTTTATCGATTTATCCATACTACAAGTTACAAAATGTTTGCCATCCGGGCTATAATCGATGTTATTTATAGCATACATATGGGCCACAATATCCTGCAACACCATATACCCGGCACCAACATCCCAGATCTTAATGTGAGCATCACGACCGGCGGTAAGCAACAGTTGCTCATCCGGTGAATATTTCAGGGTAAAGATGGAATTGGCATGCCCCTCAAGCGTATGTTTCAGCGTAAGATCTGACTTATCAAATATCCTTATCCTGTGGTCGCTGTAGCCGGCCGCTATTTCATTGGTCGATTTATTTACAGCGATGGACCTCACACTTTTGGCCGACTCCTTTATCCTCGCTACTATTACCAGTTTGGCCATATCCACTACTGTGATCGTGCCGGAAGCATCACCCACGTAGGCCAGACCGTCTGCTGTTTGAATATCAAATATGGCGGATTCCGTCATATTCAATGAACCTACCTCCTTTTTGTGTTGCCAGTCGATCAAATGTATACCGTCGTAATTATGACCGGCAATCAATATTCCCTCATTGCTGGCATAGTGTAATCCATAGATTGAGTTGGGCAGTTTGGCAATCAACGTACCATTTTCCGGATCATTCAGGTCCCACGACGCCACCATACCATCTCCGGCACCGGAGAAGAAAATATTGGGGTACTGAGAGGACTCAAGGGTATAGACACAGTCATTATGCCCGGTCAAACTATGGATCTTTGACACGTTTACCTTGCTCATATCAGGGATTTACCTTTCACAATCTCTAACTTAGCCGCAAAGAAGCAAGTTTCCATTCAGCTAATCAAATGCCACTACTTAAAATAGAAAAGGTCGGAGATCAACGTTTCATGGCTTTGTGGAAGATAACGGAAAGTTACACGACACTGGCCACACAACTTCAGACTGCCGGTGAAGATCCAGGGGAAGTAGAAAGCTACAAAAGTGAACAAAAGAAACTGGAATGGCTTACCGGAAGGCTTACACTGAAGTATCTGGCCGAACACCGGGGGATACCGTATAATGGAATATCCAAAAACGGGCAGGGCAAACCTCTTTTAAACGGCAGCAGCGCAGAGGTTTCACTCACTCATTCCTTTCCATGGGTAGCCGCCATTCTGGATCATTCTGAGGAAGTAGGGATAGACCTGGAGCAGCCCAAGAACAAGCTCCTGAAAATAGCAGACAGATTTTTGAATGAAGGGGAGCGCCGTTTTGTTCAAAATGATCTTCACAAGCTCTGTATCTGCTGGTGTGCCAAGGAGTCTCTTTATAAAATATACAGCAAACGTGGCCTGCTCTTCAAAGAACATCTGCACCTTAAACCATTTACGCTACGTGACTCCGGCATCATCTCTGGCAGTATAATTGCCAACGGTTTAAAAAAAAGCTATAACTTACGGTATAAAATCGAGCAGGAATTCATACTTGCATACAATATATAGCCCCTGAATAAAAAAGTTTTATGAGCAGAATAATTACCCTTATTGTTGTTTTGTTGTCGTTAAACAGTATGGCTCAGGTGAAGGATTTCTCCCTTGAAGACGTTCGTAACGGGAAAATGGTCACACTATCCGGCTACACCAATGTAAAGGGGGTGGTGGTAATATTCACCAGTAATGTATGTCCCTATTCCGTGTATTATGAAGGCAGGATCACCCAGCTTGTGGCAGATTATGCGGGGAGAGGCATCCAGTTTGTGCTGATCAACAGTCATAAGGAACCTAAAGAATCGAACCAGGAGATGGCCAACAAGATCTCCACCTGGGGACTTGACGTACCGTATCTGGCCGACAAAAACCAAGTGGTGATGAAACAGTTCGGCGCCAGAAAGAGCCCGGAGGTGTTCCTTCTCAGGAAAAACAGCAGCTCATTCGGTATTTTTTACAAAGGAGCTATTGACAACAATCCACAGGTAGCCTCAGATGTTAAACTCCGGTATTTAAGAGACAATTTAGAAGCGCTGCTATCGGGTGGTCCGGCTGTATCGGGGGGAAGGCCGGTGGGTTGTATGATCAAGGGTTAAAGCCCGGAAAGACTCTGGCCGGTAATGTGATACAGCAAGGTTTTTACTTCCTCCTCGCGGGCGTGATCACCTATTTTTTCAAAGGAATGGATCAGATTGCGCAGCGAACGCTTAATGATCTCTCTGTTGTCACAGGGCTCAAAAAAAGCTTCCTGAGGTGTAATACGCAGCTCACCGATGTAGTTTTCTATATCATCTCTGGAAAATATCAGCCCCCTGTTGAAGGCGTTGATATAGAACTGGGTGTAGGCAGGATCCTTATAGGTGAGAATGAAAAGATTGGGCAGGTTCACTCCGTAAACAGGCAGTTTAAGCTTCTGCGCCACCAGCATATACACCACACACAGGCTTATGGGATTACCCTTTCGCGACTCCAATACACAATTTATCATGGAGTTGGCCGGTGAATGAAAATTCTTGGTATTGGCAGCGAATTTCAGCTTCCCAAACAATACGCTGTTCAGGATCTTCACCTGGTCATACGGATGAGCGTCCGGCTTGAATTCCACCCATGCTTCGTAGTAGATCTGCTCGAGGTCCTGCTTCAGCTTGAGGTACTCCAGGTCGGGATACTGATAACTGGCCACAAGCCACATGCCTTTGAGCAGATCATCTGACTCACTTTCATACCAGGTATTCAACCGCTGCCGTAGCAGATCGAATTGCAATGTATGCACCAGATCCTCTATACGGCCCTGCACCAAAGGATTCAGATTACTCTCCCACTCCTCTTCAAGGTAGGGAATGATCTCCTCACCCAGCGAAGCTATCTTCTGCTCTACATGAGATACAATTTCCGCATCTTCATCATCAAGCAGTGATATCAGGGCTTTTAGTTCTTTTACGTCCATAACGAATTCAATGAGTGAATGAGGTGAATTTTGAATGAGTAAATGAGTAAATGAGTAAATGAGTAAATGAGTGAATGAGTGAATTATGAATGAGTGAATTGGAAATGGGCTATTTTGTGTTCTTTCTTGCTTTTGATAATATCGCCAGGATCTCATTTACTTCATTTTTGAAATGATCGATTTCAAAAGTGATCATCTCACTTTCCTCCATGATCTCTATCCAAAACTGAACTTCATCAGCCTCCTCAACGGCTATACTCAACTTTGAAAAGTATTCCGCCCTTGAACGGCCCCTGCAGGCAGCCCTGTAGTTTGCCCCAACCGACAGTGCAGATCTTAAAAACTGCTTTCCTACAATTCTGGTTTCCTCATTACGTGGCAATTTTCTGAAGACTCTAATGGCAGACAAGCCAATATGCTTTGTCCTTCTTCGCATTGATTCAATAAACTTTACTTTTTCATTATCTGCCATAATTATTCATTTTTTTGTTATCAGTAAAATCATTATGTAAGTCTATATTCCCCAGTTCTCAATTTACTCATTCACTCATTCAAAATTCACCGATTCACTCATTGTAACTACGTTTGTATTACCCCTACATTAAACTTCTCCACCGGTGCATGACTGGCAGCCTCTATCCCCATGGATACCACCTTCCTCGTTTCTACCGGATCTATTATACCATCTACCCACAACCGCGATGCTGCATAGTAGGGACTCAGCTCTTCATCGTACTTGTCAGTGATCTCCTTGAGCAAAGCAGTCTCTTCTTCAGCAGACAATTCCTTACCCTGGGCTTTTAGCGTAGCCACCTTTATCTGAAGCAGGGTCTTAGCGGCTGAAGCACCACTCATAACAGCAATCTGTGCAGATGGCCATGCATAGATCAGCCGTGGATCATAGGCTTTTCCACACATGGCATAGTTACCGGCACCATAGGAGTTCCCTACGATAAACGTGAATTTCGGAACGGTACTGTTGGCCATGGCGTTCACCATTTTTGCTCCGTCTTTTATTATGCCTCCGTGCTCTGCCTTGCTGCCCACCATAAAACCACTCACATCCTGAAGAAAGACCAGAGGGATCTTCCGCTGGTTGCAGTTCATGATGAACCTGGCGGCCTTATCGGCCGAGTCGGAATAGATCACACCGCCCATCTGCATCTCACCTTTTTTGGTTTTCACTACCCTACGCTGATTAGCCACAATACCCACAGCCCAGCCTTCTATCCTTCCATAACCGCAGACAATGGTTTTCCCGTGGAGCTTTTTGTATTCATCAAACTCCGAGCCATCTACAAGGCTTTTGATCAGCTTAACAGTATCATACGGCTTTACCCTGTCATCGGGTAATATACCATACAGTTTCGCTGTTTCCTGCTTTGGCGGAACGGCTTCTATTCTGTCAAAACCGGCCTTTTCATTTTCACCCAGCTTATTGAAAATGGATTTTATGTAGTCCAGGCAAGCTTCATCATTCTCAAAACGGTTATCTGTAACACCCGATATCTCACAATGTGTAGTGGCTCCTCCCAACGTTTCATTGTCGATATCCTCTCCAATAGCCGCTTTTACCAGGTAAGACCCGGCCAGAAATATCGATCCTGTTTTGTCTACGATCATGGCCTCATCTGACATGATCGGAAGGTAGGCGCCACCTGCTACACAACTACCCATGATCGCCGCTATCTGCACAATACCCATAGACGACATTCTGGCGTTGTTCCTGAACTGCCGACCGAAATGTTCCTTGTCCGGAAATATTTCATCCTGCATGGGGAGAAAAACTCCGGCACTGTCAACCAGATAGATAATAGGTAGCCTGTTCTCCATGGAAACCTCCTGAGCCCTCAGGTTCTTTTTGGCCGTAATGGGAAACCATGCACCTGCCTTTACCGTGGCGTCATTGGCAACGATCACGCACTGTCGCCCCTGAACATATCCAATCCCTGTAACCACCCCACCGGAAGGGCACCCCCCCACCTCTTTGTACATGCCGTCACCAGCCAGCGCACCGATCTCAAGAAACTCCGTATCATCATCGGTAAGATAGGCTATTCTTTCGCGGGCAGTAAGCTTTCCCTTTTTGTGATGGGATTCGATCTTCTTTTCCCCACCACCCAGGTGCACCTTTGCCAGTCGCGATTTAAGCTGAAAAACAAGCTGTTTGTTGTGGTCTTCGTTCTTATTGAATTCAATATCCATACAGGAAGATCATTTCATTTAGAAAATTGAAAATTAAACGATCCCGCCAAGAAAATAATGGAGACGGATGATTATTTTCCCTTCTCGGCTTTTCTCCGGTCGCGCTCGATTTTACGGCTGCTTTTGCCCAGGGGAGCAAAAAAATGTTTGGGCTGTGTATCCATGTGGATCAGCAACTGATCCAGACTTTTCACCGCATTGTTAAGATTTACATAAAGTGAATCGCTGTGAATGAGCTTACCGAGGGTACCCTGTTCACTGCCAAATTTTTCCACTGCACTGTTCAACGCTTCCAGGGTATTATTTACCTCACCAAGGGTTTTGTTCAGTTCCAGCACCTTTAGTGAATCCGAGAATTGCGTCATGTTCGCAAGTAAAGGCTTGAGGTCATCCAGCCGGGATTTTATGGTAGCACCCGCCTGGTTGAACGTACCGGTTAGTGTATCAAGGTTATTCCGGACACGGCTTATGGTGTAACTGGCATTTTCAGTCATCCGTCTCGCACTGATAAGAATACTATCGATCTTGCCCTTTTCACCGGCCAGCTGATCGAGAACGGTATTGATCTTCTTAATAGTAGATTCAAGGTTATTGGCGACAGGCTGTGCGCTTTCAGCCAGAATATCCGTTATGCCACGGTCCAGCACGGCGATGATCGTATCCCTGGCTTCAATAGGCCTGGCGATATCACCGGTACCCAGCAATATGGATTTATTCCCCAGGAAATCGCTGTTCAATGTAGCGGTAGCCGAGTCCCCGAGTACAATATCACCTGAAATGTCAAGCTCCACCAGGATCCGGTTGGTCTGTTCCTGAAGCAGTCTGATCTGGCTCACACGGCCTACGGCAAACCCGTTGATCAATACAGGATTGGATACATTGAGGCCATTTACATTTTCATAGATGGCATAGTATTTATTGCTGCTGGAAAAAAAATCTATCCCTTTGAGATAGTTGAAGCCGAGGTAGAGGACCGCTATGGTGGTCACCATGAACAATCCAACTTTGAATTCCTTTGAAAATCTCACCCCGCTAATTTAAGGATTCAATTTCGTTTTTGTAATCCCTGAAGGCCCTGAATATTCCCGAGGCGATATTCCCCTGTATCGATGGGTCGTTCAGTTCCTTCTCCTCTTTGGGGTTGGAGAGAAAGCCAATTTCTACCAATACACTGGGCATGGCGGTACTCCATAGCACATACAGGCTGGATTGCTTTACCCCTAAACTCTTTCTGCCTGCCCGACGCTTGAACTGATCCTCGATCTTTGTGGCGAGCAGTATGCTTTTATCCTGAAATGCCGACTGGGTAAGTGAAAACAAAATGGCTGATTCCGGAGAGTTAGGGTCAAAATCATATTCCTTTTCATAATCCTCTTCCAACAGGATCACGGAGTTCTCCCTTTTAGCCACCTCCAGGTTCCTCCCTGTATTCTGCGCACCCATCACATAGGTTTCGGTACCATAAATGACACTCTTGCGCTTTTCACTGGTATCCTCAGGTAATGAATTCGCGTGAACAGAAATGAAAACATCACCCTCATTATCATTAGCGATCTTAGGCCTGCCCTTGAGTGTGACAAACTCGTCTGTGGTCCGGGTATAGATCACTTTTACATCGGGCAGATACTGGTTGATATATCGCCCCAGCTTGAGCGCTACGGTCAATACCACATCCTTTTCCTTGGTGTATTTTCCCATTGTGCCAGGATCAAAACCACCGTGACCGGCATCTATGATCACCGTTTTTACTTTAAAATCAGAAGTAGGAATGGGAGTTGAAGAAGTTAGCAAGGTTATTGCTATCAGAATGAACACCATGGCAATATTCTTCACAATTTTTCGCTTCTTAATAGTTATTCCGATAACTTTGAACAAAGTTGTAAATTTTTCCCTAAAACCGAAAAATACGCTGTTTAATTTGATTTCCCGGGCTTTGGAGAAGATTGGCTGTATCGGTGTATTTTTACTTTTTTTCATTTCTGCTGTTTTTGGTCAGGTCCCTGAAAAAAATGTCAATGTACCCGAAGAGTTGCTGGGCCGCCAGGCTTTGGTTGCTGATACACTCGGTACGGATTCCACAGCACTTGTTGTCGATTCACTTGCCAGTCAAGCTATAGATTCCGTTGATGTGGAACCGGCTCCCTCGGGAGATATAGAAACCACCATCAATTACTCTGCCAGGGATTCTATCAACTTTTCCCTCGACACCAAAATCGTGAAGCTTTACGGTGATGCAAAGATCACCTACGGAAGCATAGAGCTGGAAGCTGACCATATTATCATAGACTATAACGAAAATACCCTCTCTGCCAGTGGCAAGGTGGACAGCACTGGTACGAGAATAGGGTTTCCTATATTCAAAAACGGGGCAGAGGTATATGAAACGAGGGATATTGTCTACAATTTTAAGACGGGCAGAGCCAGAATTACCGAAGTGGTCACCCAGCAGGGAGATGGATTTTTGCATGGAGAGACTGTCTATAAGAATGAAAGAAATGAGCTGTTCAGTATAGACAACACCTACACCACATGCAACCTGCGGCATCCGCACTTTAGGATCAAGGCGAAACGTACCAAGGCCATCCCGGATGACAAGATCGTTTCCGGTCCTTTCAATCTTGAGATCAATGATGTACCCACCCCGCTGGGTTTCTTTTTCGGAATGTTCCCCGCCAAGAATGAAGCCAGCTCGGGCATCATAGTTCCGTCCTATGGCGAAGAGCGAAGAAGAGGTTTTTTTCTCAGGGGTGGCGGGTATTTCTTTGACATCAGTGACTATGTGAAGACAACCCTGCGTGGGGATATCTACAGTAAAGGAGGGCACGGCCTGAACATGAGTACTGCGTACCGGAAACGGTACGCCTACAACGGCACCTTCAATTTCAACTATACCAAGCTAAGGACCGGCCAAAACATAGAGGTGGACAACAGCCAGAATGATTATCGACTTACATGGACTCACACACCCCAGACAAAGGGCAGAAGCCGGTTCTCAGCCTCCGTAAATGCAGCCACATCTACCTATAACACCAATAACTTCCTGGGAATAAACAATGATCCCAACAGTACGCGTCTTGATGCTTTTACCCAGAACCTTAATTCCAACGTTAGTTTTTCCACCACATTTGGTACGTTGTTTTCGCTGGGGCTGAGTGCACGCCACAATCAGAACGTAGGGACGAGGGAAGTAGATATTCTGCTGCCGTCCATGACCTTTAATATGTCCAATATTTATCCTTTTCAGCGAAAGTCAGGGGGAGGAAACGGTGTACTGGATAAGCTGAACGTAAGATACACACTGGAGGGTAACAACGAGATCTCCAATAACCTTGGACGTATCGGTGACTCTACCACTGACAGTATCGCACCTTTCGATTTCAGCAACCTGAGCACGTTTTTCAAAAATGCCAGCCGTGGTTTTAACAACAGGATCCCTATCTCCACCTCGTTCAAATTGCTGAAGCATCTTACTGCCAGCCCTTCATTCAACTATCAGGAGCGCTGGTATTTTGAAAAGCTCGACCATGAGATCGATCCTGAAAATCCGAACAGTGCCGTAGTCGTAGACACACTGAACGGGTTCGAGCGGGTGTATAACTACAGTATGGGTATGGGCATCAATACCCGTCTTTACGGGACCAAATTCTTCAAAAAAGGAAGCATACAGGCCATACGCCACGTCATGAATCCCAGCCTGTCATTTAGCTATACACCTGATTTCAGCGATGAAAAGTTTGGATTCTACGAAAGACTTGAGACAGAGGAGGGTGAAGAGATCATCGCTAACTCGTTCCAGGGCTTTCAGTATGGCAATGCTCCCCGTGGTGAAAGTGGTTCTATCGGATTCTCCCTTACCAATACGCTGGAGATGAAGATCAAGACCAAAAAAGATACGTCTGATCAGGCCAGGAAGGTACCGATACTCAACAATTTTGGATTCAGCACAAGCTACAATCTGGTGGCCGATTCATTTCAGCTGCAAAATATCAGCCTGAGGGCAAATACAGCCGTTTTTCAGAAAAAGCTGACCATTAACTTTAACGGCACGCTGGATCCGTATGTATATGTGCCGGATGAATCAAGCGAAAGTGGCAGGAGGATCGACCAGTATACCTGGAACAACGGAAACGGGCTGGGCCAGCTCACCTCGGCTACCATAGCCCTGAGCACCAACCTGAGTCCCAAAGCAAGGGAGTCAGATGCTAAAAATACCGATAAGATCGTTAACTCAGAGCTGAGCCAGGAAGACAAGGATTTTCTTCTCAACAATCCGGATGCCTACATTGATTTTGAGATCCCATGGAGCCTGCGGATCAACTATAACCTCCGTTACTCGAAGCAAGGCCTGGCCAGTTCCGAGATTGTCCAAACCCTTCGGTTTTCAGGTGATCTGGCCCTTAGTGAAAAATGGAAGGTGAATTTCAATTCCGGTTATGATTTTGAAAACAGCGAGTTCACCACTACCACACTCGGTA
>LYSV01000037.1 GCA_001657315.1 Flammeovirgaceae bacterium BBD 1991-12 | reverse complement strand
GATCACTCTGATCCAGTCTATGTCATATCTTCTTTCCATTTTTCAATGACTTAGATGCTAAAGATCAGAATACCGTTGCATCAGACTTTATGGAAAGTCAAAATTTCCGGGTGGGTACGTGTTTACAACTAACATCTTTAATTAATTTACCCGACTATTGTCGTCAAGCTGTTTTAGTCTCACAGTTTGTTTTAGTCTCACAGTTAGCTTAGTAACCTGAATTCGATAATCATTTCTGGCTTTAAGTATATCCAGGATAGTTTTATCTATGACACTTAGTGAACCTTTGTGCTTTAGTGTCTTTGTGGCCCTTAACCCACCATTCCATACAGACAAGTAAATGCCGGTTTTCTCGTCAATTTTTGATGTGCCTAAGATCAGGAGTGTGATTAGGAGATTGTCAATTAATTGAGAAGCAGAGTAAAAACAGAATGTAGCCCAGCCACTAAGGCAGAAAGACACAAAGAAGCACAAAAGCCGTTTGTATTCAATATCATGGTTTTCTTTGTGGACTTAGTGACTTCGTGTCTTTGTGGCCCTTAACCCACCATTCCTTACAGACAAGTAAATGCCGGTTTTCTCATCAATTTTTGATGTGCCTAAGATCAAGAGTGGGATCAGAAGATTTGTCAATTAGTTGAAAGACAGCACCTGGCTTAGCCACTAAAACACAAAGATATTTTCTTTCCTGTCTGAGTCTGGCATATTTTAGATTCGAACTCACATTAGGAAGTATAATGACAACCCAGGAAGCGAAGATCAGTGCTGTTTCAGGCTTTTTCAGGGCTTTTTATCTGAGTGGAATACACTTATTAGTTCGATAATCTTTTTGATATGGATTTAACATCTTGCCTGATGACAATTGTATTCTTCAATACTTCTGCCTTATCCGGGGTGCAGGTTGCAGTCTCCCTGGTCCTCAATTTAATGGCAACCATTACAGACAAAGCAGATAATGCTATCCAAAAAACGTCAATAAACAAAACGTGATAAAGCCGATTCTCCCAACTTACCCATAACCAGTTATTGCTTACAATGCCATTAACCACAGGGATCATAAAGCCTAATGAGCCACCCAATAGTAATGACCACCTGATAATGAATCCATTATCTTTTTTCAGGTAAAACAACACACTTAGCAGAAGCCAGCCAATGAAAAATGTACGATAAATAAAGTACATACCCGCTGATGGGAATAGCTTTACCAGTATGAACTCCAGGGCAACCATCGGGAACATACTCAGGCAGATGGCCAGATACCACCAGACCACTTTCTGATTGAAGCGTCGTTGCTTTTCAGGAATATTTTTTTTGTCTCTGGCCACCAGCCAGATCATTACTCCTGACAAAATGACAAAACAGGAAACCAGACCCAGTATAAAGGATATAATCCTTACACCCAAACCTGCGTAATCAGCCAGATGTAATCGATATAGCATGTTTTTGACCCCATCCGGATAGCTGCTTTTTTTCAGGGGATCTTTTTGGTACGCCACACTTGCGTCAGAAGTTTTATATATGATCTTCCCAATGCCGTTCATTTTGTTGCTGTAAGGCATATTCCCCGAAATCAAAATATGCATATTAGCGTCGCCATAATTAAAGATCCCCACTTCGGTTATTTTGAAATCTTTCCATTGATCCATGGTTTTTGTCACATATTGATGGAAGGATAAGTCCGGCGGCAGCTTCCTGTAACTCAATTCATAGGTTGGAGGACCGGACTCCAGCTCCTGGTAGAATTTCTGCTCATCGCCGTCATACAGACCAAAAACCATAACGGGAGCTATCAGCAAGGTCTGCAAAATGAGGAAAGCTCCGGTTACGGCATAGACCAGTTGAAACGGAAAGCCGATCAATCCCAGGGCTGTGTGTGAGTCGGTCCATATCGTTTTTAACTTTGCCCAGGGGCGAAAGACATAAAAATTGGAAATTATGTTTTTCCAGTGCACGATGATGCCCGTCAATATGGCAAAAAGAAAAAAGAAGGCGACCAGGCCAGAGAGATAATAACCATAGGGATAAGGGATCTGGGCAAAAAAATGTAAACGGTATAAAAACTCTCCCAACGTATAAGACTCCACGTAGCCTGAGGTGGACTTCCCGGCGGTGTCCATATAGAAAAAAGCTCCGGTTTTGGCAGCATCCGTTGCGGTCGAATCTTTGGAAGCGCTCAGGTCTACATTAACTCTTCTTTCATTGTAATAATGCCTTAGATTGATATCCCTGCCATAAAGATCATAGGTTTTGCTCAGGCTATGGATGATCGTATCCAGATCTATGCCTATTTCATCCTGTACACCAGGGGTGTGCCCTCTTTCCCAATTGACAATCTCATCCCGGAAAAAAGAAAACGAACCTGCAAAAAAAATGACATACAATGCCACACTTATCACAATACCGCTTACCGTGTGTGTATGAAACAAAATATTGTAAGCTCTTTTACTCATATCCATAGCTTTAGTTTATCATTCGTGAACAACCGGACCTTCAGAAATAATCAACAGCGACAAAAAGCAGGGTAATCAGCAGATAGATGCCCCAGAGCTTCCAGCCGTTCCTGGATAAAAAAGCCAGTATCATCAATCCTGCCCACAGCAAGAATATGGAAAAATAGCCTGTGATCACTACATAAGACCGGCTAAACCATGCTCCCAATGCTACATGAAAAGAGATGGTCACCAGAAAGCCTCCCAGAAAGCCGGCAGATATTTTGGCAAAACGCTGCCATTTGGAACGGGTAAGGTATTTAGGATTTGGCGGCATTTGTTATCAGAAATTCCATCATTACAGACAATATCGTCGCCACCGAAAAAGTAGTCTTGTTTAAAATACCCAGCGGTACCAATAAAATAATAAGACTTGCGATGGTCATTAAGGCGATCAAAAAGGCAAATATACCTGCTGCTGTACCAAAACAGACGATGGCAAGCCCGCATGCAGTGAGCAAACAAAGGGAACCCGATAATCTGGATGCCCTCTGCCTTTGTTTCCACCATATCTCAAAGCCAAAGATGCTTTGGACTTCCATTCTTTTAGTTGTGATATACCACAGATAAAATCCTGAAAAGGTCAATATAAAAGTGAATGATATCAAAACCTATTGGGTCAGGTAGTGGATGACACAATGCCAGATAAATTTATAATCTGTCCCCCGGTAATTACCTGGGACCTCCTCTTTTTTGGTTATTTCCACAATGTATTTTGTGGGCCATGGCAGGTTAAAGGATACATAACCATTTTCATCCGTTTCCAGCGTTTTGGACCATTGATCGGCAACAAAAACCTTTACCTCATTTTTTGGTAAAGCTTCGTTTTTGTAGATCACCTGCAATTTGATCATACCTGCTTCTGCCGGTACATTTTTAACGGTGACGCCGGCTTGATTACCGGCCACCGTCTCACTCAACTTTTCACCCACCTGAACTTTGGCAACCGCGTGATAATGTGTTTTGAAAATACCAAAATCATATTGGGAATAATCAATGACATCGATATTGTCGTTATCCAACATTACGGTGTAGGTACCTTCCGCTTCAGGTGTGAAGGCGGCCAGGTAATAAGTGGCCCTCGACTTTGGCTTCAGTTTTGTTTTTTTACCTGAGGCGTTTACTACCCACAGTGTAAAGTCCTTTACTTTTGAGTACGCCTCATCTTCGACTTTTTCTGTCACTCCATAGGTATATTCACCAAAATAGATCCGGATTTCATGCTCCTCGCCAACTTTTCCCCGAGAATGGGTTTCTACCCAAAGATAATGAGCGAAGGAATGCCCTGCGGCAAGCAATATAACGATGATCGTTGCAAAAGATCTTTTCATTTTTCAATAGTTTAAACACCTGACCCGCGAAGGGATCAGGTGCCTGTTTGTTCCAGAAAATTATTTAATATTATAAGTAAGCGATACCCGTCCATTTATCCCCGGTTCAGACTGCCAGTAGACATAGTTACCGAACGGAGCGCCGGAATAAAGATATTCATCCAGTATATTGTTGACGTTCAACTGAACTCTCAACTTCTCGTTCCCCCAGAAGACGCCGCCGTCCAATCTGAAGTAATCCGGTAACAGTGCATCATTATCAGCTCCCCAATTCCATGTTGAGCGATCTATCTGGTACTGATAGCCAAGTGAAACCCCAAAACCAGACAGGAAAGAGTTTTCAGTAAAATTATAGGTAAACCATCCGTTGGTCATATGACGGGCATGTCCTGCTACCCTGTCACCCACATTTTCAGGATTGGCCTCGTCTTCCGTTATTTCTACATTCGTATGTGCGTAGTTCAATACTACATTTAATCCATCGATGATCTCTCCCTGTACGTCAAATTCTATACCGTTGGATTGTACCTCTCCCAACTGCAGGGAAAAGAAAGCATTTTCAGGATCTGCTACCAATACATTTTCCTTGGTAATAAAGAAAGCGCCCAATGTGGCCCTGACCTTACCGTCAAAAAATGATTTTTTGATCCCCCCTTCGATGTCGTATGCGTTTTCTTCATCGAATGCTTCACCATCGAAGGTGGTACCTGGCTGGGGAAGGAATGATTGGTCATAGAGACCATACACCGTAAGATCAGGCAGGATATCCACACTTAATCCCACTCTTGGAGTGAATATCTTATCATCTTCATCTTTTCCTTCTGTGTCTATGTGTGTGTACCTACCAGCCAATGTAAGACGAATGCGATCATCCATGAATCCAAACTGGTCCTGCAGATAGAAAGCGCGTGTGGTAAAACCATCCCATGGATCTTCAGACCGATCCTGTACCTCCAGCGATCGATCAAAACGAACCGCCTGTATCCTTCCATATGTCGGGTTGAAAATATTAAATGCTACTGTGTCATCCGCTCTCTCAAAAAAGTCAGCCCAATACTCTTTATCGGTATAATCAAACCCTGCTAAAATCGTATGGCTAACGGGGCCTGTCTGCACTTTTCCGTTGACAAAAGCCTGTGCATAATAGCCGAGGGACAGGGCATCCCACTTGCTGATGGAACGGAAAGCATCTCCATTATCACTTACACTATTTACCCAGGCCGAATTACCTTCCTGATTGTAATTCAGATGAGAGAGCTGTACGGTACCGTGCCAATTTTCTGAAAACTGATGCTGAAAGTTCAGATAAATAGCCGTTTCGCTGATATCCGTTGCCGGATAGTCTGTATCCGTCATTTTGAAGTTCCTGCCTACGCTGCCAAAACCTGCCTCAGTCGGCGCAAACACATAGGCAGAACCAATATAACTTTCAGCCTGCTGATAATTCAGCTCTGCCGTGAAAGATGTTCTGTTCGAAAGATTGTAGGTAAGTGCAGGCGCTATTGCCAAACGTTGCGCATTTTCATCACCCCGGTGGGTGTCCGCCGTTTGATAGAGACCATTCAGCCGATAGAGTATCTTTCCATCGTCAGTGAGCTTGCCTCCAAAATCCACAGAACCACGATAGAAGTCATAGCTTCCGAGCATCAGGTTCGCTGTAGCTATGGTTTTATCCGTTGGCTTTTTTGTGACCACATTGTAAAAACCTCCCGGTTCGCCCGCGGCCAGCATAAATCCGGAAGGTCCCTTCACAAATTCTATCTGCTCTATCAGCGCCATATCTTCTGATAATGGACCCCAGCTGTCGCTAACGTTGATACCGTTTCTGAAAGCAGGTAATCTAAACCCTCTCATACGAAGATTGGCAAAATGTCCCCAGTGTTCCGCCATGGTCACCCCGCTCACATTTCTGATCACTCCCTCCATGATACTGGTTACCTGCTGGTCCTGCAGCAGGTCACTGTCAACGATCTGAATATTTTGAGGAAGTTTAGCAATTTCAATCCGCTGTCGCAAAGAAGGGGAAACTTTATTCGCTACATACCTGTATCTGTCATCGGTCACAATTACCTCTGCAAGCCTTTTCTCTTCAACCGCCATGGTCAGGGGAGAGACTTTTTCCGTTTGATTGGCAGCAACTTCTACTACGATTTTCCGGGACTCATATCCTACCATGGAAAAGATCAGGTAATATTGTCCTGGCGGCACATTATCAATTCGGTAAACGCCACTTTTGTTCGTAGTGGTCCCTTTTGGGGTACCTTCCAGATTTATATTGACATATTCCAGTGGCCCTCCGGTTTCGTTGGTTACAGTACCGGAAATGGCACCGGTTTGCGCTATTACACTGCTTGCTCCCAGTAGTAAAAACAGGGATAGGAGGCATGTTTGTTTCATTGTTTATGGATTTATTTTTATTTAGACTAAATTTAAATAGTGGTAAATTTAAATGTAAATCGGTCAATCCCAAACCATGGCTTAAAATTTTATCCAATCAATTTACCTGAGTGGAATAGTTCGCGATGGGACTTATTGCCTGGTTGGCGGATGATAGGCAGTAGTCCGCTGTATCGTAGTCCGTTTTGCGGGCAATGAAGACAACGTTTTTATGCCTTATGGGCTCCATGGATAGCTTTTTGGATAACAGTTCATGCTTTGGTCCGGCGAGGAGTCGCTCTATTCAGCACCATAATAGAATATCTGTCAACAGGATCCCGGCCATGCTGACGAGTTGTTACCTATCGGGCAAAGGGCAATGTCCAAACGGGCACCCTCCGGATGTTTTGGATCATGGGACTGCTCTATCCTTCAGACCACTCCGGAAGTCACAGATGTGCTGAACCAAAAACCAATATGGTGAAGCTATAACCAGTATACCATTGCAGCACACGCTGTTACCTAACTGATATGGTGTCAGTACTATCCGGTCAGAAATTGCCTGATTACCGTCTCTACAATCAATGGTTGCTCCTCATGGACCACGTGTTCTGCAAAAGGCACATTTAATAAAGAGGAATTCGCTATACGTTCCTGCAATTCATTTAAACTTTTCAATGAAACCAAAAAATCACTATCTCCACGTATCAATAATGTATCTGATTCAATCGCTTTGACCCGCTCGTTTGGATATCCTGTTTCCGAAGTATCCAACCACATGGTTATCACCGATTTCACAAAGCTTTCAATATTTGCTTCCGGGTTTAACTGCTTGTATCTATTCATATTGGCCGGGAAGAACTCATTTACATTTTCAACGGTTATGCTCTTTAATGCTTCCCCGGAGTCCGTGATATCTTTGTTTTGCCATGAGGCTCCTATGGCCACCAGTTTTTCTACTTTTATATTTTTAGCCGATGCCAGCCTGTACCCTACAATCCCGCCATCACTGAATCCTATTATATTGACAGTATCAATGTTAAGCTGAGCAAGTATGGATTCAACATCGTATTGCAATTGTTGATACGTCAATGTACCATCACCTATGGCTGATTTGCCATGACCTCTGCTGTCTATTCCTATGATGTAAAAATCACCGGAGAATACCTGAGCAAACAAACTCATGTTTTCAATACTTTCAAAGCCGCCATGCAATAACAATAACACAGGTTTATCGCTGTTACCATGGCATTCTACATAGATCTTAACATCATTGACCCTGAAGTACTCTCCGGATTTATGATCAAACTTTATCATTCAGTGTTGTTTTAAAGGACCAATGCAGTTAGTATTCTACCTCCAGATCCAAAGTTCTGGCAGCTACCACGCACAGTTTCATATCACGGGCGCCGATATGAGCATTAAACAGCTGTCTTTCCTTATTAAGTTGCTTTACCGTCTCGTATAATTCCTGGTAATCGGCATTGGCCACTTTTTCTGCGGTATCATAGCCAGCCTCCAGCAGCACCCAGGCAAAAGTGTGATTGACCCATTTTATTCTGGAAAGGTCGGTTAGTTTGGTAAGCTTCATGATTTCATGCTTGCTGATTCCTGTGGTATCAGAAAGTTCATTTCTTTTTTCAGCGGTCAGGATCCGCTCATACAGTTTAAGTGTATTCGTGAGTCCCAGCGCTTCCAGTTTACCTTTGATATCTTCATCAATACAAGGAAAATCCTTTATCCTGTTGGGTTTTGGCCGATAGCCGTTTACTACTCTTTTGAGTACTGCCAGGTAATTTTCCGGTAAACCACTCTGTTCTGAAAATGCATGAAGTCTGGCCTTATCCTTTAAGGCGCTGAGTAGTTCATCAAGATTGCTGACATTATGTTTTTTGATACGATCAAGATTTTCATCAATATCTTCCTCCAGGATCTTCCAGCTTGGAAGAAGGTCGGCAGCTTTTAAGGTTTCCTTGTATTGGTCAATACTTATACTTTCCAGATCGATATAGTATCCCATGGTATTTACTTTAGGTGTCAAAGCTTCTTTTACAACGCTCCAAAGTTGTTTTTCAGGATCCATGATGACGATGAGCCTTGTCACCAGCAGGAATGATTACTCTCATAAAGAGTCTGGTTCAATCACCTACGGGAGTTGTGTGCTTTTTTAAAAGTTAACTCCAAGTACCAACTCAAAACCAAGGTCTCTTCTGTATGCATTGGAAGTCTGGAACTGTTGCAAAAAATCAGCGCCTATCACAACCCCGAAATTTTCCCATGGGATGATCCTTATTCCCTGACTGGCACCTACACCAATTATAAAGTTGAATGATTCATCGCCTCCTGTATCTTCCAGCTCTTCGTACCCCAGTGGTACGTTCAGACTAAGGGCAGCATATACACCGGGTATTATTTTTTTATACAAGTAGTAGAATCTCGGACGAATGATCCTTAGATCTGCCGAAGCGTACCCTCTTTCTCTTGCCGGATCTGATTTAATATATTCCTCCTCATAAGAGATCTCATAGGGTAAGATAAAACCCTTTTTACTATCCACAAATCCCGTGTAGCCAATGGACCAGCCTTCACGATATGTGCTGTTCATAGCCTTTAACGTGATGAGATTGAACCAATTACCCAATTTCGCATCAAACCCGGCCACCATTTGCTCCTTTGGAAAATGTGAGGGCCGGGTGTCTTTGCTCTCCTTTTGGTAATTATCAGCAAAGGCCAGCATACTGTATTCCAGGGCGGCTCTGATCCGTTGTTCATGGGTGTTGTACAGTTCTTCCTTTTCCAACAGATAAAAAATCTGATCTTCGTTATGTTTCAGGCTGAAAAGTTCGTGGGTCTCACCTGCCTTTTTCTCAAAAAAGGTTAGTTCAATATGTGCTCTGGCAACCCTTACAATACCATCATTCATCCTTCTTTTGGATTCCTGCACATTCAGGGCCTTGATCCTAACGTATATTGGCTGTTTGTTTTCCAAAGGGGGAAAAGAGACATCTGCAAATTCCTTTACTGCTTTAGCAGCTCCCCCGTCCAGCCTTAGCTTCACTTTATAGCCATCGGGATCTTTATGATAACCCAAATGCTTCTCTTCCCTGTCGTCAATGACTTCTTCCATGTAAAAAGGCTGATCTCCAACCTCAAAGGGAACTGTTTTTAAGGTAATATTATCCTGGGCAAAAACCTCAGTGACCACGATCAGGAACAGGGTCAGGAACAAATTATATTTCATATTCAATGGGGGTTACATGCATGATACATAATGTGCTTCCAACTCTCTGTACTCATCCACGTCATACATTACTACCAATGTTCTCGATGCAGCGTAGATGATATACATTTTTTCGGACTCACCGCTCTCGTACTTTATTTCTATGTAGGTTCCGTTGGTATTCAGCATCCATGTCCCCTCACGTGGTTCACCTTCGGTTTTTGATTCAAAGGTCATATCATCCTTCAACAGGATATAATCCTCCTGCTCTGCTTTGGGAACCTTGTAATAATCATTTTCATCAGCATATTTATCGAGGTACCATGTATTGAACAGATCGTTTTTATCAATTTTTTGAGCATACGTACAGTGCATGGATAAAACTGAGAATGCGATGAATACGGTTACTTTTTTTATTTCGTTTGTCATATTGGTTGGTCTGTAAATCTTACTTCGGGACGTGTATATATTGGTCCTGCCTGCATTTTATTCTGGTAGTTAAATGTGATGCTCACCTGCTTGTCATTGAGCCGTTAGTTGTTTGCCCGGTTTGTGATTTTATCCACTGTTTCCCTCGCCGCCTGAACAGCAGTATGTACACTCCCCCAATCATCGCCGGAGGTATAAGCTTCTCCTGCAAAGTAGATCTTATCCGCAACAGGTTTGAACAGTGTTCTTACGATCCTCCAGTCTTCATGATCATTGAGATACGCTCCCTTTATGTAGGGCTCCTCCGACCAGTTCTGAACGATGTGATCGATGTAATTGGGCGTGGCCTGATTTGAAAAGATCTCATCCAATTCCTCCAGGATATAACTTTTCAAATCGTCGTTGCTTAACGAGGTGTAGTTTTTTGCGGGTTCGCCTACAGCAAACAAGCCCAATATTTTTTTATTGGTTGCCTGGCCGTATGCTGCATCAAAATAGGAAACCTGGCCGGCTGTTTCCGGGGTTATGGTGAAATCAGTGTAAGCAGGATAAAACCTTTCCGAAAACTCCAGGAAGACTTTTATGCCGTCCCAGACAACAGCGTTACTGATAGCTCTTAATTTACTTTTTGGTAACGGTGGAGTGAAATCGACAGCACCATTCTGGATCATTTTCAGTGGCACGGTCACAATTATTTTATCTGCGGTGTATTCCTCATCTTCCGTTTTTACAACCACTTTCCTGCCGGCATAATCAACAGCATGCACAGCGGAATCATAAACAATATTTTTGGATATGGGAGGAACGATATACTCATTAAAAAAATCGAACCATGTTCCACCTACAAATTTCCTGTAGTTAAAGGAGCCCAGATCACTTAGCAGCAGCTTTCCATTTTCCCACAGGCCATAATCATCATTTTGATTGTATCCGATGGTATCAACATTAACGGAAACAGCTTGATCATTAACAATTTCATCAAAAATACTGGTGTTAACAGTTAGCCACTCCGCTCCCAATGGGATCGGAAAATCTGTAAAGTTATCGGTCTTTTTCATTCTCCCTCCATAACCGGATGTTGCCTCAAGGATCCTGAAATCAATATCCTGCTGATCCAGCAAATAGCCGGCTGAAAGTCCGGCAGCGCCGGCACCAATGATGATGACCTGATCTGAAGAATTGCAATGGCCAGCTTTGCTAAGGTGACCACTAAAGGTGGGAAAAGCAGATAGCTGAATTCCCAGTACTGAGGCTACTTTTAAAAATTCTTTTCTTGTCATTTGGTATAACCTTTTTGTCTTTAACCGCCCGGAATAAAAAAACATCATTGATAGAACAAAAATTAATCCAAAAGGTCTCTTATCTGGATGTTCAGATCAAAAACCTTGAGTATCAAGGATATCGACAACTACCATGTATTGGTGAAGAGGTTTTATGGGTAAAGGAAAGGGTAAAGAGGAAAAGCGGGCGCCCGGTATTTTGTAAAAATGAAGCAAAGGTCTGATGACTGAGAGATCCAGGTTGAACCGGAATGAACATGAATCCCCGATCAAGGGTGCAGTGCAAATGGTTTATTTCCCCTTCTTCTGAGGCTTGGGTTTCAGCGATTTCACATAATCCAAACTTAATTCCAAATAATGCTTTAGTGTTTCTGTATTATTTAGAAGATCATCGGGTACGGTAACATACTCTTTTAGCAGCGGGCCCGGCTCGGGTTTGTAAAGGGAAGTTTTGTACTTTTCCAAAAACTGTTCCCGCTCTTCTTTGGGCATACGGATTCCCACATAACCACTTTTTGACAGCAGAGAATACATGTGACCGTTATGTGAAGTATAGGGAAAACCAAAAGTTGAGTTGACGGACAACCCGGGAATACTTTGAACCAGTTTTTCATAAAGGTCATACTTGTCCTTTGGTATGGTCTTTTGCTCCTTTTTTGCCATTAATTCAATTTGGTTATGTTATTATGGTTTAAATCTATTTAATTCTTCCATCTTAAAAAATAAGGCTGCCCCTTTCCGAGGCAGCCTTCCTATTACATGAATCCGGCAGTCTTAATGCTCAAAAGGATCGGAAAACCTCGGATCTCCAACGAATTCCCTATCAGTGAGTGCGTGCAAAAAGGCGATCAGATCTTCCTTTTCCTGGTCGGTGATTCTGAAACCGGCAACAAAACCGCTTTTGAAAGGGTTAACTTTTCCATCACCTGCCAATTTCCCCTGCCCGATCTTTCGCCCGCCCCTCGCGTAAAAGTCGATGACCTCCTCCAGCGTTTCCATACTTCCATCATGCATGTAGGGCGCTGTCAGAGCAATGTTACGTAACGTGGGAGCTCGGAACCTGCCCATATCTTTCTCCCTGCCGGTAAATTCAAACATGCCGGTATTGTCCGCCGGATAGGAACCCTTATCATCGAGGTTGTACAATCCTGTATTGTGAAATGGTTTTTCTACAAATACGGTTTTATCATGCACAGTCGACAAAGTAAAATTAAACCCTCCATGGCAATGGTGGCACTCCAGCTCTTCAGAAAGGAACGTTTTCAACCCCCTTTGTTCCTGATCGGTCAATGCTGAGGTATCCCGCTGATAAATGAACCTGTCATAGGGAGAATTACCGGATATCATTGTACGGGTGAAAGAAGCCAGGGCTTTCGCAAAATTCACAAAGTGAAAGGGGTTCTGCTCATCCGGAAAAGCCTCGGCAAACAACTGCTGATACCGGGTATCTTCTTTGAACCTGTGCAGGACTTTCTCTTCGTTTCCGGTAATTCCCAGCTCCACAGGAAACTCGCCAAACATGGGAACCAACACCTGTTTTTCAATAGTCCCCAGGGACGGGTTGGCCCATGTAAGGGTAGAGCTGTAGGCTGAATTGGTCAGGGTAAGTGAGTTTCTGGGATGGACCATTCCCGTAGACCCTCTGGGTAATTTCAGACCGTCTGCAAACGCTTTATCCTGATGATGACAGCTCCCACAACTGAACGTACCGTTTCCGGAAAGCTTCTTGTCGTAAAACAAATGCCTTCCCAGAACGACCTTGTCTTCTGTGATCGGGTTGTCCTCCGGCACCCGGGGTTCCGGGAAGCCAGGAGGGAGATCCCAGGTATAGCCTGTTTTCGTCCTTGATGTCAGGTAGCTCTTAATACTTCCAAATACATCGCCCCAGTCATAATCCGAGGTATAATCATTGGCGTACGAACCATGAGTATGTCCTCCTTCCTCTCCTTCTCCCGGTACCCCGTGAGCCACACCCGGATGGTGTGACTGAGACGCTCCTCCGGTAACTGCTTCTGCCGCAAAACCTACAGACTGTACGATAAGCACACCTACCAGCGTTTGCCCGATACGATACAGCAGGTTCGGCAGCTTTTGCTGAAAATGTAGAATGACAAAAGCTGTGAATCCCGTGAGCTCAGCGATCTTGCTGATAACTGTTGGAGTATCTACAGGCTCCCCCGAGCGGGTGAACGGTGTAATACCCAACTGAGTGAGGCCCCAGAGAACAACTACTCCGCCGGTCATCATCATCCCCCACCCCATGGTGCTCCGATTTTCAGGATAGCGAAGCAGTACCGGTAGGTAAGCCAACTGCGCCAATCCAAGAAATGCAAAGAAGATCCCATGTGCAGGCATATGTGCAAAGTGGAAGGGCACAATGTCCATATGCACCCAACCTGCTGTTGCCAGACCCGCAAATGCAAGCCATACCAGGCCCCTGGACATCCTACTCAGCGGCATATGCCACGTTTTTGGAAGATCGCCTGCGAAAAAGCTGCTGATCTTCGCAGTCCTCTTTACATGTTCCTGACGCTAGTGAAAGCCCGAACCCTGGAAACAGTTCTTCACAAAAAGGATTTGCCGGCCCGGACATACAGGTACCGATCTTCAGACCTCTGATCAGGGAGCCCAGGTCTGCCACAATAACATCATTCTCAATGTCAAAATTATCGATCCGTATCTCAGGAATGTTGGTCTTCAGGCAGGCTGAGTCCGGTGCCATACCTGCTGCACCGGACGTGCATCCGGTACTGCCCAGGTGAATGAACCAAAACTTTCGATCATCTTCACGATCCGTTACCAGATCGAAGCGGGCGAATTTATAGCCATACTGCCAGTTCCAGAACATGGCCCCTATGTTCAACGGAGAAGGCACAGCCACATTGTCGACATGGTTCCATTCAAAAGGAAGTCCCATTTTGAAGACAATACCTTTAAAACGGCTACCCTCTACTCTACCCTTGATCATTGAGTTGATTTGGGCCGTTCCTTTCTCCTCGCACTCTCCCGTGCCGTCTTCAAAATCAAGCAAGGCAATATCCTGAAACTGCCATATGCTGTCCTGCTCCAGCAAGACCGGTACTTCTTCATTCCTGTCATTGATCAATCGAACATCGGAAACAAAGAATCTGAAATCCTTGATCT
Source organism: Flammeovirgaceae bacterium BBD 1991-12 (assembly GCA_001657315.1). GTDB lineage: Bacteria > Bacteroidota > Bacteroidia > Cytophagales > Cyclobacteriaceae > Fulvivirga. The sequence goes on along the minus strand of LYSV01000037.1, from coordinate 43,541 downwards.
GTATGCTGGCATCCCCTGACGAATCATATCCGGCATACCATCTGTCGCAGGTCAGAGGCGTACCATCCACCTCTGCGGAAAACCTGAGCCGGACATCTTTCTGCTGATCACAACCGAGCATGAGACCTGCCATGAGTATTACTATTACGCACGTTTTCATTTCTCCTCCTTCTGTTTTAAAAGTTGGTTTGCACTTTCAATGGCCATAGCCATCTTTTTTCTCAGCGCTGTCACCTTTGTCTTTTCAGCTTCCAGCAGTCGCTTCTCCTCTTCCGGTGAACGGGAGTGCTTATCATGATTCCCGTGCCCTGTATGACCATGACCGTTGTGATGTGATCCGCCACCTTTCAGAACAGCATTGGGAAATTGTCTGGAAAAACTCCGCATCCAAACCATCATAGCTTCATGGGACTGGTCCAGTTCGCTCATCACACTTTCATACTCTTCCAGTCTTGTTGAATCGATCGATTCCCCGAGTTGTATTTTGAGGCTCATTACCGGCCCCATCTCATCCATGGCCAGATCATGGATCGTGATTACTTCTTTTAATAAAGGATTCTCGTCTGCTGTTTTGGATTGGCAGGCAAACACACCAATGACCAGCAGATACATGTATTTTTTCATTATCTGTTAGTTTAAAATCTGTAAAATGTAAATAGCCCGGAGGCTGGGACTTAAGTGAGAATACTAACAGGACCGGGGAGGATGGAAAACATCTTCAATAAAGGAACGGGTACAGCAGGGATCATCCATGGACGGTGGGCTGGAGTCTCCGCTATTCGGAGAGCCTTCAAATTCCAAAAGTGCTACTTCCTGGCTGAAAAAGGACAGTTCAGGCTGTCTCTCATGGGTGGCAGATTCTGATTCCTGGTGTTCGGTTGCCTTTTCCAATCTAAGATCGAGGTAACATTTACCGCCACAAACGGTAATGGGCTCGTCACGATTGATACACAGCACCTCAGCTATATAGTCCCTGCGGAGTTCAAAATCCAGGTAGATCAAGGGAACCATCAGTGAGCTGCCAAGAATATTGAGCACCAAAAAAACAACGGCCGTATTTCTGATAAATCCCATCAGACACAAATATGGGTATATACACTGAATTTATGACTAAAAAACGGACGCAACAAAATGTTTGAAGTCATTTTCCTTGGTTTAAAATGATCTGATCCCTAGAATTGCAAACATACCAAATGGTCAGTTTTGAAAAAAGGAGAAAATACACGTCATACCATACTTCGTAAAGCTTTCGAATTATCCTATCAGCAGGGCTATCAGGCGACGAGTGTCGATGACATCATCAATCTCACTACGGTATCCAAGGGTTCTTTCTTTTATCATTTCAAAAGCAAAGAGCAGATGGGGCTTGCCATGATCAGGGAGATCATGTATCCGGGCATGAAACAGTCATTGGTATCACCCCTGTACACCATTGAAGATCCGTTGGTGAGTATCTATGAGATGATCAAAACCATTTTGACGGAAGATCCACTCTTTGACTCAAGACTGGGCTGTCCGGCAGTGAATATGATCGAGGAAATGGCACCGTTACATCCTGCGTTTAAAAAGGAGATCAGGAAGCTGACGGATGAAATAACCGCAACTATAGAATCGCTCCTGACAAACGGAGAGAAATGCGGAAAGATAACGCGCATGGGTAGTGCCAGGCAGGCGGCAACATTCATCATCACCGGGTACATGGGTGTCCGTGCATTGGGCAAGTTGTATGGTGTTAAATGCTACAGCATCTACCTGAACGGACTAAAGGCGTACCTGGAAGGTTTACGATAATTTTTTTTAATCACTAACTGACCAAATGGTCAGTTTTATAACTCAACACAACATGTACAACACAGTTCTGATCATTCACTCCCTGTTAAGGTGGCTTGTGCTACTGGCCCTTTTTACAGGCATTTTCTGCGCATGGCGTGGCTACTCTCAATCGAGGGCTTTTACCAACGTTGACAACGCCATAAGGCACTGGACGGCTACCATAGCACATATTCAACTGATCTTCGGCATCGTACTGTTCTCACGGAGCCCGGTCGCTTTGTACTTCTGGTCAAATTTCAGTACATCCTTCGGCAACATGGATCTGGTCTTTTTCGGGTTCATTCATACGGCATTGATGTTACTGGCAATAGTCTTACTCACCATAGGTTCCGCAGCAGCCCGGCGGAAAGCCCGGGACAGTGAAAAGTTCAGGACCATGCTGATCTTCTTTTCCATTGCACTGCTGGTGATCCTGATCGCTATTCCGTGGCCCTTCTCACCTTTAGCCACCAGGCCATGGTTCAGACCCTTATGAGAAATGAAAAGATACATTGACTCAAATATCGGACGCCTTAGAATTCTGGGATTTCTGGAAGGCGCCTCACTACTGATACTGCTGTTCCTGGCTGTTCCGGTCAAGTATATGCTGGGTAACCCCATACTTGTAAAATGGGTGGGACAGATCCACGGAATTCTGTTTATCCTGTTTGTTATAAACGCCCTGAAAGTGGGTGTAGAAGAAAAATGGGTCTTCAGTAAGATCACCTGGAAGGTAATACTGGCCAGCTTTTTCCCTTTCGGCACGTTCTACATTGACAGGAAAATACTCTCCATAATTCATAATACGCGACCATGAATAAATCTCTGCTCATCATCCTTGTACTTGGCGCTGTTTACGTATTGTACAAGCTATATCAGCGAAAACACATCGCCCCGGATCTGGAGCAGTTGGTTGCTGACGGTGCTGTTATTCTGGATGTCAGAACAGGTCCGGAATATGCTTCAGGACATATTGAAAACTCGATCAATATATCGCTTGGCGAAATAAGGGAACGGTACGTGGAACTGGATACCGGCAAAACCTACATCACATGCTGTAGTCATGGTCTGAGAAGTATTAAAGTAAGAAACCTGCTCAGGGAGCGGGGATTCAAAAAGGTGTATAACGGAGGAACATGGCATGATCTTGAGAAGATCATCAGGGAAAGCAAAAGCCCCAACAAATAATATCCGGTGATCAACAATGGACCGGATAAATAATTCCCCACTGACTATCCTATGAAAACAAAAATCGTCAAGCTCTATTTAAGAACAGGCATTGGAACAGGCTTTTTATCCGCGGTAGCGGACAGGTTCGGCTTCTGGCCCCGGGAAATTTCAGCATGGGGCAACTGGCATAGTTTTTTGGAATATACGCAACTGATCAATCCGCTTGTTCCAGCACCATTGATCCCGGCTTTGGAAGTGATTGCCACCCTGGCGGAAATTGTATTTGGCCTGTGCCTTATTACCGGCTTCAGAACTGAACTGATGGCAAAGTTAAGCGGTTATCTAATGCTCATTTTTGCGCTGGCGTTTGCCTTTTCAATCGGGATAAAGCGTGCCTTTGATTTTTCCGTTTTTGCTGCATTTGCATTAAGCGTAATGAAAGAAAAGTACCTCGAACTGGACCAGCTCTTGCTTAAAAAAGGTAAGATGTGACCCTGCAGTGCTACTGCTCAATCTCCAGCAGGAGGATCAGCCTTGAATTCAGGGTTGTAAATGATGCCTATCACATTATCCCATGGATCTTTCACAGCCCCTACTACAATCTCTCCCCCTACATTGTGCGGAGACTCATATCCCGTAGCACCTGCCGTTATCAGGGCCTGATACATCGTCTCCACATCTTCCACTCCCCAGTAGGAAAGTACGTTTCCTGTTTTTTCACGCTTAGGTACCTCGTCAGCCATCAGCCCCAGTTCGTACCCTCCGATATTGAATCCAACATAGCCGGCATCTGTAAAATAAGGCTTCGTTCCAAACACATCTGTATACCACCTTGTGGCTTCCTGAATATTTGAAACACGGTAAATGGTGGTTCTAAGACCTTTAAATGCATTTTTCATAAACTATCTCTTTCTCACAAAGATGATAAAGGGAAATACACTATACCTATAAGGTAGTTTAAGAAACAGGTAGGGCAAATACAATATTTATTCATAAACGAAACCATGTATCAGAACAGTTGCTGCACCACGGTGCTTTGGGCATTAAAGATAAACCCGGGAGAAACATATTATCCAGAGGTTAGCTTCTTCCGGATCGTGCTCAGAAATTCCGGTGTTACTCCTATATATGACGCAATCTGTACGTTCGAGATCCGGTTGAACAGATGTGGATATTTCTTCATGAAATACAGATATCGCTCTTCTGCGGTAGAACTGATGTTTTGCAGCACTCTTTTCTGCTGCTCGATGAAGGCATTTTCAATAATGATCCTGAAGTTCCTGTCAAACACCGGAAAATGGTCGTAGAGATAAAACAGGTCTTTATTCCTAATCCGCAAAAGCGTAGAAGTTTCGAGGGTTTCAATATAAACATCACTCGGCTCTTCTGAATAGAAACTCCCATAATCAACGATCCAGTCATTTTCCACGGCAAACTGGAGGTTATGTCTGTTCCCCTGATCATCCACCTTGTACATTTTAAGGCAGCCATGGAGTACAAAGTTGAAATGCCGGCATTGCTCCCCCGGTTTCAAAACAAGTTCCCTTCGTTTTAATACCTGTTGGATCGTACATTCCTTGAGCGCCTTAGTGGCCTCCGGTTCCAGTGGCCAATACCTGGAAAAGCTATCTACCAGCATCTGTATATCCATGGGTGCTGTTTCCGGTTGATCACGATCAGGTGGTTCTGCCTTATTTCCGTACACGATCCAGTAAAATAAGCGAAAAAAGACCGCAAAAAAAGAAACCTGCGAATAGCGGCATCACGGAAGTGGTAATGAATGTGCCTGTAAGAATGGCAAGAGGCACGGCCACGATCATGGACAGAAAGCTGAAGGTCGCCGCTCCTATACCTGCTATATGACCAATAGGTCGCATGGCCAGCGCACTCAGGTTACCGAAAATGAAGCCCATGGACAGAAACTGTACAAAAAGAAAGAACAACAGGATTATAAGTGAAGGATTTTCTCTATTCCAGAAAACAAACAGGTAAGCGAGCGCAGAAAAACAGAAAAGGTACAGTGCCAATGTGGCCAGTCGTCTCATGCCGTATTTGAGTACTAATGAACCGTTGAAAAAAGTCGATATTCCCAATACAAAAGAGATGGCGGCAAACACATAGGGAAACTCTCGTACCAGCTGATATTGATCCTGAAAGATCTGCCTGGAAGCGCTCAGGTATAAAATAAATGCTCCCTCCATAAGACCTGAAACCAGCGTATAGATAACAGTATTTCTGAATCTGAAAAACTCTTTCAATCCATCGGTAAAAAGCGTTTTTGACAGGATGATCCGCCGCTCCCCGGGCAGGGTCTCCTGCTGACGGAAGCCAAACCAGATAATGGTGATGGATACAAACAGTAACTGAAAATAAAAGATGGCCTGCCAGTTGAAGATATTCAGGATCACCTGCCCTATTATCGGGGCGATCATCGGTACCAGGATGAAAATAGCAGTGACAAAAGACATGATCCGGGCCATCCTGTCACCACTGTAGGAGTCACGGATAATGGAAATACTGACTGTCCTTGCCGTAGATAGTCCAATACCCTGCAAAACCCTGCCGACCAGCATGATCTCCAGACCCGAAGCTGTCACACAAAGTATACTGGCCAGTACAAACACGCCCAACCCGGTATAGACGACAGGTTTTCTTCCAAAACTGTCTGAAAGTGTCCCAAAAAACAATTCTCCTACGCCCAATCCCAGAAAGATCATGGTGATGATCAACTGCAGATGGGTGTCATTGGTATGCTGAACGGAGGCTCCTATATCCGCCAGTCCAGGGAGGATGGCGTCTATGGACAAGGCCACGTTGGACATCAAAAAGGCCATCAATGCTATAAATTCGAGTTGAGAAGGAGATCGTTTTTTCAGTCTTGCAGAATTTAACATGAGAACTGTTTTTAAATAAAGAATCAGAAGTTGGCCCCGTCGCGCTAGAAAACAAGCAGGCGGACAAAGGCACCATAATTGGTGGTGGCGATCGTACCGGAGTCAAACTGATCAAAGGTAGCTGCCAGCCCAATCTGGGTTTGCTTCATTTGCAACCCCAGTCTGACCTGCTGATAGCCTCTGTTGTAGACGTTGAAATCCGTGATAACGAGGACCTGAGCCCGGAAGTAGCCGCGAAGAGATCTGCTGATATTTGGCCGGTATTCCAACAGATTCAGTTGCGAGTACTGCGTATCGCCATTCAGGTTTACCGAAGGAAAAACCACGATCAGCAGTTGGTTCGATACGTAGGCATATTGAGCTCCGGCTATGACAAATGCACCGGGCCTTTGTATCTCGCCACCAAGACCTGCTGAAAAACCTTTCCCCGGGCTGTAGGAGAAAAAACCGGAGATAAGAAAAACATTATCCTCATTCCGGTCATAGTCCGCATCAAAAGAGGTCACGTTGAAAAAACTGAACTTCTCCCCCCGTAAATTTTTATTGATGACATGCTGATAGGAAAATGCCCGGTGTCCCGCAAGGATCTCAACAGGAATTGGAGGCTGCACCGGTACCTCAGCTCTCTGTGACATACTTTTCATGGATAGTAAAAAGCATATTGTCATGGTCAGCTTGAATTTTCTCACACTTTACTTATTGTTTTAACGTAATTCGTTTAAACTAAATTTGTTTAAACAAATGTTTGCTCAAATTTTTTTATTCCAACCTGTCCAGCAACCTGTTTAAAAGTTTCACCTCTTCATCCGTCCAGACTTTGGTCCTGGTCACGATCTCACTGACTACATTATTTGTTTCTTCCACCTTCTTCAGCCCTTTCCGGGTCAGTGAAACCGCGATCATACGCCGGTTTTCCTCCAGTACTTTTCTTTCCACCAATCCTTTCCTGATCATTCTGTCAATGATCCGCGTTACATCTGATGCCTGACTGATCAGCAGGCTTGAAATAGCACCGGCTGACAACGGAGCCGGATGTTTGGCCTTTAGTATCTTCAATACATTGAACTGCACCTCACTTATGTCATAAGGCTTCAGTGTACGCTGGAACAAGGAGAAAAACCAGTTGCCCCGCACCTGAAGATTGGCAATTACCTTTTTCCTCTGATCCAGGTCTTTATCAATTTGCGCGATATCTACGATCTTCTCCAGTTCCATTATACTTGTTTTAACGAAAATTGTTGCAACAAATTTAATGATCTATCTTAAAATGGCAAAATGACGTGGGTATCTTTATTGAGGTCTACTTAAAACACCATAATTCACACCGCAACCCTGCACTTCCTTCTTTTCGTGATCTGCCAACCTGATGATCTGAAAACAGGCAGCCGTTCACCACGACCCTAGCTATTTCAACGCCCGTACAATATGCCCATGATAGACGGCAGCCCTTTCTTCAGAAAAATGGTCCAGAACAAAAACGTAAAGAGATAAAATCATCAAACCTATACCCACTGCCCTGAACATGGCACCATGAGAAAGGATCATCTCCATAGCCCCGACGATCAGCACACCTAAGAAAATGTACTGGGAACGCGGATACCATTTTATGAATGCTTCCGTTCGCTCTTTTTCATGTTGAATGAACCGTTCGGGGTCTGCGTTATAGGCCTCAGTGTATACCGGGATGCGAGTCCTGTTAGCAGAGATCAGGTATATTCCTGCGCCAATGGCCAGTAACGCTACCATAAGCAGTGGCAGGAACATGGCTTTGGCATAGGGAGTACTACCCAGCTTCCAGTAAACCAGACTGATCACCAGAACAATGGCCCCAAAAAGCAGGCTCATCTTTCCTTCAAAGATCTCGCCTTTGCACCAATTGACTGTGTGTTGAATAAAATCCATATTTGATAGGTTTAATAGTTGAACTGTTTGTTTATCCTGATATCGAAGAGGGTCAGGCGGCTTCCAGGAAGCATGTAAATAGCCGCTTAACCCGAGCATGTTCAGGCAGTAACGCTTACCCCAGAACTCACTGTTTTACTTTACCCGGCTCATTACGGCCTTATCATATATACGGTCTCCCATGTATTTTCTGATCCACATCATCGGTTTGGCCATTTTACCGGCTACATAACGTGTTTTTGGTTTTCCGGCCTTTATCGCTTTTGAGATCACATGAGCAATGACGGATGGAGGAGAGCTGGCATTGGGCTTGTTGTAGGAATCGGTCACTCCTTTTTCCAGTGCTCGTGCTATGTTCGCATAAGGCCCCTGCCCCGAGCGTTCCATCATAGGTGCGGCCATCACATCGCCAAATTCTGTTTTTATTGCTCCCGGCTCAATGATCACCACATTTATCCCAAACTGCTTAAGCTCCAGTCTAAGGCTATCGGACCAACCCTCGAGCGCATGCTTGGTGCCATGATACCACGCTCCCAATGGAAAATACACTTTGCCTCCCATAGAAGAGATGTTAATGATGGTTCCACTCTTTTTCTCCCGCATGTAAGGCAGTACCAATTGTGTCAGCCTGGCCAGCCCGAAAATATTCACTTCAAATTGCCTCCTGGCCTCATCAATTGTGGTCTCCTCCACTGACCCGTAAATGGCGTACCCAGCGTTATTCACCAGTACATCGATACGTCCGTGCTCTTCAATGATCTGTTTCACACCGTTCTGCATGGCGGCATCGTCTGTGACGTCCATGGCCAAGGCATACCCTCCCGCCGTTGCCAGGTCCTGCATCTTCTCTACCCTGCGGGCTGCGCCGTAAACGATGTGCCCTTCTTTAAGCAGTTTAAGGGCGGTTTCCTTCCCTATCCCTGAGGATGCTCCGGTGATAAGGATCACTTTTTTTGTTTTCATAATGAAGATTTTTTATGTGAGTACTTACTTATAATTTTTCAAAATTTTTTACAGACCATATTTTGATTTTATGAATGAGATCAGCGGTTCAATGTCAAAGTTTGTTTGCAGATAGAACCTTGTTGCCAGTCCATCCAGATTGATCAACAGCAGCTGAGCCTCAAGCTCAGGCTGATCATATCCCAGTTTCGAGAATGCATCGGTAAGGGCTCTTTGCAGAGGCTCCATCTTATGCTCCCCATATTGCTCCAACTCCCATTTGATCTTGTACTGGAGTTTCCAGAAATTGTCACTTTCCCTATTAAAACCTGTTTTCTTACCCAATTCGAGAGTTTTTCTGATCACCTCCTTCGGGTCAGTTTCCAGTACAATATCCGCAAAAAGCGCTTTAGCCCGTTCCTCTCCTTCCCTGATGATCGCCTCCAGCAATCCATCCTTATTTTCAAAATGCCTGAAGATCAGCCCTTCTGACACACCGGCTTTTTTGGCTACCTTGCTGGTGGAAGTACTTTTAAACCCTTCCTGTGCAAATAGCTCCAGCGCCGCTGTCAGTATCTTCTCCTGCTTTTCAGTCATTAATATTGTGAGTAATCACTTACAAAGATAGGAACGGTATTTTAAATTGCAAGGTTTCAAAATTTAAAAAATTGAGTGAAGGATTTTGTTTAATACTGTCGAACGCATCCAATAAGTGTTCCAAAATGGTTTGCCCGATGGATATATCATCTAAACATCATCATCGGTCTTTGACTGACCTCATCAACCTAAAACATAATTCCAACTCCTTGTCTCTTCCTGCCAGTACATCCTCCAGGTGATATACAGTCTCGTGATCCGGGATCACACCATGTCCGGGTGGAACGTCCTCGCGAACAGCCATTTCGTACCGTCCCAGGGGGATAGCCACCCTGAGCTTTGAATTCGGCAATGTCAGCAAAGGGGTTCCCAGACTGCAATTGCCATAGTATCCTCCTCCGGTTTCCTGGCCAATAAATGTAGCCCGGCCGGTAGAACGTGCCATGGCGGCAAATTCGGCCGCAGCCGAAAAAGTGCCGCCATTGATCAGAATGTAAACGGTCCCTGCAAAAGGATGGGGTTGTGGATAATGTAGTTTAAGATTTTGATGGTCTTTATAGTGATACTGATCATTCTCCTGCACAAGGGAAGGCACATACCCCGGAAGTGCCTCGCCAAATTGAAGGTTTCCAAAAGACAAACGGTTTAACCATGTGGTATCTGCCGTAGCTACCATGATCTGATCATAAAACCTGTAAGATCCATTGGCAAGGTAAGAGTACAAAAGGCTGCTATGATCATCCCTTCCCCCCTCATTATCCCTAAGGTCAATGATAAGGAATTCAAGGTCTGCCTTTTCCAGTTTTTGAAATGTTGCTTCCAAAAATGAGGGAAAGTCCTGGTCGGTAGCCAGGGAAGGTATTTTTAACAATCCTACACCCATAGAATCAATGGTCATGAACGAGGCATGACGAGCACTTTCATCAACTTTTCGGACCCTGCCAGGTACTTTCGTGGTATGGGTCTGATGATCCCGATCACGGAAGCTGACAGTGAATGTGTCTGTTGCGGGATAATACCAGGAATACAGGTGCGAAAAATCCTTTTGCAAATGAAACTCCTTGTATGTACTGTTGTACCCATCGGACGGTATGACCGACCTGAGATGACCAGCGATATCGCTCACCGTATGGTCATTAATGGAAATCAACTCAGACCCTCTGGGAATGCCTTTATAATTATTGATCACAAAAGCGCTGTTACTACTAAACCAGAGGTTCAGAGGGAATTGATGGGGGTGGAATTCATGGTACTTTTCAGTGTCTTTTGACGGATATATCCCGGTATGTCCACAATTGATACTTTCTATCAACGGACCAAGCAACTGAAATAACTCCCCTTCGGTTGTCTTTTTCTTCAGGCCTTTTTTTATCAGACCAAGCTGTTCTTCATAATAGTCTTTACCGGTATACCAGTGCAGTCCGGGGTGTAAATTTTCCAGTGATTCCTGCAAGTAATCCAGATCCTGGATGATCTGCTTTCGGTCATATGCCATAGACAAGGCCTGTTGTGCTGCCAGTTTTTTCTGCTGCTGCTCCCATTTGTCATTATTCAGCCTGAGCTGTTCTGCTATCTGAGCAAACGATGTGTCTGACTTGATGATATTGAATTCGGACCACGTTTCATCGGCATCATAATTTTCAAACTCCCTTTTAATGAAATTCTGAAGTGTGGGAAGGCTGCCGACTTCCGATATATTGGTCGGACTACCTCCCATAGTTCCGGTGGTATCAATAGACGTCACCACACGTTCGGAGTGAAACCGGAGGTCATTCTTTTCAGCCAGTGTTGCCCCAAGAAAAACCAAAGCGGCATCAAACTGAGCATTCATGATCAGGCTGTGCATAAACCATTTTTTGCCGAACCTTTTAAAGGTGATCTCACCCTGATCCTGCTGAATTCGGATCTTCTTAGGCGGCTTACTCACCCTTATTCCACCACGCGTCTTATGTGGTCTCAGGAATTTCACCCCCCGGGGGCTTAGCTGGTAGCTCAGTTTGACGATGGCATAGGATTCCGCATCAACATATAAGGTACCCTTCATCAGAGCTTCCTTCACCCCCTTTCTTTGGTCAAAGGCAATAATGTGAACCTCGCTATTTTCAAGGCCTACCGATCCCTTCCATTCAAATTCGTAATACCTGCCAAGGTCAGTTTTCCTTTTGAGCTCAACACCCAGAAAGTTTTTCTGCGATGGGTGGGCTATGCCTGAGACCTCAGTCCAGCCGAAGGTATAGAAACCTCCCCTTGCAGGGTCCCAGAGAGGCTCTTTCTCTTCCTTGTCCTCAATATACCGCGCACTTAATACTTGGGAAGATTGTGAGCCGGATGTCCTCTTTGTCCGGAAGGCCACCTCCATTAACTGAAGGAATCTTTCGCCGGAGGTGACATATTCACGTTGAAAGCCCTCAGCCCTGTAAGGTTTCAAGTAGTAGTTCAGGGGTATTCTGTCGAGAGCTGAATTAATAATTTCCAATGGATCAGGCGGCCGGACCACTACTTCCTGCAGCTGCAGCAACTCGGGCTCAAGGGATATTCGTAAGTATTGATCCCGCACCCGGGAAAGTGCTGCCTTGTACGTTTTAAATCCCAAATGGGATATTGAAAGGACTATACTGTCAGCACCGGAGGTGATCCTAAGTACAAATTCTCCCGATCTGTTCGTAGTTGTTCCTTTGCCTGCTCCTTCAAGATAAACACCAGCATAGGGCAATGCCTCTCCTGTGGACCGGTCCATTACTTTTCCTGTTAACACCAGAGGTGTTTGTGCAGGTAAAGATTGTATTGTTACGCAAAACGCTATAAAATAAAGAAACCTCATGAAAACCCGGATCCGGCCTCATCTGTTACGGGCTTTTCCGTGCATTATTGCATTAAGATCGCCAAAATACATCTCCTTCATTCCTAAAACAAGAATAGGGTGCCGTCTCATACCCAATCTCCTGGGAACACCAGCGAAAGTGGTCACCGTTGACGGCAGATAAATGGCTTCATACTTTCCCAGACAGCCGGGAAGTTACAATAAAAGATGAGATGGCCACAGGCCGGAATAACGGATACATCAGCATTGGGAATACTCCTGTAACACAGCATCAGCGAGTTCAGGGTCTGGTATTGATCATTCTCACCGTTCATCAGCAATACGGGACATTGGATCCTTTCAAAAGTTTCCGTGCTCAGGTAATCTTCATTGTAGAGTTCGCTCAGCATTCGAAGGCTTTCATCCCACCGGTCAGGCTCCGGCATAAGTTTCAAAAGGTTTTCAAAGTAGTTTTTGCTTTCTCCCAAAAGCTGTTCTGCCGAATAATGGAATGTGTTCTTCCGGCTGTCCTTTGGCACATCCCCTACCCCCATGGCAATCACTCTTTCCACCACTTCCGGATACAGCGCTGCCAGCTTTAGAGCAGTAGATCCCCCGTCACTAAAACCTATGACTATGGCGCTGTCCAACTGCAAATGCCGGATAAGCTTCCATGCATCCTCTGCCCGCTGCCGAAAGGTGTAGGGCTCCTGCCCGATCCCGGATTTTCCATGCCCACGGGTAGCCAGGCAAATTACCTGATGATGCTCAGCAAGTTTAGGGATGAAAAACTCAAATTCATCGATATAGCCATAAACCCCGCCATGCAGCATTAATATGGGTTTGCCTTCTCCGTAAACTTCATAATATAGTTTAACGTCACCAGCATCAAAGTAATCCCCTGCCTTTGGGTTGTTTCCGTAAGGTACCTTTTGTGCCATCACGAACAAGGCAGAACCGATCCATATGATCAGCAAAAACCACACTTTTATCATGGTGTAAAGGAAGTTAAGACGTAAAAAATACTACTGACCTGCATGTGTGATCTTCAGATCCCTGAACCAGCCTTCAGAACCATTGCCAACCCAAAAACCTAATTTCCCATGCTTTCTTTCACTGATCTGCTCTACCTGCAGGGTAGGTTTTTCAGCACCGTTCACAAACACCTTCACCTCAGGGTGCTCCACCTCTATTCTTACATGGAACCAACCATCCACTGGCTCGGGAACGGGATCAATGGTATGCTCATACTTACCGGGAAATGACTTTCTCAAAATCGACCAGTCATTGTCCGGCATTGAGATATACTGGATGGAATGTGAGTTTCTCTGAGGATTCCTGAAATTAAAAGGCCTGAAGTAAACAGCGTCAAAAGTGCTGTTATCCAGTACATGGAAGGCCATGCCTACAAAGCTTCGACCCGGAGTATTTTTCCCCTTTATGTCCAGTTCTATGGTACCATTTTTGAAATCAACATCGTTCAGTATCAGTAAACCGTCACTGGCTTTTGCATTTAAATGAATTGTTTCTTTTTTGAACGTAACTTTCCGGTTGAAGACCGTCCAGTCATCGGGATCTGCTCCGGCAACCAGATTTTCCTTCTGGGCCTGAGCATGTCCACAACAGATAACAATACAAATGAGAGGGAATAGTTGGGTGGTTTTCATGATCTTTTTTTGGCAAAAGTACGGACGGTGGTCAGGGCCAGAGGGATCAAAATGAGGTCAAAATCCGGTCAAAGTATATATTAAGGCATGGCACTTTCAGAAAAGCAATATATTTCACAGATCAGAAAGGAAATAGAAAAGAAGTTCTCATTTGGGAACGGTAAAGGCTACACCCAGAGAGATCTCGAAATATTATCCCAACATATTCAGGAAAAAACCGGGGTCATGATAAGTCTTTCCACCCTCAAGAGGTTGTGGAAAGACAATTACAAACAAAGTCCTCAACTGGCCACCCTGAATGCCCTTGCCGTTGTTTTGGAATACAAAGACTGGCAGGAATTCAAACAACGCAACCAACAACTGAGAGGACTTCCCTTCTCCGGAAAGCACTGGATATTTGCCGGAACAGCGCTGATACTGATCTCAGTTGTCATAGTCCTGCTCACCGCCCCACAGGGAAATGCAGTGAAGCCAGACCGTCCAAAAGTGAAGGGACGGGTACATTTCTCAGTGGAGAAAACCGTTACCTCGGGTATACCGAATACGGTAATTTTTAACTACGACCTGTCCAATGTAGAAGCAGATAGTTTTTTCATTCAGCAAACATGGAATGATTTTCACAAGGAAGCCATAGATCCGAATGGTGAGGCTTTTTCCAGCATTTATTATGAATCAGGATACCACCGGGCTAAGCTTGTCGCCAATGACTCGGTCATCGCCATGCAACCGATACACATACTGAGCGATGGTTGGGAACCCCATGTCTACTACAGCTATAAAGACAGGGAACCGATCGATTTCAAAAACGAAAGTTTCGTGGCCAACGGCCAACTGCATTTGAACAAGGCGCTTCTGGAAAAGCGGAATGTGGATCCTTCCAGATATTATTTTACCAGGATCACCAACAGTCAGGAATTCGAGGTGTCTTCCGACAATTTCAGTATTATCTCCCGCATGAAGGTGGATAGTGTGATGAACACGCTCTGCCCGTGGATGGAACTGATCGTAGTGACCGAGCGGCACATTTTCTGGGTATTTCTGAAAAAACAGGGCTGTGAGCACAGTGCAAGCTATAAGTTGGGTGAAATAGAGCGATACGGAAAGCACAATGACCTTTCTGCCCTGGGGGTGGATGTATTTGAATGGCAGGAGCTGGGTATACGTGTAGAAAACAAAAACGCTGAGATAATACTCAATGGAGAAACAGCATTCCGGCAGACATTTCAGGAAGACTTTGGCAAGGTGGTAGGCCTGATCTATCTCTTTGAAGGTACCGGATCACTGGATCATGTAAGAATGGAGGGGATCGATGGACAGGTGGTTTTTGAAGATGGTTTTGATGGGTAACTGATGGTTTGTCACTGTTTACCTATTACCCGATCAAGCTGCTCATTAAATTTAAAATCCTATGTATTTAAAACAATCCTGAATAATTCAGGTTAAAATGGCACTGAACCCAATTTGTACCACATGACAAGTACCGTTCAGTGCCCCGTTGTTGCAATTCATGTTATCGTTTCAACCCTGGAAGTATCCTGCTACATTTCCATAAAACCATTTTAACCATACTATTGACCACCTTACCGGTTTGAATGGTATGAACATGTTTTAGATCACTGATGGACAACACTTTGCTACATCACTCCCATCATATCATATAAAGGAGAGATACTTTGTACAATCTGATCTACAACATATAAGCCCAAACCAATTCCCACTTTCACTGTTAAAGTCTCCAGTGGCTGGGAATTGAAAAATGAACTTCACCAGTTTTTTTTGAAAAACAGAAATCAATTAAAAGGTTTTGAACGGTACTAAATCCATCTCTAAGCTACCCGTGCTATATTTCCTTGTCTCATAACTAAGAAACTCACCATCCCAAACTTCACGTATAAAAATTGGGTCACCAAAATCAACAATACATTCCCCCAGGAAATCAGATTCAACCGTAGTTTCCGTTGTAAATGTTTCGCTTTTACTATTTTCCAGAGTTGCGCCAAACTTCAATCCTATTTTTACGTTCTCACCAAAGCCTATATCAAAACCAAAATTAGTCGCTAACTTGGAGCTAACCGAGTAAGACTTGGTAAATATTTCCGATGGGTCAAGCTCTTCAAATATAAACTTCCAGGAAGTACCATAAACCGATAAATCCCATTCAGTAAATTCAAGATCATCCGGATAAAAGATTTTGGGCGTTATTGAAGTGATGAAATAAACCTTTCCCAAACGACCATAATCAGTGTAATCATAATTGATATTGAATAGGTCACTTCCACGTGCGGTAAATGCCTTTTTTAAGGTTTCACCAGTCCCATTCTGAGCTGACCTAACAGCTGTTAAGTTGAACTCAAAAATCCCATCTGTCCATCCTGGAATACTATTCCAGCCACCACCCCAAGTAGAAGGGTCATTAGATGCATCTGAAATTTGTATCAAACCGTCTGAATTGAGAAACCTCATTGAGTAAATGAATTCCGAATAGGAATGGTCAAATGGACCTCTCTCATCTTCATCATCTATCCCATAATAAATAAAATCTCTTTGCCATTTACCAGCATTGTTAAAATCCCTGAAGCGCCATGCAGCAGAACCTACTCTACCAGAGAGATCTA
Organism: Flammeovirgaceae bacterium BBD 1991-12; assembly: GCA_001657315.1. Classification (GTDB taxonomy): domain Bacteria; phylum Bacteroidota; class Bacteroidia; order Cytophagales; family Cyclobacteriaceae; genus Fulvivirga. The sequence continues at coordinate 27,142 of LYSV01000037.1, read as the reverse complement.
TTAAAGGTATTCTGCCGTTAAAAGATTGCCTTCCATTATGCTGCCTTTTAAAATCTTTCGAGCCATCAAAGACAGCATCAGCAAATTCAAAGGTAAAGCCGGATCCTGCTCTTGCACGGGGATTGCTTGTGATCCTTACTCTTTCATTCTTTTTAAGGACCAAAATAGGAAAGCCAGGGATAAGCTCATTGGATATGGCCTCATAATCACCACTTGCATCGTATACCAAGTAACTGTCTGCATCTCTATCGGTATAGGTTACCATAGGCACCTCGTCACTGCTATTCCATGTATCACAAGAAAAGCCACTGGGTAGTTCCGGAATGTAAATATTCAACAAAGGCAATTCTTTCTCAATGGCATCTATCAGTGAAGGATTACTGGCGTGTTTCGTTATCAGTTGATAAAAACTGAGACCATCTGCGGTAACTATCTCATCCTTTACCGATAAATAGAGTATGTCATAATCGTTGTCAAACATCTTCATTCCTTCCTTTTTAAGGAATGGTCTAAGTGCTGCTTCTTCATTTACGGCAATAGCCAAGGACCTGGCAAACTCTTGATACAGTTCGTTTTCTTCAAACTCTAACGAGCTATCCTGTTCTAGTGGTTGAACATCGATTGCATCCTCCAGATCATGTTGACAAGAGCCGAATATGAGTAAAACTACAATGATTAAATAGGAGGTGTGTTGATTTTTCATAATTGTGTTGGTTTTTCATCTGTTAAATATTAAATATATTACTTATTAAAAAATGCAAGTAAAACTTTTATTAATACTAATTACTACATGACCTATTCAATTATTAACTGTAAAACCATTTTTAGCAATGCTTTGAACAGCATTTTCAAGCTTTATAGTATGCACGTGGTTTAAATCAGCTATGGAAAGTACTTTTATATCGGTTCGGTTGGGAGCCAGTACATAAAGAAATTTATCGGAGCACACCAGTACCGGACTCTCCTCCTCAAGTTGTCGCAACTGCGCTACTTCTGAGCCTGCTGATCTGCCACTTGTGATAGGAGAATCTGGAATTTCGGCCATCTTCACCACTCTTTCAGTTACCAGGTTACTCGTATTAGCATCGTAAACCCTGATTCTTCCATCATCTGTATGGAGCAAATAAAATTCACCATTAAAGCTAAACATGTCATTTGCTACGTTACTTCCTTCGTATAAAAGGGACATACTTTTCTGTTCGGGGTTTACTATGTAAATGCCGAGGTTTCTTGCTCTACCATAGAATACCTGACTATTGACATGACTTTTTAAAGTACCTATCCAATAACCGCTTTCGTCTCGGAGGTCATCGCCAATATTAGGAACAAGGTCAATATTGTCTTGATCATCTACAATGATAACACCATCGGTTGAACCAAAGGCTCCGTAGCTACCATTGTTAGCGCTCCCATGAATCCCCTTTACTTCAACTCCTCCATTGTCATCTATCACAGCACCTTCGCTGGTTACATATTTAACCATCTGTGGCCCCCATTCATATCCATTTGGAGGGGTATCACTTTGAAATGTTACGGCAAACTTCCCACTATTTAGTGCAATCCCTACGCCGTGATGTGCCTTTGTATTTTCCAGTTGCATGGTTATTGGTGTATAAGCCGGCAATTCCAGTCCATTTACCTCCCTCACGTAGGTAATAGATCCATCACCATCATTGAAGATCACTATGTTGCCATTTACGCTCGTATAGTGTACAGGCGCAGCGGTTTGCAGGATTAAATCTAACCAGCGTACCTGGTTTTGATGCCCGTGGTCAGCATGGTTGACCACACCCGTGTCAAAAAACCTTACTTCATTATTACTTGTATTAATTACCGTAAGGTATCTGCCTGAGTTGCTAGGGTAATAACGTGCGCCTTTCGGTAAGCCGGTGTCTACAGAGCCAATCATTTCCTCTCTTGCGGCTTGCATCACTTCAATTTGATCTTCCTGGATTAAGGAAAGCCGTACCCATTCGTCTTCAAAGTCTGCAAAGCTAACTGGTTCTTCCGGTTCAACTTCTGTAGAGTCATCATCGTCACAGGCTGCCATAAAGACGAGCAAAGCCATCATAGGCCAAAATTTTAACGTTAGGTTTTTCATTATAGTCATAGTTTTGATTGTTATTGGTGATCACAACTTTTAGCTGACGAAGCTTGACAAATGAGACTTAGGTCAATCTTCTTTTCACCTGGGTCATGATATGGTTATAACTTGTTAAAAAAGAGTTGTAATTTTTTAAAAGGATCTGACGGAAATATTCCCGTTTGCATCTTCGGCCCAGACCGTAAGGAGCTCCGTATCGTCCATTTGACGTACTGCCTCTTCTCCTGCCAATAATTCAGAAAGGTCTATGTTTTGAGGATCGGCCAGGCCTGTGCCGGTATCATCTCTAAACTGGTGTGGCCAGTTTGATTCCCCCCATACCCACTCTCTGAGGACCTCTCCTTCCTGGGCAGGATTGCTGGCGTTAGGCCGTGAAATGTAGACCCATAAGAATACAATATCTGATGAAAACTCATGGTCCGCATTCCTGCTTACGCTTCCTTCCACTGTGCCTACGGTCTTATCTATTGCGTTTACATTGATCAAAGGCGCGTATTCCCGTTGGATGTAGAGGGTGGTATGGTAGGTCGAGTTGTCTGCATAAGAAGTCTCGTTGCCTTCTGTATCCGTAGCTTTGATAGAAAAATGATAAGGACCTGCGAGTATCAGCGCCTCATCCGGGATAAGTGTGTTTCGTTCGTCCAGATAAATTGTGAGATCATCCGTAGCGTCACTTTCAAAAAACCGGGGATCCTCAAGCTCATCGGCAGTAATGACATGATAATAACCAAACAACACAAAATCACCGTTGGTCTTTCTGCCATGGGTATGACCGTCAAAACCACTGTGCGCTTCCAGAAGGATCTCTGAAATACCTGTTCCATCTGCTACCTGAAAGGCGAGCGGAACACTTTTCACATCCGCACTTACTTCAATAAAGTGTCCGGGCATGATATCCTGCGTACCGGCCACCGGGCTTATTTCAGGACTGATCAGGTCCACACTGTCATCGTCACCTGATTCCAGGCACGCGGTAAACAGACATAAGGGTAATAGAACAACGAATGGGGATAAACTCTTTTTCATGGAATGGGCATACCTTAAATGCAACAATGTTGTAAATATAAATACGACATTTCTAAACGCAACAATGTTGCAATAATTATTTTCCAGGATGAACCGGTATTTTCAGGGACAGGACCAGATTCCTTCCCTGCTCGGGTAAGTTGATAAGCCGGTATCTGCTGATGTGATTGAAATAGGATGTATTCAGAAGGTTACTGATGTTCAGCCTGAACTGCAATTTTCGTTCACCCACCTGAAGACGACAACCCATTCCTGCATTCAGTATAAAGCTGCCGGACGTTGTTCTTTCATTTCGGTCTACCCGGTTCTGATCAAACAGCTGCCGCCCCTCCGCAAAGACATAAGCATCACTTATCGTTCGGCCAGCCCATTTAAACCCGTTGTATTCCAGATGGGTCAGAACTGATGCAGCCGGTGTGAGTGGCAAAGGAAGATCAGTATTACGATTAATATTCTGCACCCACTCGGCAGCCAGCTCCGCTTTTAAATTCAAGGGCAACCGATAGCTGGCCATCAGCTCCATACCATTAAAGATCGCGTCATCCTGCCGGTATTGCCACATAGTGCCTCCTGATGCCAGATAGGAAAAACGGCCGGTTGGCGCCAGATAAATATATTGCTGGTAAAAGGCGTAGAATGCCGAGAACTCAAGCAGTAGATCTTCTTCCCGGTGCTGGAAGGTGAAGTCTGCCTGGTACCCTCTTTCTATATCCAGGGAGGGGTCACCGACCTCATGCCTGAAGTTTCCATGATGGACACCATTGCTGGAGAGCTCGATAGCGGACGGGAACCTGAAACTATTCCCTAAATTCAATTTGAAATTGCTGGAAGCATTTAGAATAAAGGTGGCACCGGCACCACCGCTGAAGTTTTCAAACGCTCTGTCAAAGCCCGGCACCCTTTCCTCAAACTCGCCTGTAGGCTGCAAAGTACCCCGGTCATACAGTGGTTGCAGATGCTGCCGGATGGTATGTCGCCCGTGATCATATCGTATGCCTGCATTGAACACCCATTTCCGGTCCACCTCCCAGACATGATAACTAAAGAAGCCCAGCTGGGTAGAATTAAAATCGGGCAGCAAAAATTCGAAACCGTCCCGTTCATTATCCATGTACTGGAACTGGCCGCCCAACAGGACACTGTAGCCCGGCGCCGGGTTGAGCTGATAGCGCACATTGGATGTATAGGTAGTGAGCCCAAGGCCTAAAGCAAGATTACTGTTCACTACTGATGCGTCAATGCCGTGGGCCCCTGGAAAAGAAAGCTCTTCCCGCCGGTTCCACTGAATACCCAGGTCCACTTCCAGCCTGTTTTTGCCTAAGGAAAGTGTAGTGCTGCTGATCAGCATCAAATGCTGGTTTTCCTGCCTGGGAAAATCAATATCCCTGTGACGGTTTTCATGCCTGAGATTATAGCTTCTGGGCAGGCCTATGGCGCCCGTGAAAATGCCTGCCTCCTGATTAAAAGCAGAAAACCGCAATGTAGAAGTTATGTCCTCATTGGTATACCCGGTCATCACACTGTAGTGAAGTTCCTTTCCGGCGGTGTTCTTCAACCTGTTTTCGTAAATGGGCAGATTAAAGCCCGCATAGGTAAATTCATCGGCCGGTACGGTATAATCCCCGTAATCCTGGTGGGTAACACGGGCACTGTACAACCAGTTGTGCTTTCTGCCCTGCCAGCTGAGCGAATTGGAAAAAGCACTATTATTCGACTGGTAAGAAGAGATCCATTCGATCCTGTTGCCTTCAGTTTCAGGGAACTTCTCCTCCCTGATATTGATCACACCTCCAAGACCATCGGAACCATACAGAAGCGACGCCGGCCCTTTGATGATCTCTACAGATTCAACATCAAATGGATCGATTTCCAATCCGTGGTCGGCTCCCCACTGCTGCCCTTCCTGCTTTATCCCCCGGTTGTTGACCAGTATGCGATTAAAGCTCATTCCCCTGATCACAGGTTTGGCTATACCCACGCCAAGGTTTATGGTGCTGACACCCGGCAGAGAGGCCAACGCACCTGAAAAGGTACCGGCGTTGTTCCTTTCGATGAACTCCCTATCAATCACCAATACAGGCTGGCTTTCATGCAGCAGCATTGTCAACAGATCCTGATATACTTCTATTCCTTCAAGGACCCTGACCGCTTCCCTAAGCGTGATCTGTATTCCGGAATGATCTTCAAATTGAGTAACCGGGATGCGGACAGGTTCATAGGAAACATGTGAGATCTCCAGAAATACGGTTTGTCCACTGGTTTGAAAGGATATTGAAAACCTTCCATGCTCATCGGATACAGCATGTCCCTCACCCTGAGAAACCCTGACAGCTGCCGCCTCTATCGGACTACCTGTTTCATCTGAAATAGTTCCGCTAAGGTCCAGCTGCTGTTCCTGGCCCACCAGCCAATTGGGAACTAAGACTAAAATGCTGACGAAGACGGCGGTATACAAATGCAACATTGTTGCAAATCTATATATTTATCTTTTATCATGATGCAAAGTGTGGTCAAATTACCGGAGGAATGATTGAATCCGGTATTCCATCTGTCGTCTTGCACTATATTCCTGCACGCCTGATCAGTTGTAGGCCCAATCTTAATGGCTGGAAGTGGCAGAAACGAAGTAGGCGCCCACCGAGGTAGTACCCGTCCACCTGTAGCGCTTTTTTCAAAAAGCTCCTTATCCGTATGCTTTTCTATGAGTTTCCGGATCGCTTCAAATGAATCCTGCAACAAACATCTTACCTCTGTTGGGTCTGTTTTACTGTATTTTCTGGATCTCTCTGTTCAGATCCGGTGTGGTCTTCCAGGTATATCCTTTGGCCGGAATATCAGGCTTTTCTCTGTCATACCCACCCTGTACCATAAGATGCCATTCGTGCAGGTGTGCCAGCACATCGCGGATATTTCTGTTTAATGTGCCTTCCGGAAAATTCCGCATGCACTTCCTCTTTTAAAAAAGAGTCCACAAAGTCGAGTAGTTTTTAATAATTGCTGTTACCCGGTTCTACGAGCTGGGTCCTGTTGGTAGGTCGGGGCATTTCTGTAATAAATTATGAATTCATGTAGTATTAATACGGCAATAAACATAGCCCATTTTAATCAGTTCAGGAGGCTTCAAAAGCACAAAAAACAGAGTTGAAATTATTTAAGATGCTCATGCTAAATGTACTTACAATGCTGGATTTTGATGGATTCAGAGAAGCATATTTTCCAAAATCAATAACAAATATAATTTCAAATACTTTCATTTATTATTGTTTTTAATCATTTATGATTTAACTTAGCGAACCACCAGATCCACTTTTTCCCTGATGAAGTCAAAGGCATTATTTCCGGGCATCATTCTGATCACCATCAACAGCATTTGTGGTCTGTCACAGATAAGGTACACCCCTAAACCGTCTATGATTACAGACCTGGAGCAGACCACATTATCTCTTGATGGTCCGTGGACCTTTGTGCCGAACCCACCGGACGATTTTAGTAAAACAGATCACAGCTTTTGGCCCGAAACCCTCGACATTACTATACCCTGCCAGCTCACTGCGGTATACCCACAATATACAGGAGCGAAAAACCTCGCCAGTGCAGCTTATCAAAGATCCTTTTTAGTACCGGACTCATGGAAAGAAAAAAGCATTAAGCTGAGGTTTGGATCAGTGGAAGGGTTGGCTGAAGTCTGGATCAACGGCAAAAGGGCAGGCGAACATGATGGGGGTTATATTCCCTTTGAGCTGGACATTACAGCGCTGGTCCATGTGGCTGAATCCAATGTGATCACGCTGAAGGTATCACGTTCTGACCTGAGCCGCACCTCTACCCGGGATTTTCTGGGCATGACCCAAAGTGCATACCTCATGGCACTGCCGCAGGTGCATCTGTCCAGGCTCCACGTAAACACTACTTTTGACAAAAACTTTGTCAATGCCAATCTGGCCCTCGATCTTGACGTGATCAACGAGGGCCGTCACACCGTCAGAAATACGGAACTTACCATGCGGCTGACTGGTCCGGACGGCAATATTGTTCCCATCTCACCGGATCATCATCGAATTGCCCGTATTCTTTCAAATAAAAAGGAAACAATCGCATTGGATCTGCCAGTGGAATCACCGAAACACTGGGAGAGTGAACATCCGTACCTGTACGAACTTGAACTCACATTGCACCACTCCGGTGCAGAAAAAATCACCGTCCGTCAAAAGATCGGTTTCCGGCAGGTAGAAGTACGGGGAAGGGAGTTATACATCAACAATACACCTGTAAAGCTTCACGGTACCAACTACCACACCCGCTTTCCACTGAAGGGACATGCCATCACCCGGGAAGAGGTTGGAAACGATCTGCAGGCCTTTAGAGAAGCTAATATCAACTATGTCAGGCCTTTTCCCTCAACAGAAGCCCTTCCCGCACTGTGCGATGAAATGGGACTTTTCATGTCCATGGAAACACCGGTCACGTTCATTGATGTAGATTTTTTCAAGGCCCACAAAGGGCTGGGAGAAGATGAAGCCTATACCAAAGCGCTTAAAAAACTCACCCTGGAGAAGATAGAGGTGTTCAGGAACCATCCCTCCGTCATTATCTGGACCGTGGGTAATGAATCCGACTTTACCCTGGAGGCCTTCACTACTGCGGGTGAAGCTACACAACTGGCCGATGACTCCAGACCAGTGATGGCAGAAGCGCACCTGGATAAATTCGGGATAGGTCTGCCCTATACGGACATTGACAACGTGCATTATCCCAATCTCAGGGACCGTTCCGTGCCGGCGGACAGGCCCATGATCTATGGCGAGTGGAGCCATATTTTCCTGAACAATGCCAAAGAGCACCACGCGGACCCTGGCATCCGGGACTACTGGTACCGGTATATGGAAAAACACATGGATTACACTTACACAACTGACGGAGTGGTTGGAGGCTGTATTTTTTCAGGGAATGACGGCATCAAATACAGAGCGCCGGACAAAGGCAAACAGTACCTGGCCTTCGGCATCCGGGACAGCTGGAGGAGGGCCAAGCCTGAATACTGGCATACTAAAAAGGCATACAGCCCCGTACGTGTCAATCATGGCAGGATCAGGACTGAACCCGGAAAACCTGTTCAACTGGAGGTATTTAACAGGTACAATTTCTCCAACCTGAAGGAGCTTAAGGTTTTATGGCAATATGCCCGGCAACAAGGAGAGATCAGTGCAGATATCCCTGCGCAAAGGAAGGGTATACTGTCCGTCCCTGTTGTGATGGACGCAGATCAACGATCCACGTCACTCAAGCTGAAATTTGTTCACCCTTCAGGCTATCTGGTGGATGAATACAGCATTCCATTAAAAAATGAGAACGCCACAGCCCGGCCTGAACCTACCACAACAGATCAAAGTAAACCTCTTGTTATAACTGAAACGGACAGTACCCTGCAGATCTCGGGAGATCATTTTGAATACAGGATCAATACATCCACAGGGTTGATCGGGGATATCCGTATAAAGGGGCAACATGTACTTAAAAGTGGCCCACACCTTGTAGCTACCCGTTATTATGCGGATAAGGCCACGCTGTGCAGTGAATGGAATCTAAAGAACATCTCTACACAAAGGCTTAGCGATAGTCTGCAGGTAAGGGTATCTGGAGCATACAAAGAAGCACGCGGCATTTTCACCTATACCTTCCATGCAGACGGCAGATTCGGTATTCACTATGATTTTGAATGGTTGCTGGATAGTGAAAGGCCTCCCAGACCAGCCACAGGGGATGTGCGTGAAACAGGTATTGCCTTTAAAGCTGATCCGGGACTCACCCAACTGGAGTGGATAAAAGACAGCTACTGGACAGTATATCCTGATCAACATATCGGACGGCCTGAGGGCTCGGCCTCCATGGGTACTACTGTGGAAAGCGACAGGTTCTCCCCTCTGATTACAGACTGGAAAAATGATGATTCCGTTTATGGTACACGTGATTTCAGAAGCACCAAAACCAATATTCGTTACATGGCACTGAGCAATTCCAATCATGAGGGACTGGCCCTCATTTCCGGCGGTCATCAGCATTCCCGCAGCTATTACGACCATAATGAAACATCCCTTACCTGGGTCATAAGTGATTTCTACGGAGGTGGATATGAAAATTTTGTACAGAATTTCGGAGTAGCCTATGACCAGCGTGTGCTGGAGAAGGGAAGTAAGCTCAGGGATACCGTAGAAATAAGACCAACAGCTTCAAGGAGCGAAATGGATAAGATTAAACGCGCTATAAAAAACCGCAATCCAGACGTTGGACGCCCTTAGGTACATATTGATGAAAAGTGTCCGCTACAGGTCGCTGTCACTTTTGACCCTGGCCGTTACCGGCTTTTCAGGTCATGCTCAGCCTGGATCGTTCTCCTCAGACAGCATCATTTATAAACGGGTGGATTCTGTCGATCTGTATCTTAAGGTGATATATCCACCATCATTTAGTTCTTCGGACACCTGGCCTGCAGCGGTCTACTTTTTCGGGGGAGGCTGGAAAAGCGGTACTATGCATCACCTTCTACCCCAGGCAAAGTATTTTGCGAGCCGTGGCATTGTCGGCTTTCTGGTAGATTACCGGGTGTATTCACGACACCGCACTACACCCTTTGAAGCCCTTTCCGATGCAAAGTCGGCCATTCGGTTTATAAAGAAACATACAGAGAGGTTCCATATTGCTCCCAACCGGCTGATCGGTATCGGAGCTTCTGCCGGCGGACAGCTGGCGGCAGCCAGCTGCCTGATCAATGGGTACAATAATCCAAAAGATGATACAACAATCAGTACAGCACTGGATGCTCTTGTACTTTTTAACCCGGTGCTTGACAACGGCCCGGGAGGGTATGGGCATGAAAGGATCGGCACTCAATACAAAAACTTTTCCCCGTTACATAACATCCGGGCAGGAGCCCCTCCTACCCTGATTTTCCTGGGAACAAAGGATGAGCTCGTCCCGGTGGAGGCCATGGAATATTACAAAATGACGATGGAAAGAACAGGCGGCCGTTGCGAACTGCTTTTATATGATGGCCAGGAGCACGGTTTTTTCAATTTCAGGAACCGGAAGTTTTTTAATGAAACATTACTTGAAGCACAGCGGTTTCTCACCTCCCTGGGTTATCTGAAAGCTGATACAGACTAAAATATATAACAAGACATAATCTTTCTACAAATGATAAAAATGAAACCTCTGTGGCTACTCTCATCGCTCATCATCCTCGCAATCGGCACGTCCTTCTATCTTCCTGACAAAGTGGGAAAGGCCGAAAAACCCAATGTGATCATCATTATGACAGATGATCAGGGATATGGAGATGTGGGTATACACGGTCATCCCACATTGAGAACCCCTCACCTTGACAAACTGGGCAAAGAAAGCACCAGACTTACCAATTTTCATGTCACTCCCATGTGTACTCCCACCAGAAGCCAGTTGCTTACCGGGCGTCATGCACTGTCCAATGGAGCGCATATGGTATGCTCCGGTTATACCTTTATTCGTGAGGATATTCCCACACTGGCCGACTATTTCAAGGCTGACGGCTACCGGACCGGCCTGTTTGGCAAGTGGCATCTCGGTGACAACTATCCTTACCGTCCCCAGGACCGAGGGTTTGAAGAAAGCGTCATCCACAAAGGCTGGGGTATCACCTGCTCTTCAGACCATTGGAACAATGACTATTTCGATGACTACTACTGGCACAATGGAGAGCTGGAACAATACGAGGGCTATTGCACAGATATCTGGTTTTCCGAAGCTATGCAATGGATGAAGGAGATGAACAAAAAAGGGGAACGGTTCCTTACATTGATCCCTACGAATGCACCCCATGGGCCATTATACCTTCCTGAAAAGTACAGAAAGACCTATCTGGACATGGGACTGAACCGGCACCTGGCCAGCTACTTCGGCATGATCGAAAACCTGGATGATAACGTGGGCCGGCTGGAGGAGTTTTTGAAAAGCACTGGATTACGTAAAAATACCATCCTGATCTTTACCACTGACAATGGCAATGCAAGTAGTGTCAAGTACTACAACGCCGGGCTACGAGGTGGAAAAGAGAGCCTGTATGAAGGCGGGCACCGTGTACCTTTCTTTATGAGATGGCCGGCAGGTAAGCTGACACGTAAGGAAATCAATCAGTTAACCGATGTAAAAGACCTTTTACCTACCCTGGCCGATCTGTGCGATGTACAATATGAGCCCGTGCAGGATTTTGGTGGCTTAAGCATAGCCGGGGTATTAAAGCGGTCACCACAGCCAGAGCTGGATGACAGGAAAGTAGTGATACAATATGGAAGAAAGCCCTTTTTCCGGCTGGAGTTACCCAAAAAAGGCGATGCCGCCGTGCTATGGAACAAATGGCGGCTGATCCGAGGTGAGGAGCTATATGACATCGAAGCAGACAAGGCACAGGAAAACAATGTTTATGATCAGCATCCGGAAGTAGTGAAGGAAATGAAAGACTACTATAACGCCTGGTGGGACAAGGTACAACCTGACCTACAGCACATCAATCACATCGCCATCGGCAGCCCATATGAAAACCCGGTAACGATCACCTCCCACGACTGGTTACTGATGAACTCCTCCAATTCATGGTGGATACGGGAGGGGATCAACCGCTCCGGAGCATGGAATATAGAGGTAAAAAAAGACGGCAAGTACGAAATAGCCCTGCACAGATGGCCTAAAGAAGCAGAAACTCCCCTAAGAGGTGCAGCACCGGCGTATCAGGCGGTAGACGCCAGGTTCAAGGAAGGAAAGGCCTTACCCATACAGCACGCCAACCTACGTATTGCCGGACAGACACACTGGCAAAAAATAGAAGAAGACGCACTCGCCGCCACCTTTGAAGTAGAGCTAAAGGCAGGCAAAACCCAAATGCAAACGTGGTTCTATGACAAAAACAGGAATCAACTCTGCGGGGCATACTACGTGTACGTTACGGCATTATGAGGCGGCTCTGTCCGTACACTACATCTCCTCATCTGGCGCAGGTTCTCTGAACCTGTGCCAACCAATATTCAGGTTCTCCGAACCTGAGCAAACTCATCAGATACAGAAACAACAGATTTCACAGCCATATAAGCCAATGGCGCACAGTTTGGGAGCCCCTGCGGCCATGTCAATCAAGATAAGGAAGCCTGCCCCTTCCAAAACGGTCTCTTGCCCCATCTGTCATCCCCCCTTGCCGACCGACTACTGCCAATTGCCGACTTTGGCCCAAAGAAACATCATTTCACAACACTCCTTTTCAACTCCTCCTCAGTAATACCATTGGGTTTCAGCCACTTTGACTCCGTCCAGTCATGCTCATATTTAAAGTCAATTGTGAGCGGAATATCGATCCTGCTGTAGTCTTTTCCCTCTATCCTTTCGCCAATCCTGAAGGTGCTGATCTGCCACGGACTTAGAACACCGCTTCCCCCCTGCCTTGCCTGAAAATTATGATTGAAATCTACTTCTGTAAATTCTATAGGCCTGTCCAGCCAGGTACCGGTCAAGGCAGTGTTTCCTCCTCTATATTCATAAAAGCGCGCAAAGGTCTCATCATTGACCGTGTACAGGGCGGACAGGATAGCACCATCACCTGTGATTTTAAGGGGGGACCATTCACTGCCCAGTCTGCCCTTTTTATTACCATTCACTTTAGCACTTATGACCGGATAGTTGAACTCCAGTGCTTTTTTATGAAGTTCTGCTGCCCGCCAGTCGCCGGAAAAGGGGTACAGTGCCAATTCATAGGTATAATCACCTTTCATGGGCACGGTATTCCAGATAAAAGCCGTGGAAAATGCCAGCGGTACGGAAAAGCTGCCGTCCTGCTCCCTGATGGAACACATCGTACCTTTATTAAAGTAAGCCAGTCCCATGCTGCCATCGGTAATGGCATTCCAGTAATTCCCCTGCAAAACCTCACGCTTTGTCTCCGTGACTATAAAAGGATGATCCTCGACACCCACCACCTGATCATACAACTCAGGGTAGAATTTCAATCGCAGCTTTTGATCATGCTCAAAGGATGAATACGGGTCTGCCGGGTCATCGGTCATTTTGCCGATCTTTTCATCTTTTACGCTGATCTTCAAGGCGTAATCAACCCGCGGACTAAAGGCATAGAACGTCCATGACAGCTCGTAGGGTATGGACCCGATATTCCCTTTTTCCACCACGACCATACCAACGTTTTTTTGATGGACCTGCGTCTTACCCACACTGCTTTCTGACTTGCCGTTAATGTATGCCTCAAGCACCCCACTTCGACGGCCTGTTGTTATTACCTTCCGGCCGGACTTACGGTCCTCCATTTGTAAAAAACCTCCTTCCATGGCCAGCCTGATATTGTAAAAAGGAGTGACCAACTCCCGCTTTTCCTCGTCCCACTGAAACTGGTCCGGTATCACCTGTTCCGTAGGCTCTGTAACCCTGAAACCCAGCCCTTCTGCCTCCATGATCATCTCGCGGCCATCTCCCAGCCTCACCACATCCTTCCTTGGCCAGTTCAATGGGTTAAAGGTGAGCCACCCATCCTTCGGCCCCGTCATCCGGGCTCCTATCCCCGTCATGGCTTCATCGATAATAGCCTGCGACTGTGCCAGGCTGGCATCCAGAAATACTCTGCCTGCCTTTTCTATACCTACGATCTGTATGTCGTGATGCTGGGCCACCAGCAGATTTTTCCATGCTTTTGTAATTTCCTTCTCACGGGTATTCCCACCTACCGCATGGTGAATAGCCGCAAGACGCTCCGCCGTCAACACATTTACCTCGGCCAGACGGCTCTTATTCCATATCCAGTTGCCACAGTACCCCCATGGCATCCGCTCGGCAAAATCCTTCGGTGCGGTAAAAAACGTCTTACGGGGTGCAGGCAGGTAGTTAAAAATGCTGTCGGCTACTGTCCAGATGTAGTTCGGATCTCCCTGGTGGACCTCAATTATCTCATCAGGCTGACGTGGATCATCTGCACGGGAAGCCACCAGTGGTCGGATATCGTGCCCAAACTGCTCCCGGAAATGTTGTAGCGTAGCGCTCTTCCTTCGTACAAAATCGGTCATGATCACACCATCAACGGTCACCGCTCCGTAGGGATACGGAGAAGCCGGCACAGCAAAATGCTCCTGTCCGGGATAGGTGGGTATCGTAGTGATCATAGAGCCGTCCATCCCTTCCCACCGCGCCACAGGTGCCTTGAAGGTGGGATTGTAACCGAACATCATGAAGTGTGTGCGCATAATGGCCCCGGTATAACCTGCTCCCTTCAGCAGTTGAGGCATCTGGCTATGGAAGGCATGCTCCCCCATCAGGTAAACATCAGGCGCCTTGCCAAAATACTGCTCCACCGTTGACCTACCTAAGGTAAGCTGACGGATGTTGGACTCCTCATTGATAAAACGTGACAATGGCTGCCCGTAGGTGCTGGTGCCCACAGAGAGCCGCCCCGGATGATCCTTTATTCCTTTTTGCATGCGTTCCAGTACATCAGGGCTGTTGGCTGCGAGGTAATCGTAGGTATAGGCTTCATGATCCCAGCCTATCGTATAGTCATCGTACTTTTTAAGCCGGTCAAATTCCACGTCAAGCGCCCAGTTAATACTTTCCTCCCCCCAAAGGATCACTCCCAGATGATCGTAGTTGAGAATATACACAGGGGCAAGCGGTTCCGCTTCCTGTTGTCCCCGGGCAGAAGCGAAAAAGCCAGTGGATGTTATCAGCAGCAATGCCGTTTTAAGCTTCATCATATCGGTTCAATTCATTTTACTTTTACAAGATCGGCCTTCAGCGCACTATCCAGCTTACCAAGCAGCGCAGGATTACCCTGAGCTATGTTGGTTTGCTCGGTGGGGTCCATGGCCATATTATAAAGCTGAACACCTGATCGCACGCTGTCTTCTTCCATATAGGCCCCCATAAAACCACCGGAGCCCAGCCCATTGACGTACTTGAGCGTATCCGTACGAAAAGCATAAAGGTCATAATGATAGGCATAGTGCGTAACGCTTTTTCGTACCGGAGACTTTACAGTGTCATGAACAAAGTAAGCAGAAAGATCATAGCTGTCCGTCGCGTCCCTGACCGGCTGATCCACAAGAGTAGCGAATGTGGAAAAGAGGTCTGTAAGGGAAACGATATGGTCTATCGTTCCTGGTTTCCTTATCTTGTCCGGCCAGTGCATCACCATTGGCACCCTGTGGCCTCCTTCGTAAACATCTCCCTTCTGCCCCCTGAAATATCCGTTGGCCGCGTGGCCATAGTCCTGTACCTCGTACCACGCCGGGTTGCCGGCCCACTTGGGCATCCCATTAGTGATCGCTCCGTTATCGCTGGTAATGATAAGCAGGGTATTATTGTATTGACCTGATCTTTTCAGGGCTTCCATCACTTCACCTACTGTCCAGTCTACCTCCAGCACCATGTCCCCACGGGCTCCCGCCTCGCTTTTTCCCTTCACCCGTTCAGAAGGCCTGTGAGGAGTATGCGGAGCCGCCAGCGCCACATAGATAAACCAGGGATCAAGGTTTTTTCCATATTCTCCGATCAACTTAGTGGCCTGCTCAGTGACGATGGTATTAAAAGCTTCATCCTGCCAGTCTGCAGTCTTCAACCCTGGCTGACGGAATGTCCTGAAGCGATCCCAGTATACATCAGGCACTTTCACAGCCCTGTCATTTTTCAGGAAAACATAGGGAGGCATATCGAGTGAGGCGGCAATACCATGGTAGTAATCAAATCCGTGGTCCAAAGGACCACCGGAAAAGGGTTGAGTGTAATCCACATTTGTGCCGTCATCCATAGGCTCCTCGTCGTTTTTCGTTTGCCAGGACAGCCCCAGATGCCATTTACCAAGATAGGCGGTTTGATAGCCTCCATTACTGAGCAGTGTAGCCAGCGTTTGCCGGCCCCTTTCCAGCATTTCGGGCATATGCCCCATCAGGTCCCGTTTTTCAAAGGCCGTCCGTGCCTTTTCACTGCGCCAGAAATAGGTGCCGGTGAGCAGACTGTACCGGCTGGGCTGGCAAACCGCTCCTGCCGTATGGGCATCCAAAAATGCCAGTCCGTTATGAGCCAGTTCATCAATGCGGGGGGTAGTGATTTTAGTGCGCCATAAAAGCTGATATCCCCGTACCCCATGTCATCCGCAAGAATGAGCACTATATTGGGACGGGGATCGTCTTCTCTCGTGTCGGATTCCCCATCCGGACTATCACCCGCTCCCTTCTGGCAGGAAACAAAGAAAGCCATCACCAGGATGGCTAAACCGTACTCATAAGATCGTTTCATCACCTTGTCATTAAGGATATCTACATTTTTTTAATGTGGCCACTACCTATGACATACATATGTTTTTATCGTCATCGCGAACTTCGTGGGTTGGCTTCAGCCGGGTGTGAAGCGATCCCCTACTCGAACCATGAGGATAGAGTACGTTTAATACAGACGAGAGGGAGACAGCTTCGTAACCCACACGCAAAGCATCGCCAGCCTCGCTGCAGCGACCATATTTTTTTATTTGCAATTCCAACTCTTGCATTTTTTAAAGGTGGTCACCACCTATTTTTGCAAGAAATGATTGTCAATGTTCAGTTTGCAAGTTCCGGCATATCAACTCACCCTCGTTCAGACAGGTCTGAACATTCCCCTCTCTATCCCGATAGCTATCGGGAAGGGAAGGGATATTCCACCTCCGGTGGAATTGGGGTGAGTTGGATAAATGTCATCCCACTCCAGGTATGACCACAAGTAACTTTTCATTGACCATGAAATTAATCACTTCTGACTAGCTTATCACATACCGTATTAATATCCGTCATTTTGTCCAAGGTCAGGATTGATCTGCAGTTCCCGCTCCGGTATGGGCATGAGAAACTGCCTTTTTCCTGACGGACTTGCAGGGTTGGGGACTACAGCCCCTGCCGGTACTGTCACACCCTGTAGCGCCATAGTCTCGATCATGGTTCCCCGGCGGTTCACATCAAAGAAGCGTTTGCCTTCAAAGCAAAATTCTGCCCTTCTTTCCTTCCACACCGCCAATCGGAATTCTTCCTGTGTAGCAGGGGTCAGATCCACAGCAGGGTCAGGAGTGTTAATATCCACTCCTAAGGCCCGCCTCCGTATCATATTCAATTTCTCCAGTGCATCTGCATCCAACGCCATATCCTCATTCTTTGCTTCTGCATAGATCAGTAGCACATCCGCATAGCGGATCACAGGGAAGTTGACGCCTGCCCTACCCGCGTTCACCGGGTCATCATTCCAAAACTTGAAGCTATAAAACTCTGAAGGCTGTCCGGGCGCGAGGTCACTTTCAGTAAGACCGTATTTAGACACCGATACATCTCGTCTGAGGTCACCCGGATCAAATACCTGAACCAACCCATTTCCTGAGGCTGGTTTACCCGGAAGCCAGGTGATGTCATCATCCGTGGCGATCAACTCTGCAAATATGCCCGAAGGAGAAGGAAGTACCGGCCCGGGAGCGCCTAATCTGGGCAATATTGTACCGGCATCCAGCAATATATTCTGTACCTCCAGCATCGACTCGTCATTCAGTAGTTCTCTTCCGCCAAAAAGATCAGCATAAACGGGTGTAAGGGAATACGCCCCAATCACGTTGGCTGCCATCTGATGGGAAAGCGCCCATTTTTCTTCCGTAAGGTACACCCACGCCAGCAGTGTTTGTGCCACTTCCCGTGTCACCCGTCCGGCTTCAAAACCCTGTGTGTTACCCAGCGCCGTTTTATCCGGCAGCAGGTCTATCGCTGCCAGCAGGTCGGGTTCTATCTGCTCCTCATAAACGGTGACTATCGACTCTCTTTGGTTAAATGCACCATCAGGTGTTTCTACTATACCCGTATAAATAGGTACATTTCCAAAGGACCGTACAAGATTAAAGTAATAAAATGCCCTGAAGAAACGGGCCTGCCCCATGATCATATTTTTCAGCTCTTCCTGATCTTCCCTGAAGGACACATCATCAATTTTGGTAATGATAAAATTGGCCCGCCCTATGCCCTGATAGTGGCTGTTCCACAAACTACGGACGGAACCAATGCTAGGTGCAAAGGCAAAGTTTTCCAAAGGACGGTCATCTCTGCGGGTAAAGGCATCATCCATGGGGATCTCATACAGATTGTAGTAGGTATTATTGTAAAATGCCCTCATATTTTCATACAAGCCAGTGGACATATTGATCGCTCCCTCTACAGAGTTAAATACGTTGTCCTGTGTAGCTACTCCTTCAAGCTCCGTATCCAGAAAATCATCACATCCAAATCCTATCAGGATGATCAGGCTGAGTATATGGTTTATTCTTTTCATCGTGTCTGTTGCTTTAAAAGGTGAGATCAAGTTTTACGTTGTAGTTCTTGGTAAAAGGATATGGGATGTAGTCCACACCCAGCGACCGTGCGTTACCAAAACCCAGTCCACTGTTGTTTTCAGGATCCAGACCGGAGTAATCGGTGATCGTGATCAGGTTACTGCCGGTCAGCGTCAGACGCAGGCCGGTAACTCCTATTCGGTCTGTCAGATTTTTGGGAATGTTGTAGGCCAGTGAAAGGTTTTTGAGCCTGAGATACGAACCATCTTCCACAAAACGGTCGGAAGGGGTGGTGTTGTAGCTAAAGTGAATAGGCGACCATGGTTTCGGATACCGCTGACTCGGATTATCCGGGGTCCAGTGATCATTGTATTCACGCAGACTGTTAAAGCCTGGAAAGCCGCTCAATGCCCAGTTTTTATATACATTATAAATATCGTTGCCATAGGAGAAGGTCCAGAACATGGACAGGGTCAGCCCTTTCCATGACAGGGAATTCGACCAACCACCGTAAAAATCAGGATTGGGGTCGCCAATGAAGGTGCGGTCCTCCGTGTTGATGGTGCCGTCATCGTTCAGGTCAACAAACCGGAAATCACCTGCGCTTACTCCCGGATTATTCACATTGATAGTTTCTCCGGTCTGGTAGACTCCGTCAAAAAGCACTCCGTAAAAGGCACCAATAGGATGACCTTCCACGGATATATTGGTAGGTAGATTGATCTCAGGAAGCGTAGCACCGAAAAACGGAATGGGTTCACCATTCTCATTCCGGCCAAAATCGATGACCTCATTTCTGTACCTGGAAATGGTGAAGCCGGAATTCCACGTGAATTTGCCAAACTGTACCTCGGAATCTATCCCCAGCTCGATCCCCCGGTTTTCAATGGATCCGAAATTTACCAGAAGGTTGGTCTCGTTCACCCCTGAGGTACCTGAAATAGGCTGCTCGAGCAGCAGATCATCATTTCTTTTATGAAAATAATCAACAGTCAGGTTGATCTTGCCCTTCAGCAGCCCAAGATCCAGCCCCAGGTTAAACTGCCTGTTCGTTTCCCATTGCAGGTCTGCATTGCTAAGCGATTGCAGTGAAAATGCCGTGATCAGCTGGTTATTGAGCACTACATTATTCGCACCGATAGTTCCAAGATCAGAGAAGGAAGCAAAATTCTGATTCCCTGATTCGCCATAACTGACCCGCAGTTTAATATCATCCACCGCCGGCAGATCCGGCATAAAGGATTCATTGCTCAGTTTCCAGCCAGCTGAAACGGAAGGAAAAGTACCGAAACGGTTGTTTCTGGCAAAACGGGAAGACCCGTCTCTCCTTACAGTGGCAGTGATGAGATAACGATCGTCGAAATCATAGATCAAGCGACCGAACCAGGAAAACAAACGGGTGGTAATAGGACCGTCACCACCAGCATTCTCATTCAGATCCGGTTGATTATTGTTGGGTTGATTGAAAATGTTATCCGTCGCTCCCCGCCGGCTCACGTTAAGTCCCACATTCTCAAATTCCTGGGTGGAGAGTCCTGCCAATGCTGTCAAACCGTGTTTTCCAAATCGCCTGTCATAGGTGAGTGTCTGGTCTGCTACCCAGTTGTGGTTTTTGGCAAACCTTCTTGATACGCTGGACTGCACTTTGGTAAAGATCCCACGGCCAAAATCATAGGAAGGATTAAACCTGTAGACTTCCCGGTTAAAGATATCCACACCAAGGCTGGACTTGAAACGCAGGCCCTCTACAATTTCATACTCGGCAAAAACAGACCCCAGAAACCGGAACTCAGAATCTTCACGGTCCACCAGCAATTGGGTATGTATAGGTGCTGGTGTAAAGAATCCGAAAGGACCATTACCGGCGGCAGTTTTGGGCGGACCGGTCAGATTACCGTTTTCATCAAATACCGGCACCCATGGCTTGGCAAAAAGCGCCTCGAGAAATGTATTTTCCCGGCTGAATGCAACCTGATTATTTTGGCTAAGGTTTCCCCAATAGCCGGAGAGTCCCATATTGGCCCCCACTTTTAGTTTGTTCTTGATATCGGATTCCACCTTTACATTCAGATTGGCCCGCTGAAAATCCGTATTGATGAGTACTCCTTCCCTGTTGGTATAGGAACCCAGTATTGAATAAGTAGTATTTTCACTGCCAACCGTGGCGCTGAGGGTGTATTTTTCCCAAAATGCCGTGCGTGTGATCAGGTCCTGATAGTCATTGTCTTCTTCGAAAAACTCTGGATCATCAAATTCGGGAGGTATCGCCTGTCCTCTGATCTCACGGGCATTGATCCATACCTGGGCATACTCTTCGGAGTTCATCAACTCCAGCGGATTGGCCATACTCTGCCACCCAAGGTCTGCAGAAAAATTAATGGTAGCCTGACCTGGTTTTCCTGTCCTGGTAGTGATGATCACCACGCCATTGGCCGCCCGGGCTCCGTAAATGGCAGAGGCTGAGGCATCTTTTAATACATCGATCGACTCAATATTATCGGGATCAATATGGTATAGAGAGCTTTCAAATAGCGGCACACCGTCCACCACAAACAACGGGCTGCTGTCAAAGTTCAGCGAGTTAACCCCTCTCACCTGAATGGAATAGGTACCTCTGGGGTCGCCACCATTCTGATTAACAAACACTCCGGGTGTACGCCCTTGTAATGCCTGCTGAAAATTGGTCGTGGGAATCTCCTTGATCTGTTGCTCCTGCACCGAAGAGATCGAACCGGTCAGGTCTTTTCTTTCCTGTGTACCATACCCAATAACCACAACGTCCTGCAACTGGGTAATATCCGGATACATGGTAATGTTGATCACTGACTGCCCCCCTACCCTTACCTGTTCGGCAAGATATCCCACAAAGGAAAATATCAATTCAGCATCACCACCGGTGACCTCCAGACTGTAGTTACCCTCAACGTCTGTGACGGTGCCGGCCGCGCTGCCCTTGATCAGAACATTGGCGCCTGGCAAAGGCTGTCCGTTCTCGTCGGAAACGGTGCCTGTAACACGCTGCTGTGTCCATGCCTGTGTGAGAATACAACTAAATAAAATAGTAATGAGTAAAAGCTTCTTCATAGTTGTTGGATTAGTTCTTTACTGAATATTGGAGGTGCGTTGAATATCCGGATCGGTAAATACATCCTTATCGTCAAAGCTTGGTGATGAGAATTCTGAAACAATACAACCTTCCGGCCCACCCTGGAACCAGTGAGGAGTGCCTTCCATGATGGTATACTGGTCACCGGGTTTCAGGATGATCTCTCTCCATACCTTGAAATGTTCCCTTCGTTCCGCAGGCACTTCTGCCCGGGGATTTTTCGTAGGCTCTCCGGGTACATACAGGTATACCTCACCGGAACGGCATCTGAATGTTTCCCGTTTCCCCGGATAATCCCCGATACGAGGATGATAGTGTTCAGGACATATTTGTCCAGGGAACATGATAAGTTCCTTGGCACAATAGCGATCATTGTTCTCATAAATAACGATCTGTGTGCCAATGCGCGCGTGATCCCCCAATTCGTAGTCACATACTTCGATCTCTGCAGCCTCCTCCTCCGTAAGCTCGATATTGGCTGCCCTGAGCATTTTCCTTGTTCGCTCCTGGGCCTCCTGGATTAAATTATCAGATAACATAGTACAGCAATCGGTCAACATTCCATATACAACCACCAAACTAGTTCATAGTCAGGTAACACACAATAAAAATTGATAATATTTAATAAACGTATTTATTATTGATTAATATCATTTAATATCATTTTGAATGGGATGCAGCGCTTTTTATAAGTTATTACATTTTTTACGCTAATCATCAATGTTTTAACAAAGATAAACAGCATTTTTTGATCACTATTTTTATTCCACGCCTTCCTCCTTTCTATAAGAAAGCTTTATAGAAACTAGATGGAATACCTATAAACATACAAATCCCACAGGAGATTATAAATACATTAATATCTGAAAATCAGATAATTATAAGCTAAATGGTTTGGTTAAATATTAAAACCACTCGTCACAGATTATTGATTTAACCAAATTTTCTTTTATTTTCATTTGTTTATTTTTATTTATAATTTTCTTTTATTTATTATTGTTATCAGATGTTAAAAGGAAAGAACCAAATAAAGGTAGCCGTGATTGGTGGTGGCCGGGCCGGGCTCATACATGCCGGTAATCTGGCCTTCTCCATTCCGGAAGCAAAGCTGGTGGCCATGGTAGAGCCGGATGATGAGAAAGCCGCAGCAGCCGCCCAACAATTTGAGGTAAATACCTATCAAAATCATCGGGAGCTGCTGGAAAATGAGTCTCTGGATGCTGCAGTGGTGGTGACTCCCACCTGGTTCCACCGGGATATTGTACTGGACTGCGCACATAATGGTGTACATATACTATGTGAAAAGCCAATGGCTATAACTGAAACTGAATGCCGGGATATGCTGCAAGCCGTGGAAGATCATGGCGTTAAACTGCAGATCGGTTTTATGCGTAGGTTTGACCAGAGCTTTCTGGCCGCCAGGCAGGCGGTTGACGAGGGACACATCGGAAATGTAGTGCTGGTAAAGTCACTTACCAGAGGTCCGAGTATTCCACAGCCATGGCAGTACGACATCCAGGCCAGTAACGGTCCGCTGGCCGAGGTAAATAGCCATGATATTGACACATTAAGGTGGATGGCAGGTGCAGAGATCAGCGAGGTGTATGCTGTAGCCGGTAACTTCAGGTGTCCTGAAGCTGCCACGGAATTCCCTGATTTTTATGACAATGTGATCATGACCTGCCGCTTCAATAACGGCTGTCAGGGACATATCGACGGGGCGGTTTCCGTGAAGTACGGATATGATGCCCGAGTGGAGATTGTAGGAACTGAAGGCGTGATCTTCATCGGACGTACTCAGGAATATGATATGGTGGTTGTCAATGGGGTAAAGGGTGTTGTTACACCTTTCCAAAAAAGCTGGCGAACGCTTTTCACCGAAGCCTACCAGGCAGAAGATCAGGCGTTTATAGATTGTATTTTGCTTGATACCTCACCACAGGTAAGTGGCAGAGATGGTCTCGAGGCCGTGCGGGTAGTAAACGCAGGCAATCAGTCCATTGCAGAGAGGAAACCTATCTCAATAACCCATAATCCATAGACCATGCAGGCCGCACTTATGTATGACAAAGAAGACCTGAGGGTGTTGGACATTGAAACACCAACGATCAACGCAAATGAAATACTGGTAAAAACCGCCAACGCCTCTATTTGTGGGACAGATCTGCGCATGTACCGTAACGGTTACCGAGGAATCACAAAAAGCACTCCATTAATCACCGGACATGAGATGAGCGGCGAGATCGTAGCGATTGGTAAGAACGTTGCTGAGATAAGTGATGCTAACGGCATGCATTACAGTGAAGGAATGCGTGTAGCAATAGCCCCTAACATGGGGTGTGGTATCTGTGACCAGTGCGTCAGCGGACATACCCACCTGTGTCCTGACTACATGGCGCTGGGTATCAATATGAACGGAGCATTTGCTCAGTACTTCAAGGTACCGGGCAAGGCTGTTCGACAGGGGAACATCAGCGTGCTCCCCGATGACCTCAGCTATGAAGAAGCCTCCCTCGCCGAACCGCTTTCCTGTGTATTGAACGGGTTTGAAAGGACCCGCATACAGCCCGGGGATGCCGTGCTTATTCTTGGAGCAGGACCTATCGGGCTAATGCATGCTATGATGTTGCAAAGTGCAGGGGCTGGTATGGTGCTGGTCAATGATGTGAATGAAAAAAGACTGAAAGCAGCAAAGGAATTGAACAGTGGCCTGACCACAGTGGAGTCGTCAGGGATGAAGGAGAAGGTTATGGATCTTACACGCGGAAAAGGTGTAGAGGTCTGTATTACGGCCAATGCATCCCCACAGGCACAGATCATCGCTCTGGAACTAACGGCAATTAATGGAAGTGTGATCTATTTTGGTGGGATACCCGGAGACGCAGATCTATCGGGGATCAATACCAATCTTATCCATTACCGCCAGCTATGGGTGACAGGCACCACACGCCAAAGCATCATCCAGTTTCGAAAAACACTGAATATGATCTCAAAAGGGTTGATCGATGTGAGAAAACTCATTACGCATCGTCACAGGCTGGATCAGATCAACGATGCCTTCGATATGGCACTGCGGGGAGAAGGTATGAAGCATACAATTTTCTTTGAATGATGGGATCACAGGCAGACAACTCATTTAAAGGAATAGTATTCGATATGGACGGTACGCTGGTCAATTCCGAACCCCTGCACCTTGAGGCATGGAAGCAGGCACTGGCCCGGCACCGGTTGTACTATGATGATGAGTGGTATCACCAGTGGATCGGCATTTCAGATGTGGATATGAGTCGCCATATCGTAACGAAAAACAGCCTGGATATAGGCTCTGCTACTTTCCTGAATGAGAAAAGGGAACTTTTCAGAGCCTTTGCCAATGAGAAGTTAAAAGCCTTTGACGGTGTAACCGAAGGATTACGAAAGATCCGTGACACCAAAATGGGAGTTGCTACCTCCAGTCCTGGTCAGGACGCCCTTATGTCTCTGAAAAAGACCGGTATTCAACCCTTCTTCAAGACTATAGTCACAGCAGATGATGTAGAAAACTTCAAGCCTGATCCCGAGCCGTACCTGAAAGCTGCCATAGGGTTGAATGTGGCATCCAATGAATGTGCGGCTATCGAAGATTCAGTGTCAGGGCTCCTGTCAGCCCGTGCGGCAGGAATGTTTACCATCGGTGTAGCCAATGGCAACGAACAGAATACGAGTCACTTATCACTGGCCGATGTAGTGTTTGATACTACCGCCGAAGCCATTAATTTTCTGGCAGAACAAAAACTGGAATACAATGGCTAAAAATGTGGTAGCAGGCATCGACATAGGCACTCAGGGTACCAAAACAGCTTTTTTTGACGAACATGGTACCGTACTTTCCGAGACTTTCGAGGCCTCCCAACCGTCACATGGTACGGAAGGATCGATCACGGAGGATCCGGAAAAACAGTTGGGATCTGTGATCAACACACTTAAAAATGGTTTGGAAAAAGGCGGGATCGAACCCTCCGATGTATCCGGTGTGGCCATTGACAGCCAAATGGCAGGGATCATTGGTGTTGGAAGCAATGGCAAAAACATCACACCCTATGACAGCTGGCTGGACACCCGCTGCGCTCCTTTTATTAAGGAGATGGAAACAGAGGCTGGCGGGGAGGTACTGCAGAAAACAGGATGTGCACCCAGTATAAATCATGGCCCGAAAAAGCTTTGGTGGAAACATAATCATCCGGAGGTATACAGGAATATTACTTCATTTGTTCAGCCGGGGGCCTACGCTGCAATGCGACTTACCGGAAAGGATGGAAATGAGGCCTTTATTGACAAAACCTATCTTCATTTCAGCGGGTTTGCAGATAACGCCCGCTCAACATGGGATGAGGACCTGTGCCGGCAGTTCCAGTTTGATACAAGCAAACTCCCGAGGATTGTAGAGCCTCACAAAGTGATCGGGCCCGTAACATGCGAGATGTCTGCGCTGACCGGTTTGCAGGAAGGTACTCCGGTAGTGGCAGGCTGTGGGGACACAGTGGCAAGCTTTATTTCAGCAGGTGCCACCAGCCGTGGAGTTTGTGTGGACGTAGCGGGAACAGCTTCCGTGTTCTGTGCTACGGTGGACCAGTTCAAAGCGGACACTGAGAATGCCGTACTGGCCTGCGGCCGATCGGTCATCCCTGAGCTGTGGTACAACTATGCCTATATCAACGGAGGCGGGCAAAACCTGGAGTGGTTCAAGGATCAGATCAGCAATATCCTGCCTGACAGTAGGGAAAGCATTGATTTTCCAGCATTGAACCGGCTGGCAGAGGAAGCCGGATTTAGCATAGACAACCCTGTATTCATACCTCACCTGGGCGGACGTGTCTGCCCCAGCCAGCCCTGGCTGCGCGGGGCATGGTTAAATCTGAACTGGTCACATGGTGTAGGACATCTTTACCGGTCTCTTCTGGAAGGGATCGCTCTCGAATACGGGATCTACCTCGACATCACCGGAAAAATGCATCCCGAGCTTGCCATGAGTGAACTCAATGTAGTAGGTGGTGGAACCAACAGCGGGTTATGGAACCAGATCAAGGCAGACGTACTGGGCATAAACGTGACCAAACTACAGCGCTCAAAGGGGGCACCTATGGGGTCGGCTATTCTGGCCGGCTATGGAGTTGGCTTGTTCAATGATATCCATGATACCGTACAGCAGTGGATCAGACGGGAGCCGGCCTTAACACCTGATCCCGAAAAACAGAAATTCTACAGAAAGCTTATACCCAAATACTCCGATTTTATGGACGCTATCAACCGGATCACAGAAAACGAATATTGAAAATGAAATACCAGGCAGCCCGGAAACCTACTCTCTATTTTATCGGTGTCACCACCGGCCGTTCTTCGATCATGCAGGTGTTCCCGGAGTGGGCACGGTTCATTGAACTGGGCGACTGCGAGATCAAGGGGATGGATTTTCCACTGGACGCCGATCCGCAGGATTATATTGAGGCTGTCACCTTTATTAAAGATGACCCTTTGTCACTTGGTGCGCTGGTCACAACGCACAAGATCAACCTGCTGAAAG
>LYSV01000036.1 GCA_001657315.1 Flammeovirgaceae bacterium BBD 1991-12 | reverse complement strand
TCTTTTGCCGGAACGAGAACTCATTGTTAATGCCAACAAAGCGCCTGTCGCTAAACCCAAGGCCAATGTCCATTTTCCTGCCTTGTTCATAATTTATTAATTTTTCACATTTGAAACATAAAGCATGCCAATTATGCTTAGCTTTATGAACTAGAACGTTTTTCCGGGCGAAATAGTTGTTTGTTTTATTAATTTTTAAGCATTAAAATTGAATAAAGTAAAGATTCAGAGAAAGGCAGAGATCGGGGATGTGGCCATCACGCTTCCGGCTTCCAAAAGCATAGCGAACCGGGCGCTGATCATAGATGCACTCGCCGGTGGAGGTTCCCACATTGATAATATTTCCGAGGCGCGTGATACACAGACAATGCAACGCCTGCTGGCATCCAGGGATACAGAGTTGAATGTACTGGATGCAGGAACCACTATGAGGTTTTTGACAGCCTACCTCGCTGTGTCCGGTAAAAACAAAGTATTAACGGGAACACAACGGATGTGCGAGCGCCCGATCAAAATTCTGGTGGATGCTCTGCAGGAGTTGGGTGCAAATATTTCATATGTGCAAAAAGAAGGATATCCTCCTCTGAATATTCAAGCATTTAACCAACAACTAGCCGATAGCCTGAAAGTAAGAGGTGATATCAGCAGTCAGTATATTTCTGCATTGCTAATGATCGCCCCTACTCTGCCGAGGGGACTGACTATTGAACTCACAGGCAAAGTGGGTAGCAGACCTTACATTTCAATGACACTGAAGGTGATGGAAGCCTTCGGCGCTCAGGCCGAATGGACGGATAACGTGATCACCATACCGGCGCAAGCCTACATTCCCGCCAACTACCATGTAGAGCCGGATTGGTCTGCAGCAAGCTATTGGTACAGCATGGCCGCGCTCAGCACTGACGGAGAGATATTGCTGACTGGCCTGCAGGAGGCATCCATACAGGGCGACCGTGTTATTGCCGATATTATGGATCCCCTGGGTGTGGAAACCCAATTCATCGGGGAAGGCGCAGTACTCAGAAGAAAAAACCATGTAGACAAAACCTATATAGATTTTACACACTGCCCGGATCTGGCTCAGACCGTGACGGTGGTATGTGCCTTAAAGGGCATTCAGTGCAATATGATAGGTTTAGAGAGCCTGCGCATCAAGGAAACGGACAGGATTGCAGCCTTGCAGAACGAGCTGGGCAAGCTCGGTGGCACAATATCCGAATCCGAAGGCAGGTGGACCCTTATACCACCGGCAAATGTCAACGGGAATGAGGAGATCACGATCAATACGTACGAAGACCATCGCATGGCCATGGCTTTTGGTCCGCTGGCCACCCGCATGGATGTCTCGATCCTGGACCCCTCCGTGGTAAACAAATCGTATCCGGGCTATTGGAAAGATCTGGAGTTGGCTGATTTCAGCTTGTCACAGAGTTAACTTTTCAAAGTAATCCCCTGCCAGCAGAAGGCGGCTACCGTACCACGAAAAAAATTCCCCATCCACAATGTGAACCCTTGTTTCGGGGAACAGGTCCTTAAATTCATGGATATGTTCTGTTCTGAACGGATAGGGTTCCGAAGAAAGCAACAAATGATCGGGGCGCAGGGCCCTGATCTGATCTACAGTCAGCTCAGGATAACGGTTCAGGTGTGCTGCCACATTTTCAAAGCCAGCATAGTCCAGCATTTCATGAATAAAGGTGTTCCCTGCAGCTACCATGTAAGGCTTCTTCCATATGAAGTATAGTGCTTTGCCTCTTTTTCCATGAATGGCAGGCAGCGAGGAGAATCTGTTCTTTATCCGGTGGATAAGGTCAGAGGTCTGTTCTTCTCTTTGCATGATCACCCCCAACTGTGAGATCATTTGCAATGCCTCTTTAAGCGTATTTATATCACTCATCCATACAGGATAATGTTTTCTTAACTCCTCAATACCTTCGCGGTAGTTTTCCTCCTTATTGCCTATGACCAGGTCCGGCGAGATCTTATGTATTCTCTCAAAATTGAATTTTTTGGTACCTCCTACTATAACCTTTGATCTCGCATCTGCAGGATGCACACAGAATTTTGTTACCCCGGCGATCATATCTGAAAGCCCGAGATCAAACAGAAGCTCGGTTTGTGAAGGAACAAGGGACACGATCGTTTTGGGAGAGTGAGGCACCAACACCTCATCTCCCAATTGATCGAACACTTTGATACACTCTGCCATTCCGGACAAAGGTATAAATCACGTCAAAAAAATCAGCTTGCCGAATTTTATAATCTCCGAAAAACTGAGTGTTTAAAAAATAACAAGGCTATTACATATGTCATCCGATGAGAATAGCCAGACCTGTCAGCTTATTGCTGACTTTCAGATTGGCTTTCTCGATTACCTTTTTATTCAGCTCAAACAGCTGTTTATTATTTACCCTTATAAAATTAATAGCACTCCCCCTGGCCCCGAGTCCGGGCTTGTTGGTAATGATCAGGGTTGGGCTGTTGGCTAATTTTGTCTTAAGCTTACCGAAACTATCAACTGCAGTGGCTCCTACATACAGAACATTACAGTCGCTTACCTGATCGGCCATATCGAATTTTTTGATCACAAACCTTTTATTCCCTCTCAACTGTCCGTTGTACCAATTGTAAAGTGAGTTATAAACATCATCATCTCCTATGACCCCTATGGTACAGGTTTCAGCTTCAACCGGCCATTGTATGTATTTGATAAAGTTGTAGATCATCATGGACCGTACTTCATGGGAGGGTCGTTCGGCTTGTCCTTCGGACAAAACCATTAGCATGATGAGTGATACCATTGCCAGTTTTCTCATAGCTTTCCTGAAATTGTGATCTGATACAAAAGTGGAAATGAAATGAGAGTTTGGTTTCAGGGCACTCCCGTATTTTCTGACGTAGGTAAAACACGTATAATCAGATAATGGTCATTTCAGGAAATAAAAAAGATCAGCCACAAAGTAACTGATCTTTAAGGTACAAGAGTTCTCAAGCAATTAAATCAAAATAGCAATATTCATCAACTGAGTCGATACCTTTAAATTAGACTGATCAAGCGCAGCCTTATTCAACTCAAAGGCCAATCTGTTATTGACAAGTTTGAAGTTAATATCACTTCCTTTTTTGCCCAAACCTTCCTTATCGGTGATGATCAGGGTAGGTTTTGATCCGATCTTGGCCTGGATCTGCTCAAATTCCTTACTCCGACTTCTGCCTACATACAGTATATCGCAGTCGGACACTTCAGCTATACTACCTAATTTAACAATGCTGAATTTTTTTGTCCCTTTTACCTTGTTGGAATACCAGGTTTTGAGTGTATTGTAAACTTCATCATTTCCGAGAACAGCTATTACAAAAGAGCTGGAAGAATTGTCAGGCCACTGTATATACTTTGTAAAGTTATACAGCATCATGGAATGGATCTCATGCATAGGCCTGTCCTGTGCTGAAGCTACGTTAAACATCAAACCTGAAACCAGTAGCAATGAATATGGGATTATCTTTTTCATGTTTGTTTGGGTTGGTTTCCACTCTGTGAGGGTCCAAACCACATACCAAAACACAAAAAGGGCTCAAATTCGGTGTTTGAACCCTTTTAATAAATATTTTTATCCCATTATGGGAAATTTCTTCCCAATGTGAGCCTATATGACGATAGCCATAGCAGCTAACTGGCTGGAACTCTTTAAGTTAGATTTAGCGATAGCTGCCTGGTTCAATTCAAACTTTAAGCGATTGTTGACCACCTTGAAGTTTATACAACTTCCCTGCTGTGCAAGTCCGTTCTGGTTTGTCACTGTGAGAACGGGCTGACTACCTATTTTGTTCAAGACATCCTTGAATTTAGCACTTGCTGTTTTACCCACATACAGTAGCTGGCATTGGGTAAGATCATCTTTTTCACTCAACTTCTTGATAATAAACTTCTTGTCACCTCTTGTTTTGTTACCATACCAAGAGTTCAAAGTCTCATACACACTTTCTGCCCCCACTACACCAATAACGAATTCCCCCGAATTTTTACCTGCAGGCCATTGAATGTACTTCAAAAAATTGTAGATCATCATGGAATGCAATTCATGAGCGGGTCGATCCTGTGCAAAAGTGCCATTGAAAGAAAAAGCAATGGCTGCGATCAACAAAAAAAATTTTACACTTCTCATAACATATTCAATGCGTTAGAATTGATTTAAACCGCACAAAACTAGTTATAAAAAGATTAGGGGAAACCCTGATGTAAGAAACAGAAAACAGTTACCCAAAACTTATTTCAGATACCTGAAATCATATCCATTTTTCAGGCTTAATAAAAATTTATCGATCAACAATATAACATTTTCAACATCCATCTTATGTACCGTTTCCACAGTTGTATGCATATATTTGAGAGGAAGGGAAATCAGAGCTGAGGCTACACCCATGTTGGAGTAGGCAAAAGCATCGGTATCCGTACCTGTGGCCCGGGAGGCCGCTGCTCTCTGAAAAGGTATTTTATTCTTTTCTGCCACATCAATCACCATACTTAAAAGATTATTATGTACGGCTGGTCCATAGGTAAGAACAGGACCCTTACCGGCCTTCTGATAACCGCTTTCAATCTTATTGTACATGGGGGACGTAGTGTCATGACATACATCCGTAACTATCGCCACGTTGGGCTGTATCCTTTCTGCGATCATCTGGGCGCCTCTAAGTCCCACCTCCTCCTGAACCGCATTGACAACATATATTCCGTAAGGTAATTTAGCGTTACTCTCCCTGATCCTCCTGATCACCTCGGCGATCATGAACCCTCCGATCCGGTTGTCCAGGGCTCTTCCCACCAGGTAATCGTCGTTGAGTTCCATCAGCTCATCATCGAAGGTCATAACACAGCCTACATGGATCCCAAGCTTTTCCACCTCTTCCTTTGATGAGCAGCCTGCATCGACAAATATATTTTTAAGGGTCGGCCTTTCTTCTTCTTTCGCATTGCGTACGTGTATCGCCGGCCACCCGAACACCCCTTTTCGCACCCCCTGCTCCGTATGAATGTTCACTCTCTTGGAAGGGGCTATCTGGTGATCTGATCCACCGTTCCTTCTCACATAGATGTATCCCTCATCTGTGATATAATTAACAAACCATGATATTTCATCGGCATGTGCCTCGATCACCACTTTGTAGTCGGCATCCGGGTTGATAACTCCCACCACTGTACCATACGTATCTGTAATGTAATCATCGACATACGGTTTTATGTAATCAAGCCATATCTTCTGCCCTGAGCTTTCGAAGCCTGTTGGTGAAGCATTGTTAACATATTTTTCCAGAAATTCCTTACTCTTTTTGTCCATAGTATCGGCATTAAACAGAGCGGGTTATACCGCCATCTACTCTTATATTCTGCCCTGTGATATAACCAGCATCATCGGAAAGCAGGAAAGCTACGGTTTTGGCGAGTTCACTTACCTTTCCCAGTCTGCCTGCCGGTATTTGCTTTAAGACCTCAGGGGACACCTCGTAGCTATCCATAAAACCCGGAAGCACATTGTTCATACGGATACCGTCAGCTGCATATCTGTCCGCATACAATTTGGCGTAGCTTCCCAAAGCAGCCCTCAGAACAGAACTCACAGGAAACCGCGGTGAAGGCTCGAAGGCGGCAAAAGTAGATATATTCACATAAGCTCCACTACCCTGTTTGAGCATAGCCGGCGTTACCAGTTGTGTCATATTGATCACGTTAAGTAATACGAGATCAAACCCCTGACGCCAGTCAGTTTCTGACAGATCCGGCAGATCTCCCTTTGGAGGGTGTCCTGTATTGTTAACCACCGCATCGATACGGCCGTAACGCTCTATGGCCGTATCTACCAACCTGACCAGATCGTCCCGTTCAGTAACGGAACCCTCAACTGCTGTCGCATTCAACTCTCCGGCGAGGTCATGTACCTCCTTTCCCCTTGCCATGAGTACCAGCTTATAACCCCGGGCATGGAGCTCCCTTGTACAGGCAGCTCCCATGCCCTTACTGGCTGCTGTTACTATAGCTACTTTCTCCATTAAAGCGGAATATTACCGTGTTTTTTCCTGGGCAGGGAGTCCACTTTGTTTTCCAGCATTTTAAAGGCTCTGATAAGCTTTTCCCGGGTATCTTCAGGTAAAATTACCTCATCCACGTATCCACGGTGGGCGGCCCGGTAGGGATTGGCAAATTTATTGGTGTAGTCATCGACCTTTTCCTGTAGTTTGATTTCAGGATCATCTGCCTGAGCAATTTCACGTTTGAAAATGATCTCAGAGGCCCCCTTGGCGCCCATCACGGCTATTTCCGCCGTGGGCCACGCGTAGTTCATGTCAGCGCCTATATGTTTTGAATTCATAACGTCATAGGCACCTCCATAGGCCTTTCTGGTGATCACTGTTACCCGTGGGACCGTAGCCTCACTAAAGGCGTAGAGCAGCTTGGCTCCATTGGATATAATGGCATTCCATTCCTGATCCGTACCGGGCAGGAAGCCAGGCACATCTTCCAACACAAGCAGCGGAATGTTAAAGCAATCACAGAATCTGACAAAGCGGGCACCTTTGGTGCTGGCATCAATGTCAAGCACTCCGGCAAGAGACGCTGGCTGATTACCTACTACACCGATGCTCCTGCCCGCCAGACGGGCAAAGCCCACCACAATGTTATCTCCAAAATTCTTATGCACCTCCATGAAACTTCCCTGGTCCACCACCAGCTCTATCACATCGCGCATGTCATAGGGTTGATTGGGGTTATCAGGAATAATATCATTGAGCTCCTTTATTTTCTCATCACCTCTGGGATCATATGGTAGTACAGGAGCATTTTCTTCGCAGTTTTGCGGCATGTAGCTCAGCAGTTGCTTTATGTTATTGATACATTCCACTTCATTGGCACAGGCAAAATGTGTTACTCCACTTTTGGTGCTATGGGTACTGGCACCTCCCAGCTCTTCGGCAGTGACCTCTTCCTGTGTGACAGTCTTCACCACATTAGGGCCAGTCACAAACATGTAGGAAGTGTTCTCTACCATAAGGATAAAATCCGTTATGGCTGGTGAGTATACAGCTCCACCGGCACATGGCCCCATAACAGCAGAGATCTGGGGTATCACCCCAGATGCCAGGGTATTCCTGTAAAATATATCCGCGTAGCCGCCCAGTGAAACTACGCCTTCCTGTATTCTGGCTCCTCCGGAATCATTAAGACCAATTACCGGAGCCCCGTTCTTCATGGCAAGATCCATGATCTTTACGATCTTCTCAGCATGGGTCTCGGACAGGGAGCCTCCGAAAACCGTGAAATCCTGTGAAAATACATATACCAGTCGACCATTAACAGTACCATAACCTGTGACCACACCATCTCCAAGGTAATATTCACTGTCCAAACCAAAGTCCTTGCACCGGTGCATGACGAACTTACCTATCTCCTCAAAGCTCCCATCATCCAGCAGAAGTTGTATCCTTTCACGGGCGGTTAATTTTCCTTTCTTGTGTTGGGAGTCGATCCTTTTCTCTCCTCCTCCCAGTAAAGCTTCATTATTCTTTTCTGCCAACAGATCAAATTTTTCCGTGTTGGTTGGAAGAGTATAAATTCGTTTATCGAGTTGTTCAGCCATATATATAAGTTTAATTGAGTGGACTCAAATATAATGGCTAAACACGAGAACAAGGGTATAAACATGATGCAAACGGGCCTTTATTCTGCATCAAAACAGAATTAATATTAAATCGTGTTCTGTGAGCTACGACTTTCTCCGGAATGGGCAGATAATTGGAGTTTTTAGCAGTAAAAATCAATGGGTGAAGTCATGATATACATATCTCATTCAGGTCTTCACTGGAGAATGGATCCCTCAATATGAGCATCGTTCACTTCTTGAATAGCAGTAGTATCACGACCGTTCCAATCCACAGTTTATGTCACATAAGTTAAGATACGCCAGCTCCGATATGTGATTCCCTGCTTTTTGCATAACATATGTGAATAAGTATATTGCGCCAAATTTCAAAAGAAGGTGAAACGAATAGCCATCATAGACTGCGGGACCAACACTTTTCATCTGCTAATAGCAGAACATCAGAATAATAACAGCCGGATCTTATTCCGGGACAAGAAAGTGGTAAAAATTGGTCAGGGAGGGATCAATCAGAAACGGATCACCGAAGAGGCTCAGGACCGGGCTATGGCTGCAATAGAAGATTTTCGATCCAGTATGGACCGGTTCAGTATTCAGGATGTTTTTGCCTTCGCTACCAGTGCATTCCGTAATGCCGAAAACGGTACACATCTCAAGGACAGGGTCTATGAAAAATACAATATTGACATAAAGGTGATCCCTGGTGACGAGGAAGCCGAGTATATTTTCCGGGGTGTGAATGCCTCCATGGATATTGGCGATAAAACATCTCTGATAATGGACATAGGTGGTGGCAGTGTGGAGTTCATTATTGGTAGGCGAGATGAGATCATATGGAAACGCAGCTTTGAAACAGGCGCTCAAAGGCTGCTTGACCTTTTCCATCATCATGATCCTATTATCCCTGAAGAGGTCGGATCTCTGAAGGATCATCTGTCAGAGACCCTTTCGGATCTGCTGTCGGCGCTTGCGCTCTATAAACCTATGGCACTGATCGGATCTTCCGGAACTTTTGATACCCTCAGCTGTATCTACTGCAAAAGGAAAGGCATCCCTTTAACCGAAGAGCAGACCGAAACTCCGCTTACCCTGTCCGATTATAAAGCCATTCACGACGAACTTATCCGCAAGAACAGAAATGAAAGAATGAAGATACCGGGTATGATCGAAATGCGGGTGGATATGATTGTGGTTGCTTCCTGCATTATTGATTTTCTACTGGAAAGGCATGACTTTGAGGACATACGGGTTTCTACATGGTCACTAAAGGAAGGAGTGCTTGCCCGGATTGTAGATGGCCAATTACTTCAGTAACTTCGCGGCATTGATGGAGAATATTTTTACGGAAAGGGATCTGAGGATATTCACAGAAAAGGTATTTCTGGCCATAGGTTGCAGTGGGGACCATGCGAAGCTGGCTGCCGATGTACTTATCCGATCAGACCTGAGGGGTATTGATTCCCATGGTGTGGCCAGGCTCAGCGGGTATGTGAGATTATGGGAAGCCGGACGGATCAATCCTGCTCCGGACATCCGGGTAATACATGATACCCCCAGTACGGCAGTAGTGGATGGAGACCAGGGCCTTGGGCTTGTGGTAGCTCCCAAAGCTATGGAAATTGCCATGGAAAAGGCAGAAAAAGTGGGTACCGGGTGGGTAAGCGTAAAAAATTCAAATCATTTCGGGATAGCAGGGTACCACACCCTCATGGCAGTGGAGAAGGATATGATCGGTATTGCCATGACCAACGCAAGCCCTCTTGTGGCACCTACCTTTGCTGTAGAAAGAATGCTGGGCACAAATCCCATAGCTGTAGCCATCCCAACTGACCATGAGCCTACCTTTGTGGCGGACATGGCTACCACTACCGCGGCCAATGGTAAACTTGAGATATTACAACGAACTGATCAGGACGCGCCTGTCGGGTGGGTACAGAACAAAGAAGGCCAGCCTTCCAAAGATCCTCACGAATTGAAGAAAGGGGGCGCTCTTCTGCCGCTGGGAGGAGACAGAGAACATGGCAGCCACAAGGGGTACGCACTGGGCGCAATAGTCGATATTTTTTCAGCGGTCTTTTCCGGTGCAAATTATGGCCCGTGGGCGCCACCGTTCGTAAGTTTCCTGCCGCTGCCCGATGATCGGGTAGGCGAAGGATTAGGCCATTTTATGGGGGCCATGCGGATTGACGCCTTCCGACCTGCCGGAGAATTTAAAAATCACATGGATAACTGGATACGACGTTTCCGGAAAACTGCTCCGGTAGATGGCAAAAAAGTGCTGATCCCTGGTGATCCGGAAAGGGAAATGGAATCCGTCCGAGCCACAGAAGGTATCCCTTTAAATGACAACGTCGTAAAGGATTTGCAGGAAGTAGCGAACAAACTGAGAATTTCATTTCCAGGCCCTTAGCGGTAAACGGCAGAATAGTTATTTTTAATGGACCGTCTACCAAAGCGTTATGAACAGAAGACAGTTCGGTAAAGGTTTACTGGCAAGCCTCAGCAGCTATGCCCTGCTGGACTCACTATTTGCGTTTAATGCATTCGGCAGAAAAATCAACCCAATCGCTGATCACTGGTCGATACAACTCGAGGAGTATTGCAACGATCTCAAGACCAATACCATAAGCCCTGAAAACTGGCAGGTACAGGTGGAAGGACTGCTCAGCAGGATCGAACTTGCGGAATTGCTGAAATTCATTGACTTTGACCGTCTGCTGAAAGGTTTTCAATACCCGGACCTGGGCGTGAATACACGTCCGGTAAAATTCCCGAAACTGGAAGGGCTGCCGGAAAATACTACTTTCTATAAAAAGATATTCGGGTTGAAAAAAGACAGGGCAATCATTCCTCACGGGCATAGCAACATGTCTTCTGCTCACATGGTATTGAGAGGAGGGTTCAAGCTCAGGCATTATGATAAGCTGGACGATGAGGGTGATTTCATGATCATCAAACCCACCATTGACAAAATGGTCCAGACCGGCGATTTTTCATCCATTTCAGATGATCGTGATAACATTCACTGGTTTGTCGCCAGTACAGCATCAGCTTTTACTTTTGATGTCATTGTGCTCGACCTCAAAGGCCAACCCTATGATATCCATAACATTGATATTCATCAACAGGTAAGGCAGTCAGATGGTAACCTGAGAGTACCGAAGCTGGATGTGGATACTGCACTGAAAAAGTACGGGAAAGAGACTCATCACTGATCCTTTTCTTACCTAAAATCCCAGATTGATCCCTACCCGCAGGATCAGTGGGCTGTCATAGGGACTTACTTGCTCACTGTCATCATAGGACAGATTGTAAAGCGCGGTGATAATGAAAAATGCATTCCGACCGAGTGGCTGAGCGATACCGCCACCAACAAGCACACTTGAAAACCCTTCCCTGAAGGTGTTGCGGTCAGGGGTAAGGGTAATGAATTCAAAATTCAGGTATTCATATTCTGCCTGCAGAAAGAACGGGGAGGCAAGATTGTATCGTGCAAACAGGTTAAATCCATAGTCCGAGGCTTCTAAGTCTTGTGAGAAACGTTTGTCATTCCTGTAACGATACTGAATCTGTACTCCCGTGGACAACTTATCGGTAACACGATAACCAACAAGGGGAGCTACCTCTACAAACGTTACATCTCCAAAGGCAAGTCCGAGGTTGCCACCGAAGAATACGCGGTCCCTGAAAGACGACCTCTCCGTTATTTCATTCCCATTTTGTGCAAAACCATAAAAGCCAGCCAGTACTATAATTCCGGTGATCAGGATCTTTTTCATTTTTCTTCTACTACAATGAACAGATCTTCGGAAGGTTTTTTCATCAGGTATTTTTCCCGGGCAAATTTTTCGAGCAGTTCATTGTTGCTTAATAACTCCTCCCGGTCCTTTCTTACTTCCTCGATCTTTTCAAGATAATACGCTTTTTCGCCCTCAAGGTTTTTGCGCTGCTGATTCAGTCGGTACTGCGTGAAAATGTCATTGGCATCAACGAACAACATCCAGATCAGAAAAAAGGCTGAGAAAATAAAGTAAAAATTTTTTGTGAATCCAAGGAGTTTCATATCCATAAACTGAAAAAATAACGATTTAAAGGTACGGAAATTTTATGGATAAACTAGAAACAAGACTTTGACTCAACGGGTAACCTTTCGCTGAAACTGCTTATTCTTTATCAAACTTTGCTTCTCCGCAAATCTCAATGATTATCACAACAAAACATCCGTCATCATTCCAGTATGGGTACAAGAACATCATTTATACGTATCTCACCTCCCTCTATGACCCTGGCTGTTATACCTCCATGGCCTCTCATGGCATTGTAGCCGCCCACACCAAGGTTTTCTTCCATCCGTGAGCAGGGATGGCACTCGCCTGTGTATTTTAATACGGCCTCTCCCAGCCTGAAGTCCCTGTCTTTTAGTACATTCAGGTTAATACCCGAAACGACAATGTTGCGCCTGACCAGAGATGGATCAATTTCAGTTCTTCCCAGGAACGAACCAACCGCTTCCAGATGCTCCTTTTGAATGAGTGTCACCTGCCGGTTTCCATTATCCGCATGATAGTGGTCACTCTCGAGGCCTTTGCCGGCTACGGCATTCACCTTCTCCACCGTTTGAAGCGGCAACTTTCGTGTTTTACGCAAGCCAATCCAGGTCACTTTTCCGGGTTGAGCATAATGGGTCATTAACTCTTTGATGGACATTTAGTAGTATTTCATAAAAACTGTGGCACCTCGTTAAAGGTGCCACAATAATGTATTATCATATGCAAAACCAAATTTCCCTTCAGGGAACGAATAGTCAGCTGACTACCATGACTTAAAAATCACGCCCTGGGAAATAGGCCGTTTCGCCCAGTTCCTCTTCTATTCTCAATAACTGATTGTATTTCGCCATTCGATCGGAACGGGAAGCTGAACCCGTTTTGATCTGTCCGGTATTCAACGCTACTGCCAGATCAGCGATGGTATTATCTTCTGTTTCCCCGGACCGGTGTGACATCACACTTTTGTAGGAATTGCGTGTAGCCAGATTGACCGCATCAATGGTCTCAGTAAGAGAGCCGATCTGATTTACCTTGACCAGAATAGAATTCGCTACTCCCTGATCAATTCCATCCCCAAGACGTTTTACATTGGTCACAAAAAGATCATCGCCTACGAGTTGGGTTTTACTTCCTATCTTCTCCGTATGTTTTTTCCATCCATCCCAGTCATCTTCTTCCATACCATCTTCAATGGAAATAATAGGATATTTATCCACCCATCCGGCCCAGTAATCTACCATCTCATCAGAGGATAGTTTTTTACCGGTAGAGGCAAAGTGATAGACTTTTTCCTTGCTGTCATAGAACTCTGAAGAGGCTGCATCCATGGCTATGAATATATCTTCACCAGGCTTGTAGCCTGCTTTCTCTATGGCCTGTAATACAATTTCTATGGCTTCCTCATTGGATTGAATGTTAGGAGCAAACCCTCCTTCATCCCCAACGTTAGTGGAGAATCCCTTGTCGCTCAGCACCTTTTTGAGATTGTGGAACACCTCCGTTCCCATTCTCAATGACTCTGAAAATGTATCTGCGTTGACAGGCATTACCATAAATTCCTGAAAATCTATGGCATTGTCTGCGTGACTTCCACCATTGAGAATGTTCATCATAGGCACGGGAAGCGTATTGGCGTTCACACCTCCGATGTACCTGAACAAAGACTGTCCCGACTCTTTGGCCGCTGCTTTGGCAATAGCCAGAGAGGTTCCCAGAATAGCATTTGCCCCCAGCTTTCCCTTGTTTTCAGTGCCGTCTACTTCGAGCATGATCTTGTCCAGCAGGTTTTGGTCAAAAACAGAGAACCCCACAAGCTCTTCCACAATGACGGAATTTACGTTTTCAACAGCCTGAAGCACTCCCTTGCCCATATACCGGCTCTTGTCCCCATCTCTGAGCTCTACTGCCTCATGTTTACCGGTAGAAGCCCCAGAGGGAACGGCTGCCCTGCCAAGAACACCATTTTCTGTAATTACATCTACTTCAACGGTTGGATTACCCCTTGAATCAAGGATCTGACGTGCATAAATGCTTTCAATTAAACTCATTGTTACTTATTTATGGATTTCATTAATTGGATAAACTGGTCAAATAAATACCGGGAATCGTGAGGGCCTGGAGAAGATTCAGGGTGGTACTGAACTGCAAAGGCCTTTTTGTTTTTTACCTGAATGCCGGCAATGGTATGATCATTGAGGTGTATGTGTGTAGTTTCTATAATATCAGAATCCTCAACGTCCTTTTCAGAAATAACAAAGCCATGATTTTGTGAAGTCACTTCACTGAGTCCGGTAGTTATATTTTTAACAGGATGATTAAGGCCCCTGTGGCCATGATGCATTTTATAGGTAGAAATACCACATGCCCGGGCGATGATCTGGTGTCCAAGGCAAATGCCGAACAGCGGTTTGTCTTCCTCCAGTATTTTCTTAACGGTATCTACGGCATAATCCATGGCAGCAGGGTCGCCCGGACCATTGGAAATGAAATAACCGTCCGGCTCCCACTCCGCCATTTCAGCGTAACCGGTCCTTGCCGGAAATACCTTGCAATACACTCCCCGGGAGCTCATATTTTTCAGGATGCTTGTCTTTATACCAAGATCAAGTACCGCCACCCTTAGCCCGGCATTCTCATCACCTATAAAGTACGGAGTGTCTGTACATACTTTTGAGGATAGCTCCAACCCTTCCATGGAAGGGACCTTTTCCAGCTCACTTTTCAGCTGGTCAGGTTCCAGCTCGGAAGAAATGATGGCATTCATAGCCCCTTTGCTTCTTATATGTCGCACCAGCATTCGGGTATCTACATCCGCTATACCCACTACTTTATTCCTTTCCAGATAATCCTGAAGGCTTTCATCCGCTGTTTGCCGACTATGCAGGTCGGCATAGTCATTGACCACAATTCCGCTGATCCTGGGGGAGTCGGATTCCTGCTCGGCGTCTATTGCACCATAATTACCGATATGCGCCGTGGTATTCACTATGATCTGTCCGGTATAGGACGGGTCTGTATATATTTCCTGATAGCCGGTCATACCGGTATTAAAACATATCTCCCCTCCCTGCGTTCCCTTCTTTCCAATGGCGGTTCCTTCAAGGACCAATCCGTCTTCCAATAGTAAGTAGGCTTTTTCTCTGGTGGTTAATTTCATAGTTGAGTTATTGATTTAAATGTCTTTGCACTGTGCCATACAGGGGTTGGAATTACATCCAAAATCGCGGACGTACAAAAATAAAAAAAGGGATCAGATATAAATCCAATCCCTTGTGTATTTGTGAAAATCGCTTTCAATTCTACTTTTCAGTGTCTTTGTCCTTATCCTCTTCTGACGGTGGTTCATCCTCTGATTTCTCCTCTCCGGCCTTATCTTCCACCTCGGGGACTTCGGGAGTTGGCTCCTTGCTTTCTTCCTGTACCTCAGGCTCCTCAACTGCTTCTTCCGCCTCCGCTGTCGCTGTAGCCTCACTCTCTTCTGTGACCTCCTCGGTTTCGGCAACCTCCGGTTGCGCTTCTACAGCTTCTACAGTCTCTTCCGCCTGAGCCTCTTCAGTTTCTTCAGCTGCAGTCTCCACTACCTCTTCGGCTTTTACTTCTTCTTCGGCCTGAGCCTCCACTGTCTCTTCCGTCACCGCTTCCTCTACTACTTCAGCAGCAGGTGCAGTTTCCTGAGGAGATGCTCCACCACCTTTACCTCTTCGGCTTCTTCTTGTTTTGGATTTTTTAGGAGCTTCGCCCAGCAGTAGTTCATTGTAGTCTACCAGCTCTATGATGCACATGTCGGCATTATCTCCAAGGCGATTACCGGTTTTTAGTATTCTGGTATAGCCTCCGGGCCGCTCCGCTATCTTTACGGCCACTTCGTCAAAGAGAGTTTTTACGGATTCCTTATTGTTCAGGTAGGAAAACACGACTCTTCTGGAGTGCGTGGTATCATCCTTGGCCTTCGTCAGGATCGGCTCCACATATTTTCTCAGCGCCTTGGCTTTGGCTACCGTGGTCGTGATCCTTTTATTAAGGATCAGGGAGGTAGCCATGTTTGAGAGCATCGCTTTTCTATGCGGTGCTGTCCTCCCCAAATGATTAAATTTCTTACCGTGTCTCATCTCAATTATTCTTCTTCAAGTTTGTACTTGGATAAGTCCATACCGAAGGTAAGGTTCTTATCCTGAACCAACTGCTCCAGCTCGGCCAGTGATTTTTTACCAAAATTCCTGAATTTCATCATGTCTGAGATCTCCAATCGCACCAGGTCGCCCAGTGTTTTCACATCTGCAGCCTTCAGGCAGTTGTAGGCTCTGACGGAAAGATCAAGATCATTCAGAGAGGTTTTGAGAAGTTTTCTCATATGCAGCATCTCCTCATCCACCTGCTCGATCTCTCCTCCTTTATCAGTTTCAAGCTCAATGGACTTATCTGAGAACAGCATGAAATGCTGGATGAGTATATGAGCAGCTCCTTCCAGCGCTTTTTCAGGATGAACGGAACCGTCGGTCTCAATATCTATCAACAACTGCTCGTAGTCAGTTTTTTGCTCTACCCTTGTATTTTCAATACTGTACTTTACATTTTTTATTGGGGTAAAAATAGCGTCAATGGGAATGTAGCCAAACACCTGCTCCGCCGGTTTGTTTTCCTCTGCTGGCAGATACCCTCTTCCTTTTTCTATGTTCAGCTCTATCTCCATTTCCACGGAATCATCCAGATTACACAGAATAAGGTCAGGGTTAAGGATCTCAAAAGCTGACGTGAATTTAGCTATATCACCTGCCTTGAACTCCTTTTGATTTTTGATAGAGACCGTGATCTTATTATCAAATGACTCTCCTATTTTTTTGAACCTCACCATTTTAAGGTTCAGAATTATCTCTGAGACATCTTCAACAACTCCTTCAATAGTAGAAAACTCATGCAAAACACCAGGTACCTTAATGCCGGTGATGGCATACCCCTCAAGTGAAGAAAGCAATATTCTTCTCAATGCATTACCAATGGTAACGCCATACCCCTTCTCAAGTGGTTTAAATGTAAACAGGCCGCGGAAATCATCCGCCTTTTCCATTGCGACCTTATCAGGCATTTGAAATGCTAAAATCGACATAGTTGTTTCAGCTTTTTAATAGTTATAGCCTGACACCATTGTACCAGGCTTGTGATTTTATTTATAGAATTACTTGGAGTAAAGTTCAACGATCAACTGTTCGTTGATATTCTCCGGGATCTCATCCCGCTGAGGCATAGCCACCACTTTACCCGTCATTTCGCTTCCATCCCATTCCAGCCATGGGAATCTTTTTGCTCCATGTGTGGCAAGGCTATCGGTAACTATCTCCAGTGATTTTGACCTTTCTCTAACGCTAATGACATCCCCCACCTTCAGGCTATAGGAGGGTATATTCACCACGGATCCATTAACAACAATGTGCTTGTGAAGGACAAGTTGTCGGGCACCTCTTCGCGTAGGAGCAATACCTAGTCTGAAAACGGTGTTGTCGAGGCGAGATTCCAATAACTGAAGCAGGATCTCACCAGTTATACCTGATTTTCTTGAGGCTCTGTCAAATAAATTCGCGAACTGTCTTTCCAACACCCCATACGTATACTTGGCCTTTTGCTTCTCCCCCAGCTGAATCGCATATTCCGACTGCTTTCTGCGCCTGTTCCTGCCATGCTGACCCGGAGGATAGCTTTTCTTCTGCAATGCCTTGCTCGGACCAAAAATCGGCTCGTTAAATCTTCTGGCTACTTTAGTCTTTGGACCTCTATATCTTGCCATTATTTAAATCTCTTTTCTTTTATTGAATGTTATACTCTTCTTCTTTTGGGCGGTCGGCAACCGTTATGTGGCAGAGGGGTAACATCCTTAATAGTAGTTACTTCTATACCGGTATTCTGGATGGTCCTTATCGCTGACTCTCTTCCGGCACCAGGGCCCTTCACAAATACTTCCACCTTTCTGAGTCCCAGATCATAGGCTTTTTGAGCACAGTCCTGCGCGGCCATCTGAGCAGCGTATGGGGTATTTTTCTTGGACCCCTTGAATCCCATTTTACCC
Organism: Flammeovirgaceae bacterium BBD 1991-12; assembly: GCA_001657315.1. Taxonomy (GTDB): domain Bacteria; phylum Bacteroidota; class Bacteroidia; order Cytophagales; family Cyclobacteriaceae; genus Fulvivirga. The sequence goes on along the minus strand of LYSV01000036.1, from coordinate 41,259 downwards.
GCTGACGCCCATGATATCACCTGACCGGTAGTATTGGTCATGGAGATGATGATGTTGTTAAAAGATGCCCTGATATGCGCCTGACCAATGGCTTCTACAGCCACTACTCTCTTTTTTGCCTTATCTTTTCTCTTTTGTGCCATTTCGTTTTTCTTGTTTGTTGTTTATTGCGTCCGTCTTCAATTCACGGTCTTCAATATTCAACGTATGCTATTATTTGGTAGCTTTCTTCTTGTTCGCTACAGTCTTTCTTTTTCCTTTCCTCGTCCGGGAATTGTTCTTCGTCTTCTGACCTCTTACCGGAAGACTCTTTCTATGGCGCAAGCCCCGATAACATCCGATATCCATAAGTCGCTTGATACTCAGCTGCACTTCCGACTTAAGCACACCCTCTACCTTGAAGTTTTCACTGATGACACTTCTTATGGCATTGGACTCATCGTCAGTCCAGTCCCTTACCTTTTTATCCCAGTCTATTCCCGCCTGGGTCAATATAGTTTGTGCCGAACTTCTACCTATACCAAAAATATAGGTCAGGGCTATTTCACCTCTTTTGTTATCGGGAATATCTACTCCTGCTATACGTGCCATATTCTAGCCTTGTCTTTGTTTAAACCTGGGATTCTTTTTGTTGATTACGTAGACTTTTCCTTTTCTTCTGATAATCTTACAATCAGCACTACGTTTCTTTACTGACGCTTTAACCTTCATGTCGTTTATTTGTATCGGTAAACTATTCGTCCTTTCGTTAGATCATAAGGTGACATTTCCAGTTTTACCCGGTCACCTGGCAAAATTTTAATATAGTTCATTCTCATCTTACCGGAAATATGTGCTATAACCTCATGGCCGTTTTCCAATTCTACTCTGAACATAGCATTGGATAATGCCTCCGTTATGGTACCATCCTGTTCGATTGACTTTTGTTTCGCCATATTAAAATTTAAAGTTCTCTTCTATATATTTATGAGTCGTTAAGACTTCTGTCCCTTCCCTGAAGATCGCTACGGTATGCTCAAAATGAGCTGAAGGTTTTCTGTCCGCCGTCCTGATCGTCCATCCGTCAGCTTCCTGTACCACATTTCGGGATCCCAGGTTGATCATAGGCTCAATGGCTATGACCAAACCCTCTTTGAGCAACGGACCTTTACCTCTTTTTCCATAGTTGGGTACCTCGGGGCTTTCATGCAGATCACGGCCCAAACCATGTCCTACCAGCTCTCTGACTATGCCGTACCCAAAATCTTCCACATAATCCTGAATGGCATAGGCCAGATCACCTATACGATTACCGTACAACGCTTTTTCAATTCCTTTGTACAGTGACTCTTTTGTCACCTTGAGTAGCTGCTCCACTTCGTCTGAAACCTGACCTACAGGGTAGGTGTAAGCTGAATCACTGTGGAAGCCTTTGTAGTATACACCACAGTCCACTGATATGATATCACCTTCTCTCAGCTCATACTCACCAGGAAAACCATGAACTACATTTTCGTTCAGTGAAATACACAGGGAAGCCGGAAATCCGTTAAAATTCTTGAAAGACGGAACACCGCCATGATCCCTGATGAACTCCTCTGCCCGTATGTCCAGCTCGATGGTTTTTACACCCGGGCTGATCATTTTGGCCACTTCACCGTGTGCTTTTCCTAAGATCTGCGCACCTTCCTTTATTAGCTCTACCTCTTCCCTGGTCTTGTATTTAACCATTCGAGACTAAGCTGCAGCAATTTGAGAACGTCCTTTTACCTTGCCTGACTTCATCATACCTTCGTAGTGCCGCATGAGCAGGTAACTCTCTATCTGCTGCAGCGTGTCCAGGATCACCCCCACCATGATAAGCAGGGATGTACCTCCATAGAACTGGGCAAAATTCGCACTCACACCAGCCTTCACAGCGAAGGCAGGGATTACCGCAATTACAGCCAGGAATATGGAGCCAGGTAAAGTAATTTTTGTTAAAATCTGGTCTATAAATTCGGAAGTCTGCTTACCAGGCTTTATACCGGGTATAAATCCTCCGTTTCTTTTCAGGTTATCGGCAATGTCATTGGGATTAACGGTGATAGCCGTGTAGAAAAAGGTGAAGATCAGGATCAATATTCCAAAGAGCAGATTGTACTGCCATGAATAGGGATCACTGAAAGTGGAGCCTATGTATGCTCCAATCTCACTGTCTCTCCACAGACCTGCCACCATTGAGGGAATGAACATCAGGGCCTGTGCAAAAATGATAGGCATAACACCGGAAGCATTTACTTTCAACGGAATGTAGTCCCTTTTTCCTCCATACAACTTGTTCCCTATCACCTGTTTTGCGTACTGGATCGGAATTCTTCGTGTAGCCTGTACCAGAGCTATCACGGCCATCACAATGAAGAAGAGTGCTACGATCTCAAGCACAGACATTAAAGCTCCGTTCAATCCCTTGTCTTCAACTATCTCATACCACAACGACGCCGGGAATCTTGAAATGATCCCGATCATGATCAGCATGGAGATACCGTTACCAATTCCCTTGTCAGTGATCCTTTCACCCAGCCACATGCAGAACATCGTGCCTGTGATCAGGATAATGATAGCAGAGATATTAAAAAAAGCACCGGGATACATGATCGCCTGTGCCGGAATGGTTGCTGCCAGGTAGCTTCCTCCCTGTGCCGCTGTAATGGCGATAGTGAGTACCCTGGTTATCTGGGTCAGCCTTTTTCTTCCGGACTCACCCTCTTTCTGCAGCTTCTGGAAATAAGGCACAGCTACGGTCATCAATTGAATGACAATAGAGGCCGAGATGTAGGGCATAATACCCAGTGCAAATATGGACGCCCTGCTGAAAGACCCTCCAAGGAAAGTATTCAGGAAATCGAATATACCTCCCTGCGCACCGCCCTCAAGAGCTTCAGGGTCAATGCCGGGTATCACGATAAAAGAACCCAATCTGAATACAATAAGGAACCCAATGGTATTCAGGATCCTTATTCTGAGGTCTTCAATCGAGAAAATGTTCCTTATCGTAGATATAAACTTTTTCATAGTCAGAGCTGGGTCACTTTTCCTCCTGCAGCTTCAATGGCTTTTGTGGCAGATGCTGAAAAGGCGTGAGCTGTAACGTCTACCTTCGCTTTTAGCTCTCCATTGCCCAGTATTTTTATAAGATCTTTCTTGCCAGCCAGACCATTGGAAATGATCAACTCCACGTCAATGGCCTTAGCCTTTGTCTTACCTACCAATTCTTCCAATGCCGAAAGATTTATGGCCTTGTACTCTACCCTGTTGGGATTCCTGAAGCCAAACTTGGGTACCCTTCGCTGCAGCGGCATTTGTCCGCCTTCAAATCCGAGCTTACGGGAATAGCCTGATCTGGATTTCGCTCCCTTGTGGCCTCGTGTGGAGGTACCACCTCTTCCTGAGCCTTGTCCACGACCTATTCTCTTTTTATTCCTTACAGAACCTTTTGCAGGCTTTAATGTATTCAGCTTCATAAAATTACAATTCTGTTACAGATACCAAATGGCTCACTTTGTTTATCATTCCACTGATCTGAGGGGTCAGTTCTACCTCAACGGATCTGTTGATCTTTCCAAGTCCCAGCGCCTTAATAGTCCTCTTCTGCCTTTCGGGGCGTTTGATGGTACTTTTTACCTGAGAAATTCTAACTTTCGCCATTTTCTTATCCATTAAAAACTTTCGCCAATGAGATCCCCCTGTTCTGCGCTACAGTGTAGGCATCACGCATGTTGGTAAGTGCATCGAACGTGGCCTTTACCACATTATGAGGGTTGGAAGAACCTTTTGATTTTGCGAGTACGTTATGCACTCCGGCGCTTTCCAAGACAGCCCGCATGGCACCTCCTGCAATTACACCTGTACCGGGAGCGGCCGGCTTTAACAACACCAGACCTCCACCGTATTTGCCTATAGCCTCATGAGGCACTGTACCGTTGATCACAGGTACTTTTACGAGATTCTTTTTGGCATCATCTATGCCTTTGGTGATCGCATCCGTTACTTCATTGGCTTTTCCCAAACCGTAGCCTACCACGCCGCTACCGTCTCCTACTACCACAATCGCAGAGAAGCTGAACCTTCTACCACCTTTTACTACCTTGGCTACCCTTTTTATGGCAACAACCTTTTCCTTAAGGTCTATTTCACTGGCTTTGACTGATCGTATATTGCTTTGAGACATAATACTTTAAAATTTTAGACCTCCCTCTCTGGCACCATCAGCCAAAGCTTTTACTTTTCCGTGATACAAATAGCCATTTCTGTCAAAAACGATCCTCTCAATACCGCTGGCCAGTGCTTTCTCAGCCAGCTTTTTGCCCACACTTTTTGACACTTCGATATTCAATCCATTGCTACCAAGCTCTGATGAGGACACTGCGGTCATCGTATGACCTTTGGTGTCATCAATGATCTGAGCATAGATAGCTTTATTACTTTTAAAAACTGACAAACGCGGCTTCTCAGGAGTACCGGCAATCTTGTTTCTGATCCCTCTTTTAATCCGAAGTCTTCTTTTATACTTGTTAAACGCCATTTCCTTAATTATTTAGCTGCCTGTTTTCCTGCTTTACGCCTGATCTGCTCTCCTACAAACCGGATACCTTTTCCTTTGTAGGGCTCTACTTTTCTCAATGATCTGATCTTGGCAGTGACCTGTCCCAGTAACTGTTTGTCAGATCCTTCAAGTGTGACAATCGGATTTTTACCCTTCTCTGTCTGCGCTGATACTTTTATCTCAGCCGGCACTGCCAGCCAGATGTTGTGTGAATAACCAAGGCTGAGTTCCAGTACATTGTTTTGGGCCGTGGCTTTATAACCCACACCCACCAGTTCGAGCTGCTTCTGAAAACCTTCACTTACACCCACTATCATATTGTTGATGAGTGACCTGTACAGACCATGCAGCGCCTTGTGCCTCTTCTGCTCCGTGGGTCTCTCAACCGTCAATGCGCCTTCATTTTCAACCAATTTAAAGGCAGGGTCTATGGTTTGCTTCAACTCACCCTTTGGGCCCTTCACTGCCACTTCACCAGAATTCTGGTCGAACGTGTAGCTTACACCCTCAGCAAGTTTGATTGGTTTTTTCCCTATTCTTGACATTGTTTAACTTGTTATTAATATACGTAACACAATACCTCGCCACCCACATTCATGTCGCGTGCCTCCTTATCCGTAACTACACCTTTGGAAGTAGACACAATGGCTACCCCAAGACCATTCAGTACACGTGGCATAGTATTGGCATGTACATACTTCCTGAGACCTGGTTTGCTTGCTCTCTCCAAATGCAGGATAGCTGGTTTTTTGGTTTCTGTATTATATTTCAGGGCAATTTTGATATTCCCCTGATGATTTTTTGTATCCTCAAACTTGTAATTCAGAATATACCCCTTTTCATGAAGTACTTTGGTAATTTCCTTCTTGATATTCGACGCAGGAATATCCAGCACCCTATGACGGGCCTTAAGCGCATTCCTCAGACGGGTTAAATAATCTGCTATCGGATCTGTCATTTCTTTATTGATCTAAAGTAAAATTGCACGCCCCTAAAACGGGCCTGCAAAGATACGTAACATTTCTTTTGAACAAAATATAAAGAGAGCTTTTTACCAGCTCGCCTTGGTCACACCGGGTATCTTCCCTTCTGAGGCCATCTCTCTGAAAGTTACCCTTGAGATACCAAATTTTCTCATGTAACCTTTAGGGCGGCCCGTCAGCTTACACCTGTTATGTAACCTTACGGGAGAAGCATTCCTCGGAAGCTTGTCCAGTGCTGCATAGTCACCTGCCTCTTTCAGGGCTTTTCTCTTTGCAGCATACCGTGCTACCAGTCTCTCTCTTTTTTTCTCTCTTGCTATAACCGATTTTCTTGCCATAGTGCTTTATTAGTTTTTGCTTGTGAATGGCATACCAAATGCCTTAAGCAATTCATAGCTTTCTTCGTCTGTATTGGCGGAGGTAACAAATGTAATATCCATTCCGCTGATCCGGTTCACCTTATCGATGCTGATCTCAGGAAAGATGATCTGCTCCTTTACTCCCACAGTGTAGTTGCCTCTTCCATCAAATCCCTTGTCGCTGATACCCCGGAAGTCACGTACCCTCGGGAGTGCCACCGTCATGAGCCTGTCCATGAACTCATACATTTTCTCACCTCTCAGGGTCACTTTAGCGCCAATCGGCATACCATCACGCAGTTTGAAGTTCGATATGGACTTTTTGGACAAAGTAGGCACGGCTTTCTGGCCAGTAATCAGGGTAAGTTCTTCCACACCTGTATCTACCAGTTTTTTATCTGCTACCGCTGCGCCGATCCCTTTGTTGATACAGATCTTCTCGATCTTGGGCACCTGCATCACGGACTTGTACTGAAATTTCTCCTTCAGTGCCGGCACGATCTCTTTCGTATATTTTTCTCGTAATCTGGGTGTAGCCATTTTTAAATGAATTCTCCTGTTTTCCTGGAATATCTCTGCAATTTGCCTTCCTTATTCTCTTTTCGCCCAATTCTCGTGGCTTCTCCATTGGAAGGATCTACTACCATCAGATTGCTGATGTGAATGGAAGCCTCAGTTTTTTCAATACCTCCCTCAGGCTTGGTGGCCGATGGCTTCACATGTTTGGTAACTACGTTGACGCCTTCTACAATGGCCCTGTTTTTTGAGGGGATAACTTCGAGGACACTACCGGATTTTCCCTTGCTGTTGCCGGCAATTACCTTCACGGTATCGCCTTTCCTGATGTGCAGCTTTTGCTGTTTGTTCTTTCTCCTTTCCATGGTTTATAAAACTTCAGGGGCCAATGAAACTATCTTCATAAACTGCTTTTCACGCAGCTCTCTTGCTACAGGACCGAATATACGAGTGCCTCTGGGCTCATCGTTTGCAGTGAGCAGAACTGCCGCATTATCTTCAAAACGGATGTAGGATCCGTCCTTACGTCTCACCTCTTTTTTCGTCCTTACCACTACTGCCCTTGAAACTGTACCTTTTTTCAGGTTACTGGAAGACATGGCAGATTTCACTGACACAACAATCTTGTCACCTACGGAAGCGTACCTTTTGCCGGTACCTCCCAATACACGGATGCAGAGCACTTCCTTTGCTCCACTGTTATCCGCTACGTTTAACCTCGACTCCTGCTGTACCATTTTATTTCGCCTTTTCTATGATTTCAACTAATCTCCACCTTTTCTTCTTGCTTAAAGGACGAGTCTCCATGATCCTTACAGTATCGCCGATGCCGCACTCGTTCTTTTCATCATGAGCCATGAATTTGGTAGTTTTATTCACAAACTTACCATAGATAGGGTGCTTCTCCTTTCTGTTGACCGCTACGGTGATCGACTTTTGCATTTTATTGCTGACCACCTCCCCTATTCTTTCTTTTCTTAGTTTTCTGGACTCCATTTAATTCTTATTTAGCAAGTTCCTTAGCCCTTATTTCTGTCTGCAGTCTGGCGATAAGCTTTCTGGTCTCCTTTATTTTCATTGGATTCTCAATGGGGGAGATGGCATGGGCAAAAGTCATCTTTTGGAAGGCTTCTTTCTCACCCGCCAGTTTTTGCCGCAACTCTTCCAGACTCAAGGCGCGAATCTCTGAATTTTTCATTTTTCTTCTATTCTACGTAGTCTCTGCGTACTACAAATTTAGTTTTGATGGGAAGCTTCTGCTGTGCAAGTCTTAAGGCCTCCTTGGCCAGATCCATTCTTATACCTCCTGCTTCAAACATAATGGTACCGGGCTTGACCACGGCTACCCAGTATTCAGGGGCTCCTTTTCCCTTACCCATCCTTACTTCAGCGGGTTTTTTGGTCACAGGCTTGTCTGGGAAGATCCTGATCCATACCTGCCCCTCCCTTTTCATGGCCCTGGTCATGGCTATCCTTGCTGCCTCTATTTGTCTGGAGGTGATCCATCCGGGCTCAAGAGCCTTTATACCGAATGCTCCAAAGGCGATCCTGTGGCCTCGTTGCGCAATGCCCTTTACTCTGCCTTTCTGCTTTTTTCTGAATTTTACTCTCTTTGGCTGTAACATCTTTTGTCCGTATTAAAGCGCGCTACACGCAACTATCAAGTATTAATTACCTCTTCTTCTTTTTGCGCCTTCAGGGGCTCTTTTGCGTCCGCCTCTGCCTCCACCGGGCGCATTGCTTCCAAGACCTACGTTGGGAGAAAGATCCCGCTTGCCGTATACTTCACCTTTGAAGATCCATACCTTAATACCAATCTTTCCATATACTGTATTGGCCTCACTGATGGCGTAATCAATATCTGCTCTCAGGGTATGCAAAGGTATTCTTCCGTCCTTGTACTGCTCGGTACGTGCCATTTCAGCACCGCCCAACCGTCCGGAAACCTTGATCTTGATCCCCTGAGCTCCTACTCTCATCGCCGAAGCTATGGCCTGCTTCATCGCCCTGCGGTAGGATATCCTTGCCTCCAACTGCTGCGCAACAGACTCCCCTACCAGCTTGGCGTCCAGTTCGGGTCGTTTGATCTCAAAAATGTTGATCTGTACATCTTTTCCGGTCAGTTTCTTAAGCTCTTCCTTGATCTTGTCTACCTCAGCACCGCCTTTACCGATAACTACTCCGGGACGGGCGGTATGGATGGTAAGGGTGATCCTTTTAAGGGTCCTTTCGATCACCACCTTGGAGATCCCGCCCTTGGGGATACGTGCTCTCACATACTTTCTGATGTTATGATCTTCTACCAGCTTATCAGAAAAAGTACTACCGCCGTACCATGCAGAATCCCATCCCCTGACGATACCCAGTCTTAAAGCTATAGGGTTAACTTTTTGTCCCATTACTTATCTTCTTTTTCTTCCGTGTTTTCTTTAGTCTCTTCCACTTCAGCTACTGGCATTTTGCTATCCAGTACGAGCGTCACGTGATTGGATCTCTTTTTTATCCTATGAGCCCTACCCTGGGGAGCAGGTCTCAGTCTTTTCAGGATACGTCCGCTGTCCACTCTGATCTCCTTGATAAAAAGATCAGCATCTTCGAGGTCTACCTCTTCATTTTTTTGTTGCCAGTTGGAAATAGCCGACAAAAGCAGCTTTTCCAGACGCGCGGCGCCTTGCTTGGGCTCAAACTTCAAAATATTCAAGGCTCTGCTCACACTCTCCCCACGAATAAGATCCGCTACCATGCGCATCTTTCTGGGTGAGGTAGGTACATTATTAAGTTTAGCTACTGCCTCCATAGTTATCTCCTGCCTTTGTCTTTTTTACCAACGTGACCTCTGAAATTGCGGGTAGGGGCAAACTCACCAAGCTTGTGTCCTACCATGTTTTCCGTTACATATACCGGGATAAACTTATTGCCATTATGCACGGCAAAAGTGTGACCTACGAAGTCCGGAGAGATCATCGACCTGCGTGACCATGTTTTGATCACTGATTTTTTCCCGGAGTCATTCATGGCTTCGATTTTTTTCTCCAGCCTGAAATCAATATAAGGTCCCTTCTTTAGTGATCTAGCCATTATTTCTTACCTCTACTGATGATTAGATTATTGGAATATTTTTTGGGCGCCCTGGTCTTCTTGCCTTTCGCCAGCAATCCTGTCCTTGATCTCGGATGTCCTCCTGAAGCACGGCCTTCACCACCACCCATGGGGTGATCAACAGGGTTCATAGCTACACCCCTTGTACGCGGTCTTCTTCCCAACCACCTGTTCCTACCGGCTTTACCAAGGCTCACATTCATGTGATCAGAATTGGATACCGAACCAATAGTGGCCAGACAGGTCACCAATACCTTACGGGTTTCCCCTGAAGGCAACTTCACAGTGGCGTACTTTCCTTCCCTTGCCAGCAACTGAACGTACGATCCGGCGCTACGTGCCATGGCTCCGCCCTTGCCGGGCTTGAGCTCTACATTGTGAACAATGGTACCTAAGGGTATTTTGACCAAAGGAAGCGTATTGCCTACTTCGGGAGCAACATTTTCACCGGACACCACTTTCTGCCCCACTTTGATACCTTCGGGAGCAATAATGTAGGCCTTGGCACCATCAGCATAGTACAATAAGGCTATACGCGCGGATCTCGTAGGATCGTATTCCACTGACTTAACAGTAGCAGGTATGTCAAACTTATTTCTTTTAAAATCTACGATCCTGGTCTTTTGCTTGTGTCCTCCACCGATGTAACGCATGGTCATCTTACCGGAGTTATTCCTACCGCCGCTTTTCTTTTTTGTAACTACCAGCGATTTCTCAGGAGTAGATTTGGTAATCTCCGTGAACGCCGGCGCTATCCTGTATCTTTGGCCTGGAGTGACCGGTCTTAATTTTTTAATTGCCATCTTGCTTCAGTTAAATTTCGCTGTAAAAATCAATTACATCACCATCTGCAACCGTCACAATGGCTTTTTTGTAGGATGGCGTACGACCAGTAATGATCTTTGACTTTGTATACCTGGCTTTCTTCTTTCCGAGGTAGTTCATAGTATTTACATCCTCTACAGTCACACCGTACATTTTCTCTACGGCCTTTTTGATCTCCACCTTATTGGCATTGCGGTTTACAATGAAACCATACTTTCCTTTTTCGTTCAAGGCAGAGACTTTTTCAGTAACCAATGGCTTTACTAAAATGCTCATGATCATTTTTTCAATAGGTTATCAATCTTCTCTACTGAGCTCTCACTCAATATCAGGTTGTCAGCATCCAGTACATCATAAGTGTTCAACTGGTCGGCAGTTGTCACTCTGGTGTTCGGTACGTTTCTCCCTGACAGTACAACATTCCTGTTGGATTCCGGCAAAACAAGCAGTGTTTTCTTATCCGCAACAGAAAGAGCGTTGAGCATATTGATATACTCTTTTGTTTTGGGAGCCTCGAAAGAGAAGTCTTCAACAACGCTAATACTTTTGTCTTTGGCTTTGTAAGCCAGGGCCGATCTTCTGGCCAGCTCTTTCAGCTTTTTATTCAGCTTGAAGGAATAGTTTCTGGGACGCGGCCCGAACACTCTACCTCCACCTTTAAAAATAGGAGACTTAATGCTTCCTGCACGAGCAGTACCTGTACCCTTTTGTCTTTTGATTTTTTTTGTAGATCCGACTATCTCCGCCCGCTCCTTTGACTTGTGCGTACCCTGACGCTGATTGGCCAGGTACTGCTTAACATCAAGATAGATGGCGTGATCATTCGGTTCGATACCATACACCTCCTTGGAAAGGGTCACTTTTCTTCCGGTATCTTCACCGTTATATTTTACTACTGCTACGTTCATTATTTCTCAAGAATTACAGTTGAGTTATTGGCACCAGGCACTGAGCCACTCACCAGAATGAGATTCTTTTCGGGAACGATCCTGACTACTTCAAGGTTGATCATCTTGACCCGCTTTCCGCCGGTCCGGCCGGCCATTCTCATACCTTTGAATACCCTCGCCGGATAAGACGCCCCACCGATAGATCCCGGAGCACGCTCTCTGTTATGCTGTCCGTGGGTTCGTTGTCCCACACCACCGAAGCCATGTCTTTTCACTACCCCCTGGAAACCTTTACCTTTCGAAGTACCAATGGCATCCACGAAGTCTCCTTCGGCAAATACATCTGCTACCTTGATCTCCTGTCCAAGCTCCACACCTCCTTCGAATTCAATCCGGAAATCCCTGAATTCTGCCACTTCCTTCTTTGGAGTGGTATTGGCTCTTTTGAAATGTCCCAACAAGGCCTTGGGAGTATTTTTTTCTTTTCGCTCCCCGAAGCCCAACTGTACGGCACTGTAGCCGTCTGTGTCCTCGTTCTTCACTTGTGTAACTACACAAGGACCAGCCTCTATCACTGTGCATGGTATGTTTTTACCATTGGCACTGTAGACGCTAGTCATTCCGATTTTTCTTCCTATTATACCAGACATTTTGAAATGTTTAAAGGCAATAAATGCCAAGCCCCCCGCGAATTTTACGCAAAAGGACTGCAAAGATAGAAACTAATGATGAGTAAGCAAATACTGGGTTTAAAATTTTTAAGCCCGGCAGGGTACAGCCTCTGGCACTTAAAAAAACCGTGTGCGCAGAAGTAAATATTGTCCGGAAGCGCGTGGAATTACAGTGTTCCCGTAGCGGGATCTACAGCACCTCCTGCAGTACTCTGAGGGACCTAAGCTCACCAAAGGAATCAATATGCGAGGTATAAAACCGGATGATTGAATCCAATGCCTCTCTACGTTCTCCATTGGTAAGTGTGACCTGACCATCATAGGGGCTTTTCAGCAACCGGACTATAGTATTTTCAGAACCCGGGACTTTGTCAGCAAAGATATTTTCCATACCGAAACCGAGGTACCGTGTCAGTTTGAGCATGAATTGCAGATGGAAGTTCTCAAAACCCGTTTCAAGATGATCAAAGACCATCATTGAATCATGAATAAAATCAAACAGATCGGTTATCTCTCCTTCTTCCTTTATAGATTTATAAAGTACTTCCGCAAGGAATACTCCTATGGATGACTTAACAACATTATAAGGCATGGACAGGTAAGGTTCCGTGCATCTGACCTCTGCTATCCGGTGCATCTCGGCATTTTCCTTATAATAGACTACAAGATCCAGGAGTGTAAGCGGCTGGAAAAGGGCGATTTTGATTTTTGCATTTTTACTTCTTACCCCATTGACTACATAGGTCTGTACACCCAGCCTTTCAGTAAGTATCTTCACGATTATGGACGTGTCCCGATACCTGAAGAATTTAAATACGATCCCTCTTGTTTTGTGAAGCATTCTGCAATCAGGTCCATACCTATGTTACGATGGTGTAACAAGCTGGAAGTTTCATTAATTCACTACGGCAATTTTACCTACAAATGTTTCTTCTCCGTCATCATCCGAGCTGAAAATGAAGTAGACCCCGCTTGCTGCGCGATTACCGTTGTAATCACTTACGTGCCAGGTAGCTGTGCCCCCTACAGCCCGGGTGCGCCATATCAGCTTACCACTGGCATCTGTGATCCTTATTTGTGCGTCCTCCACCAGACCGGAGATGCCAACGGTGCCGGTAAAATCAGCAGTGACGGGGTTAGGGAATACCCTTACATCATTATGAGTACTGCCTCCCCGCGTCGCTCCTTCCCGGAAGGACAGTATTCCTGAGGGTGTGGCAAAAAACACTTCTCCTGAAACGGGATCAATGGTAATGTCCAGTATTTCATTGGAGGGCAGGGGACTATTGTTTTCCGTGAAGTTCAGGAGTTGCCGATCAGCCTGTGGATCGAACAGCCATACACCATTGGTAGTGCCTATCCATTTCCTGTCACCTCCATCTACGGCTATCGCCGTGATGAATTCATCCCTTAGCAGTGGCCTGTTCTCAAATATCGGCTCAAAAGCGTCTACTGTACCGGACAGGGCTGAAAAGGGATTAGTAATAACGGACACTCCTTCATCAGTCCCTATCCATATGAGCCCTTCACGGTCTGGTTCCAGTGCATTGACCTGTGAGCTGACCAGCCCACCGTTGCCGGGCTCTTCTGTAAGCATGCGTGCCTCACCCGACACCTTGTCAAACACCATGATCCCTCCTCCTCTGCGCGGATCTATGATCATCCATAATTGTGTAGCATTACCTTTTATGTCAGTAACCCCGTTGGAGGGCAGAGAAAAGGACCTCCATTGCCCGTCATCCTGCCACAGGTGAAGAGGGGTAAATGCGCCATAATTGAGCACCCAAAGGCCTTCGGGCGAATCCAGAATGGATGGAATGACCACGTTTCGACCGGATGGCAGGGTATTGATAAGCGGACTACCTTCAGTATTCTCATCAATGAGTTCGGCACCCCCGTCACTATTGATCGTCAAAAGCCCGTAGCCTGCGGAGGCCAGTACGGTCCTGTTCAGTCTGTTCTGGTAAACTGCGTCCACGGCATCATTGAATTCAGGTAGCCCTTCTCCACTGCGGAAGTTGGACCACTGCCCCCCTCTGAACAGATAGTATCCGCCTGGTATCCGTTGTGGGCTCAAATTAATGTTATAACCACCGGGTAAACCTATGACCCCGGTACCCTGATGTGTCACTCTGAAAGCGCGGTCCGAGTAAGGGCCGGATGGGATCAGGGACTGGAACCCTCCTGCGAAATCGGTCACCATACCACTGGACAGGTCACCGACGAAAAGACCACCGGCTTCCTGCTTTAGGGCATCCACAGGATCAACGATCAATTCGTCCTGAATGGGTGTAACCTGCAGATTTTCATCCAATTCGAATACGGTATTGTCAACCACGAAAAGGGTACTGTTGCCAGACACCTTTACACTTTGAAATGTACTGTTCTCAAAAACCGGGGTTTTGGTCCATTGAGTGGAATAGCTGTAAAGCCCATCCCCTGATTTGCCTGCCATTATTTGATCATTATGATCAACAATGACCTGAAATGAAGACTCAGGCAAATTGTCCTCCGGGCCGAACCGTTTCCATCCATTGGGATCAGCCAGGTTGACATTGTTCACAATGTTGGTCACCAATACCCCGTCGCTGGTAGCAAGAAACAGCGAGTCACTGAAAAATGCGGCCTGGTAAACCTGTACAGGGCCTCTGTCCTCACCTATCTCTCTTATCGTCTCAGTCACTTCAAGCTTCTGCTGGTCCAGCCGTAACACGCCAAAATCTGTCATCAGAAAGAGAGAGCCACCGGCCGTAGTAATGTCATTGATGGTCCGTGAACCGGTGATCTGGGAATCTGTAGTGAGATCAATGTTTATGATCTCAGAACCTTCGATGATGTCCAGGTTACCGCTACCATACCCTACAAATAGCTGTGAGGTTCCGGGGTTATAGTGAATGGCAGAAATATCCTCTTCCTGCAATCCCTGCAATTTTCCTATAGTGGTAAGGCTGTTATCATCTTTATCGAAAACAAAGATACCCCCGGTGGAAGCTGCGTAGATCCGGTTACCAGCGTCTGCCAGGGCTGTAACAGCGTTGTATGAGAAGTGGGTTCTCCAGGTACCTAGTGGAATATCCTGGGCGCCGGCCACTGACGCCAGTAATATCAGCAGTATATAAAGTTTCTTCACTTCTTTTTTCTTTCTTTCATTCCTTCCAAAAAGCTGGCTCTGCTTCTTGCTTCATATTGCTGTTTCTCACCCAAAACTACCTTATCGTTTTCTTCCGTCAACCGAAAGGAAAATGAAGCCAGCTCCCCTGTTTGGGCGCAAATAGCATGCACCTTCGTGACAAATTCGGCTACAGCCAGAAGGTAAGGCATGGGACCGAACGGCCTGCCTTCAAAATCCATATCCAGCCCGGCTACTACCACTCTCTTTCCTGCATTGGCGAGCTTGTTGCATACCTCAACGATGGCGTCATCAAAGAATTGTGCCTCATCAATGCCTACTACATCACATTCTCCCGCGAGTAACAGAATATCGTTAGCGAAGTCTACGGCTGTAGACCGGATTGAGTTTTCATCATGAGATACTACATGATCCTTATGGTATCTGCTGTCCACCGAAGGTTTGAATATTTCCACTTTTTGCCGGGCAATGATGGCACGATTCAGCCTACGGATGAGTTCCTCCGTCTTACCGGAGAACATGCACCCACAGATCACTTCGATCCAGCCGGTCTTTTTTGTTTTTCCAAAATTGGGCTCAATAAACATATTTGTTCTACGTCCAAAGTTCTGTGTTCGAAGTTGAAAGTTCCATGTTACATCCACTCTTAACTTTCAACGTTGAACGTTGAACTAATCTGAATAATCAATATGCGGTAGTTTTGAGTGTTGTGGTACTTCTATTTCTATCAGTCCGCGGTCCAGTACCGCCTGGCAGGTCAGCCTTTCATTTTTGCCAATCAGCCCGGCCTCCCGGAATCTTTTCTCGTGCACTGTAAGCTGTGCCAGATTCTCCAGCCCTGAGACCACAGTCATTTTACATGTGGTGCACCTGCCTTTACCCCCACAGGCATGCATCCAGTCTACATGGTTCAACTGCAATACCGCTAATACGGATTGGCCCCGCACTGTCGTTTCCGCAACGAGGCCATGCATATTTTTAACTGTGATTTTAGGCATTATTGCTAACTTTAAAAGCGTTGATCTCGTGAATGTAGTACTGAAATACTTATATAACTCAGGAATGGAAAACAGGTTAAACCGCGAAGGTATAAAAAAATATAGTGAACGCTTCACCAACACCATAGCTGATCAGTTTTTTAGGGATAGGACGAAGATATCCGGTACCGATGTACTTGAACTACAGCCTATAAGACAGGTAAATCTGTTTGTTATCAAGAATCTATTCAAGCAATGGCAAAAAGAGACGGGTAAACTCCGGAGCAAATACTTCGATTATGAGAATGAAGAGGTAAAGAATGCGCTTCGTGAATTTATGAATACCCTGTCGAGACATATCTCGATCAGCAAAAACGATTTTATCCCTCTCTTTCAGAGTGCTACGGAAGAGACCGTGCTGCTCATTTTCTCTCCTTATGATTTTTATACCCACATTCTTGAGATGAATGATGACGCCATGAAAGTGGAGGACCTGAAAAGAATACTAAGGTATGTGAAGGTGAACAAAAACCTGCTGGAAGTAATGATCCAAAAGGTGGAAGAACAGCACCTGGCGGTTGTGAACAGGAATAATCTCCCTGGGCTACTGGATGAAGTATTTGCCAGTATAGATGATACGCCTGAAGACATAGAAAAGTACCTGAAGGAATTCACCGCGGTGATCCCACTTGGAGAAAATGACCTTTACACGGTAGAAGAGACAGCACCCCTGGCAGTTCCGGAGAACATGGCTGAGGAAGAACCGGACATTGACCACAAACCGGAACATGCCGGAATAAATGAGCAGGACGTTCAGCAGAATACCGGGCAAACTCAAAAGACCCTTCACGATGAGTTGTCGGGTGAAAGGAAAAATACGCTGGCCGATATTCACTCACAGCAGAAGATCAGCAGTATTCTGGATAATATCACGATCAATCAGCGCTTCATGTTTATCAATACGCTTTTTGATGGGGATGATAACAGGTTCAAAGAGGCTGTAGAGGTTCTGGAGGGACATAACAACCATCAGAACGCGATAGACTACCTACATGAGCAATTCCCCAACTGGGATCAGGAATCCGAAGAGGTGCAGGAATTTCTGGAGGTGCTGAGTAAAAGGTTTTGACGAATTATTCCCGCAGTTTACCTGATGATCACTCTATAGTTCTCATTCAGTCCTGGTCCGGCTATGGTTAAAATATAACTGCCAGCGGTCATACCGGTCGTTCGGATTGATCTGTTTACAACTATTCCCTGCTCTGCCGAAAATTCATCATTAAAAACCTCTTTTCCGAGAATATTCCTTAGTCTCAGATGAATATGTTCTTCCTTTGGTATTTCCATTTTGACCGTAAGACTATGACCGGCTGTAACAGGTACGGGATAAACCTGTACCTTATCCCTCGCTTCGATGTAGACGGATATGGTATAAAACGTTTCTGAGGTCCCGTCATAATCCGTTTGGGTTAGCGAATAATAGTTGCGACCATAGTGTGGATAGCGGTCAATGAAAGCATAGTTTTCCGTTTTCTGACTGTTCCCGGCTCCTTTCACCACAGCGATTGTTTCAAACCTTGTGTGGTCATCAGATCTTTTTAAGGTAAAATAATCATTGTTCACCTCAGTAGCTGTTGACCACTCGATCAGAACACCTGAATTATCGTGGATCGGAGCTGCCTTAAAATTCAGTAATTCCACCGGCAAGGTGCATCCGGGACCGCTACAACATCCATCGCCAGCGTCGGTACAACCAAATATTGACCCTCCGTCATTATTGAGTGTGCCGTTGACTACCAGACTACCTGATCCTCCGATAGTCGTTTTGTTACTCATATCACCGCCTACAGTCACCGAGCCGTCTATTGTTATCGTGGCAGGGTCATCATCACTAGTCCAGAATCCGGCCCAGTCAAAGATACCTCCTGAGTTAACGGTAAGCGTACCATTTTCTATTTTAAACTCTTTTCCCGCATCCGTTCCGGTAATAGTTCCGTTGACGATTAGGGTACCCCCTACCTTTATAGTGATAGTTTCATCTGTAGTAAGCGTACGGCCTGCATTGATGGTTACGGTATGACCACCATTGATAATCAAGGAGTTACCACTGATATCGCTGTCGTGATCAAGAATAGCCGACTGATTGGTATCATAGCCAGGGGCAGTTCCTGTCCAGTCAGCATTGTTATCCCAGCGTGGATTAGTGACGGTGGAAGTAGTCTGAGCAAATAAAAGACCGGTTCCAGGAATGAAACAAAGCAGCACGAAGCCAAACCTGCCCATGGTTTTGTGAGGTTTTTTATACATATTAAAATATACAAATATATGTGTCTGAAAACAATCCTGAAAACCTATGTGATCCTATTCTCCAGGAATATTCATTATTTTATGTTCAATGTACCAGCACCTGAGTTCGGTGGGCGTCCAGCTTGAGCAGAATGAACAGGAGTAGTGTAAACCCAAAGAAAGAAGAGCCTCCGTAGCTGAAAAGTGGCAAGGGAATACCGATCACAGGAAAAAGACCGATGGTCATCCCTATATTCACTGCAAAATGGAAGAAAAAAATACAGGCTACCGAGTATCCGTAAACACGGGCAAAGCGCCATTTCTGCCTCTCGGCAATGTAGATCACACGCAGGATCAGGGCTACAAAAAGTGTGATCGTGATCAGGCTACCGATCCAGCCATGTTCTTCACCAATGGTACAAAATATAAAATCCGTACTCTGCTCGGGTACAAAGTCAAACTTGGTTTGTGTACCTTTTAAAAATCCTTTTCCCCATGGACCGCCGCTACCAATAGCGATCTTGGATTGGGTGACGTTCCAGCCAAACCCGAGGGGATCGGAGTCCGGATTAATGAAAGCCTTGATCCTGTTTTGCTGGTGTGGCTTAAGCACATCGTTGATCACATAGTCCACACTGCGTATTACTCCCGCCACGACCAGCGCCCCAGCCACAATCAGACTGATCCTTTTTATTCTTTTCTTATTAAGAATAACCGTAACGGTAGCAACCGCCAGTATACCCATGTAGAGATAAACATGATCATCAATCAAAAGGGTCAGAATAAAAATCACAGCCGAAAAGGCACCTGTTAACAGCAGCACAGGAGACAGGCCCTCTCTGAAAAGCACAAGAATAAAAACAGAATAGACCATAGCTGTACCGGCATCGCCCTGTAACACGATCAGTACCGCTGGAATGGCAATAATGCCAAATAAAATGATCTGATGGGAAAGGCGATCTATCCGGAAGCCGGGAGTGCTGATGTATTTGGCCAGTGCCAGCCCTGTCGCAAATTTGGCCAGTTCCGATGGTTGCAGCCTGAACGCTCCAAGCTCAAACCACGATCGTGACCCTGCTACCTCACGACCAAAAAGCAATACTATGATCAACAGAAGTACGATCGCACCATAAATGAACCAGGAAAAGGTATCATAGAATCGGAAGTCCATGACCATAATGGCAATTACAAGAATGACGGATGCTGCAATAAAGATCAACTGCCTGCCGCTGTTCAGGGAAAGATCGAAAATGTTCTGATTGACACTTTCATCATATACTGCAGCAAATATATTGAGCCACCCCAGCAGAGCGATCAAAAAGAATAGCATGATCGTGAGCCAGTCCAGATTACCGGTTATGTTATCCCCTCGTCTCAATACAAAAACTCTCCTCTTTTTACAAATTCTTCAATGTAGGGACGCTCCGTTTCTCCCAGTAGATATTTTTCTATCATCAGGCTGGCAATGGAAGCAGCCGCGCGGGCTCCCTGTCCTGCATCTTCCACATATACGGATACCGCTATTTTGGGGTCATCCTTAGGAGCGAAGGCAATGAATACTGAGTGATCCGGTAGCGGATCATTCTGTACAGTACCTGTCTTACCACATACCTCGATGTCTTTTAGTTTAGCCCGGTACTGCCCGGTACCCGACCTCACTACCTCTGCCATAGCTTCCACCGCTACATCAAAATACTGAGGGTCTACCATGGTATAGTGCTTTTCGCGGTACACGGGGAGCGACTCTCCGTCCTCTCCTATGGATCTCACCAAATGGGGGATGTAGTAGTAGCCACGATTGGCCACCGTAGCTGCGAAATTGGCCATTTGCAGCGGTACAACAAGATTTTCTCCCTCTCCGATGGCTATTGAGTAAATATTGGAATACTTCCATGGCCTGTTGTCATAGGCCCGGTCATAATATTTAACACCCGGTACCATACCGCTTTTTTCGTTTGGCAGGTCAATACCCAGCGGTGATCCAAGGCCAAAGGAAGCAATGTATTCCTCCCATTTTTCCAACCCTATGCGGGTATCCTCAAAGGGACTTTCGGACTTACCCCGGTTCACCACCCGCTTCATCACATTGTAGAAATAAGGGTTGCAGGAGTTGGTGATGGCACCGATCAGGGTTTCTCCCGGTCCGTGGTAGTGACATTTCATGGGCACCATAATACAGGGGATATACGTCTGCCGGCTGATAACCCCCTCATTGAGCGCCACCATAGCCTGGATCACCTTAAAGATAGATCCCGGACGGTACTGGGCCATCAAGGGCCGGTTAAAAAGGGGTTTCAGCGTGTCACTGCTTATCTGCGCAAAGTTTTTACTGTAGTGCCGGCCTGTGAGCAGACTGGGGTCATAGGAGGGTCCTGAAACAATGGAAAGTATCTCTCCTGTAGCGGGCTCAATGGCCACAATACTGCCGGACTGACCGGCCATGAGATATTCTCCGTATTTCTGAAGCTCCAGGTCGATGGTGGTGGTCAGGTTCTGGCCGGGAACGGCCAGTGTATCGTACTCTCCATTCTCATAGCTCCCTTTTTCAATACCCCTTACATTTTTGAGTTTGAATTTTACTCCCCTTTTTCCCCTTAGCTGTTCCTCATAAAATGCTTCAATACCACTTTGTCCTATATAATCACCCTGTTTGTAATAATTGATAGCATCCTGTTTGAGGCGCCCCGGACTTATTTCACTCACATAGCCCAATGCATTGGCCATGACCGGTGCTGTATAGGCTCTGGTAGTACGTGCCTGAATGTCAAAACCGGGAAAATCCACCAGATAATCCTGCACGCGGGCAAGGTCACGTTCAGAAAGCTGCTTGATAAGCACGTTGGCCCTTACCCGTGAAAAGCCCTTTTTCTTCCTGAGGCTATTGTAGGTCTCTTCTAACTGTTCCGGTGTCATGTCGAACAGCTCACAGAATTTAAGCGTATCCAGATTCCTCACCTCATTGGGCGTAATGGTGAGATCGAATTGAGGGGTATTGTAAACAAGCAGTTTTCCGTTCCGGTCATAGATGAGCCCTCTGTATGGATATTCCACTTCTCTGTGTATAACATTACTTGAAGCCGCCACAGCATATTTGGCATCAAGCACCTGAATGGAAAACAGCTTGATCAAAAATATAATGGCCACTAAAATGACGATCAGTTGGATCACGTATTTCCTGGAATCGCTCATATCCTTCTTTTATTGTAAAAGAAATACTGTACAGGCAGCAATACAATAAAGGTGAACAACGTACTGGCCAGTACTTTCACCAGCGTAAAGGTAAATAATCCAAAACCAGCCGCCTCGGTATAGAAAAGGGCGACATGATGCAAAAAAACCAATGGTAACGCATACGAACTGAACCATTGCCAGCCATCAAGGGCTATGGATGGTATGGCACCGGAGTCATACCCTCCCTGTGGTGTAAGCAGGCCCAGCCAGTAGTTCCTTACAAACATAATAAACACACAGGACGCCGCATGAATTCCCAGACTGTCATAAAACACGTCTACTCCGACACCCATAACAAAACCCAGCACAAGCAGGGCAAGCACACTGGTTTCGACAGGCAACATCAATAAGAACCCAACATAGACCAGGCAAAAGGCATTATCGAACAAAACGAAGTTCTTAAACAGTAATGCCTGTGCAAGTAAGTAGGCAAAGAAGGAGAATATCTGTACTACCAGCCTGCCACTCATCTCCTTCCCTCCAAAACTTCTGCCTGAACCGAATCAAGCTCTATGATCAAATTGTTTTCCACCACATATACGTAGGACAGTCCGTTGAGATCACTGGACAGATCAATGGTCACATCATAAAAGGGTGAATCTTCACTAAGTTCAAAGTCAGCAACAACACCTACCGGTATATTCTCCGGGAAAACGGCATTGTAGCCCGACGTGACTATGCTGTCCCCTGCCTGTAATTGTATATGTCTGGGTACATACAGGACCTTTGCCTGATAGGGGCTGAGCCCATCCCATTTCATAGTACACAGGTCACCGGTCCTTTTGATCTTTGCTGAGACCAGCACATCCGTATGCAATATGGATGTCACCAAAGCAAAGCGGGAGGACACTGTTTTTACCTTACCCACTATGCCATGATTGTCAATGACAGCCATACCGGGTTCTATGTTGTTATTCCGCCCCTTGTTAATGGTGATATAGTTGTCCAACTGGCGCACAGAGTTCTTAATCACCCTTGCTTCGGTAAAGTCATACTGGTTAATGATCTGCGTATCTTCAATTTCACGAACATTCAGGCTGTAGAGGCTCTGATTCAACTGGTTAAGTCGCTTTCTGAGCGCCGCATTTTCATTTGCCAGCTGCTCATTGACACGCTTTAATCCAAAATAGTCTGTAATACTGCCTGAAAACTGCAAAACACCTGCCGCATATCTGTTGGATGAGTTGAAGAATTTTGCCCCCTGGTAAGGATTATTGTTTACGATCAGCCAGATGCAAAAAAGTTCAAGAAACAGAAATGTCAGAAAGGCTCTATACTGGTATAAAAACAGAAATAGTCGTTGCATCTATGCAGCAAATTGTTCAGATCGCAAAAATACAGGACCGGCTGTTACGATCTATGTCATCAGCACGGCCTTGAACGAATTGAGGTTCTTCAGGGAGTTACCAGTACCCCGCACCACAGCCCTTAACGGGTCCTCAGCCACATGTATGGGTAACTTTGTTTTTAAAGCCAGACGTTTATCCAAACCCCGCAGCAAAGCACCACCACCGGTTAAATGAATGCCATTATCATAGATATCGGCTGATAGTTCCGGAGGTGAGATCTCAAGTGCCTTGAGCACGGCCTCTTCTATTTTAGACACAGATTTATCAAGAGCAAAAGCTATTTCAGAGTAGGAGATCTTAATGATCTTGGGAATCCCCGTCATAAGGTCGCGACCTCTGATCTCATAATCTTCCGGCCCGTCATCGAGTTCCGTGAGCGCCGAGCCCACTTCTATCTTCACCTTCTCTGCCGACCTTTCACCAATAAGAAGGTTATGCTGTCTCCTCATGTAGTCCAGAATATCCCTGTTAAAGGTATCTCCTGCCACTCTGATAGACTGGTCACAAACAATACCTGACAGCGCTATTACGGCTATTTCCGTAGTACCACCACCTATGTCAACGATCATGGAGCCCACTGGCCTTTCTATATCAATACCTATACCTATGGCCGCAGCAATAGGTTCATGGATCATGTACACCTCCTTGGCCCCGGCATGTTCGGCTGAGTCCCTGACTGCCCGTTTTTCCACTTCGGTGATACCCGAGGGGATACAGATCACCATCCGGTGAGAGGCAGGAAAGAACTTCTTACCACTGTCTATCATTTTGATCATCCCCCTTATCATATGCTCGGCCGCATGGAAGTCGGCGATCACTCCATCTTTCAAGGGACGTATTGTCTTTATATTTTCGTGGGTCTTCTCATGCATTTGCATGGCCTCACGGCCTATTGCCAACACCTTATTGGTATTCTTGTCAATGGCGATTATAGAGGGCTCATCTACTACGATTTTGTCTTTATGGATAATGAGGGTGTTGGCTGTACCAAGGTCTATAGCTATGTCGCTGGAAAAAATGTCAAACAATCCCATGTTATATTGTCAAAAAGATTTGGGTTACGAACAAACGGAAATTTACAAATTAGTTTTTTTATAGAACCACCAAATAAAGTTTTTTTTAGTGTTTAAAATGGCGTACTCCTGTAAATACCATAGCCATGTCATGTTTATCGCAAAAATCAATCGAATCCTGATCCTTAATGGACCCTCCCGGCTGAATGACTGCCTTTATACCTTCTTTACTGGCTATTTCAACACAATCAGGAAACGGGAAAAAGGCATCGGAAGCCATCACTGCCCCTTCAAGGGAAAACCCAAACTCCTTTGCCTTCAATATGGCCTGCTTCAGGGCATCCACCCGTGAGGTCTGCCCTACTCCACTGGCGAGTAACTGCCCGTCTCTGGCCAGCACTATCGTGTTGGACTTGGTATGCTTACATACCTTACTGGCAAAGAGCAGGGCTGCACGATCTTCCTCGCCGGGTTCTCGTTTGGTAACAGTCTTCAGATCGGTGAGCTCATCCGTTTTAAGGTCACGATCCTGTTCAATAACACCATTCAGCAGGCTTTTGAACTGCTTTTTCGTATTCAGTGGCTGCTTTTGCCTGAGCAATATCCTGTTTTTCTTTTGCCCAAGCACCTCAAGGGCCTCACTATCAAATTCAGGAGCTATGAGTATCTCAAAAAACAGGGAATGCATTTCCTCAGCAGCCTCTTTGTCCACTTTGGCATTGGTGATCAGAACACCGCCAAAAGCAGAAACCGTATCGGCGGCAAACGCCTTTTGGTAAGCCTCTTTTACAGTGGAAGCCGTGGCTACACCACAGGCATTGGTATGCTTTAAAATGGCAAAGGCTGTTTCCTCAAACTCTTCCATCAGGCTTACCGCCGCATCGATGTCCACAAGGTTGTTATAGGACATTTCCTTGCCATTCAGTTGTTCCAGCACCGACTCAAGATCTCCGTAGAAGGCACCCTGCTGGTGAGGATTTTCACCATACCTGAGTGTCTTTTTCCTCCGGAGACTTTGCTTAAAGCTTTCTACCTGTGCATCTTCATTGAAATAGTTGAAGATTGCTGAATCATAGTTTGAACTGATATCGAACGCACGCGCTGCAAAAAGCCTGCGGTCTGACAGTTCCGTGGCACACCCTTTCTCACTTAGTATGGATCCTACCTGCTCATACTGATCTCTTGAAGACACAATGAGCACATCACGATAGTTCTTGGCCGCCGCCCTGATAAGTGATATCCCACCTATGTCTATTTTTTCAATGATATCCTCTTCAGAAGCACCGGAAGCCACTGTCTCCTCAAAGGGGTACAAATCCACGATGACCAGATCAATGGATGGTATTTCAAATTCTGCGGCCTGATCCTCGTCATCCTCCAGCTCACGACGGTACAGGATACCACCAAAGACCTTTGGATGAAGAGTCTTTACCCTGCCACCGAATATGGAGGGATAGCTGGTGAGGTCTTCCACAGCGGTAACGGACACCCCAAGGTCCTCAATGAACCTTTGTGTACCTCCGGTAGAGTATATAGCTACGCCATGCTCTGCCAGCAACCGAATAATGGGCTCAAGGTTATCCTTGTAAAATACCGAAATAAGAGCTGTTCTGATCTTCTTCAATGACATTCCTGTTCTGTTGGGATCTGTTCCCGGAGCCGGTTTGCTCAGTGACTCTGCCGGTGGGATCATAGGTGGTAAGAAGTTTTTTGATAATTATGAAGCCGCAAAGCTATAAATTTTTATGATAATTGTTAATCACTGATTCAATCACCCGTGGATAGTACTCATATTCCAGCTTGTGTACCTTGTCAGCTATGGTATCAGTATCATCCTCAGGGTCTATTTTACATCTGACCTGCTTAAGGATATGCCCCTCATCATAGCGCTCGTTGATATAATGGATGGTAATGCCCGTTTCTTTTTCGCCAGCCTCTTTAACCGCCCGGTGTACCTTCTCACCATACATCCCCTTACCTCCGTATTTGGGAAGAAGAGCGGGATGAATATTCAGAATACGACCGGGATATGCGTGGATCAGCTTTTCCGGCACAAGCCATAAAAAGCCGGCCAACACTATAAAATCAATGTGGGCCTGTCTTAGTCGATCCAGAAGATGATCCTTAGAATATATATCATCCTTTGTAAAGCAGGCAGCAGGCACACCTAATCTTTTTGCCCTTTCCAGTACATAGGCTGCAGGGTTGTTGGAAAGTACAAGGCTCACTTCCATACCCTGAACCTGGCTGAAGTAGTTTATGATATTCTCCGCATTGGTACCACTGCCTGAAGCGAAAACGGCAATTCTGGTGATAGGATCTTTCAAGGGCCCGGGCTTCTAAAAGTACGGTTCGAAGTTATTCAAAAAAGACGAAAGATAGAGTAGCTGCACACTGTTATTCGACCAGGCATAATCACTGCGAAGCCAGAAACTAAAAAAATATCATACTCAATATACCGATCAGCATGATCACCTTACAGTAATTGCTGAGCTGATTGAAGTGCCTCACCGTATCAGCCCTCCTTAGCTTAAAGGTGATCAAACCTAGTGGAACGATCATCCCCAGACAAAACACCATAAGCTCTTTACCGACAAAGGTGTAGGCCAGAAAACACATCCCTGCCAGGAACAGGACAGAGAAGACATAGATCAAATTCTTGGTACGCCTGACGCCGTAAACCACAGGCAGCGTTTTACATCCAAATGTAGCATCTCCCTTCAGATCTTCGATGTCTTTTACAATTTCCCGTATTAGTGTAAATGAAAAAGCAAAAACCGCGAAGGCCAGGATCATCACATTGCCGGTATTGAACAACACATCCACAACATAAACGGCTAAACCAGTGAGTATGGCAACCACGAAGTTGCCTATGAAAGGCATCCTCTTGAGCTGGTTGGAATAGAGCCAAAGCAGCCCCACGGTGATCAGATTAATAGCCCCTATTTTCAGGGATAGTGATAATCCCAGCAGCACTCCCAGCGAGCTGAGGACTATGTGTGAAGCCATGGCCACCCTTCGCTTGAGCATTCTGCCCACCACCACCCGTTGGGGCTTGTTAATGAGGTCTATTTTCACATCATAGTAATCATTGATAATGTATCCTGCAGCTGCGATCAGAACAGAGGACAGCGAGAGTACAAACAGCCTGGAATGGGTGAGGAAATGCATGATGCCCTGCCCGGACTCTATAAGGAAAAAAGCCACAAAATACTGGGTGAGCACGATGATCAACAGGTTCCAGAGCCGGGTGATCTGAACGAATCCTGACAGTGAAAAATTACGAATTCCGGACGATGATGCGCTTACCATCAGGATTTTTTTGCTACAAAGTTATACGGGATGGCAAGGATTACAAAATGGGAGTTTAGTCTCTCGTCAAATTAAAAGCTCATTGGTTTCCATAAAAAATTTGATAGTCTGTGAGAACGCAGACCATGGCTGACGATTTTTTTCTACAAATGGAATCGCCCTGACAAGGTTGCATGTACCAAGTACTTGTGCTGAGACATCCTGTGAAGTCAGGAATGCCCCGGCACAATGATAAACCTCACAAAAACGCTCTAACCGGCTGGTCAGAAAGCCTTAAACACCTCACAGATCAAAACCTGAGTTGCACGGAAAACAGAAAATTTCCTGGGGCCTGAGGATAAAAATAATTTTCCCTTACCTCGAAATCCGGCCCACCGAAATAGCCAAAGGTATAGCCATTGGAGGAGTACAACTCGCTGAATACATTGTTGATCAGCAGATTCAGGCCTATCTCCTTAATGATCCGGGTCCTGAAGGAATAGTTGAATCTCAGGTCATTAACGAAATAGGCATCAATGGTCCTGCTGTCGCTGGAAGTATTGTCCAAAAACTGTTTTCCTACATACTTGGTCAAAAGCCCCACTTCAAACATGGCAAATGGCATGTAGGTGAGCTGAGACCCCGCAATTACGTTCGGAGAAAAGGCAATATCAGTGTCATTATGGACTGTACGCACAAAGTTTTCCTGCTGATCAAAATTCACTCCGTAATCATTAAGCTCCTCTACATAGGTATCGATCCTATTCCTGCTCAGGGTCAGGTTGGCGTTCCATTGCAATTTCGGCATGATCCTGACAACGCCTTCCAGTTCAATCCCCGCCCGGTAGCTTTTGTCCACGTTGGTCCTGAGTGATCCTCCCACATCATTTACACCTCCGGTAAGTACCAACTGGTTTTTGTAATTCATGTAGTAAAAGTTAGTGGCAAACTGAAATCCTGGTTTCATAAGCCGGTAACCCAGCTCGAGATTTCTCAGGGTCTCATGCTCCGGCTCTGTTCGTGAGTCCACAAAATCAGACCGGATGGGCTCACGGTTGGCAATGGCATACGAAGTATACAGTGTTCCTTCATCCAACTGCCAGGTGACGCCAAACTTGGGATTGAAAAAATCATAGTCTTCCTCAACTCCCAGGATAATATCATTTCCCTCCGCATCGCGGGTATCGAAAACACCACTGATCTCATAGTCGATATCTCTGTATTGCAAATCAACAAATACATTCAGCCACTCCCCAATCTGATAGTTGGTCTTCAGGTAAGTATTAAGATCCTTCTTCATCCCCACATTTTCGTAGTAACGGTCTTCAATAAAGGCATTCTGGCCAAATTCCGACCAGATGATCTCGCCAAAATGATCTCCGTTGTATTCATTGTAGCCGCCTCCAAGGATGATGTTCCCGTTTTCCTCTTCATAATTGAATGACCATGTAAAGCCATAGAAATGATTATTCAGCCATCTTCTCCTGACCAGGTCAGATTGTTCGATAACTTCACTGCCAATAGTGGTATTGGGCAGGCCATATTCAAGGAAGGCATCATCCTCCCTGAATTCTTCAAAGAAACCCCGGCCATAGGTATAGTGCAGTGCCATGTTACCGGTAAATCCCCCAGCCAGCTGCTGGGAAAGGTGTAGCTGATAGTGATCCTGCTGATAATTGTCCACCTGATCATCATACAGGTACCAGTTGAATGTCCTTCCGGCTGTTCTCATATTTTCCGCCTGCGTTTCATTCAGTCCGTTGTTGAGGATCACCTCCTCGATGCCCTCCGCATCACCGTCCAGCACAGCCTCCGGTGTACCGTACCACGATTGATAGGTACGCTCTTTCCCACCAAACACAATGGCCTTGATGAGGGTATTTTCACCATAGTACCCGCCAGACAGGTAATAGCTTTGAAGATCCGATGAAGCCCTGTCAATATACCCATCGGAAGTGATTTTGGAAAGCCGGCCGTCAAAGGTCCATTGATCATTGATGAGGCCACTGCCAAATTCCACGGTATGTCTTAGCGTATTGTATGACCCTACAGCATTAACTACCTCCGCATATGCATCGCTCTTACGGGTATTGGTCTGTAAGTTAATGGTGGCGCCAAAGGCGCCTGCACCGTTGGTACTGGTGCCCACGCCACGCTGTATCTGTATATTCTCTGTGGATGAGGCAATATCCGGAGTATTCACCCAGAACACTCCCTGGGATTCACTGTCATTGAGAGGGATACCGTTGATAGTCACATTTATTCTGGTAGCGTCTGAGCCACGGATCCTGAGTCCTGTGTAGCCGACACCTGCGCCTGCATCGGAAGTAGTGACCAATGAAGGGGTAAAATTTATGAAGGGAAGGTCCTGGCCAAAATTCTGTTTTTCGATCGCCTCCTTGTCCACAGAGGCAAATGTAACCGGTGTATTTTCATTGGCCCGGGTAGCATTTACTATCACCTCATCTACCATGTACACATCCGGGCTGAGGACAATATCCTCTACGGTAAGGTCACTTCGCACATTGAGCGGCTTTTCAGCTGTCAGGAAACCTATGAAGGTCAGCTTCAGAACATAATTACCGGGAGGAATACCCGTAATGGTGAATTTACCGTCTTCATCAGAAGAGACGGCCATCGAGGTACCGGATAACAGCACATTGGCACCTGTAAGCGGTTTTCCTGTTTCCTCATCGACCACACGACCGGAAACATTGAATTGCCCAAAAGAAAGCAGGGCATTTAGCAGTAGTGGAACTGCCAGCAATAAAATTTTCATTTTTAATCCCTTAATGTTAAACCAAATCGGAAGCAGGGGATCACCCCGAATTTTAACATACCTCCCTACGCCAGCATTACCTGGATCAGGTTACGATTCCGTTGAGATAATGGAACCATGGGTATAATCTCAGCCTTTGTTTAAACCGTCTGAATGACAGTAAGGCACCCCTTTTGGGCAAATTAAAACAACTTCTTTAAAATACGGAACCGATTTACCATTTAATTGATGGCTGTTGACAGTAAAGCGACTATATTTGAGCAATCCATAATTCAAACCATGTACAAAGTAACCACCAACCATCACGAGTTTAATGTCAGTTTTCACGACAATAAAATTCACCTTAACGACAACCAATTTGAATGGGACCTTTCCTCTCTGAAAGAAAACAACTTCCATGTGATCAAGGATGATGTTTCCTACAATGTGGAAGTGGCAGGGTTCGATACTGAGACAAAGGAGATCATATTTAAGATCAATGGGCGGAAATATCCTGTAAAGGTGCAGGACAAACTGGATCTCCTTCTTGCAAAGCTGGGCATGGACAAAATGGCCAGTGGTAAGGTCAATGATGTAAAGGCCCCTATGCCAGGTCTGATCCTTTCCATAGAAGTGAATGAGGGACAGGAGGTGAAAAAGGGTGATCCGCTACTTATCCTCGAGGCAATGAAAATGGAAAATGTGATAAAGGCACCAGGCGATGGTACCGTAAAATCAATTTCAGCATCAAAAGGTGACAGCGTGGAGAAAAACCAGGTCATCATTCAATTTTAATCCCCTTGTCTTCCTTATTTATTGAAGCCTGTTATATTTGTGGAATTTTGAATTAATGCTTTTCCCATTCAATGAAATATAAGCGGATATTACTCAAGCTGAGCGGTGAGTCACTGATGGGGTCCGGCCAGTACGGCATAGATCCCAATCGATTAAAACAATATACGGAAGAGATAAGAGCTATAAAGGACGAGGGTGTAGAGGTAGCGATCGTAATTGGCGGCGGTAATATTTTCAGAGGGGTGCAGGCAGAGGCCTCCGGTATTGAGAGGGTACAGGGGGATTACATGGGCATGCTTGCTACCGTGATCAATGGCATGGCATTACAAAGTGCTCTGGAAAGCGCTGGCCTTTATACAAGACTGATGTCCGGCATCAAAATGGAGCAGGTATGTGAGCCTTTCATCCGAAGGAGAGCGATCCGGCATCTGGAAAAGGGCAGGATCGTTATATTCGGAGCAGGTATTGGCAATCCCTATTTCACCACAGACTCTACCGCCAGCCTGAGGGCTATTGAAATACAGGCCGATGTGGTTTTGAAGGGCACGCGGGTTGATGGTGTTTACACCGCTGACCCTGAGAAAAATCCGGATGCTACGAGATACAACGAGCTGTCTTTTCAGGAGGCGTATGAAAAAAACCTCAGTATTATGGACATGACGGCATTCACACTTTGCCAGGAAAACAATCTGCCCATCATCGTCTTTGATATGAACAAGGCGGGCAATCTGTTCAACATCATGAAAGGCGAAGAAGCCGGCACGTTGATAAAATAAATTTTAAACTGTAATTTAACTCTATAACGATCAGCCATGGAAGAGATTCAAATGTATCTGGACGAAGCCAAAGAGTTAATGGAAAAGGCTATAAAGCACCTGAGTGGTGAACTGCTG
The DNA here is from genome assembly GCA_001657315.1 of Flammeovirgaceae bacterium BBD 1991-12. Classification (GTDB taxonomy): domain Bacteria; phylum Bacteroidota; class Bacteroidia; order Cytophagales; family Cyclobacteriaceae; genus Fulvivirga. The sequence goes on along the minus strand of LYSV01000036.1, from coordinate 9,629 downwards.
AAAATAAGGGCTGGAAAAGCATCTGCCAATATGCTTGACAGTATCATGGTGGACTACTACGGCAGCCCTACACCGCTGAACCAGACGGCATCAGTGACCACACCGGATGCAAGGACCCTGATGGTAAAGCCATGGGAAAAAAGCCTGATCCCGGAAATAGAAAAGGCCATCATCAACAGTGACCTGGGGCTTAACCCTCAGAATGACGGCGAGCAGGTGATCATCAATATCCCTATCCTCACGGAGGAGCGCAGGCAGGCCCTCGTGAAGCAGGTAAAGCATGAAGGTGAACTGGGCAAAATAAGCATCAGAAATGCCCGGAAAGAAACCAACGACGCGCTTAAGCAGTTGCAAAAAGACGGCGCATCAGAAGATGATGTAAAAAGAGGGGAAGATAAAGTGCAGGCACTGACGGACGACTATACCAAAAAAGTGGATGAGATCCTGCATAAGAAGGAAGAGGAGATCATGACCGTCTGATCAGGGTCATTGGGGTATCTATTGTTAAGCAATCCTGCCTTCCAGATGTTACTCTTTTTCAATATACTGGCTTTGATTGCTACTGCCTGCTCGGAGGACAATAGTGAGAATAATAGCAATGCAACGCAGTTTGCTGATGTTGATGGCGTGAAAGTTACCGGTAAAGCCGGATCCTACCATTTTTCAGTAACACTTTCCAACCCTGACAAGGGTTGTGAGCAGTATGCTGACTGGTGGGAGGTAATTTCCGAAAGTGGAGAATTGCTGTACCGTAGGATACTCACACATAGCCATGTAGATGAACAGCCATTCACAAGGACGGGCAGCCCGGTGAACATTCAACCGGATGAAGCGATATGGGTAAGAGGGCATATGAACAACACCGGTTACGGCGGAGCGGTCATGAAGGGGTCCGTGAGTAACGGATTTGCTGCCACAGATATGCCAGAGGGGTTTGCCACTGAACTTGAAAATGAGTCGCCATTGCCTGACGGTTGTCGGTTTTAGGTGTGATTACTGTTTATTAAGTAGGTTGAAGTCAAATCTTTTTTGAGCCGGCACAATTGGTCAGGCAATGTTCACTTCATTATTCAACAGTTCTACCCTAAAATTAACCTTTGCTTTTAACGCAGAAAAGACCTTCATAATAGTGCCTATGGTTACATTCTGCACATTATTCTCAAGTTTTGAGATCTGAGACTTTTTCACTCCAATAATTTCTCCCAACTGCTCCTGTGTAAGATCTCGTTCTTTGCGAGCGGTTTTGATCATATCGCCGATAAGCTCCAGTTTAAGCTCAAACTCAAATTGATCCCTTCTGGGAGTACCTAATTTGCCAATTATCAGATCCTGGGCCTCATCCAAACTGTAAGTTTTCATGTTCGTTTCTTTTTGTCATTAAAGTATTCATTCCTTATTCGCTCTGCCTTCTCTAATTCCTGCCGACTCACCTTATCTGTTTTTTTTACAAATCCATGAGTCGCTATGACTACCGCATATGTATTCTCTTCTTTGTCCCAAAAGGCTAAAAGACGATATTGTAGTCCGGCGTATTTAGTTCTGAATTCCCAAATTTCATTGTTCAGTTTTTTAAAAAGCTTCGGATCATTACTTATCTGAGCCTTTCGAATATTGTAGAAAATTTTGTCCTGTACTTTCCCGGGCTGCTGTTTCACAAATTCGAAAGCACTTTCCAACAATTTTACCTCGAATTTTTTCTGCATACCATATTGGTTCAACCAACAAATTAATTAAAAAGTTTCCATATATTGAAACTTCAATGATAATACAGTTCGTACTAACAACTATGTCGCTAAAACAAGCGGTACTAAATTAAAACCTGACTTTTCCCATCAACTGCCGGTAGGTTCTTATTTTTCTTGCCCGGCACCGGCTCAGGAGTTTTAGAAAGAGTTGGGCTGTAATAAAAGCATCGCCGGCGGCGGTATGCCGGTCGTTTACCGGAAGATGGTATCTCTCACACAATGCGTCCAACGTATAGTCTCCTGATTTGTAGACATAGTCATCGTTAAAGTGCTCCACACGAAGAGCGAGGGCAGCTGTATCGATAACCTTGTTCCTTAATCTCGCCCCGGGATAGCACTGCCGTAGGGTTTTATCGAGCATTTTCCTGTCGAAATCCACATGATGACCCACCAGAATTGCACTCCCTGCAAACTCAATGATCTCTTTAACAGCCACTGCCGGCTCCATACCCTGATCGGCGTGAGATTTTAATATGCCATGGATATCTGCTGTTTCCTGAACAGATACATCTAGCTGTTGGACAACGATTTCCAGACTATCAGCCAAATGCATTGTCAGGTTCCTGATGGCTATTCCCCCAAAAGATAACAGTCTGTCACTCCTGAGGTCCAGGCCCGTGGTTTCCGTATCAAAAACGACGAAATGCAGTTGTTCCAACGGAGTACCTCCACTGACCCTTAAAGCACAACGCCGCTCATACTCTTCCAGGAAAGGAGGCAGCTTTTTTCCACCTGTCAGGAAGCGGAACATTATGATCTGAAATAATCCAACTGAAACCTCACCTCCAGTAGCTTTTGCAACTCCTTGACAGGCACAAAGGCATTTCTCAGCATCTGCTTTTCCAGCTTATTCAGGGATCCGATAGGTAAGAACCTTCCCGAATCATGATTGGCCAGGCCAAATCGTGTTCTCAGTCCCATGAGCCATTCATACGCCATGGCGGCTTCATTGAAAAGGTCAGCCTGTTTTGGTTCAAGGATCGCCAGCTCTCTGAAACGCTCTGCAGTATGATGCACCTGCAATCTTTGATGACTCAGCATCAGGACCCTTGCTACGTCGGCCAGAGGCATCATCGCACGCTTCTTCACGTCAAACTCGTCCTTATGCTCCCCTCCCTTTTCCACCACAAAGTTTTTGAAAAATGTCAGCGGCGGAGGGTTCTGAAGTGCATTTTTGGCCAGGTGATTGATAAACATTCCCCCTTTGCTGATAGCCACGACCAGATGGTCCTGCAAAGATTGCTTGAGTGAAAGATTGCCATACACCGCACGAAAATCGAAAAATATGGCACTGTTCATCAGGGCCTGTGGCTCCGGTGTATCGATCCATTGAGAAAACTTATCCTGCCACTCCTGAAGGGACAGACAATATGCCGGGTTGCTGGCCATAATATCCGCAGGGCATTTTTCAAAACCGCATTGCATCAGCACATTGTTGACGTATTTTCCAAGGTATGAAAAATACTCTTTGGCCTTTTTTTGATCGTTCTCTGACGGGTTCTCATACAAAATGGCATTATCCACGTCGGTACGTAAAAGCTGCTCCTCACGCCCTTCACTTCCCAAAGAGAGCCAGCAAAACGACAGTCCCGGGTCTCCCAGCTTTTCCCTTGCACTAAATTCCGCCAGGGAAATAGCCTTACGGATCAGCACATCGTTAATAATAGTCATTATTCTGGCTACGATGGCTATGCTGACCCCCTGATCAAGATACTGCTGCAGTAGCTGTTCTGCCTTGTCACGCAAATGGGAAAGTGGTGGTATATCGCTTGCCTTGGAGATCTCCTTTACCAATATCGCCGGGTGATTTCCCTGGGCAAGAAGCATATCCCGTTCGGAGTAGATACCTGTGGCCCTGCTCTGGTCCGTACCATCTTCCGTAATACAGATATGATGGATATGCCGGGTCATCATGGTGATCATCATTTCTGCCATGGGAACTCCTTTTTTCATCGTTATCACAGGGGAGTTCATGATCTTTTCTATTGGGGCATCTACGCTGTATTCACCTGTTGCCACCCGTTTTCGAAGATCCGTGTCCGTGACAATACCTATGGGGTGATCATCATCACTGGTGATGACCATGGAACCAATGTTATGATGCCGCATCAGTTGTGCAACAGTTTTCACGGATTCATTCTTCTTGCTGGTAATAAGTGATTTAGGTTCAGGTGTAGCTCCGAGTATTTCAGGAGTGGCATTTAGCTGATATTTGTCAGGCACAGCCGTGCCTGAATGATCATCTCTCAGCACGGTCTGCCCGCTTGCCAGACCAGCGGCAAAATACATCCCTACCTCACTGTTGTTTTTCAGTATCTCCCTGAAATCCAAAATAGGTATGAGATAAAGAAGGGATTCGGCCGTACTCATCGACTTCAACAGGTAAGGTTTCCCACTCAGCATGGACCTAACCCCGAAGAGATCGCCTTCATCACAGATATCCACAATTTCACCATTATGGGTAAGACTTACAGAGCCTTCACGGACCAGGTAAAGGAATTCACCAGGGGCATCATTTTCGTCAAAGATGACCTGTCCCCTATCCACATACCTGATCCTCACCTTTGCCGCTACCTCCAGCAGTTTTTCCTCTTTCATTAATGAAAAAGGAGGATACTTCCCTAGAAACTCAAAGACCCGGTGAACGATGGTATTGGCCGGCATGGCTACACTGGTGATATTTCTTTAAAGTTTGCCCAATTCTCTAACATCTTATTGGGTATCTCAGGTAGAAAACAAAGGCGCTACCTAAATACCTAATAACCAATAACTCTATAACTATCAACTATGTCAAGAGGCAGCTACCGCACCGTCCCTGATCTGTTCTACCACCTCAGGGTTGAGTAACGTGGAAGTATCACCCATGTTACTATGATCTCCTGAGGCTATTTTTCTTAAAATACGTCGCATGATCTTTCCGGAACGTGTCTTGGGCAAGCCAGGAACGATCTGTATTTTGTCTGGCTTGGCGATAGGTCCTATGATCTTGATCACCGTCTCCCTGATCTCATTGCTCAGGTTTTCCTCTGATCGCCCTTCCATATCACAGATCACATAGGCATAGATACCCTGTCCCTTGATGTCATGGGGGTAGCCCACCACGGCCGATTCGATAACCTTGGGGTGCTCATTGATGGCATTTTCCACTTCTGCCGTACCCATACGGTGGCCGGAAACGTTGATCACATCATCCACGCGCCCCAGAATGCGGTAGTAGCCATCTTCATCCCTTTTTACACCGTCGCCGGTAAAGTAGTATCCCTTGAAACTGGAAAAATAGGTTTGGCGGCACCTTTCATGGTCACCGTAGGTTGTGCGCAGCATAGAAGGCCACGGGAATTTTATACATAGATTGCCTTCTACGCTGTTGCCGGTAAGCTCCTTTCCATCGTTATCTACAATAATCGGTTGTACCCCGGGCAACGGCAGTGTGGCATACGCCGGTTTGGTAGGCGTTACGCCGGCTATCGGTGCTACCAGTATGCCTCCGGTTTCAGTTTGCCACCAGGTATCCACTACCGGGCACTTTCCTTTTCCTACATGATCATGGTACCAGTGCCATGCTTCTTCATTGATAGGCTCACCCACAGAACCAATAACCCGCAGGGAGTCCAGGTTGTGAGGCTGGATAGGGTCGGTGCCAAAAGCCTGAAGGGCCCGGATGGCTGTAGGTGCGGTATAAAACTGATTGACTTTATACTTATCACAGATCTCCCAGAAGCGCCCCGGATCAGGATAGGTGGGTACTCCTTCAAACATGAGCGTAGTAGCCCCGGCCAGTAGCGGACCGTAAACAATATAGGAGTGTCCCGTGATCCAGCCAATGTCAGCCGTACACCAATAGACATCGCCGACATTGTACTGAAATACGTTCTGGAATGAATACTGGGTATAAACCATATACCCCCCACAGGTGTGGACCACACCTTTCGGCTTACCCGTGGAGCCTGAAGTATAGAGTATGAACAGCATATCTTCAGCATCCATAACCTCCGCTGTATTTTCAGTAGACATACCTTCCAGAGCTTCATGCCACCAGATATCACGCCCTTTCTGCATGGTTACTGACTGGCCCGTCCGGGGCAGAACGATGACTTTTTCAATCGAAGAGGTGGATTCGAGCGCCTCGTCCACCACCTCCTTTACAGGGATGGTTTTGCTTCCTCTGAAATTACCGTCTGAGGTCAATACCATTTTTGCCTCACAGTCATTGATGCGATCACTCAATGACTGCGCAGAGAAGCCCGCAAAAACAACGGAATGTACCGCGCCAATACGTGCACAGGCCAGCATAGCCACGGCAGCTTCCGGTACCATAGGCATGTAAATGATCACCCGGTCACCCTTGTTTACTCCGTGGGCCTTCATGGCATTGGAAAACTGGCATACCATTTCATGCAACTCACGGTAAGTAATCGTTCTGCCGGCCTCGCCGGGTTCATTCGGCTCCCAGATAATAGCAGGTTTATCCCCCAGAATGTAGAGGTGCCTTTCCAGTATATTCTCCGTGATGTTCAGTTGAGCATCTACGAACCATTTTACTCTGGGCTCTTCAAAATTCCATTCCACCACCTTACTCCAGCGCTGTTGCCAGTGAAAGGAATCTGCCACGCGCGACCAGAAATTCTCAGGATCCTGAATACTCTTCGAGTATTCGTGTATATATCCACTCAAGGTTTGTATTTTGTTACTACTCATGTTTCAATTTTTTATTAGGTTAATTGGTTAGTTCATTCACTTTATGTACCAGGTCCTTCGTGGAAAAGGGTTTGGTCATATAAAAATCCGCTCCCGACTCATAGCCCTTGCGGATATCGGTCTCCTTACCTTTGGCGGACAGAAAGATCACCCTGGTACTGAGCCCTTTTTGTTTCTTGATGTATTCACATACTTCATAGCCGTCCACCTTGGGCATCATAATGTCCAGCACCACCACCTCCGGCACCTCACGGTCTATGATAGAGATCGCCTCGGTACCGTCCCTGGCAATGAATACCTCGTACCCGTTCCTCTTCATAAGAAACTCCAATGACATGATTATATTGGGTTCATCATCTACGATCAGGATCTTTTTCATATTACATTGCTTACTGGTATGCTGAATGTAAAAACGGAACCACCCCGGATACCGTTTTCCACCCATATTCTACCGTTGTGCCACTCGATTATTTTCTTACATATCGTTAGTCCCAATCCACTGCCTTCGGGTTTTTTCAGGTTTTGGTCCTTGGCCTGATAAAATGCTTCAAAAATCAGCTTCTGACTCTCTAAAGGAATACCGACACCATTGTCTTCGACCGAAAGCCGGACGGTACCGTCGCCATTGTTCGTAGAAACCACGATCGCACCCTCATCCGCATCACAAAATTTTATCGCGTTGGAGATAAGATTGATCAGTACCTGCATAAGCCTGTCCCTGTCTCCATTGACCATGGGCAACCGGGCAGGTAAGGTAACGGAAAGATCAATGCCCTTGTCTCTCGCAATCTGGCCCACACTGTTTACAGCATCCTTTACAATATCATTTAGCTGCACTGGATGCAGATCCATTTTAAGCTGGCCGGATTCCATCTTCTCAAGGTCCAACACCTGATTGATCAGTCGCTCCATACGCTTGGTCTCGCTGATAATGGTTTTCAGAAAATTTGAGCGTTCCTCTGGTTCCAGGTCCGTATGGTCGGTGAGTATCTCGGAAAATGCGCGTATCGAGGTTACCGGGGTCCTCATTTCGTGGGTCACGGTGGAAATAAATTCGTCCTTTAGCTTGTCAAGCCGTTTAAGCTCCTCATTGGCCTTTCTGAGCCGGGCGCTGGCAATCTCCAGTTCTTCTGATTTCTGCTTAAGCTCCTTGTTATCAGAGATCACACGTTGCGATTCCTGAAGTATCTGGAACATTTCGTTGATATCAATATGGTCCTCTTTTACGACTGTGGAGATGAGGGCGCGTGCAGAGGCGGACCCTACCGCACCTGCCAGTAGTTTTTCCGCGTAATTCACCACTCTGAAATCAGCCTCGGCAGACTGGCTGTCGATGTTGTTGCTGGTAATGAACTTTACAAAGGCCCGTTCGGTACGCTCGGTGCCAAGAAAAGCACTGATCAACGACTTAATATCCTCCACATAGGCTGTACCTTTCCATACAATGGAGCTTTCATATATAGTTGAGTATTTAAAGATATCCACAAACACCTCGGCCTGATTGGTTTCTTTGGCAGATCGTGCAGAAAGAACTGAAATAATGAAAAAGGCACAGAGATTGAAGAAAATACTCCAGAAAAAGCCGGTATTGATATAACTAAGTGATGTCAGCCCCAGAAACTCCTGAGGTTTTAAAACTGACAGGCCAAACAACCCATCCGTCAAAATGGAAGACGTCGACGGATATGAATTGACCATAGTAGGTACAATAAGCGTGTAAAACCAGATGACAAACCCAATAATGATCCCGGCTACCGCTCCGTGCCGCGTAGCTCCCTTCCAGTACAGGCCGCCTATGGCAGCGGGAGCAAACTGTGCCACAGCTGCAAAGGAGATCAGTCCCATGGAAACCAGCGAAAACTGCCCACTGACATATTTGAAATACAGGTAGGAGAAGAGCAATACCAGCAATATCACCACCTGACGACTCCTTACCAGGATCAGGCTAAGGTCATTGGCCAACGTTGTGGAAAGCCTTTTGCTCCTGACAATGGCTGACATGAAAACACTGTTACTCAGCATCACCGCAAGGGCAGTGGTAGACACAATGATCATGCTGGTGGCAGCCGAAAGCCCACCCAGATAGGCCACCATGGCCAAAAGACCGTTGCCATGTGATACCGGAATAGCCAGCACATAGGTGTCTGTATCCACAGCCTGTCCCTGAAACAAAAGGTTGCCTCCCAAAGCAATGGGGATAACAAAAATATTGATCAACAGCAGGTAAAGCGGAAATAGCCACATGGCCTTCTTAAGATGCTGCTCATTGCGGTTTTCCTTCACTCCCATATGAAACTGGCGGGGCAACAGCAATATGGCCATCATCGAAAGTAAGTTCAGCCACATCCAGTTGGAGTAGCCGTTCTCTTTATTGATCGTGACCAGTGAAGCATAATCAGGTAACGCAGAAGCCCTGGAGAACAGGTCTCCAAAGCCACCAAACATCACAAATGTGACATAAACCCCCACTACCAGAAAAGCCATCAACTTGAAAACTGATTCAAAGGCAATGGCAGCAATGAGCCCGTTATTGGTTTGATTGGCATCCACTTTACGCGCACCAAACAGGATCGTAAACACCGCCAGGAACAGGGTAATATAAAATGCCGTATCGCTAAAGAAAGAAACCTCTCTTGCCCCACCAACCTCAGCACCCATCAAGGTGGAGAAGCTCACGGATATGGCTTTGATCTGTATACTGATATAAGGCAGAATACCGATCACACATACCATAGTGACCAACCCTCCCAAAAACGAATCCTTGCCATAGCGGGCAGAAATGAAGTCCGCAATGGTAGTGATGCGTTGCACCTTGCATATGCGGATCATTTTACGCAGCAACACCCACATCAATGGCGCCATAAGCACCGGACCTATGTAGGTGGTCAGAAAATCCAATCCTTCACCAGCGGCCCTCCCCACACTTCCGTAGTAGGTCCATGCAGTGCAGTAGACAGCTAGTGACAGCGCATAGATGTAGGAATTATTGACCCAGGGGCTACGGCTGTTCTTCTCGGCCCAGTAGGCTATGGCAAACAGCAGCCCCAGGTATAAAAAGGAAAAGAGTATGACAAGCCCCTTAATTTCCATGATCCCTGTCTTTGAATTTACTGGTAATCCACCAGGTAAGCAGGATGAGCAGCAGCCACAGCAGCATAAAATACAGAAGGGCAGACGGCACACCAA
>LYSV01000035.1 GCA_001657315.1 Flammeovirgaceae bacterium BBD 1991-12 | reverse complement strand
TTTACTGGCAGCATCTTCAGAACGTCCCACAATGACCGGAACGGCTCCTTCATCCGCCAGGGCACCTGCAATGGCAGCTCCAATGCCTTTCGATCCGCCGGTAATGATAAATACCTTATCTTTTATTCCAAGGTCCATGGCCTGTTTTCCTTTATATTCTCTGGTGGAATGATGTCATGGGCCGTCCTCCATTGCCTGCAGGATCATTCATGACTACTGCCACGCTTTTACTACCTGCTTCGACACCCCAAGGCCGTCCGCGCCCAATTCTACTACATCACCCGGCTTCAGGTATCGGGGAGGATCAAATCCAAGACCCACTCCGGGTGGAGTACCGGTGGAAACGATGTCACCTGGCATCAGGCTCATGAATTGAGAAAGATAGCTGACTATGGTGGGAATATCAAAAATAAAATCGCTGGTGTTGCCATTCTGGACAGTTTCACCATTGAGCTTTAACCATAGTTTTATATTGTGAGGATCATTAATTTCATCTTTTGTGGCCAAAAAAGGTCCAAGCGGAGCAAAAGTATCGGCGCTTTTGCCTTTCACCCACTGCCCTCCACGCTCCAGTTGAAAGGCCCTTTCACTTACATCATTATGGAGTACATAGCCTGCCACATGATCCATGGCCTCCTCTTTGGATACGTAGTTGGCTCTCCGGCCTATTACCAGAGCCAGCTCCACCTCCCAGTCAGTCTTCTCGCTGTTTTTGGGAAGAATAATGTTATCATTTGGTCCCGTAACAGATGAAGTAGCCTTAAAGAAGACAACGGGTTCTGTGGGTACTTCCATACCACTTTCAGCAGCATGTTTCCGGTAGTTAAGACCAATGCAAATGATCTTTCCCGGTTTGTACACCGGAGCGCCCAGGCGCGAGGGTTTTATTTCTTTAAGCTTTCCATCATGCATGGCACCCGCCAGGGTTTTCAGAAGCTCCTCATTTGCGAAAAAGGAATCATCATAGTCTGTAATGAAAGGGCTGGCATCATAGTAGTTTCCATCCAGCATAACGCCCGGTTTTTCCATACCCGGCTCTCCGTATCGTATTAATTTCATTTGAAGGATTTAAGAGTTCAATGTGATAAAGCCACCATCGATGGGATAGCATGAACCTGTGATAAAGGATGCTTCATCAGAACACAGGTACAACGCAAGGTCAGCGATCTCTTCAGGTTTACCCATTCTGCCAATAGGCTGTGTCTGTGACAGTTTTTCATACATCTCAGCCTCCTGACCTGGGTAGTTGCTGGCAAGAAAGCCATCAACAAATGGAGTGTGCACACGTGCAGGAGCTATGCAATTACACCGGATACCATAATTTATATAATCACGTGCTACGGAATAGGTCATGGTAAGTACAGCGCCCTTGCTCATGGAGTAGGCAAAGCGGTCTGCCAGGCCTACCACTGAAGCTATGGAAGCAAGGTTAAGGATCACGCCCCCGGATTTCTTCATTAGTGGAATAACCGCCCGCAGACAGTTATAAACTCCCTTTACATTGATGCTGTAGACCCTGTCCAGGTCCTCCTCGCTGGTCTGTTCTACATTGCCGATGTGGGCCACCCCGGCATTGTTGATCAGAATATCTATCCGATCGGTGCCCAGCTTGTCAATAGCTTCCTTTACCTGTGTTCCTGAGGAGACATCACATAGTATTGTATTTATTTTCAGCTTATCCCCGGATAGCTCTTCTGAGGCGCTTTGAAGGGTCTCAGAACTTACGTCCAGCATATAAGCCCGGGCTCCCATTTCAGTAAAACGCCGGCAGATCGCCAGCCCTATGCCGCTGCCTCCACCTGTGACAATGGCCACTTTGCCGGTTAGGTCAAAGATCTTCTTTTTCATGGAAACGAGTGTTCAGGTTAATGACAATGGATGGAAACAGAAAGCTTTTAACATAATACAACATAACACAAATTCTCTTACAAGCCCTAGCCATATTTATGCAGATAGCAACACTATTTTTGCCAAATTAATTGGTATATTTAAAATATTGATATAATGAGTATCATATTGTTATATCCGGTCATGATCCAAACACCAAACCGGCGCCCGGAATTACCACCGGAGGCCAAAAAGTAGACTATCGATGAAACCAAGGGAGTTACCACGTAATGCCCCCGTGGATCGGAGCTTTTTTGTTGACCATATCGTTGCCGATCGTTTTCTGAACGTCTGGCACTGCCATGAGCAGCTCGAGTTGGTATATATTAAGAGAAGTACAGGTACAAAGTTCATAGGGGACAGCATAACACCTTTTAATGAAGGGAGTCTGGTACTCATTGGATCGTACCTGCCACATTTATGGTTGAGTGATCCCACCTACTCTGATTCTCCCGGGAACATGGCAGAGTCATTTTCTCTGTTTTTCTCACCGGATTGTTTTGGGGATCAGTTCTTTAACATTCCCGAGCTGAGAACGATCAAAAAAACGCTGGAGCTGGCACAGCGGGGGCTGGAAATTGAAGGCCCTGGTAAGAAAGAGATCCTCAGGCTCATGGAGCAGTTGCAGGACCTACCCGACCCGGAGCGGATCATAGGTTTACTCACAATACTCAGATTGATCGTTGAAGATACAGACAGGGAAGTGCTTTCGAGTCAATCGTTTGTAAGTACCTATCACAGAGTATCAAGCTCAAGACTGGACAAGGTGTATGAATATGTGCTGAATAACTTCAAGCATGAAATTGCCCTTGAGAAAATTGCTGATGTAGTGAGTATGAACCCCTCATCATTCAGCCGGTATTTTAAAAAGAAGACCAGCAAAAACTTCACTGCCTATCTGTCGGAAGTACGGGTCGGGTATGCCTGCAAGCTGTTCAATGATGAATCGGACAAAAACATCTCTGAAATTGCCTATGAATGTGGTTTTAACAACATATCAAATTTCAATAAGCAATTCAAGGCGCTGAAAGGGCTCACCCCCAGTGAGTATATAAAAACACATCAAAAAGCCTCTGCCAGCATCTATGTTTGAATGGTACCAAATGAGGTAGATGAATGGATCTGGCATACGTGACTCTTATTTCTCATGGAGGATGATAGAATTGCTTATTACCTCATGGGACAGATAATGGGTCTTATTCTCATCCAGAAGGGCTGAATAATTTGAAAAAAGAGCGAAGATCTCCATCTTAAACTATGTCTGTTCCGCCTGAGGGAGATCCCGCTCCGAAAAGAAACCAACCAGTCAACATTCGGCAGTAAAATCCTGATCCCTGCGAATGCTGATCGCACCTTCGGGTGAACGAGGGGTAAACAAGATCTAAAGTTTATGGAATTAAGTTCTTCTGCGAGGTATTCCATAACCGTTGTTTTATATCTGCTCATTCTGATTTTCAATTAACTGCTCAACTATCCGGAAAGGGTCTTTCCTGAAGTCCTCCCAATCCTGTTGAACCTGCCGGTACAACTCCCCCACCTGTTCCCTTGCCTTGTCATTAAAATTTCTGTCTCCGGCAGTTTGATAAAGACACTCGATATACTTCAGCAGTTGGAAGCACATATCGAAGCTGCCACAGGCAATAAGACTGTCCAGCTTGTTCTCCTTTCCTTCCAGCTCTTCCGGTGTGAACCATAATGCAGTGCCTACGGAAGCCGCTATATCAGACACCCGCTCCACGTGTCTTCCGGGTTCAGGGATGGCGTCCATAAGATTCAAGGCCTTTTTATGGGGGACGCTTCGACTGACCTGCCCCTCCCTCAGTTCAAATACCGAATTCATCAGGGTCCGGTACGATCTTTCATGCTGCTGACCTGACAAAACACCAGAAAACAAGTTGCCCCGCCGGGAAAACATATTCCGTATCCTACGCAGCACCGAATTCTCCCGTTGAGGAGAAGTTTTTTTTCCGCTCAGTATGTGATCGGTAAGGTTCATTTCCAGTGTATTGATATCCGGAGTGGCCACATCAGAAAAAATGAGCAGATTAATGTGTTCTGTTTCAGCGTTATTTTTGTTCGTACCTTCCCGGACCCGGCGTTCCGCCTGAATAGCAGAACCTATTCCGTGGTTTTCAGAAGCTCCTCCATCCATGATCTTTACAGGATAGGTGTTGATATCACCCGATGGTGAATTTTTCATCCATTGGTTCAAATGAGTGGCATCAGCATGCTGAAAATCATGGGGAAACGTCATAGGTTCAAAACCGCCGGGAAAGCAGAAAGAAGCCGCCACCACATCGGCTATTCTGATCTCTTTGGCTGCAGACAACGGGATCTGATATCTGCGACTTCCAAAGTACCCCTCGTCATTCAGGGTTTTTTGAAATCTGAACGCTTCCTTACCAGAAGACTCTGTGGTAGTGAATATGATCTCATCCAGATGGTCATTACCATTTTGCCAGAATATTTCGAAGGTCTCATCAAAAAAAAGCTCATGATAGACCTGTGCTATGGCATTGGCCAGGTTTCTGGTTTTGAACGCCGGCCATTCTTCATGGCCCAGTCGCCTGAGGCCTTCATCTACCAGATCAGTATTTTTCATCAGTGAATAAAGGCGGTTAAAGCACTGGCTGAAGGGCTGTTTCTTCCAAAGTGTGGTAGTATACATGGCGCCGGTCAAACTCCCTCCGGCCACGGATGACAATACTTTGACCTGCTGCAGCAGTGACGATCCACCATAGCGGGCATGGTCGAGGTAAGCCATGGAGCCGAGGTGAAAGGCAGCGGCACGATACCCGCCACCTGAAAGGCATAGGGTAAGAAAATCAAACGGCTGATCTTTAAAAGACATATATCCTGAAAAATGATAGAAGCTGTAGCGTCTGATCCGGCAGGGGTTCCCCGATCGGGACGTTCCCCCGCCGGGATCATGGGTCTACTTTACATAATCAACATCATCTCAAATTTCACGATCGATCCCCTTCCAAAACAGACCAGAAGTGAGGGTATTTGATTTTTAGGGTTTTTATCCCTTATACAAGGGTTTTCCCTTGTATTTTAATTTATCATTTCTCATTGGCAGGCGGATTTACTAATTTCAGATCAAACCATTTATCTAAAATAATCCAACTATTTACTATGGAAAATGACTTCGAAAAATTCGTCAGAGACTGGTATGAAATGCCTCCTGAGAGGACTGATGACAGTTTTTACTTTGATGGGAATGACTACATTACACACAAAAGCAAGGGTCAGATAAACCCTGAATGGTTCCGCGTAATGCTATATCAGTTTATAAAGGGAGAAGATGACTCCAACCTGGTGAGATTCAGGAAACTGTTGGCAGAAGGTGATAAAAAATATTGCCTGCTCCGGCTCGGTATAAAGTACGATGAGACCAACACTCCATTCTTTGAACCGTTCCTTCAGGTCACAGCAAAATCAGGCCCTTCCACCCCTATTCATGAAAATGAGTGCTTCGCATTACGTGCCGTGAATCACCTGACTGAGGAAAACTTACAATCCGAACCTTATTATTGGATCGGCAGTACAAAGCAGAAACCTTTTCTGAGCTCACATCCGATCCCTAAAAAGCTGTTAAGGCAATTTCAAAACAGCTGGCTGGTCACCTCTCCTACAGACACGGCTGATCATTTTAAGGTGATTGAAGCAAAAAAGCCAAGATCCAACAGTGTTAACGACTTCTTACCTACCATCGGGGTGGTTAAATTCTATATATACAACACCAGGCATAACCTGGGAGACAGAATCAAGGATATACGTAATATACAGGTATCTATGGGGTTGAATCTGAACAAACAGGCATCGGACGAACCTACCTTTGCTCCCATACTGATCTTTACGCTAAATTCAGGCACAAATGAAGGAGATGAAGTTTATGAAGAGCTGGCAGGTCCATGCCCCCCTACCTGTGGTGAGGATGATTGATGAAAGACATAATAACAATAGCTTCTTACTTTTTTCTGGTCCCCCTGGGTATAAGTGTTTTATACAGGCACAACCTTAATGCCGAGCAGAAAATCCTGAGGTGGGTTATTTACATTTCGTCCGGCACTCAGTTGATATTCAGAACATTATGGCATTTTGAAATCAATAATCTCCCCTTATTTCACATTTATCCCTTAATAGAGCTTACACTACTTTCCATCCTGTATCAAAAAGCGCTGAAATCCTTTTTTCCTGTCCGTACGGTACCGGTGTTAAGTGGTACGGTGCTTATCTTTTCATTGATCAACAGTCTGTTCATTCAAAGCATTTTTATTTTCAATTCCAATGCCATCACACTTGAAAGCGGGGTACTGATCATCTACTCGATCTCCTACTTCATCAGGTTACTGAAAGACCCCCCTGTGGAGTATCTGGACCGAAAGCCAATGTTTTGGATCAATTGTGCCGTTCTCATTTATTTTTCAGGCAGCTTTATGATATTTATGTACAGTAACTACATGCTTCCCAAACCAAAAGAAGTACAAATGGTGTTGTGGAGCATTCATGCAGTGCTGAATATTGTCATGTATCTTTTATATTCAATAGCCCTATGGGTCAGGGAGAGGAATTAGAAATACTGCGAATTTTACTGGTAGGTATCTGTGGCATGTTTATCATGGCCCTTGCCATCATCTTCTTTTTTGTCACGTACCAAAGGCGGCTGCTCCGGCAGCAAAAAAAACAGCAGATATTGGAATCATCGCATCAGAAGGACCTGCTGGAAGCTTCCATGAAAAGCCAGGAAAATGAACGTCACAGGATAGCCAAAGACCTGCACGATGATATCGGGGCCCTGCTTTCTACCTCCAAACTGTATCTGGGGCAGCTTATGGATGAAATGGATGACAAGGAACAGCTTTCACTTACCCGAAAGATCGGACATTTGCATGACGACATGATCCAGAGCATCAGAAATATTGCCCAGGACCTCAGGCCGGTAGTACTCGAGAGCATGGGACTGGCCATGGCGATCAAGAGCCTGACCAAACAGATCAATGAAAGTAAAAAAATCAAGGTACAATTTGATCACGAACAGGAGCTTAACCTCACCCTCGAGCGCCAACTTCAGTTGTACAGGATCGTGCAGGAGCTGATCTCCAATACACTGAAGCATGCCGGAGCGGAGAATGTCTGGATCGGGCTGTCTGAGCAATCCGGAAATATCCACCTGAGCTACAGGGATGACGGTACAGGTTTTACTCCTGGCAAAGGCAGGCCTTCCGGCCTCGGTCTCAAGAACATTGAAAGCCGGGTGAGCCTTCTTAATGGCAACATCACGTATCACTCCTCCAAAAGAGGTATTCATGTCTCCCTTTCTGTGCCCAATGACATTATTACCGTTGCATCATGAGTATAAAAATTGCCATCGTCGACGACCATCACTTGTTCCTGGAAGGGATACAGTCCATTCTCGGACGAATTGATGGTTTTGAGGTAGCACTGGGGGTCACAAGCGGACAGGAGCTACTAGACCGTATTGAAGAACAGCAGGTGGATATCGTATTGCTGGACCTGGAAATGGAACCTTTAAATGGTATTGAGGTGTTTGAACAACTTCATGAAAAACATCCCCATATTAAAGTGATCATCCTCACCATGCACTCCGAACCTGAGCTTATTTCACATTTAATGAAAGCAGGTGTTAACGGGTACCTGCTGAAGGATACAGGCAAAGCAGAATTTGAAAGGGCCATTAATAAAGTATATCATGATGGTCATTACTTCAATGAGAATGTATCAAAGGCGATGCTGGAAGCCCTGCAAAACAAGTCCATGGCCAGAAAACCTCAGTTGGGTGATCATATCTATCTCACACCCAGGGAACTGGAGGTACTCGACCTGATCGCACAGGAATGTACTACACAGGAAATCGCAGACAAGCTATTTCTCAGTCCCAAAACCATAGAAGGTCACCGCAAAAATCTACTGGGCAAATTCAACGTAAAAAACACTGCGGGACTGATCATAAAAGCCATTGAAAAGAAGATAATATCCATTAAAGGGGATCTGTAAGTTTTCTTGGTCCTGATCGTAGGAAATACATCGCAATTTACCTGATCGCCTGGCTATTTTCCTGATTAAAACCCTATATTGATTGCTGACAGGAATGTAAACCCAGACATTGTATGAGTATAAATGAGGTAGTTATTGAGCTAATGGTCAGTGACGTGGACAAAACCATCGACTTTTACAGGGAAGTTCTGGGATTTACCCTTATCGCCTCTGAAAGTGAGAATGAGAGCCCGTATTGGGCCAAAATGAAAATGAACAACTTTAACCTGTCCTTCAAGGAAGAAAGCCGGTTAAAACGTGAAGTTCCCTATATGCAGAACATACCCATAGGAGGTAGCGCCGCCATATGCCTGCAGGTGGACGACCTCGAAGCTTACCATGCTCAGGTGGCATCACGGTGTGATCTGATCAATCACCCGCATATTACTCCCTGTGGAAGCACCCAGTTTTCCATGAAGGACAATAATGGATATGTACTAACTATTGAACGGTTTAAGTAATCCCCACGCTACACTATAATATTACTATTTAGTTTCTTCCAGCTACAGTTATGATGCAGGATTTCAAACTTAATCCATGGTTATTGAGTTACTGGGTTATTGAGTCATTTAGTTATTGAATTATAATATCCCTTACTTTGGGTCCGGTTTGCTCGGGTTGATTAGGTTAAAGGTACGCACGAGCCTAGTAGTATTGACCCTCTCAGGCCAGATCAAATGCCTGGGCATAGCGGAACACATCCGCAAACGATCCAATGCCCAGCTTTTTGTTTACATTTTTACGATGCTGCTCTACCGTTTTTCGGCTAATGGCCAGCATTTCGGCAATCTGAGGGTTGTTCATTCCTTTCGCCAGCAGCCGGAGGATCTCACGTTCGCGATTCGTTAATTTATGGAACTGGTCGTAATGTTTTACCATGAATTCATTCTCTTCACCCAGTCTTCTGATACGCCCGGCCATGTAGTCCAGCTCTTCTATGGGTTGTATGGTAGTAAGCAATCCATCAAAGGCTCTGCTTAGCTTTATATTGACAAGACATAGCTTGTATTCCTGTTCCCCGGGGTACCATACTTTTTCCAGCTCCGAATGCACCAGTACATAGTCTTTTCGGAGGTAGAATTCCCTGATTCGCGGTAAAGATTCCCTAAGGGATTTGGGATGGATATAAATATCGAAAAAATTCTTCCGTAGCTCGTTTAACTGAGCCGTACTTAGCTTCAATCTTTCCTGACCTTTGGGATTAAGGTAATCAAGCGTGTAGCCTGCACAATCCCTGCTGAAGACAGTGGGGATCTCCTCTCCTACCTCATCAATAGCAGCCTTCCCCTCTACCAACCAATTGTCCACTATAATGAGATTGACATGGGAGAGCGTAAATATCTCCTGATGTCTGAACACAGTGTAACAAGTTGAAGCCCTAGACTCAGACAATTTAGGTATACTTTTTAAAAAAGTAAAATCCTAACCTGGATAAATTGTTTGATTTTCAGATGTTTAAGTAAAAAAGAATACAAAAAGTCCATTGATAACAAATTACCGACCTACCGAAAATGCTCCATATTGCAGGAGTTTTCGTACACACCCGTACTCCATTTTACCGGATGCACGTGACATATTAGGGAAAGGCAGGATCAGCTTAAAAAAGTTTTAATTCTGTAACAATATGGATCAAAAATGAAAGTTTTTGA
Organism: Flammeovirgaceae bacterium BBD 1991-12; assembly: GCA_001657315.1. Taxonomy (GTDB): domain Bacteria; phylum Bacteroidota; class Bacteroidia; order Cytophagales; family Cyclobacteriaceae; genus Fulvivirga. The sequence continues at coordinate 66,725 of LYSV01000035.1, read as the reverse complement.
TCCATCCAAAAAATTCGACCTTACCTATCCCAACTCATGGGCCTATTCTGCAAACTTTAGAGCCAAATCTGCATTTACTTGCCGCCAGGACACCCTTCCTTTGCTGCTGATAACACTGAAGATGACCGGGTCATTTAGAATATAATTTTCATTGCTACAAGTCCGGCAGTAGCAATGGGAATGAAATGACCCAATAACAACCAACACTAAACAGCCATGATAAAATCAGACAACAATTTAATAAGGGCCGTCAGTTTTAATGCCCGTAATGAGATCGCCGACAAGGAATTCTTTGACATGCTCAGCCAACAGGGGATAGAACAATATGACCCCCGCCTGGTGCCGGTTCGTCAAATCCTGAATTCATTGAAGACGGACAAGTCAGGGGTCCGTAAGATCGATCAAAAGACACTGACAAGGCTTTTAGGCGAAAAAAGGCTGTTGCAGCAGACCATCCGTAAGCAACAGATCATCCCGGACTTCTCCGGCTTTACAGCTACTCTTGATCATATTTTCAATCATGTAAAAAAGGTCAGGGGTGGTGAGGTAGCCAATTACATTCCACAGCTGGCGTCTGTTGCTCCAGACCTTTATGCGCTTTCCATCTGCACCATAGATGGTCAGGTATACTCTCTTGGTGATCACACTACCAAATTCAGCCTTCAGTCTACCAATAAACCAATTAACTATGCGCTTGCGCTTGAAGAACTTGGAGAAGAAACAGTTCACAGGCATGTAGGCAAGGAACCCAGTGGAGTTTCGTTCAATGCCCTTACTCTTAATGCAAGGGGTCTGCCCCATAACCCTCTGATCAATGCTGGCGCCATCATGTGTAGTTCGCTGATCCAAAGGCAAATGGCGGCGGCGGAAAAATTCGATTTCATTCTCGATGTATGGCAAAAGCTGAACGGCATCGACAGACCAACTTTTAATAACTCCATGTACTTGTCAGAGAAAAGCAGCGCGGATCGAAATTTTGCTCTTGCATATTTCATGAGAGAAAACGGAGCCTTTCCGCCTAACACCAATGTGGAAAAGGTGCTTGATTTTTATTTTCAATGCTGCGCCATCGAATCCAACACCGATATGCTGGCCAGGGCAGCAGCCACATTTGCCAATTCCGGAGTAAATCCTTTCACCAATGAAAAGGTGCTCGCGCCTGAAACAGTAAAAAAATGTCTTTCGATGATGCATTCATGCGGTATGTACGACTATTCCGGGGAGTTTTCCTTCCGTATAGGTCTGCCAGCAAAAAGCGGGGTATCCGGAGCTATTTGGATGGTAATACCCAACCTGATGGGCATAGCCATATACTCCCCAGGGCTGGACGAGTGTGGCAACAGCCTGAGGGGTATTAAGGTAGCTGAAGAGCTGGTCAGCCACTTCAACTTCCATCACTATGATTCGCTTAAGGTAGAAAATGCTCAGAAGCAGGATCCCAGACGAAAGAAATATGAGACAAAAGTGAATGCGGTCATGTCACTGGTCTTTGCGGCGTCTGCCGGTGACCTGGATGAGATGCGCCGGCTTCATGCTGTAGGAGTGGATCTTAACGAATCAGACTATGACGGGCGCACCGCCCTGCATCTGGCTGCTGCGGAAAATCAAACTGAAGCAGTGAAGTACCTTCTTAAAAACGGTGCCCACAGGGACCCCGTGGACCGCTGGGGCGCCACCCCACTGGATGATGCCAAAAGGGCAAGGCACAAGGATATCATCGCACTATTGGAAAAGTAAGTAATCGATTTATTCAACCTTAAAATTTAAAACCAATGATGAATTCAGGTGATACTTCGTGGATCCTGGTCGCTACGGCCATGATCATGCTGATGACGCCGGCAGGGCTGGCGTTGTTTTACGGAGGGCTATCCAAAAAGAAAAGCGTTATCAATACGGTAGGTATGAGCTACGTAGCTTTTTGCACAGCCACGATCGTATGGATAACGGCAGGATATTCTATAGCATTCAGCCCCGACGGCAACGGCCTGTTCGGTTCACTGGACATGGCTTTTCTGAGCGGTATTGAAACAAAAAGTCTCACAGGTACCATACCGGAGCTACTCTATGTCACATTTCAGGGTGTATTTGCCGCTATAGCCGTAGCCATTATCAGTGGCTCCGTAGTAGAGCGTATCAAATTTTCCACATGGATCATCTTTTCCTCTCTCTGGGTCCTGCTGGTGTATTCACCTTTGGTCAGGCTGATCTGGGGAGAAGGCTTTTTGAGTCATCTTGGTGAGCTGGACTTTGCAGGTGGCACGGTCATTCATGTAAACGCCGGCGTAGCGGGTCTTGTACTTGCACTGCTCCTGGGCAGAAGAAGGGATCACAGATCCACCGATCCGTCATCACTTAAGCTGACCATACTGGGCTCTGCCCTGCTTTGGTTTGGCTGGTTCGGGTTCAACGCCGGCAGTCAGCTTGCAGCGGACGGCATAGCGGCCAATGCTTTCCTGGTCACCAATTTTGCTGCCTGCACTGGAGGTATTGCCTGGCTGATAGTCGAATGGTTCAAAGAAGAGAAGCCTACTATTTTAGGGCTGGCCTCCGGTACAATATCCGGGTTAGTAGGGATTACACCCGCCGCCGGATACGTAGATGTAACGGGGGCCCTGTTCATAGGGCTTATCTCAGGGCTGATCGGGTATTTCGGTGTGGTAAAACTGAAAAGCCTGCTGAAGTATGATGATACACTTGATGCTTTTGGCATTCATGGACTGGTAGGTATATGGGGATCCCTGGCCACCGGAGTTTTTGCCAATCCGGCGGTGAACGGAGAGGCCGGCCTGCTGTATGGTAATCCTGCTCAGCTGCTATCTCAATCCATTGCCGTGCTGGTCACAATCGTTTTTTCTGCGCTGGGTACAGTGATCCTCTACAAGCTGACCTGTCTGATCACCAAAGGAGCCAGAATAGACGAAGAGATCGAGATCAAGGGCATAGACAGCTCTTACCACAAGGAAACAAGCTTTTCACAATAATTTATCTAACCTTAAAATTTCTGTAACTATGAAACAACTTAAATTTGAATACGTCTGGCTCGACGGCTACCTGCCAGAGCCCTGTTTCAGGAGCAAGACAAAAATTCTGCCACTGGATGACTACAAAGGCGAGCTGGATGCGCTGCCTGTATGGTCATTCGACGGAAGCTCTACCCACCAGGCTGAGGGCAGTTCTTCCGACTGTCTGTTGCAACCGGTGCGGGTTTACAAAGACCACGACCGTGAAGATGGCTACCTGGTGCTTTGTGAAGTCCTGAATGCTGATGGAACACCACATATTTCCAACACACGCTCCCTTTTCGAGGATGATGAAGACCTCTGGCTGGGGTTTGAGCAGGAGTATGTGCTTAGCGAAGACGGCAAGCCCTGTGGGTTTCCTGAGCACGGATTCCCTGCTCCTCAGGGAAAATACTATTGCGGCGTAGGCACCGGTAAGGTAACCGGCAGGCAACTGGTGGAAGATCACCTGTCCCAAAGTCTGAAAAACGGAATAGCCATTACAGGAGTAAATGCCGAAGTAATGATAGGCCAGTGGGAATTCCAAGTGTTTGGCAAAGGCGCCAAGAAAGCCGCCGATGATCTGCTCATGGCCAGGTACCTGCTGGAAAGAACGTCGGAGAAATATGACTGTGTCGTAGACTTCCACCCCAAACCTGTGGAAGGCGACTGGAACGGTTCAGGCCTGCACACCAATTTTTCAACCGCCTTAATGAGAAATGTAGGGGGCGAGGAACTGATGAAGACCATTTGTGACGCATTTGCCCACCGCCACGCAGAGCATATTGCGGCCTACACCATAAGCGACTTACCGGTTTGCACGAGACGCAGAATATTGAAAAGTTCAGCTTTGGCATCAGCGACCGTGGGGCTTCTATCAGAATACCTGTTTCAGTACCTGCCAACAACTGGAAGGGCTACCTGGAAGACCGGAGGCCAGCTTCCAATGCCGACCCGTACAAGGTGGCAGCAGAGATCCTTAAAACACTTAATAGTGTAAAAAGGGACAGGAAGCTGGAACAATTGGTCTAGTGAAAAGGGCCTTCGGGCCCTTTCATTTTTTTAACCTTCTAATTAACCGTGGAATGATCATCATACGTACACTAAAAAAACAATATTCCGGAACCAATGAAATAGAGCAACTCGCCAAAGACTTCAACTCAAAGACATTGCCTCTGGAGAAATGGACACATAAGGCGCACCTTGCTGTGGGTTTGTGGTTTGTTTCACACCATACCCGTGAAGAAGCGATCCTTTTAATGCGGCAGGGAATAATCACCTACAATGACAGGGTAGGCATAACCAATGATTGCCATGGCGGCTATCATGAAACCCTTACCCGCTTCTGGCTGTCCATCCTACATAGGTTTGTGAGACAAAACCCAGGCAAATCATTGGGCGAGCTTGCCAAACTGCTGTTCAATAGTGCTCAGAGCTCGCGGGATCTTCCGTTACAGTTTTATTCGCGGGAGCGCCTTTTCTCTCTCCGTGGCAGGGCACTCTGGCTCGAGCCTGACAAGAGAAGATTGCTCTGATGTGGACTATTGGTTATTGAGTTATTGGTTATTAAGTTATTAGGGACTGGGTCACTGCATAACCCGCTAATCAATAACCATGGGAAACGTAGGGAATTCTGCCAAAAGATCACCTTTCTGAATTACCGGTATCTTCAGAGTAGTCAGTAATGTGTATATCCAAGGCTCTGGCTACAGGCTCGAGTTTTTTCAGCAGTTTATCCTTGTTTCCACTGTCAAGTATATGTAGCTTCTCATGGTCTGAAAATACCAGGTATCCGCTGTAGATCTTTTCCCTTAACGTGGAAACGGACCCGCCGTAGGATGTCATGGTTTGCGATACGTTGCCCTGCTTAACGTACAGGCGATCTGCGGTGGTATATTTCTTACGGTTGTTTCTCCTGACCCCTGCAATTTGGATGTACTCATTGTAAAAACGTTCACTTACATCGATTTCCAAACCATAACGTGAGGTAGTCAAAACCAAACTTACGGGCAGCAGAAGCAAACCAAACACCACGTTTCCTGTGAGAAGTAACCAGCCGCCAATACCGGCCAGCAGCACTCCAAAAAAGATAAATGCGGCAGGGAAGAGTTTTCCGGTATTGATATCCACCTTTTTATTCATGCGGGCTCAGGGACTGTGTTGTCTCTAAACTAAGGATTCAGAGCAATAATCCATATCAATCAAATGCATTATGGAAAAGAATGTATCAAATAAATTTCAAAACAACCGCAGCATAGCAGCTTATCCACCGACAGAACGCCCTTAATCTATAAAGGGCGATCATGATTTTGTCCGGTTACTCTTAGCGCGAAAATAAATTTCTGTTCATGTTTTCTCTACCATTTGATGTGAAAATCGGGTTACTTTCATTGTGGTCCATCACTAATGAATATCTATTGTTTACTATTCGTGATATGGCGGCAGAAAAGAGATCGGAAGGGTTAATGAAACCAATTATTGTAGGCGTGACTACCACTGTCCTTACCTCGGTAATACTGTTTTACCTTGGCCTGGACAAAGAAGGCGCCAAACACTCCGCGGAAAACTATCGCACCCTGGGGGATCCGCCTGAATCCACTGAAAATCTATCGGAAAAGGATATAGCAGCTCTCGAAAGGCGACAACAGGAGCTAACTGATCTGCTGGAGGCAGCTGAGAAGAGAATATCGGATTACACTCACCAACAAGGAACCTCTCCTGTCCGGCGCCTGGAGACCAACAGTGATCTGAAGAACATCTCGGGGATCTGGTATGATCGTCAATCCGGTGCAACGTATACTATAGAACAAAACGGACAATTTTTTACCTTTCAGGAGGTATCTGTAGTAGGTATCACAGCATCAGGGGAAGGTACCCTTAAGGGTAAAACAGGAGAATTTTCTTATAGTACTATTATGGGCACCACGGGGTATGGTACCTTTGAGGTTTCCGCTCCTGAAAACGGCATCACATGGTCATTCCGGGATAATTATTCACAAATGTCAGGGGTTCTTCATCTTGTGAGGAATTAAGCATATAGTCGAACTCAGAACAACTGCCGACAAAACCGATCCTGCTCACAGGGCCTTTGCCTCCATTTCCTTGCCTGATTCTTCTTCAACGGGTTTCCCCCGCCACCATGTGGCCAGAGAGGATCCTGTAATATTCATCAACGGTCCGAATACCGCCGGTGCCAGTCCCATGGTAGCCACCCTACCCATTTCCAGCGCTATTCCGGAGGCCAGGCCTGAGTTTTGCATGCCTACCTCAAAAGCAATCGTTCGGGACGATCTCCTGTCTACCCCCAGCCACCGGCAACCCCAGTAGCCCAGCAGGTAACCGGCAAAGTTATGTACAAGTACCACACCAATGAGCGTAAAACCAATTGACAACAGGGAGTCGCGGCCGGCAGCCGTGATAATGGCAATAATAATAACAATACCGGCCATAGAAACCATGGGCATCACCTTATCCAGCCACTGAAAACGACCATGGGCGAATTTATGGAACAAAAGACCGGCCACGACCGGTAGAATAACGATCTTCACAATACTCAGGAACATGCTTACAAAGTCTATAGGCACCAACTGATCCGCCAGCAGCTTCATAAGGGTAGGTGTAACCAGTGGAGAGAGTAGTGTAGCTACCGCAGTTAGGGTTATGGAAAGCGCCAGATTGGCTTTGGATATGTAGGACATAACATTGGAAGCCAGGCCGCTGGGTGAACAACCGACCAGGATGATGCCTGCTGCTATCTCTGCCGGCAACCCGGAAACATAGGCCAGTGTATATCCTATAGTGGGCATAATGGTAAACTGACAGGTCATGCCTACCAAAACTCCTTTTGGCATTTTCAGGACCCCAACGAAATCGTCAAAGCTCATGGTGGTACCCATGCCAAACATAATGATCATCAGCAGTGGCACGATCAACGCCTTAAGATCAAAACCACCTATCTCAAGAAAAACAGAGGGATAATACAGCGAAGCGCTCACAGCGGCGAATATGATGAAGGTAAACGAAAATCCGGACGGCAGGCCGGACCTTCTTATCACAAGAGCCAGAGACAGGAAGAAGACCAACACAGCCGGGCCTGTTTCCATGGAATACCCGGTCCATAGCAGAACAAGGATAGTCAGAATGGAGAGTAAAACAAGGGTTTTGGGGATGTAACGAATGATTTTCATAGGTAAAAATAGTCAGCATTGATGCACAAATCTAATCAGAAGAGTGGGTTTACCGGCCTGGGGGCAACTAAATTCGTAAATCCCGCGTTATTGATTTTGGATTCACAAAGCATCTTGTCAAAATCTGAACATATGAGAATCAGCCCTCTCTTAAGTCTTTTATTGTGTATAGCGGTCCCTGGTCTGTTCAAAACATCACCAGCAAACGCCACACACCTCAGGGCGGGCGAAATTATAGTAGAAAGGATCAACTGCTCCGGCAATACTTTTCGTATCAAAATTATTGTTTACACTGATACGGAAGAAGGGGTCATCTTTGGCGGGGCAGGCACAGTATTGGATTTTGGCGATGGAAACATCCTTGAAAACCTGCCGGAGATCGATCATAACATCAACGCTTTTCTCAATCCTGACGGATCTGTAGTCATACTCAGCCGTAATACAGAAGATCTTGGAGAGAACGTAGCCACTACCAGCATTACCCTTGAGTATACCTATTCTTCCGCACTTCCCTCCTATATCATAGGATACACGGAGCCTAATAGGAACCGCAATGTGCTCAATATCGATAATTCCGTGGAAACTACCTTCCACATTGAAACGCAGATCACTCTGGATGCCTCGCTGGGCTGCAACAACTCACCTGTATTACAGATCCCCCCCATTGACCGAGCCTGTCCGGGAGTGGCTTTTTTTCATAACCCAGGAGCTTTTGATCCCGACGGGGACAGCCTAGCTTTCGAGCTGGTGATTCCCAAAAGAAATGCGGGAGCTCTTGTAGACGGATATGAAGATCCCAACGATCCTATATTTTATGAGAATTTCAACCAGGGGAACGAACTTCAGAATGGCCCTCCAACCTTTGCTATCGATCCCCTTACCGGTGAGGTCAGTTGGGACGCTCCTGACCGTATAGGAGAATACAACATCGCTTTTCTGGTAAGGGAATATCGTTTTAGATTCGGTGAATGGTTCCCACTCGGATTTGTGAGAAGGGACATGCAGATCGTGGTGGTGGATTGTGACAATGAACGACCGGAACTGACAGATCCAAAAGATATTTGTGTGGAGGCTGGCACGGTCATCGATGAAACGATCTTCGGGACTGATCCGGATGGAGACGATGTGATCATAGAAGTATTCTCACAGGTGCTGGGTGATGATTTTGGAGTAGAGGTCATCGGGAATGGAGAGCGGCAGTCCTCTATTCCCCGGGCTGAGGTGCAGTTCCGGTGGGAAACGGAATGCGCTGATATACGTAATCAACCCTATCAGGTGGCGTTCAAGATTACAGATCAACCGGAAAACGGGCCAAACCTTGTAAGCTTTGAAACATGGAATATCACGGTCATAGGTCCCAAACCTCAGCTCAATGAGGTGGTGCAGGGCGGCCAGGCGCTTCAGTTGAACTGGGACAGCTACGCCTGCCAGAATGCAGATGAGATCCAGATATGGCGGCGTGTGGATTCCAATCCCTATGTACCCGATGAGTGTGAGACCGGTATCAGGGAAAATGCAGGTTATGAACTGATCGGAACAGTTTCTGAAGATGCCACTACCTACCGCGATGAGGACCTGGCGGCAGCCGCAAAGTACTGCTACCGGCTGGTGGCCGTATTTCTTGAATCATCAGGAGCCCCGGTAAGAAACGTCCTTGCGGAAAGTATTGTATCTGACGAAGTTTGCTTCGAATTTGTACCCGCGGAGGAGCCTGTGATCACCCATGTATCCGTACGAAGAACTGATGAGGTCAATGGGGAGATCATAGTGGCGTGGCATGCACCACTCGATTCCGGTACCCTTACACCCCCCTTTACCTATCGTATAGAGCGGGCAGAAGGGTTCTCGGGAGAAACCAATCTCACCCTCGTGGATGAGATCACCGTAACCGATCTGGATCCCGACATTGACAGCATTGGATTCACCGACACCGGGCTGAACACACTGGATCTGATATACAATTACAGGATCACACTGCTTGACCCTGATTCTGATGACGATCTGATCTCTGCCACTGCCAGTAGCGTACGACTGGAGGCTACTCCGGAATTCGGTCAGATCCAGCTCGACTGGACAGCAGAGGTACCATGGTCCAATCAGATACCTTTCCCTCCGGGAAGCCAGCATATTGTTTACAGGGGATTTGAAGGGGATACTGATGAAGACATGGAGTTTCTGGCGGCTGTGGACGTAAGTCAGTCCGGTTTCACATTTACAGATGCGAACAACCTGGAGGAAGATCAGGTGTACTGTTATCGTGTACTGACCAAAGGGACATATGGAAATCCGGAGATCCAGGGCCCGGAACTCAGGCCTCTGTTCAATTTTTCCCAAAGGGTGTGTGCCCAACCCAGCGACACCATCCCACCCTGTGCCCCTGTGCTGACACTGGACGGCCCCGATTGTGAGAACTTCACCAGCACCAATACCTGTTCATTCAATGATTTCCGAAATGAACTGACATGGACCACTGATTTCATAGGGGATTGTAAAAATGACATAGAGGTCTATGAGATCTTCTATGCTCCTACTACAGATAGTGAGTTCACTAAAATCGCCGAAGCCACCGGAGACAGCTTTGTACATGAAGGATTGCCGTCTTTCAAGGGGTGTTACAGGATCAGGGCCATAGACCGGTCCGGTAACGAGAGTGAATTCAGTAACACCTTCTGTGCAGATAATTGCCCCTACTACGAGTTACCCAATGTTTTCACTCCCAATGGTGACCTGTGCAATGAGCTGTTCAGCGCCTATAGTGACACCAATTTTATAGGAGAGGACGGTGGACTGAGCAATGACTGTGGCATTGTGGACGCCACGAAGTGCGCCCGGTTCGTGCTTTCGGTCAATTTTACCGTGTACAACCGTTGGGGACGACCTGTCTATCATTATGAAGGCAGGACCGGTACCGAACCTGTTCAACCAGGGCTGAGGCCTGAGTTGATCAACTGGGATGGCAGAGGGGACAACGGTGGAGAACTGTCAGCTGGAGTTTACTATTATCTTGCCGAGGTCATTTTTGATACCGTAGACCCAGGCAATGCCAAACAGGAGATTAAGGGATGGGTTCAGATCATTCGATAGTTTCTATATTTTAATATACTGATAATCAAATAATTAAATACTATTATTTGAAATTTCAGTTAATCTAATTCAGTCTTAAATGGAATAACCGGTAATCCTGCTGAATTTACCAGATCCAGTTCCCCGGGATTATTGGCCCATGCATATTTCACATACCTTGGAGACATCACTTCCGGGTGCCATACGATCACTTCATGCTTTCCATTCAGTCTCGCTTCAGCCTTGAAGTATTTTCCATCTTTTCCGGCTACTGCAAAACCTCTGAGCCCTTCCCGACCGTTCTTCACCATCAATCCGGTGCCTGTATGTTCAAAACGGATCTTCACTTTATTCTGATCAGTAACAGTGGTTTTTAACACCGGACCGGAATAGATCAGATCACGTCCGTAGGCGATCTTTTTGGCAGCCAGTGCAAGCCTTCTTCCCACCTCCTGCTTGTTTCGTGGATGGATGTCGTCAGCCTCACCGATATCAATGGCCACAGCCATACCGGTGTTTTTAACGGACAATGTTTTTGTCTGCGCGCCACGTAGTTCAGCCCAGTTGCTTTCCTTGTTGGGATCTTCAACCTCCTGCATGAAATTGGCCAGTTGCACAAACAGAAAGGGGAAATCTCCCTGTCCCCACTGCGACCGCCAGTTCCTGATCATCATAGGAAAAAGCTCGGCGTAGCGTTCCGGCTGAGAAGTATTGCTCTCTCCCTGATACCAGATGGCACCACGAAAGGCATATGGCACCAATGGATCCACCATACCATTGTAAAGGACCGTGGGACCATAGTTATGCCCTACTACAGGAGGGCGAGGTGGGATCCGGTCAGTGCCAATTCTGTAGGTCCATCCCCCTGTGAGTTCCTCCCTTGTCTTGCCTGATGCCAGATAATAATCCGTGGCATTTCCATACATACCACCGCCACCACCCGTGTCTTCCACCCGCACAACCAGTGTGTTCCTGCCTTTGCGCAAATATCCGGCAGGCACCTCATATTCCCTTTTGGCATCCCACCTGTTTTTTGTTTCGCCAATCAGGTGACCATTGATATAGGTTCTGTCGCTGTCATCAATTGGCCCAAGGTGTAATGTATAGGCTTCTTCATTTATTTTATCAAGGTCAAACGACCTTCTGAACCACACCACACCATCCAGGTCCGGGTGGCCTGCAGATTCCCAGAGTACAGGTATATCCATTGTATTCCATGCCTCTGTGTTTGATGCCTCTGTGTTTGCATTTTCCTCCATCCACCTTTCCTTTAACCCTTTGTCAGAGTTCTCAAACAGAGCCAGCCATTCCTCAAGGTCCTTCTCCGATCTCAGTTTCATCTCCTCATAATCCAGCCCCTGTATTTCTTCCACCCTGTCCTTCAGCTTGTCGTTCTCAAAGGCCTCAGCACTCATCCAGGGTTCTATCATTGAACCTCCCCAGGTAGTATTGATCAGCCCTATGGGTACCTTCAGTTCGTCTCTGAGGTCTCGTCCAAAATAGTAAGCCACCGCCGAAAAAGGACCTATGGTCTCTGGTGAACAAACCTCCCACACGCCTGTCAAATCCTTTGCCGGAAGAAAGTTGATCTGATGCTCCACAGTAAATAGCCGGATATCAGAATGATCGGCCGTGGCAGTCTCTTCCCCTGCGTTGTTGGAGCGGGCTACTGACCATTCCATATTTGATTGTCCGGAACAGATCCATACCTCACCGATCATTACGTCACTGTACCTCAATGTGGAGCTTCCTTTTATCATTATCTCATAGGGACCTCCTGCTTCCTGAGCCGGAAGTTTCACCTGCCATTGACCACGATCATCCGCACGTCCGTTTACTTCTACTCCGTTCATACCCACCGTGATCTCCTGCCCCGGAACATCCCATCCCCATACAGGAACCGGAAGCTCGCGCTGCACGACCATATGATCTGAAAATATGGCCGGCATCTTTAATTGTTGCGCCCGGGCCAGAGGGTTCATCAAAAACAGAAAACACGCAACGAAGGAGGTAAGGGTTAACAAACTCATGGACTTTGTCGAGTGGCGGCTAAATGGAAACATGTTGTATTTTGAAAGGTCATAAGATAGATTTATAAATCACCATTGCGGATCGATCCATACATAACAGACATGAGCCTTAAAAACAACACTCAATATTGACCATCCGATGGCCTGACGAATGTAGTGAAAAATCAACAGATCATGTCATGGGTAAATTAACCAATTCCCAACAATCCACCTTTGCAGGCAACCTTTATTGTTTTGAAAGCCGGTGTTCGCATCCCTCTACCTGAAGACCATCTGGTTATATATCTTTCGGTCCTTTTTCCAGAAAAGGTGCGGTTGAAAACCACAAAACGGTACCTATCAGCATGAGGTGCTTGTTGACATCCGCTGAGATCATGTCTGCCAGCACAAAAAATACGGGTAACACTACTAAACCCAACCCCAGTATTGATCCTGTTTTCAATATGATTTTGATCACCGGCATCAGCTTCTCCTTTTGTTTTGTAAAAGTCTACTGAAGATCAGGAACAATATGCCACTGGCAAACCATGCGGGTAGCGTAAGAAAAGAAAGGAATATACCATAGAACTCTGCAATACCGTAGAATATCATCATACTGAGGAGCCAGGCAAACAACACGGCAAAGTTAAAATTCAACTGCTGACTTTCAGCATAGTCCGGCTTCACCCCTGCCTTTTTCGAAAAATAATGATCGAAAACAACTATAGCCCCCACCGGCGCGAGAATAAAACCATAGGTAGCCACAAATCCCAGCAATTTCATGGCAAAGGCCGGAAAGATACCGGCTGAAGTAGCCACAGCTCCTGCTATAAGTGTAATGGTGAAGGTTGAGGTCTTTGGTGCTATGGCCTGAAAGGCAAGCCCCGCACGATAGATGGTGGGGTTTGCCGTGGTCCACCCTGCTACCACCACTACAATCAACCCGGCCACTCCTACGGCATCATAGGCCATAGGTCCGGGAGAAACAGGTGGCGCTTCCCCATTGGCCAGCAGAGCTACCGCTTCAGGCGACTTCAGGAATACTGCATAGAGCAATGCTGCTGAGATCCACGCCATAAAATGGCCAATGTACATACCCGATGCCGTCATCCAACCTGCAGAAGGACTTTTGGCGTACCGGAATACGCTCATATCCGCCATACCAATGTGCATAGCTGCATTGCAGAACCATGCAAAGAAAACTACATGCCAAAAAGTAAATTTGATCTGCCCCGGAAACGGGTCGCTACCCTTACCCCACACATTCCAGAAATCTTCAAAGGATGCGACCTTCAATTGCATAAGGGCTACTATGCCACAAACCATGAAAATGACCACCATCCATGGCGACGCAATATTGGCAAAACGCGATACGGCATTATATCCCCCGGCAGCCACCAGGGAAATGACTGCCCCAATAACAATCACTATAATGATCCACAGCGGACCATTGGGTAAGGTGTCATCCAACCGGGGCATCTCCATGTCGAAGGGTATCCCTACTGCGGTGGCCGAGACGGTGATCATACTGCCGGCCAGAAAACAGAACAATACCCCATTGGCCAGATTATACAAGGTCACAAGGTTTCTTCCGCATATTTTTTCCAGCTTGTAGTAAAGTGTAAGTCTTACCTCCGTAGCTACCGTAGCACACACATACCGCCAGCTTAAAACAGCCAGAAAGTTCCCTACAATGAGCCCTGCAATAAGGTCAAAGGCACTCACACCGGCTGTCAGGAACAACGGTCCTATCATAAATTCTGTCCCTGCCGTGTGCTCACCGGCATACATGCCCAGAAAGCTTTTCCAGCCTTTGCGCTCCGGTTCCGGAACGGGTGTTCGCTCATATTCGTTAACGGTTGTCGACCTGTTTTCTTCCATATGATTCAATCCTGCACTCAGGGTGGTCCAATCCACCTTTGGAATGCAGCGGTTCTCATCTGTTGGGTGTGGAAAAGTGGTCCTTTCAGGCTGCTCGCACCATAAGGACATCAGGAAACTTAGACATGTTTGGAAAACAAAGCGTCCTGATGTATCCTGCAATCCGGGCTGTCCCACAGTGCATACAGCACGTGACGGGTTTCTTACAAAAAAGGGAGGTTAAAATTTAAGCTCCAGGCTTTCACCGCCTGGGGTCAGGGGTACTTTAAGCTGCCACCCAAAAGTGGCATTGAGCTTTTTTATAAAGTATGCACTTAGCAAAGGGGATTCTTTCTCATGGTTCTGATGTACAAAGAAAAACAAATTTTGCAATCCCTGGTCAACCCATGTTTTTAATCTCTCCAGCCAGTCGTCAAGGCGCCTGTAGTCACTTTCATGATTGGCACCTACCCACCGGATGAAAGCACTCGGTGTGGTCAGCCGCATGTGCAGCAGATCACGCCGGCCGGCTGTAGCTGTGATGATATTGGTGATCTGATACTTTTCCAGCAGATCATACAGCGCACCTGATACCTGCTCGTTATTGAACCATTCCGTATTCCTCAGCTCCAGTGCCAGCGGGATCCCCTGTGGAAAGCTGGAAACAAAAGCCGTTAGCCGGTCGAAATTCCGGGGTCCGAAATTGTCATGTAACTGCAGAAAGGCCATCCCCAGTCTTGATTCAAAGGCAGCCACGTTATCACAAAACTCCTCGGTCATGCCCTCTACATTGGACAGGCGCCGTAAATGGCTTATAACCTGTGGCACTTTAGGAAAGAACCTGAAATCATCCGGTGTCTTGTCTTTCCATTTCCGGATCTGCTCCGCACCATAGTTATTGTAAAACGTAGCGTTCAGCTCGATACAATTGAATTGCGTGGCGTAGTAGGTCAGTTCATCCCGCGTGCCACGAGGATAAAAATTGGCCAGATCCTGCTTATTCCACTTGGCACATCCCACGTAAACGTTAACATTTTTCGTCCGGACATTTCCTGATAATACTTTCAACGTATCCGGATGGTCAGGAGGTAATACAAAATCTATAAGTTCGGGGTGGTCTACTTTACCAAATTTCATACAATTTGCTGCAATTTGTGGTGCAACCAAAGTTAAATCTATTCCACCCTTTCAGAAAGCACTCCGGCGTTTTTCAGACCATGATCCTGGTATTTTACCTGCATATCTAAAGCATGCGCTAAAAGACAAGCAAAACAAACTCCTTGTAAATATTTGAAAATCAATGAATTATGTTGATCCTGGAAAGGAAAGGGTATAAAAAAAGAGGGCCACCCCCATAGCCCTCTTTCACCCGAATTGTTCAATAAACTAATTTAATTAACCATCACTCCTATTTGAGGTTATTAGTCTATCGAGAACCAACGGTACAAACTTAGTGAATAGATTCACTACATAATATACGTATTTTACTGGAATTTCATCTAGGTAAAAATACCTAGTCAATATAATTGACATATCTTAAATATGCAAGCCTTTTTAATTTCAAACGATTGAAATGGACTCAACGTTCACCCCTGTTGAAGTTTTAAAAAAATAGTTTTCAAATGGCACTTTTATGTTTTTATTTCGTTGGCAAATTCAGAGGGGTCATGCAACAAAAAAACAACAAATACTTTGTGATAGATTTTGACAGCACTTTCACCAAAGTGGAGGCGCTGGACGTGCTGGGAGAAATAGCACTGGAGGACGAAACCGACAAGGAGGATCGCCTGAGGAAAATAAAAGAGATCACGGACGAAGGGATGAATGGTAGCCTTACCTTCAGGGAATCCCTGGTCAAGCGGTTGGAAATACTGGATGCGCACCAGAAACACCTGCCCAGACTGGTGGAAGAACTCAAAAAGCAGGTCTCAAAATCCTTCAAAAGGAATAAGGAGTTTTTTAGCTCTTATTCAGATAAGATCTTTATCATAAGCAATGGTTTTAGGGACTTCATCATACCTATTGTTGATGAATACCACATAAAATCAGAAAATGTATTTGCCAATTCTTTTGAATTTGATGAGAGTGGAAACATTACGGGTTTCGATCAGAATAACGCGCTATCGGTCAATGGTGGGAAGGCAGAGCAGCTAAAACAGTTGAACCTTCCCGGAGATGTTTATGTCATAGGTGACGGATATACGGATTATGAGATCAAGGCTGCAGGGATGGCCAACAAGTTCTATGCATTCACAGAAAATGTAAAACGGGAGAATGTCCTGGACAAAGCAGATCACATTGCACCGAGCCTTGATGAATTCCTGTATCTTAACAAGATGAATACAGCTATTTCCTACCCCAAGAACAGGATCAACGTCCTGTTGCTGGAAAACATCCACCCATATGCCGTAGAACTAATGAAGGAGGAAGGGTACAATGTGGAAGTGTACCCTGCAGGACTCGATGAGGATGAGCTTTGTGAGAAGATCAAAAACGTATCAGTACTTGGCATTCGTTCCAAGACGCAGGTAACCGCAAGAGTGCTGGAAAATGCCAATCGGCTGATATCAATAGGTGCATTTTGTATTGGCACCAATCAGATCGATCTGGAGGCGTGTCTTAAAAAAGGGGTAGCTGTGTTTAACGCTCCCTTCAGCAATACACGTTCTGTGGTGGAGATGGCGTTGGCGGAGATCATTATACTCTACCGGGGTCTTTTGGATCGGGCTGTCGCCATGCACAAGGGTCAGTGGAATAAATCTGCCAGTGGAAGCTATGAGATAAGAGGCAAGAACCTGGGCATCGTGGGCTATGGAAATATCGGATCACAATTGTCTGTAGTGGCCGAGGCGCTCGGCCTGAATGTATACTATTATGATATCGTGGAGAAACTGGCGCTTGGCAACGCAAAAAAATGCAACTCACTGAAGGAACTGTTTGAAAAATCCCACATTGTTACCTTGCATATAGACGGGCGTAAGGAAAACAAAAACATTATCGGTGAGCGTGAATTTCAATGGATGAAGGAGGGTGTGATCTTCATCAACCTGAGCCGCGGACACGTAGTAGATATTACTGCTCTGAAAAATAATATAGAAAGTGGCAAAATAGCCGGCACAGCCATAGATGTATTTCCTCAGGAGCCCAAAAGCAATGACGAAGAGTTTATTTCAGAGCTCCGTGGAGTGCGTAACACCATACTGACCCCACATGTAGGAGGCAGCACACAGGAAGCTCAGGAGAACATCGCCGAGTTCGTGCCCAACAAGATCATGGACTACATCAATACGGGCAGTACGTCCAATAGTGTCAACTTTCCTAATCTACAATTGCCTACCCTGGAAAATGCCCACAGGCTGATCCACATCCACCATAATGTACCGGGTATACTGGCCCGGATCAATCAGGTACTGGCAGACCATCAGATCAATATTGTAGGGCAATACCTGAAAACCAATGAGGTGATCGGCTATGTCATCACTGATATAGACAAGGAATACGACCGGGAGGTGATCAAGGCGTTAAGGGGGATAGATCATACTATTAAATTCCGGGTGCTGTATTAAGTTCGAAGTTCAGAGTTCAACATTGAACATTGAACTTCGAACTGTTACCACTAGACTGCGTCTGACAGGCTGGTGAACGTAAAATCCCGAACTTTCATGTAGGGGATCAGATTGCCGTCTACCCTCACCTGCTGTCCCAGCTCTTCCAGGTTGTTGAGCATGATGATAGGGCTTTCATTGAACCTGAAATTTTTTATCGGATGCTTGATCTTGCCGTTTTCGATGTAGAACGTACCGTCACGGGTAAGTCCGGTGTAAAGCAGGGTCTGGGGATCCACCGTCCTGATGTACCACAGCCGGGTGACAAGCACTCCTCTTTTTGTGTCTTTGATCATATCCTCCAGCGATGCTTCTCCCCCCTCCATGATGCCGTTATTGGGAAATGGCACCGGGTCCACGCCTTTTTCCTTTGCCCAGTATCTGCTATAGAAGAGGTTTTTCACCACACCATTTTCCAGCCATTTCATTTTTTTCCTGGCCTGTCCATCACCGGTCCATGGTGCAGACGGTACGTCCGGATGCTGCGGGTCTGACCACAGGTTGATCCTTTCATCCACAATCTTTTCTCCCAGCTTGGTACCTCCTCCTTCCTTACTCATGAAGCTTCTGCCCTCGTCAGCGGTTCTGGCATTGAAGGACCCAAACATATTCTGCAGAAGCTGTACGGAAGCAGCCGGCTCCAGGATCACGGTATATTTACCTGGCTCGATGGCTTTAGCATTTCTGGACTGTAGCGCTTTGTCAATAGCCACCTTTGAGGCCTCTGCGGCATCAAACTTATTGACATCATTGAAATCACGGGATGCCCAGCCTGACCCTGTACCATCATTGGAACGCATGGTCACTGTAAAGTCAACACTTGTGGACTGGTTGTAGGCAAACAGGCCCTTTGAGTTTATCATGGCACTGAAACCCGCTGAATCATTCAGAAACCCTGCTGCCGTCACGTCCTTCGCTGCCGCCGGCTCAATACTGCTGGAGGCCACCTGAGCTCTGTAGTCCGGAGTGATCTTCGCTGTTGATTCCACGTAGGTTTTCGATTCCAGGTATTCCTGTGGTTCCAGTGGTTCCATGAACTCCGGGTTTTCCGGGGAAAGTTTTGCCAGCTCTTCAGCTCTTTTTACCACTTTTTGCAGTGAGTCATCATCAAATTCATCAATTGTAGCTACACCTGACTTTTTACCATAACTGCTCTGTACAGTCATATTCTGATTGGATCGATGCCCCGCGGTGGATACCGTATTGCGTGCATACCGGATATTCCCACTTTCACTTCCGCTCAAATTGATCTCGCACGTATCGGCAGTAGAGAAAGAGAGGGCCTTCTCGAGGATCTGCTTTGCTTCTTCTTTTGTATATATGGCCATTTTGGTTTTTTCAGTTTTTCTGGTTCAACAATAATTAAATGGTTCTGCCGGTATTGATCACATTCACTTCGTTAAATCTTGAAGTGGAGCTGCCATGGGAAACAGCGCTGATCTGAGATGGCTGTCCCTTACCATCGAAAAATGAACCAAAGAGGCGATAGTCACTTTCATCACATATCTTCACACATGAATTCCAGAACTCCTGGGTATTGGACTGATAGGCTACATCATTGAGCATGGGACCTATTTCACCGTTTTTTATCTCATAAAAGACTGTACCGCCAAACTGGAAGTTATATCGTTGCTGGTCAATGGAATAGGAACCTCTGCCAGCTATGTAGATCCCCTTCTCTACATCTTTGATCATATCCTGGGCAGAATATTTTTCCGTACCTGGCTCCAGGGAGACATTGGGCATACGCTGGAACTGCACATCATTCCAGCTCTGGGAATAACAGCAGCCGTGCGACTCATCCTGGTCGATCATATGCACCTGATCGCGAATGGCCTGATAGTTCACCAGCACACCATTCCTCACCAGGTCCCACTTTTTACATTTCACTCCTTCATCATCGTAGCCCACAGCGCCCAATGAACCCTTCTGGGTCTTATCGGCCACCAGATTAACAATATCGCTGCCATACTTAAAGTCTTTCGACTCCCACTTGTCCAGCGTGGCGAAGCTGGTACCCGCGTAATTGGCCTCATAGCCCAGTACCCTATCCAGTTCCAGCGGATGGCCTACGGACTCATGTATAGTCAGCCCCAGATGATTCGGCTCAAGCACAAGATCATATTTGCCGGGTTCTACAGATTTTGCTTCGAGCATCTCTTTAGCCTGTTGGGCACCGAGTGTGGCGTCCTCCACCATATCATAGCTGTTTTTATAAAGCTTGATCCCGGCGGGACCCTCCAGCTTTTCAGAAGCGAGCCCGTCCATGTATTCGTAGCCCATGCCCACAGGAGCGCTCAGGGCCTGCCTCGATTTGAACTTACCTTTGGAACGGTCAATGGCAGTCACTCCAAACGTAGGCCAGATGCGGTGTACATCCTGGTCAATGTAGGAGCCTTCGGTAGAGGCAAAGTATTTTTGTTCATTGACCATGAAGAGAGCCGAGTTCACAAAATTGGCACCGTTTTCCAGGGCTGTAGCATTGGCGCTCAGTAAAAGGTCCACCTTTTCCGATACGGGCACCTCTTTAAAATCCTTTTTGATTGGTGTTTTCCACTTTACTTCTCCATAGGGCCTGACGGGCGCAAGCTTCACCGGTTCCTTCTGTATTTTGGAATTCGCTTTGGCAATGGCTACTGCCTGCTCAGTGGCTTTTTTTATACCATCCTCTGTCACGTTATTGGTGGAAGCAAACCCCCAGGTACCGCTGGCGATCACCCGTATACCGATACCAAATGACTCCGTATTGACTACATTCTGTACCTTGTCCTCCCTGGTAAACACGTACTGGTTCAGGTAACGGCCTATTCGGGCGTCAGCATAGGTAGCTCCCAATGACTTCGCTGTATTCAAGGCAGCATCAGCCATCAGCTTCTTGCCCGCTGCATCCATGCCGGGTGCCATCAGCGCCTCTGCGGGAATGGACCTGCCAGTGAGCTCATAAGGCATCATGAGCGCCCCGGCGCCAAGACCTGCTAACTGTACAAAATCTCTTCGTTTCAAAATTATCCTCCTTTTTTTGATAGTGTGAATGACTTATTTTAAAGGCAGTATTTTTGACCTCTTCCTGAAGTTGTACATTAATATATTGAGCTCAAAAGGTAATTATTTAAGCGGTTGATATCGGGAGCTGTCCATATGATGAATAAAGGACCAACTGAAAAATGCTTTCCTCCGTTATAAATACTCCTCATGGACCCTGCTATGAGAAAGATCATACATATTGATATGGATGCCTTCTACGCCTCGGTAGAACAGCGGGATCGTCCGGAACTGAAAGGAAAACCAGTGGCTGTTGGAGGGAGCTCGGACCGGGGTGTAGTGGCAGCAGCCAGCTATGAAGCCCGCAGGTTTGGCGTCCGGTCTGCCATGCCTTCGAAGATCGCTGCAAGGAAGTGCCCCGACCTTATTTTTGTAAAACCCCGTTTCGATGCCTACAAGGTGGTTTCTGATCAGATCCGTGCTATCTTTTATGAATACACGGATCTGGTGGAACCTCTCTCCCTGGACGAAGCTTACCTCGATGTTACCTCGAACAAAAGGGGTATTCCCTCCGCTACTCTGATCGCCATGGAAATAAAAAAACGGATAAAGGAAGAGACCGGGCTTACAGCTTCCGCCGGTGTTTCGATCAATAAGTTCCTGGCCAAGATAGCTTCCGACGTCAATAAACCGGATGGGTTTTTTCTTATTCCTCCGGAGGAAGCTGTATCGTATGTAGAAAAACTGCCTATCGAACGTTTTTTTGGTATCGGAAAGGTGACTGCTGAAAAGATGCACAAGATGGGGATCTATAACGGTATGGACCTGAAGCAATGGTCTGAGGCTGATCTGATCAGCAGGTTTGGTAAATCAGGCCGTTATTATTACCGCATTGCCCGGGCTGAAGATAACCGTACGGTAGATCCGGACCGGATCAGGAAATCGCTGGGAGCTGAAAACACCTTCGGGGATGACCTGACTACCTTACCACAGATCAGAAAGGAACTGACTCATATTACAGACATACTGATACGCCGGATGGAACGGTCAGGGACAAAGGGGAAAACACTGACCCTGAAGGTAAAATTCTCAGACTTTCAGCAGATCACCAGAAGCAAAACCATTGGCGCATGGATAGAAAACAGGGACCAGATCACTACACTGTATGAAGAATTGCTTACCACATTCGATACGTCAGCAGTAAAGATCAGGCTTTTAGGATTGGCGTTGTCCAATCTCAATCATGAGTCAGATAAGGAAGAACCTCCGGGGCTTCAGCTCACACTGGACTTTTGATTGACAGAATCCCAGTCAAAATCCTTTTTTCGAACGTACACCACCTTGTCTACCTCCGTAACCACTTCTCCTTCCTCATTTTTGACTTCACACAAAAACGTATAGTCCTTCTTGCCCACCCTGTCGATCTCTTCCTTAATATCATCAATTTGCTGCTGAGTGACTTCAAATACACACCTCAAGGTGCCTTTTCCCGGCTTCAAGTACCGTATGTTGGCAGCCTTATCCAGTACTATATAGTTTTTACCCAGATTAGCCACCAGAATGAACATATACCACGGATCACACATGGAGTACAATGATCCACCATAGTGTATACCTACCAGGTTGCGGTTATACCATCTCAACTTCATTTCCACCTCAAACCTGCTGAGGTCTGAAGACACTTTTTTCAGACTGATCCCCGTACCCAGCATAGGTGGCCACCAATTGATCAGCTTCATTTTGGTTGTATTGCTCAGCATGGCCCAAAAATAGGAAACGACTGAAACATGCCGGGATTATTTCAGCCCAATTGTGTGAAGTTTTGCAGGGGTAATGAAGCGTCCCGGTATTATGCATGATTTATTTGTTCAAAGCCCAGATTTCCTATCGTACAGTTTTCAATTAAGGTTTATATAAATAGGTTTGCAGAAAGAACAAACAAGGAATGAAAACAGCAGAAATAGTTACTGACAAGGGCTCTATGAAGGTAGAGTTCTATGATAAGGACGCTCCCAATACGGTGGAGAATTTTATCAAACTTTCAAAAAGTGGATTTTATGACGGTCTTACCTTCCACCGGGTGATCCCCAATTTTGTGATACAGGGAGGATGCCCGCAGGGAACGGGAGCCGGGGGACCAGGTTATACGATAGATTGTGAACTGGACGGTGACAATCAGTATCATGACAGAGGCGTACTTTCCATGGCCCATGCCGGCCGTAACACAGGCGGCAGCCAGTTCTTTATATGCCATGCCCGCCAGAATACGCAGCACCTCGATCGTAACCATACCTGCTTCGGAAAGGTAACAGAAGGTATTGAGGTAGTGGATCAGATACGTCAGGGGGACAAAATACAGAGCATTACCGTTCATGAAGATTAACCACACCTTGTGGTTTACAGGTCTTCTGGCATTGATTTCTACCTGTGGCTTCCCACAGGTCTCAGCACAGACTAAGGGGACCTATGGGACATTCACCATAAATAAAACTCTTGCGTCTGACCCGAAGGCCAATAACTTCGGAGTAAAGGTAGAGGAGGGTACCGGGCTACTTTTTGAGTTTACCCGGCATGCAGGAGGTGATGTAAGAACTGATGCCGGTTATACCGAAACATTGATATTTGCCATCCCCAACCCTGAAGGTAATGTCAGAATCAATTCATTTGAAGGCAAAAGTGTTTTTTTCCTTCGTGCCTGCAGATGTTCAGATAGCGGATATAACCAGGTGACGGAAGGTGAAATTATGCTTAAACGCCTGGATGAGAAGCGCTGGACCGCTGAAA
The DNA here is from genome assembly GCA_001657315.1 of Flammeovirgaceae bacterium BBD 1991-12. GTDB lineage: Bacteria > Bacteroidota > Bacteroidia > Cytophagales > Cyclobacteriaceae > Fulvivirga. The sequence continues at coordinate 43,236 of LYSV01000035.1, read as the reverse complement.
TTGACGTAACTGCCTCTGGCAGAATGTCGGGTCGCCAGTATAGCTTTAACTACGTGGGCCCTGTCGACTTAACCAACAATAGATGAATAAAACCCGGCCAATCTTTTATTTGAGCATCAGCTTCCGGTAGAAGCTACCACGCCCTGTTTCTACATGAAGAAACAAAATTCGTTCATTGGTTCGTGGCATCTCTATGACCAGTTCCTCACGTTGTAGTTGTTCATGGTTTTGTATAAGTTTTACCTTACCCAGTCTATCGTAAAGAGTCAGACGTATGTTTTGATAAAAGTAGCCAGCATCCAAGCGAATGTAGAGCTTATCCTTCACCGGATTAGGATAGACCTCCAACCTGGTAGCAAAGTCATCCGGTGTCCCTGTGACAGGAGGATTCAGGCCCGGAGAGGTGAGCAGCGACTTTCTTCGTGGGCTATTTTCCAATACGGTATGCATCCTGGCGATCTGATCCTGTGTGAAAATATTCATACATACGTCATCTGCATAATCCATATAGTTTTCTATCATAACTCTGCTACCGTCACAGCCTTTAAGATTCTCAGAGCAACTCGTGGTAGCTGCCCCTGTGGGGGGAGTATCTTCACAAAAGTCATCTACATCACAGCTGGGCTTGCCATTCACATTTTTACCCCATAGATGAAAAAGTCCGAGAAAATGTCCCACCTCATGAGTGCCGGTACGGCCCCGGTTATATTTTGACTTCAGGTCACTTTCTCCAAAATGCTGAGCAGTGATTGATATACCATCGACCAGGCCTATCCCAGGAACCATAAGATCCTCATCTTTTTCGTCTTCCAGACCAGGCAGATCACTGACCGGAAAGGCAGCATAACCCAGGCCCGTGTCTGCTACACCGGGAAAAGACCAAATATTGAAATAGAGTTCAGGGTCCCAGTAGCTAAAATAAGCCCCGGATGCAATTGGATTGCCCTGAAACAGAGGTGGCTCCTTGCTATTTATATCTATTCTGACGATACCATCTGTAGCTTCTCCTGAAGGTGAGGACCGGGCCAGAACAAACTCTATCATAGCATCTCCCCCATCCGGGTGGTCGTTGAAGCCGGGGGTGCCTTCCTTTCTTCGAAAATCTTCGTTAAGCACCCTGATCTGAGATTCTATTCGCTCCTTTGAAATATTAAAGCCCTCACCCACTGCTTCACCAAAATGAATAACATGTACCACCACAGGAATCCGGTATACCTCAGCAGACCTTCTTGTCATGGCTGTCCTGCGTTTGGTCAGCCAGTTCTCGAATCTCTGAGCATTTTCTGTGTAGTATACTCTGCATCTTTCCACTTCAGTAGTAGGTTGAGCAGATAATTCTGTTGCCAGGAACAAAAAAAAGAGTAATACAAGGGTTTTGATCCTGTGATCCATGTTTGGAAGTTTAACTGAAGACTTATCAGGCATATCAAATAAATTGTGAAAATGTTTTGTATTAACTTCAGGTATTTTATTAGATAATGAGAATTAAAAAACTGATTATCAATTGATTAAAACCAATCATAGGCATAAAATAAGATAACATCATTTCAAGTCTATTTCAATGATCCCCCGATATCTGCCCTTCACCGACTTACCCACAGGATCCACCATATCGAACTCGAAAACATATTCATTTTCCAATACCTGAAGTATGAGCGACCCTTTGGAGATCAGGTGAAAAACCCCACCTTCTTCGGGTAGACCTGTGCTCGTGTCCAGCTCAATACCGACCATACTCAGGTAAAGTGTCTCTGGCTCTTTTTCATTTGCATCAATACGGTACTCTCCGGCGATCGGGTTGCCCTCAGAAAGAGTAAAATCAAAACGCACGATATTCCCAACCCCGGAAAATGTTCCCTTTCCCTTATTGTACGTTATTCCAGGGCTTAGTAAAATAATATCGACATCATAGTTTTTCTCTTCCTTTACCACATGTTGGGCGGCTATCACGAAGGCCGGAAAGCGCTGCCCATTGTATTCAAAGAAATCCGGAGGTGGTGTCACATTGTAGTTCTCTATAGCCCCCGTATACTTGCCACTGAGGGCATTGTCGGCCTCATCTACAAAATCAAACCAGATAGCATATTCATTTCCTGGATTGATGGCCACGGTAACGCTTCCTTTCTTCAGAGCATGGGAAAATCCACCACTGGCTGGCTGGTCGGTTTCCATGTTGTAGAGGACAGATACATCTCCGGCAGTCAGCCTTCCGGAGGTGGCGAGTTCATAGGAGCCTTCTGTCAGCGTGTGCTCCGAAAGAGTTAAATTAAGTTTTATCCGGTCTCCGGTACCTGCAAAAGAATCGCTTTGGTCATCATAGCTGATCCCGGGTCCTGTAAGGGAAAGTTCAACCTGATATTGCCCTGCATCCTCTACATAGCGAAGAACGGCTGCTGAAAATACCTGACGGGATTCTCCGTCATATTCAAAAAAATCCGGACGTACTGTGTTGCCATCGTCATGATGACAGGCGATCAATACAATACATATCAATGACCAGTACTTTTTCATTTTATCTCAGGTTTTTAAATGTCAAATGAAGAAACGGGTTCACACCCGGATGTTTTGCTCAGGTAGGATATGCGCTGCTCATACGCTACGCAAAGGACGAAAGAAGGTGCTATTCTCCCTTTCAAGAATTAGTCAATTCCTTTCAATTATGGATGATACACCCCACCGGATCTACTCTGTTCTGTGACGAGGGGTATCATAGGGCGAACGGTTACTCTCTACTGGTCGGTTTTGATTTCAGTGACTCTTCATAGATAGGATATATGTTATGAACGTACGAAAACATTAACATGCCAATAAAGTATAACAGATGTTTAATGCTCCGGATCACCAAATACAACAGGCATCATTAATCTGGTTTCAAGAGGTTTGCCTCGTAGAGTTGCCGGAGTGAACCGATAGTTGATCACTTTTATGGCCCTTAGCGCTGCCTTATCTGCCAGCTTATTGAATCCCTTAACAATTTGAATATTAATCATTCGCCCCTTGACGTCAACATCAAACTGGATGTAAACCCTTGCTCCGTCCGGCACTCCTTCAGGGCGTCGGAGTTTCCTGGATAATACTTCGTAAAACCTGCGATAGCCACGCTGAGGTTCAGCAGGCTGTTCAACGACCATACCAAATATCTCATCAGGATAATCAATATCTGCTATAGTGGTGTTGGTAACTTCCTGCCGGATAATCTCCTCATGACAGGACTCAAGGACCGGAACAGTAGCAGCTATAAAACTGGCAGTACCATACCTTAAAAATTGTTGGCTGAGTTGTGATCCCTTAAAGATTCCGCATATCCGCCCCACAGATTGATTGATCTTCTCATGAACTTCATCCTGAGATTTTTGGGTAAAATCCAAAACCTGATGCGCACATTTATGGCAGGCGTATGTGCCGTTTTTCATTTGGAGTGAATCCCTGTTTTCCGAACAGCGAAATGCCAGACTGATCTTTTTCATGCTGAGAGATTATGGCCTGTCACCATAAGCTCAGAACATTAAAAAGTCACAAAAGTCCGAAACCAAAAAGGCCGCAGGAAAGAACGGCCTGCATGGTGCCATCTGAAAGGTTATCCATGCAGGGCGATTGGGCTTTATTGAGTAGAGTCATGGCGTCACTCAAAATCCGGTAGTGGTACCATGACTGTATTTGAAGACTGTCAGGGAGAGTTTTATGTGCTATACGTCCACCTTGGCATATTTAGCATTCCGCTCAATGAACTCTCTTCTGGGGGCAACTTCATCACCCATCAGCATGGAGAACAAATGGTCCGCTTCGGCTGCTGAATCGATCGTGACCTGCTTCAGGCTTCGCATTTCAGGATCCATGGTGGTGGTCCATAACTGTTCGGGATTCATTTCTCCAAGACCCTTGTAGCGCTGTACGTGTACTGAGTCTTCCTTGCCCTTTTCTCCAGCCATCTCACGGGTGAGCATTACCCGATCATCCTCCGTCCAGCAATACCGCTCGTCCTTACCCTTTTTTAGCAGGTACAAGGGTGGCAGGGCTATGTACAGATACCCTTTCTCAATAAGGGCGTGCATATAGCGAAAGAAAAAAGTCAGTATCAAGGTACGGATGTGGCTGCCGTCTACGTCCGCATCGGTCATGATCACGATTTTATGATACCTAAGCTTTTCAAGATTCAGTGCCTTTTCATCCTCTTCAGTACCAAAGGTCACGCCCAGCGCTGTAATGATATTCTTGATCTCATCGTTTTCATAGATCTTGTGCTCCTGAGCCTTTTCTACGTTCAGGATCTTACCACGGAGGGGTAGAATAGCCTGGAAGTTCCGGTCGCGACCCTGCTTGGCTGAGCCTCCTGCTGAGTCTCCTTCCACCAGGTACAGTTCACAAACAGCTGGATCGTTGTTGGAACAGTCCGCCAGCTTGCCTGGCAGACCCGTGCCACTCAGTACATTTTTACGCTGTACCATCTCACGCGCCTTCCGGGCAGCATGCCTGGCCTGAGCCGCCAGGATAACCTTCTGAACTATGGTTTTTGCAGCTTTGGGGTTTTCTTCCAGATAATTGTTCAGCATCTCCCCTACCACGGTATCCACAGCTCCCATGGCATCGGAGTTGCCGAGCTTGGTCTTGGTCTGTCCCTCAAACTGTGGTTCGGCTACTTTTACAGAAATCACTGCTGTAAGGCCCTCACGGAAATCATCACCGCTAATTTCCACTTTTACCTTATCCAACTGCCCTGATTTGTCCGCATACGATTTCAGTGTACGCGTAAGCGCACGTCGGAAACCCGCTACATGGGTACCTCCTTCAATAGTATTGATGTTATTTACATACGATACCACATTTTCACTGTAGGACGTGTTGTAACTCATGGCTACCTCTACCGGTATCTCTCCTTTCTCACTTTTCATGAAGATCGGATCGGGGATGAGTCGCTCACGGGTACTATCGAGGTACTCCACAAACTCTTTCAGCCCTCCTTCCGAATAAAAATCATCACTTTTGGGATTACCATCATCATCGAGATCACGAAGGTCTTTGAGATGAATACTGATACCCGCATTCAAGTAGGAAAGCTCCCTCAAACGTGAAGCCACCGTGGCATAGGTGTATTCTTTTACCGTAAATATCTCGTCGTCAGGTATGAAATCAATAGTGGTCCCGGTTTTGTCAGTGGTCCCCACTTCCCTCACATCATATTTGGGCTTACCCCGCTCGTACTCCTGCTCAAATATCTTCCCGTTCCTGTGAACCGTGGCCTTAAGATGTGTAGAAAGGGCATTCACGCAGGATACTCCCACTCCGTGCAAACCTCCGGAGACTTTGTAAGTATCCTTATCAAATTTACCCCCTGCATGCAACACAGTCATCACCACTTCCAGAGCTGATCTTTTCTCCTTCTCATGCATATCGGTGGGTATGCCCCTCCCATTGTCAGAAACAGTAATGGAGTTGTCCTTGTTGATCGTAACATGAATATCATCACAGTAGCCGGCCAGCGCCTCATCAATGGAGTTGTCTACCACCTCCCAGATCAGGTGGTGAAGCCCTTTTACTCCTACGTCACCAATGTACATGGCAGGCCGTTTTCTTACTGCTTCCAGGCCCTCAAGCACCTGGATGTTACCAGCTGAATACTCCTTGTTCTTGTTTTCTTTTTTGTCGCTCATATTCTCTGTTCAAATAGCTGCAAATTTACGTTTTTTTGGTGAGTTTTTTTGCTTTGTCACAATCATAATAGGCAACTCTTTTAACTGTTGACAGCTTGCAATTTCCCCAAGGTATTTTGCTTGTAATCAGGTTATTCCGGGTTTTTACCTTGAGGCAATATGGGTACACCCCCAAGGGTCCGGGGAGGTGAACAACGCTCTCCATAGAATCGGCAACAAAGGAACGGCAAAGAAGTGATCCTAAGCTTTGTATGAAACCCTTGAAGACTGACCCAGGGGGGCTGTAAAGCTTTTTATGTTACCCCTGATGCTCCGGCCTGAGCAGATCATTAACGGTCTTCACCGGGTTAAAGGTGATCAAGGGCACCTCTACAAAGAGCGAGATCCAGCCAGCCATGGAGCCATTCCACAGGCCCGGCAGCTCCAGCGCCTTCAGCTTCCTGCCACCTTTGGACTTTTCGGTAATAAACCCGGTATCAGGGTCACGGAACTGCAACAGATCGAACTTCTCCCCTTTATAGTCCCTGACAGAACATACCACATCCGTCGGGCTGAAGTGGGTAGAACCTTGCAGTTTAGCCATGATATCCTCATCATTGGGATCAAGCTGCGCTGTCTCGCCTATCTGCAATGATAATTTACCATTTTTATCCTTTACCCAAAATGGTCCACCACCGGGCTCTCCTGTATTTTCCACCATACCACAGGCGCGTATAGGCCTATCCAGTGCATAGATCAACTGCTCCCTTCGCTCTGCTTTATCCCTTCCATCCTTCAGGTCCAGTAGTAGTACATTTTTAGCATAATCTTCTATCTCAATGAGAGTTGATTCACCCACCCCTTCCTCCAGTTGTTCCAGGTAGTTGAAAACCCTATCACGTGTGTCCAAAAGGAGACCCGCCAGCAGCTTTTTGTACTTGACCGTCTCTCCTTTCAGGTGATCAGGTACTACATTGTCTATGTTCTTAATAAAGATCAGGTCGCTCTCAATATCATTGAGATTTTCCAACAGTGCTCCATGACCTGCCGGTCGGAAAAGTATGGTACCATCATCTTCCAGAAAGGGGTCATTTTCCGGGGTGACGGCAATAGTATCTGTTGACTTTTTTTGTTGCGAAAAGGTCACATCAAAATCATAACCATCGAATCCGGCTCTGGCCTGTGCTACATGGCTTTCAAATTCATGCTGATGTTCGGGAGAAACGGTAAAGTGCAATCTGATTTTGTTACCGGCACCAATGGCGTACTGTACCCCTTCCGAAAAATGCTCTTCCACTGGTGTCCTTGCATAGTCACTGTATTTATGAAACTGCAATAGTCCTTTCGGTAGCCAGCCATAGTTCAGCCCTTCTTCAGACAACAATGCGCGTACAATCTCATGGTATTTTCCCTGATGTTTCAGATCATTGAGAGTAGTTCCCTTTTGTTTTAACTTACCGTTCAGCGCTGATGAAAATGCAAAGTCATCCAGGCCGGTGATGAATTTTTCAATAAACGGATCCTTTCCTCCTTCCTGCTCATCTTCCTCAAGATAGGCAAAGAGCTGCTTGAACATACGACTGGCAGCACCACTGGCCGGCACGAATTTAACAATGCTTAACTCCTGCTGCCGTTGTTCATAGTGTGTGATATATTGTACTGTTTCTGACTCATCAGGCTTCAGGATACCGTCCCCTATAGAAGCAGCTCTCATTACATGTAAGTAGGGGAATCCCTTTCTGAAATATTCCAGTTGTTTCTCAACTTCCATCACATCGGCACCAGCCTGACTGAGGGCTGTTTTCAACGATTCATTCATGGGTTCAAAGGTTAATTGGATGAATTTGGTCGCGGCTTGAAATTAACACAAACTTCTTAAAAGAAGGAATTTTCACCTGAGGATAATTGAGTACTGTACCATAATAATTTTGTAACATGATGAAAAAAGGATCATGTAAAACTGACATGCTATACAACTGGCTTATTTTACCTGTATTGAAAGGTTTATCGCTAAAATCGGTTGGCTTTTTCAACTACTTTTCTAATCCGAAGGATTGCTGTGGCGATATCCCGTTGTGTTACGAGCTTTGTGGATGGAAATAATCCCTCCTTCCGCGTTTCGGTATTGAAGACTATCTTTTCGCGCTCGTAATAAGGTGTCACTAATTTGGAAGGCCCGGGAGAAAACACAAACATAAAATCGGACATTTCAGGGGTATCAGCTGCCTTTTTCATGATCAGATCATATCGTTGTTCCTCATGGATGGCCAGACCAATCCCTCTGAGTAAAATGCCTCCGGGCATGGTATATTCCAGTTCAAAAGCATCTACCTCGGCCCATGGAAGCTTTTTTTTCACTGAAATATCTTTAAATTTCAGATAATCCAGAAAAAGTTTGCTTAACCTCCTGAAATGCCATGAACCAACTTCCTTTTCGATTTTTCTTATCAGATCCTGCTCATCGTGAAGTTCGGATAGTTCCATGACAGTGCTTAGCTCCTTGGCTGCATGTTCCAGGGTAAATTGACCCTGCCCATTCAGGTATGGGGAACCGGGTTCTTCGATCATACCACTTTCCAACACAAGGGATTCATGAGGTAAAAATTCCGGATAAGCTTTGTGGATTTCTTCCAGCATTTCATTGGCTACCTGATCAATTTCACCACTTGCATCTATTTCAATAATAGTATCGGAATTAAACTTTCTCAAAAAAGTGATTGCCTCATGATATTTTTGCCGGGTTTCTGCCAGGTTTTGCTCAAACAACTCTGCTTCTTCATCCCGAATTTTCATTCTTTCATAACAGATCTCATCTGACACATTCAAAAAGAAGATCATGTCCGGCTTACGCGCTTTTTCGTTGAGACGCAGAACGTCTGTGGCCGGAAAATCATCTGAGCTTTGATAAACTATGGAAGACAAATAGTACCGATCGCATATGACTACGTTACCTCCTTCGGCATCCAGCCATGGGCTGATCTCCCTTTCACAATGATCGAGTCTGTTGGCAGCGAAGGCCAGTGCCAGTGCCCGGGGTGAAAATCTGCTGATCTTTTTCATCAGGATCTGGCGTATAAACAACCCCGCGCAGGAGGGATCATGAGGCTCAAAGGTCAATTTAACCTTGTCCTCATCATTGGAGTTGAGCAGGTCCACCAGACGCCGGCTAACCGACGTTTTGCCGGAACCATCCAAGCCTTCTACCACTATGAAAAGGGACTTTTCGTGCATTCCTTAAAGTTACAACAAAGTTAAGTAAAATGAGCAGAAGTCGTTTCTGTTCGAAACAAAACCGGGGTATCGTCCTAAAGGAATGAATTTAATTTAAAAATAAGTTGAACTAAAATAAATTGATGATTTTAAAAATCCACCCGATACACAAGAATGGGGATGATCCCGAGCTGCTTTTGCTTTACCACCTGTCCCTGACGAAAATCGTAGTAGCTGTAGGCATCATTTTCAATGGACAGGAGATTTTGGACATCCAGCGAAAGGGTACGGGTTTTGCCCTCCTTTTCACGGCGCCATGAGATGCGCAGATCCATCCGAAAATAATCGTTCAATTGTTCACTGAAGGGGTTGTCATTGTCATATACTGTACGGTAGGACTGCAGCGAGGCTTCCGGATCAACGGACGATTCCCTCAAACCACCGGAGTACAGCAATCTTGTACCTATGGTGGTGGCCTTTGTGTCTTTCTCACGCTCCTTGCGGAATTCCTTACCACCTGTAAAGGAAAATGTATATCCGCCATTGAAGCGGGAATCAACATGATCATCCGACCAGACAGAATTAAAAAGCGCGAGGCTGGAAATGAAATAGAGGTCTTGAACAAAGGCCCGCTGAACGGTTACATTGTAACCGTAGGTGCTGGCTATGCCATCAGGACTACGGGGAGCAAGCACAAACTCATTCAGCCGGTTGAATTCAGAGAATTCATGCTCGGGTACCGACCGGTAGTCATCGTAAAACAGCCGGTTGATAAGCAGAACAGAGCCAAGCGTATGCTGACTGCCCAACATAAAATTATACACTTCGGCAGGGCCGGTATCTTCCGGAGAAAAGCCATTGCCCACCGTATACAAAAGATCAGGAGACTGATACTGGAACTGCCGGTTAAAGCCTGCTACTATTTCCGAAGCAGGGCTAAGCCTGTATTCCACATCCATTCGTGGTTCCCAAAAACCCTCACCCAGTAGTGTTGTGTAATTCCAGCGCAATCCGGCATCTACAGTCCACTTTTGAGTTATCCAGATGGTGGAAGCGTAGGGGCTGAGGATCCAGTACTTATCGCCTCCGTTCAACCGCGGAGACAGTTCTGTTTCGGCTGACCCCGCGATCAACTGTTGCTCAGAAGCCTCAAGAAGCATGTTTTTATAATCGGCAATTACACCAGCATGTAGTTGTATCCTCTGTGAGAGTTGCTGTGTTGCATGTACCCGGGAAGACACCAGACGATCCTTCCATTGATAAGTACCAGCCGGTTGTGTACAGTCATCACCACAGATGGCCTGCACCTCACGGGAGGTACTCAGGCCCGAGGCTATTGTGGTAAAACTCAGATGCCCTTTGGGTAGCGGGTAGTTCAACCGCAGGCCTAACCCTCCCATTTCCGAATTGAAGTCAACATTTGTACTGTCCTTATCCTCCTCCCAGTCCTCACGCTTATCGGGTGCATTAAATTCATTGATGGACTGACCTCCAAAGCCAAAGAATTTCAGGTCCCCCCCATTGTTCAGCTTTCGGTGCAGCGTAAAGGCCAGATCATAAAAGTTGATCCTTTCCCCTCCAAAGTCAAGTCCCATATCAGTCAGCAGGCCTACCGTTGAATAGCGTCCGTTGACGGCATAGGAAGTTTTTTCATTCAAGGGACCCTCGGAAGCAGCTTCCAACCCCAGCAGGCTCGCCTGGGCGGTGTGTGTATGGTGCTCATGGCTCCCGGGTCTTAAGTCCATATGTACTATTCCCGATGAAGCATTTCCAAAGTATGACGAATACGGAGGCTGATGGAACTGACTGTTGCCCAGCATCTGTGCACTGAGAATATTTACTCCGCCTCCTGCGGGTGTAGGACGGTCTGTAAGAGTACCGGCATTGGCCAGATGGTTGGGATTCACAATATTGGCACCCTCCAGCATCCACTTAATGTAATTCGGGGACTTTCCGTTGACGATAATGTTATTATTCTGATCGTTTTGCACGATCATCCCTGGAGTGGACGATAGAAAGGCACGCGCAGGATCAAAAAAAACCGCGGGCAACCTCCTGATCTGTTCTATGCTGAACTGATGGGTTTGGATACGTGCGGGGGCCACTGATATATCAGCTTTGACCACTACAGAATCCAACTTGATGATTGCTGGGGTAAGTGAGATCACCACCTCATCCGACCGCCCTGCCACTACCAGTAATTCCTGGCGATAGTGCCCAAACTCCAGCGACCGGGTGGACAATAAATAGCGCCCCAGCGTTACTTTTTCAATCCTGAACTCGCCTTGTACATTGCTCACCGCCTGATAGGAGGTTTTATCATTGGAAAGGTGGATCACAACACCTTCAGCAGGTTGCAGGTTCAACTCATTTATCAGCTTGCCCTGCACGGCCTGGGACAAGATCTGAGCCTCTGAAAATACAGTAATCCCTACAAGTAATATAGTAGTAACGCCACCCCTCAGGCTCACCTCACACGAGTTTTACAACGTTGTGGTAACTTGTGGTAATACTTTTGAAATGGTCACCCGTGATCTGATCCTGCTCCACAAAAAAATGATCCATTCCTGCCTGCTGAGCCTTTTCAAATATACTACGATAGTCAATTTTCCCTGTGCCCACTTCGGTAAACTCCCCGGCGTCATTCATATCCTTTACGTGCCACAATGGGAACCGGCCGGGGTGCTTTTCAAAGTATTCCAATGAGTTGTATCCGGCTTTCGCGATCCAGTAGTGGTCCAGCTCCATTTTCACCAGGTCGGGATCAGTCCTTTCAAGCATGATATCATACGCAATATGGCCATCGAATTTTTCAAATTCAAAATCATGATTATGGTAGCAGAGCTGTATACCACTGGCCCTGCATTTTTCACCCGCTTCATTTAAAATATCACAAACCTTATGGTAGCCGGCGATATCTTCACGCTCAAAATCCATCAGGTAAGCGATCACCATATACTTTTGCCCCATGGATTTAGCATCGTCGATGGCTATTTGCCAGTCGTTTATCGGAGTACCTTTTTGATCAGGAGCATTTTGCCCCGTCAGGTAGTGGCCGCTCGGAACAGTCAGACCCACATCATCCAACATGCTTTTAAACTCAGAGATCGATCTGCCGAAAAACTGCCCTTCGGTATACCCGAACACTTCCAGCTCGGTGTAACCGATATCCGCTACTTTCTTCAGGGTCCCTGCCAGATCATTCTGGATCTGGTCCCTTAATGTATAGATCTGAAGGCCCATAGTCTTTTTTTCCTGCTCCGATACGGTACAGGCCGGCAGGAATGCAAGGCTACCTGCTGCCAGCGCACTGTTTTTGACGAATGTTCTACGAGTAAGCATAAGTTTATAATTCCTTTATCTTGATATTTCTAAACTCCACGCGGTCGCCATGGTCCTGAAGCGAAATGTGCCCCTTTTTGGCTTTCCCGAATCCCGGCATGTCTTTAAACTTACTGTTTCTCACCATTTCTTCCCATTCCGGCGTATGCATTTTGAACTCCACCACCTTGTATCCATTAAGCCAGTGTTCCACATTGCCATCCTTCGAAATGATCCGTACACGGTTCCACTCATCTGCCGGATTGACGGTGACAAAGCGGGTGGCTTTTATGTCATACAGGTCCCCTGCCCGGTGTTTTTCCATACGTGCGTACGAATGGTATTCATTATCCAGTATCTGCATTTCCGGCCCGGTCTGCCATGCGAAACTATACGCTTCGGACTCCACCGCATTGTAAATAATGCCACTGTTGCCACCTTCTTCAATCCTCCATTCGAGCCGGAGTTCAAAGTTTCTATACTCCTTATCTGTGATGATATCACCACCATTGACTACATGCAAGCCCTGCTTATTACTGGTATCCAGATAAAGTATACCGTTTTGTACCTTCCATGCTGCCCCTAGCCTGTCTTTCCTGAAGTTTCTCCATCCGTTGGTGGTTTTACCGTCAAACAGAAGCTGCCAGCCTTCCCCTTTTTCTTTCTCCGTCAGGGTATTATTCGCAACAGGGTTAACAGGCCGAACAAAACCAGGATCATTTTCAGGAATGTTGTTCATAGTATACCAACCCTCCGTAGTCCACAGAGAATTACCGGACACACTTATAAAAGGATTCATCACACGAAAGTGTACCATATGCCCAGGCTTCATTCCGGCCAGAGTCAGAAATATCTTTTTGCGGTCCTCCGACATATGGAGTGAGTTAATGGTCAATTCCTCAAGGTTAAGTTTGGGACCGCCATAGTCTGCAGTGGGTTGATAATACCATTGCAGTATCCTGTAGTCCCCGATCAACTCCCCCTCTCCCTCAGCTATCGGCTCTGTGAACTCTACTTCAATGCCGTTGGACTTTGCCCGGATAGCCAAAGGCTCAAATGTGACCTGATCATTAAAGCTGAGCCGCTGCAGGCCATACCATAGCTTACCATCCTGCTGCCAGTTGCCGGGGTTACCAATCCCCCCAGCATAAAGGCTGCCATCAGGCCCCCAGGTCAACCTGTTCACGCCAGCCTCAAGACCCTGAATGAAACGAAACACTGCTCCCTGGTATTCCCCGTTTATTTTTTCCACAAAGACTCTTTTTATTCCTCCATGAGTTACTTCCCCATGGATCATCTGATTTTGATAGGGACCTACATTCAGCGCCAGAGGAGTGGTGGGTGAATTGCCGATCTCATCCTGGGGCAGCCACACCACCGGAAGGTTTTCCTTCAGGCCCTCCGTGCCTTCATAATCCACGGAACGTGACCCAAACCATGCTCCCTCCTGCACATGAACGATCTTGCTGGAAGGCAACCAGTCCCCCTGATTATCAGCTATGAATATTTGATCGTCAATACCAATACCGATGCCGTTGGGTGTACGCAGACCGTGGGCAATATACTCTATAGAACTACCATCACGGGCCACTTTTACCACCTTGCCTCTGTCCGGGATCTGTGGCTGAGCACTGGCGCCGCCGGGTAATATGGCTGTCGCAAGGGCGCCATAGAAATACCCACCCTGGTAGACTAATCCAAAGGAAAATTCATGGAAGTTGGCCGACACATCCCAGTCATCTGCAACGGTAAAGTAGTCATCGATCAGCTCATCTCCATCACGATCAATAAGCTTTGTCAACTCCTGCTTTTGCAATACATAAATGGTGTCCTCCACTACTTTGAGTCCAAGTGGCTCTGCCAGGCCGGTAGCGATCCGTTTTACAGACATCTGCGCAGGATCACCGGTATGTGCACCGTCCACAATATAAACGGGCCCCACGGAGTCCCATGTACAAACCACAAGTCTGCCATCGGAGAGGAAGTCCATACCACCTACCATAGGGTGAAAATCATCAGGGCGAGCCTGCGTAAGATCAAACGAAGGATGGACCTCCGTTAGTTTGGTCTGATCACCAGGTATACTGCGCACCAGCTCCTCTCTGGGCACATAGGGTACCACCTCTTTGAATTCGCTTTTTTTATGAGAAAGGCTGGGGTTTGGCACCACAGAAAAGGCATCCTCCCCATGTTTTATCCATTGGAAAGATATTCCTCCTCCTCCACTTCCATTGAAATAATCGATACGAACAGGATGCTTCCCGGCCGTCAGGTAGAGTTCACTATCTTTGGCCTCAGCTCCATGAAAGCCACTGTTGTCCAGAACCTGCTTCCCGTCCACATACAGCCAGGAACCATCATCAGAGACCAAACGCAATACATAGTTGGATGTTTCGGGAACTTCCAGATAGCCCGTGAACTGTATAAAAATATTGGTGTTGCGGTCTCCAAGGCCAGACCGCTCCGTTACATGAATAGCTGGCACCACACCTGAGAGTATGGGTTTTTGATCTTCCGGAACCTTTCGCGCATCGGAATTATAATCATTATACACCCATGCATGTACAGCCAGCCCTGGATGGAATTCGCCATCACTTTCCCCGGCTTCGTAGGTTTCTGACAAATTAAGTGGGATAGATTCCAGATCAAGAAATACAGGTTGAGGTTCATCTTTTTCCGGTCTGTCACCGTCCAGTGACAACACGTAGGACACCATGAGTCTCGCATCTTCTTCCTGCAAGTCAGGATGAGCGTTCATTGGCACCTCACCCCATACCCCCGAACCTCCCTTGATCACTTTGCCGGCAAGATCCTCAATGGTGGCCTCTGAAAAGTCATATCTTTTCGCTACTTCTATGTAGGCAGGCCCGACCGTCTTTTTCTCTTCGTTGTGACACGTTTTGCAGTTGCTGTTGTAGATCAGTTCCTTTCCCTTTGCCAGCATGGCCTCCACCTCGTCGTCTATAGCTACATCAGCCACAGCAATACTTTTCGGATCCTGTGCGTCAAAACCGGGATGATAGTAAATGGTAAAATCAGTTGAAGCGTTAGAGTTCAGTATCAGCAAACCGGTTACTGCCGTTGTACTGCCTGACCCAGCCTCGGTTTGCTCTGTTCCAGTGACCCTGAACTTACCGTCGGTGGTGTAGTCGGAATCTGATTTCAGTGAAGTAATCGCAGTCTCGTAAACCACCTGCATGTCCTCTGGCACACCAGAAGTAGTGTATTTTCTTTCCAGACCATTCTGGTTCCCTTTTTTGATGTACTCAGGGCTTTCTTCAATGTTGATCAAAAGGCCGGAGTCATCCTTCAACTGGTACCTGAAGTAAACCCGGCCCTCATCGAACCGGTATCCTTTAAATTGGACATCAGGACGCTCCACCCTGTCCCCTTTGAGTAATGCCCAGCCTGGATTGGTCAGTCTTTCAGTGTAGTAGGCATAACCTTTGGAAGTAGGTTGCGGGCCGTGAACTGAGGTGTATACAACACCATCAAAATTAACTCCGCCCTTCCACGCCTTATACAGACCGGCGTGACGCGCGTCATAGGCCACATACATTTCTTCATGCAGTGTGACAGTAATGATCCTTGGTTGCTCGTCCAGTACCGAACGGAATACCCACGGATCACGCGGACGTTGTTTTGTCTCCTGAGTTGTTTCGCAGGAAAGTAAGGCAATAGCGAAGAGTAGTAAAATATTGATTTTACAAATCATATTCTGCGACTATATCTTTTATCATTATTTTTAAATTGAGATATCAGCATGAGGAAAGACATCTCCTTACGATCAGTTTTCAAATACCAAGGATCTTCTTGTTCAATGTTTCATTGGACTCACCCCCTGCAAAATCGTCAAACGCTTTTTCAGTTACCTCAATAATATGTTTTTCTATAAAGGGAGCCCCTTCTCTTGCTCCCTGTTCAGGACTTTTTATGCAGCATTCCCATTCCATTACTGCCCAGCCTTCATAGCCATATTGCGAGAGCTTGCTGAAAACCCCCTTGAAATCCACCTGACCATCTCCGAGTGAACGGAATCTCCCCGGACGATCGACCCAGGCCTGGTAGCCACCATAAACCCCTGACTTTCCTGTCGGATTGTATTCTGCATCTTTTACATGGAACATCCCTATAAATTCATGATAGAGGTCGATCATGGCAAGGTAGTCCAGTTGCTGCAACACAAAATGACTGGGGTCGAAAAGAAGTTTTACCCGACTATGGTTGTCTGTGGCTTCCACAAATCTTTCAAAAGTAATACCATCATGAAGATCTTCACCGGGATGTACTTCATAACACAGATCAACACCATGACGGTCAAACTCGTTGAGAATAGGCATCCAGCGCTTTGCCAACTCTGCAAAGCCCTGTTCCACCAGACCTGGAGGCCGCTGCGGCCATGGGTACATAAAAGGCCACACCAAAGCTCCTGAAAACGTAGCGTGTACATTCAGCCCAAGGTTTCTACTCGCCCTGGCTGCCATGATCAACTGCCCCACAGCCCACTCCTGCCTGGCTTTTGGATTGCCGTGCAGCTCAGTCGGGGCGAACGCGTCAAACATCGTATCATAGGCAGGATGCACCGCTACCAACTGCCCCTGTAAGTGAGTGGAAAGCTCCGTCACCTCCATACCCAATTCGGCCACAATACCCTTGATCTCGTCTGCATAATCCTGGCTTTCAGCTGCCTTTTTCAGGTCGAAGCAACGGACATCCCAGCTGGGGATCTGAACTCCCTTGTAGCCCAGGCCGGCAGCCCATTCACAAATGTTTCTAAGGTTGTTGAATGGTGGCTCGTCATCTAAAAACTGTGCCAGGAATATTGCAGGCCCTTTTATGGTTTTCATGTGTTATGGTTTTAAGTTCAACGTTCTATGTTCAAAGTTGAAAGTTGAATCAAACGATGAAAATAGAACTTTGAACATTGAACTGAGAACAACTAAAGATCCACCCAAACATTACCTTCCCTTGAGGACTCCACTACTTTTTCGATGAAGCCCATTCCCCGGACTCCGTCACGTATGGTAGGGAATGCTCCTTCTGTATAGGACTCACCTCTGATAGCTCTGGCAGTACCTTTGTATATGTTACCCATAGCATCAAAGATGCCTTCGGGGTGGCCGGGAGCAATCTTGGTACTTTGCTGAGCAAAGTCAGAATTATAGGGATTTCCGGGTTTCAACACCTGCACAGGCTCACCCTCTCTTAGGTAATACAGGTAGTTGGGATTTTCCTGTTCCCATTTCAGTCCACCTTTTCTACCGTAAACGGCTATTTTAATATTGTTCTCTTCAGCAGTGGCGATCTGACTGGCGCGTACTATTCCCCTGATGTCATTATTAAGACGTAGCAATACAGTGCCATCCACATCCAGTGGATTGTCATCATAGAGTGTGTTAATATCGGAAAGCAGTTGTTGAACCTCCATTCCTGTAGTGTATTCGATGAGATTAAAGGCGTGTACTCCAATGTCTCCCATACAACAACTGATACCAGCCCTGGCCGGATCGAGCCTCCATACAGCAGCCCTTTTCTCTTTTTCATGGATCACCGGGTTGATCCACCCCTGGTAATACTGTGCATCTACCTTTTGGACAGCTCCAATGGCACCTTCCTGGATCATGACCCGCATCTGTCGTACCATAGGATAGCCGGTGTAGGTATGGGTAAGACTAAAAACCACTCCATGTTTCTTCACAAGCGTCTCCAGTTCAAGGGCCTCTGCCAGCGTAGTGGTGACCGGCTTTTCACATATGATATGAAAATTGGCCTCTATTAGTTTTTTGGCCATGGAGTAGTGAAGAAAATTGGGTGTAACAATAACCAGCACCTGCATTCTTTCTTCTTCAGGCAACTGCAATTCCCGCTCGATAAGACGGTCCAGGTCTTCATAAACCCGGGAAGTGTCCAGCTCAAGCTGTTCAGCAAAATCTACGGACTGGTCATAGTCCGAGTCAAAAACACCTCCCGTGAGTATATATTCTTCACCCATATATGCGGCTATGCGGTGGACGATACCGATAAAGGCTCCGTGACCGCCGCCGATCATTCCTAGTTTTATCCTACGATTGTTCATGATGGCGGAAGTTAAAAAACATTCAACTAAAATACCGTAACCACTCATGGAATACTTTACCCGAAAACGTTTGCAAGTAAATTTCAATTTGTGGAATTCGTAAAATTGCCCTATTATCGGGTTGACCAATGATTGCTACACGATATCAGGCTGACGGAAAAACCGTATTTTAAAGCCGGGAGCCATCAAAGGAGTCCGGAACACAACCCTGTTTTCCGCAAACGTTGTTTACATTCACATTAATCCCTGTGTTTATGTTGACCGCCCGTCTTAGTCTTATGATGTTTCTCCAGTTTTTTATCTGGGGGGGTTGGTTCGTCACTCTTGGCACTTTTCTTGGGAACAATCTCAATGCTTCAGGAGGCGAAATAGCCATGGCTTTTTCGACACAGTCATGGGGCGCTATCATTGCTCCGTTTATTATAGGTTTGATCGCTGACCGGTATTTCAATGCAGAAAGGATCCTGGGCATACTGCATCTGGTAGGTGCAGTGTTAATGTATCAGTTGTACAGTTCTACCAGCTTTGTCGGCTTCTACCCCTATCTACTGGGGTACATGATCCTTTATATGCCCACTCTGGCTTTGGTAAATTCGGTCTCATTCCGTCAGGTGACGGATACTACCAGACAATTTCCATATATCCGCGTATTCGGAACAATCGGGTGGATCACAGCTGTGAATCTTATCAGCCTGCTAAGCTGGGATTCACAAACCGGCATACAGGAGGGCTTGCTGAAAAATACATTCCTTATGGTGTCTGCCGCTTCGGCACTGCTGGGATTGTACAGCTTTTCACTTCCCAAAACACCTCCGCAAGTGGAGAAAAATGAGCAGACGAGTATTTCTCAGGTGCTGGGACTGGACGCTCTCAGGCTGCTACGTAACAGGAATTTCCTGATTTTCTTCATTGCTTCTATTCTGATCTGTATACCACTGGCTTTTTATTATCAAAATCTGAGCCCGTTCCTTACAGAATCACAGGTAGCCAACTCCTCTTCATGGACCTCTACAGGCCAGGCCTCGGAGGTACTGTTTATGCTGCTGTTGCCTCTTTTCTTCAAGCGATTTGGTTTTAAGAAGACCATTGTACTGGGTATGCTGGCATGGGCGCTAAGGTATGTATTGTTTGCCTATGGTAATAGTGGTGAGCTGTTCTTCATGGTGATCATTGGCATAGTGTTACATGGCATCTGCTATGACTTTTTCTTCGTGTCAGGCCAGATCTATACCGATTCCAAAGCCGGAGAAAAATACAGAAGCTCCGCCCAGGGGATCATCACACTGGCCACCTACGGACTGGGCATGCTAATAGGTTATTCGGTAGCAGGTCAGATATCAGACACCTATGTCACTGAAGGGGGGCATCTGTGGAAGAATATCTGGCTGTTCCCGGCAGGATTTGCAGCAGCGGTCCTTGTCCTCTTCAGCCTGTCTTTCAGGGGGGAACAGTACAAGAAAAATGTGCCTGCAGAAAGTACCGCTGTATGAGATACCTTATTCTAATAACAGTACTCACACTGATAAAGCCGTCATTTGCCCAAAAGATCAATCAGCGGGTCACGGAAGTCAAAAAAGCCGTTCCCCTACCTCTGATCGACGGCCGTTTGGATGATGACTGCTGGTACGATGCCAAATGGCATAACCTTGATCAGCGCTGGCTCGGTGATGATTATTCAAAAAAGGATTTTGCCGGAAGATACAAATTGAGCTGGTCAAAGGATGCACTTTATCTGCTTGTGGAGATCAAAGATGATGTACTGTTTGACCAGCAACCGGATCCACTGCAACGGTGGTGGGATGATGACTGTGTAGAGGTCTTTATAGACGAGGACAATTCAGGCGGGGATCATCAGTATAATTATAATGCATTCGCCTATCACATTGCGCTGGATTATAACATAGTGGACCTTGGTCCGGACCGTGAGCCACGTCTGTACAACGATCACATCAAGGTAAAACGACGTCAAAAAAACAATACTTCCGTATGGGAAATGGCCATCCACCTGTACCGGGACGATTACAAAGACGATGTAAAAAATCAGCCTGTCTATCTTGTCAGAAACAAAAGGATAGGGTTTGCCCTCGCCTATTGCGACAATGATTCCAGTACTGAAAGGGAAAACTTTATTGGCTCTGAAGTGATCGAAGGTGAAGATAAAAACCGGGGCTGGATCGATGCCGGTATCTTCGGCACCTTACTGCTTGTTGATTAGGCAGGCACACCATAAATTTGACCATCAGGCATCTCGTAAGGGGGGGAGCATATCGGGCCCGTCCTAAAAGAGGGTTCTGCCATTTGTTTAATATTATATCCTAAAGTATCGTGAAATATTTTGAATTCGACAATGGAGATAAAATGCCGTTTCTGGGACTTGGCACATGGAAATCGGACAAAGGTGAGGTCGGTAATGCTGTTATTGAAGCTTTGAAGCTTGGCTACCGGCATATTGACTGTGCAGCAGTATACCTCAATGAAGAAGAAATAGGTGACGCCCTTCAGTATGCTCAGGAAAAAGGTATTGTAAGCCGGGAAGAGCTGTGGGTTACTTCCAAATTATGGAATACTGAACATGAGAGGCAGCATGTAGTTCCGGCTCTTGAAAAAACGCTTGCCGATCTTAAGCTGCGCTACCTCGACATGTATCTGATCCACTGGCCGGTAGTTATCAGGCAAGGGGCTCCTGCTCCGTGGAATCCGGAAGACTTTCAAAGTCTGGAAGAATTACCCGTTTCAGAAACCTGGAAGGGCATGGAAGAAGGCCTTGATTCAGGGCTGACCAGACATATTGGTGTTTCCAATTTTAGTGTAAAAAAACTACAGGACCTCATTGATTCGGGAGGTTCTCCTGAAATGAACCAGATTGAATTACATCCGCTTTTGCAACAGAGCGAAATGCTGGACTTTTGCAGGAAAAACGGGATAGGCCTTACCGCGTATGCGCCCCTCGGAAGCAGGGACAGGCCTGCGCGTCTTCACAAGGATACCGATCCCGATCTTTTTAAGAATGAGGTGATCACTGAAATAGCTCTTAACCATGCATGCTCCCCGGCTCAGCTACTGATAGCATGGGGTATCAACCGTGGAACGGCCACCATCCCAAAATCCGTCAATCCGGATCGCCTGAAACAAAACTACGATGCTGCTGAGATAAAGTTGAGCAATGAGGAGATGGAAAAGATAACACAATTGGACAGACATTATCGCTACATCGATGGTGGTATCTGGATAAGGGAGGGGAATCCTTATACCATGGAGAATCTATGGGATGAATAACTGAATACGTTTTACGTCTGTATTCAGTCTGAATATTTATGAGTCGACAGGTTGGGTTTTCCCGAACTTCGCTCCTACCGGAGGCCGGTACTTCTTAAAGGGGATAGCCAGTAGATTATCCAGCGATGAGTTTTCACGCGGATCCATATGGGTGTCTATCCCGTAGGTCAGGTCTTCTGTTTTGTCCACCTGAGCAAAGGTGTTGAATATACGATCCCAGATGGAAAATATATTGCCATAGTTGGTATCCGTCAACGGTTGTGTGTAGTGATGATGCACTTTATGCATATAGGGTGTTACAAAAATCCATGAAAGAGCCCTGTCCAGCTTTACAGGCATTCTTATATTGGCATGGGTAATATGGGCAAACAGTACGGAAAGGCTCTGATAAAGCATGACAAATCCAATGGGCGCTCCTACTATCACTACCGCCAGAATCGTAAAGAATATTCTGAATATAGTCTCCCCAGGGTGATGCCGCAGACCAGTGGTAACATCTACATTTGTATCGCTATGGTGCACCAGATGGAACTGCCACATCCATTTTACCCGGTGTTCCAGCCAGTGAATAAAATAAGCTCCTATCAGATCGAGCAGCATAACTCCTGTGATCAACTGCAGCCACAGCGGCATTTCGACAATGTATAGCAATCCGAACTTATTTTCGGCGACAAAATTGGATGCCTGTAACAAAAGCCACGCCAGTCCAAAGCCAATTATGGCCGTGGTGAGGGTGAAAAAGAGGTTGATACCTGCGTGCTTTATCTTACTATACCTGAAAGAAAATAGCGGTATAACACCTTCCAGTATCCAAAACAGTACAATCCCTCCCAACAGCAACCCCGTACGAAAGCTGGTAGGCACATTTTCAAAAAACGCTACAAACTCCTCCATATATAGACTAAGATAACCAAAATACACAAAATGATGTTAATGAGGCAGTATATAGTACAAATCGGACCCAGGGGCTTACTGTTACCAGTATAGTTGGGGATATTGACCTCAACGAATGCCCTTTAGGATATGATTTTATTTTTTTTAGTGCTAATTTGGGTTTTACCCATTGAATTCTGTTTGAACGAAAATACCTTCCGAATTGAGCAAAGGATCAGGAACAAGAGGAGAGTATACAACCGATACGGAAAGTAAACGAGCTGCGGGAGAAGCCTTAAGGGTAGAGGAACGACCGGACCATGAGTTGCTGGATACCTTAAAGAACATCAACAAGCAACTACAGGATACGCGTTTTGAAAACAACAGACTGAGGGAGGAAATCGCCCAGCTCAAGGCAGAGGCCACGAAACACAAAAACAAGATCAAGACACAGGAGACACGGCAAAAATATGCCAAAAAAAGAATGAACAATGCGATTGATGTTCTGATTGCTCTTGCTTCGCTCGATTTTGAAAAGGTGGCTGAGGTAACGGATAATGAAGACGAATTCGATGGACTGGCCACAGGACTCAACATGCTCAGGCAGGAACTAAAGGCATCAACGGTTTCTGTTAATTACTTTGACGATATCTTCAGGAGTATGAACGACATACTCACAGTCGTAGATCCCACAGGCACGATAGAGACGTGCAATCAAACGGGTGAAAGTGTACTTGGCAATGATGTGTTGGGTAAAAAGATATGGGAGATCCTTCAAAATGGAGATGACGGCGACCTTCTAACAGCTTCGGGGATAAAAGCGATCATCGAGGATGACATGCCACGACAGGCAGAGCTGAATGTAAGAACAGTCAACGGAGACCTCCTGCCTGTAGAAGTGCTCATATCACCTATGAACAGTCGTGAGGGGCTGGTGGTAACGGCAAGGAATATTCAGGAACGAAAAGAAGCAGAGATATTACAAAATGAACTGGTCAGAAGCCTGGAGGAATCCAATAACGAGCTCCGACAGTTTGCCTATGTCACCTCGCACGACCTTAAAGCACCTTTGCGCGGTATTTCCATGCTGTCACAGTGGATCCTGGAAGACAGTGGAGAGGTGCTTAGTGAAGATTCAAAAGCAAATCTCGAGCTACTGACAGGACGTGTTAAGCGCATGTATGGTTTTCTGGAAGGTGTGCTGGCCTATTCCAAAATTGGTCTGAACAAGGATGCTGTCTTTGAAATTGAGCTTAACTCCCTGGTAATGGAAATCATTGATTCCATTGACGTACCCAAATCCGTGAATATCAATCTTGACAGTACCCTGCCAACCGTAAACGCAGCCAAAACACACATGATCCAGGTTTTCCAGAACCTTATCTCCAATGCCATTAAATACAATGACAAGGAAGATGGGGAGATCATTGTCGGAATGCAGGAAAGCAATGATAACAGATTGTTCTATGTCAAGGACAACGGTATAGGTATAGACAAAGCTCATTTCGACAAGATCTTTGTGATCTTTCAAACGCTTAAACCCCGGGATACTGTTGAAAGTACCGGTATTGGCCTGACTATCGTAAAGAAAATCGTTGAGTACTACGGCGGTGAGATATGGCTCGAATCCGAGATAAAAAAAGGGACGACGTTTTATTTCACTCTGCCGGTTTAACTGGTTGCTGTGGTACTGGTCACTCAGGATACGAAAAAAGTCGCATGCCTGGTGGGCCTCACCGAACGTTCTCCTCATAACTGAACCAATCAAAATCTGCGTGCAGGTTCTTACCTGACAGGTCCTGGCAGCACAACCCAATGAAACTCCCTGTAAAGGCCGGCCGGTAAATGTTCTCTTCGTCCCGAACATAATCATCTGACAAAATACTTCCATCCAGTGGTGGACCTATCTGTCGCCATTCCGTATCTTCAGTATTAAACATAAACCTTATCCTGTCATGCAAAAAAGTACCTCCAAGACCTACTTCCCCGACACCTGGCAGGAGAAAGGGCTCTTCCAATGGCTCTGTGAATCTGCCCTTGTCGCAGGTGATCACACTTAGCACACGGTCCGTACCGTTAAAGGTGATGTGCAGATAATGAAAGTGGCTGGTATTGTAGTAAAACACCAGACCAGCCATTTGTTGAAAACTCTCAGGCTGAAAGTCCAGCTTCGTTTTTACCCTTACCCTGAAGTCCTGCACTCTTCGGGCTATGAGGCTCTGGTGATGGAGTGAACTAAGGGACTCCCTGCCATAAAGCCTCAGATAAGACTTTCTTTTTTTCAGGCTCAGCCAGCTTTCTGTAACAGGGATCCTTAGGCTTTGGAACCGGACATCCGGTTCTTCCTTATCAAAATCATCATAAAACTCTGTCTGGTACTGAGCGGCTCCCTCACCTTCCATTGAAAAGCTTATTCTGGGGGTTCTTTTTGCTGTTTTTAAAGCCGGCCACTCGTTTGCAGGCCAGTGGATCTGCTCCAGCGCTGTTTCCCTCCCAAGTGTGCATCTTCCTCGCGTGGACAACGGCCGCCCTGTTAAAAATACAACCATCCAGTCTCCATTTTCGGTTTGGAAAAGATCACCGTGTCCGCATTTCTGCAGTTCCTCGCCGGGATGGTCGCGGCTGGTGAGCAATGGGTTTTCCGGATGTGTCACATAAGGCCCTGTAATATCCGTAGCACGGGCTACAGTAATGGCATGACCGTATTCCGTCCCACCTTCTGCCGCAATCAGATAGTAAAAGCCGTCTTTCTTATAAAGATGAGGACCTTCGGTACGTCCAAGCTCGGTGCCATTGAAAATATGAAAGACTTCGCCTGTCAGTGACTTTTTATCCGGGTCATATTCCTGAAGTATGATCCCGCCAAAAAACTTTCCCCCACGGTGGTCAACCAGCATACTTGTATACCACTTCCTTCCATTCTCGTCATGATACAATGAACCATCAAAGCCCATGGAATTAAGAAAGACAGGCTCAGACCACTCCGAAGTAATGTCATTCGTTGTGACCAGAAAGTTGGGTGTATCTTTCCAAACACCATCAAATGACTTTACATTGGAATACACGAGATAGAAAGTACCTTTATCATAAGACAAACACGGCGCCCACACCCCGCAGGAATCCGGAACTCCCTTAAGGTCCAGTTGATCCGACCGGTTCAAAGGTCTTGCTACCAGTGTCCAGTTGATCAGATCCCTGGAGTGATGTATCTGCACCCCAGGGAACCACTCAAAGGTTGAAGTGGCCAGGTAATAGTCCTTTCCTACCCGTATGATCGATGGATCCGGATTAAAGCCTCTCAGGATTGGGTTTTCGATGAGCATGGTTATCGAATGATGATTTCTTTTTCTATCTGTTCCAGGGATTTACCCTTCGTCTCCGGGAGCAGCTTCCAGAGTAACAGGAAACCAACGACTCCGAACAAACCGAATAAGGTGAAGGAGGCCGCATTGCCCAACGCAGACACTTCCCATGGAAAAATAAACTGAACAAACGTACTGGTGCCGGAATTCACAAAACCAAAAAACGCAACAGCCAGCCCTCGTATACGGGCCGGAAAGATCTCCGAAAACAATACCCACATGACCGGTCCCAGGGAAAAGGCAAATGAGGTCACAAAAAACAGGATGCCGATGAGGATGAGCATGGCATTCATCTTACCTGCTACCTGAATTATATCCCCTTCATATTTGTTGAACGTACGTTCCCCATAAATACGCTTTAGTTCGTTCTTGAATTTAACGTCACTGTAATAAATTACCCCGACAATCCTATCCATCTTCGAGGCATCTATTTCTGCTGGTAAGGCCGACAGGTCCTCTCTGGTAATCGTATAGGTGGCCTGAGAAAAACCATAAGCCGTGACTGCCATGCTCACCACCACTCCGGCAAGACCGATCAACATTAGTGGTTTCCGACCGGTTCTGTCGATAAAGATCATCGCCAGCAGCGTAAAAGCAACATTGATCAGGCCGATGTAAATGGCCTGTGCAAAGGCAGCATTGGTGCCCACACCGGATTGTTCAAAAATGGTAGCGGCATAGAAAAATATAGCATTGACACCGGTGATCTGTTGTACAATGCCTATGATCAGTCCCAGTGCTAATATTAACTTCATTTCCGGTCGAAACAGCAGGCCAAACTGCCACCATGGAGTAGCATTATTTTTATTCAGGTTTTGTTGTATCACCTGTATTTCCTTGTCAATGCTCTCGGAGGGATAGAGTTTTCTTAAAATATCAGAAGCTTCTTCCGTTTTACCTTGCCTGAAAAGCCATCGCGGACTCCTGGGCACCAGGAACAGCAGAGCAAAATATAATATGGCCGGAACAGCCTCAATACCCAGCATCCAACGCCATATGTTGTATTCATTCAATTCAAAGACCTGCGATCCCATAGTTTCCAGCAGAAAATAATTGGAGAAGTAGGAGGCGCTGAAGCCGATCACAATGTTCAGTTGCTGAATGGAAACCAGTTTTCCCCTTTTGTCCGGTGGGGCCACCTCACCAATATAAATAGGAGCGATCACCAGGGCAGCTCCAAAAGCCAGACCGCCCAGCATCCTTGCCACTACCAGAATTTCATAGTTGGGGGCTATGGCTGAAAAAATGGCAGAAATCGTGTAGAGAAACGCGGCATGCTGCAAAACCCGCTTTCTACCTATACGATCACTGATCACACCTGCCAGCAACATAGCAAACATAGCAGCAAAGGAGGGGGAGCTTACCACCCAGCCTTTTTGGATGACGGAGAGGTCAAACTGAGGCGTGACAAAACCGATCACCCCTGATATGACAGAAGCATCGAATCCAAACAGGAAGCCTCCCAGTGATACTATGAGCGCAATAAAAACAGGTTTACCACTTTTTGAGGTTTTAGATGATATCATGGAATTATGAGGTGCTAAAAATTGCCCTTACCATCGGATCCCAGGTTTTCAAACAGATCGGAAGATGCGTGGACGTATCTGCTTTTTGCCATCTCTTCCTTCCATTTTTCAGAGATCCACACTCCGGTCTGCAGCCTTGCGTCTATGTCCTTAAATGTGAGGTTGGTGGTCCACATTTCGTTGGCACGCCAGTTACAGTTGATGTAGCTGAAAGCCTTTACCACATCATGATTCTCTTCTATTGTTTTGAACAGTGGAATGAACCATTTCTCCCACGCCTCCTGAGCCTGAGTAGTATTGGACAGGATAGTTTCTTTAGTATCTCCGTTAAACTTTACCATATAATCTGAGATGGTAGGGCTGGCTTCAGCTATGAACACAGGTTTCCGCTTTGCCCGGGCGAAAGATATCATTTTTTGTTCTTCGTATCTGGAGAAAAAAGAAAAGCCACACCAATCGACATAGTCATCTCCCGGATACCAGGCTTCCAGCATTTCATGGTTGGAAACCCAGCCTGTGGACTGCCAGACAAACGCCACATTTTCACACTTCATTGCTTTCAATATATCCACGATCCTTCTGTAGGCACTGAGGTAATCCTCCCGGTCATAATGGTTCCATGCATGACCGTCAAACTCATAGCCTATTCTGAGAAATACCGGCCGGGGCGCCAGCTCTTTCAGAAAGGTACCAAACTTCCTGACCAGCGTATCCAGTTCGCCACTGGCCACTCTTCTCTCATTATTCACCATGGCCAGACCAATGGCCAGCGTCATGTGTTTGAAATCATCATCCGCAGCCTGCAGGGACATATTACTGTAACCGTCTCCCCATGTATCCGTGGTCCATACACCATCCAGGCCCTTAAGACCAGCATTGAAAGTGACCGAGTCACCCGGCATTAGTGATGTATAGGCTGTCCAGCCTGCTGGTATCCTGAAATGATCAAGATAACCATTGTTAAATTCTTCAAGACCACCAATGGCCTCCAGCTCCTGCCCTACAAAGACCAGTACCTCTCCGTCTTTGGGTTCAAACCTTGCCTGTGGCCGGTCGGGTTCTTTCTCTTGTTCAATATCCTCTCCCTGAAGCCTGCCGCAGCTATTCGATAATATCGAAATTATTGCCACAAGGGTTAATCCCAGCATCCTGTTCCTAGTCATTGGTCACTTGATTTTATGGTTTTGTTTGATTTATCTTTCGCCTGATTTATGTTCATATCTTTTATGGTATAGGGAGCATTGATCTGGCATCGAAATGTCTGATGATCTCAGGCCGGTCGTTATTCTTGATTACCAGCATCATCTCCCCTTTTCCCGTTTTAAGTCTTTTCAGCATTCGTACCTGACCTGACAGGCGAAGTCCGCTTTTTAGGTTGGAGATGTATGAAAACGTACGATCACCGTTGTTTTTTACCAGTGCACCATAGCTGGCATCATACCGGCCTATCTGTGTGGACACAGGATAGTAATTCCCTGCCATGAGCAGATCCTGAGTGCCATTTTCATCGTAATCAACGGATTGAATGGTATTGACCGTGGAAAACTGTACGGGACCGGGAAGCGGCACTTTCTCAAAAACACCTTCGCCTTTATTTAAAAAGACACAGGACCTTAGTTCATATGCTTTCCTGAGCGTTGCCTTCCTGAGTTCTTCCGCAGGAATGATTTCTCCCTGATCCGCCTCTGAAAACTTTTTATAGCTGTTGAATTTCCTGTTCAGAAAAACCATCTGCTGGCCCAGCTCATCCTTTGAGGCAAAAAGGCGATCCTCACCGTCAGTGTGGATATACAGTAACTGGTCTGTTTTACCATTTCCATCAAAATCCCTGACATACATTTTAATGGGGTGGTCCTCCGAGGCTACAAACCGGGTATTCAGACCAATATTCCCTGCTACAAGATCATTGTCTCCGTCCCCATCCAGGTCCAGGGCCAGCAGGCTATTCCAAAATCCACCTGTTTTTTCCATTCCATGCGAACCGGGATCCGACCGGGTCAGTTTTTTTCCGTCATTGAGGAACACGGTGATCGGGAACCACTCCACCAGATCCTGGAAACCATTTCCGTCAACATCCGTCCAAAGCGCTGCCTTCACCATGCCCAGGTTCATCATGGCTATGGTAGTCTCTTTTTCAATGGTATAATGCCCATGGCCATCATTTATAAGAAAATAGCTGTTGGGGAAAACACCGTACTGCCATGGCTCAGACCGTGCCCCAATAAAGACATCCTGATCACCGTCCTTGTCAAAGTCCTCAAAAGCCATTGCACCTCCGGTCAGCGTAATACCATTCATTGCTCCCGGCTGTTTGGTGAATTTACCATTGTGATTAATATAGACTTTCGGAACCATAGCTTCCTCACCTCTGTAAAACTCATTGCCTCCGGTGAGTACGATCAGGTCAGGATCTTCGTCCTGGTCAATATCGATGAATTCTGCCTGTACGTCTTCCTGTAATGCATCAGTCATAAAAGGTGTTGTAATGACCCTGAAGATGCCAGTCTCATCCTGGCAATAGATCCTGCCCGGCTGATGTTTGGCGCCCCCCAGGTAAATATCATCCCAACCATTGCCATCAATATCCCCTACTGCCACACCCGGTCCCTCCGCCGACTGCATATGGGGAATCAGCGCCTCACGGCTGAACTCTATGAAAGAGGTATTCTCGTCATGGGAATAATCCAGGCCTGCAAGACTATCCGGAACAAAGACCGGTTGAGTATCCGTCCCTGACTTTTGTTTCTGCCTGTTGGCTTCGTTCTGATCCAGGGTTAAAGTTGTATTCACCAGTGGGCGAAGTTTTTTTTGCATTTCTCCCGTAGGCCAGCGTACCGTAAGCAGCCTTACCGAATCCCTTCCCAGTCCGAAGAACAGGTCGGTGGTCCCTGAGCTTTGAAAACCACGGGTAGCATAGGCCTGCCGGACCATTTTTTCTCCGGAAGTGGTGGTAATTTCCACTCTTGTGCCTATTCCCTGTGGATTTTGCCCTGCTCCGCTGAGTCGGACCTTTAAAAAGTTATTCCCATCCCCGTTGCTGTTGTTTTTGTAAATGAATGCCGGTGCGCCGGTATTGCTCACTATCAGGTCAGGGTCACCGTCATTGTCAAGGTCGGCATAGCAGGCACCGGAAGAGTAGGAAGGTTGTCCAAGTCCCCACTCCAATGACATGTCTGAAAAATCCAGCGTATTTTGCTGAACAAACATGGCATTGACCAGTTTTACCTCCGGCATTCTGTCAATCAATGCCAGATCACGCTCTGTAAGGGTGCCCTGAAGCTTCAGTTGATTGGCTTCATTGGATAAATAATTGATATAGTCAAGATCGTTGGGGCGCCTGACTATACCGTTGGAAACAAAAATGTCCGGCCAACCATCGAGATCAAAGTCAGCGATCAGTGGTGACCAGCTCCAGTCGGAGGCCGCCACACCCGAGTACATGGATACCTCGGAAAATGAACCGGCACCATGGTTTAACTGGAGGGTATTTCTGGAGTACTGGTGGTTGTATCCCATATTGTGCTTAACACTGTAAATGTGGTACGAATCTTCCGTTTGTGAGGCTTTCAGGATCTTGTAGTCAGCCGGGAGCATGTCAGCGGAAAAGATATCGATGTGTCCGTCATTGTTTACATC
This sequence comes from Flammeovirgaceae bacterium BBD 1991-12, assembly GCA_001657315.1. Classification (GTDB taxonomy): domain Bacteria; phylum Bacteroidota; class Bacteroidia; order Cytophagales; family Cyclobacteriaceae; genus Fulvivirga. The sequence continues at coordinate 12,329 of LYSV01000035.1, read as the reverse complement.
CGCAAGGTCATTGCCCATGGAGTAGCGCGACGTGACACGGATCTGCTCATTCCTCCGGTCAGTGAAGGTGCCATCCTGGTTGTTGATATACAGGTAATCGTCTTCATGAAAGTCATTACCTACGTAAATGTCCGGATAGCCGTCATCATTAACATCCGCTATTCCAAGCCCCAGTCCGTACCCCAGTTGGTTACTATTGATCCCTGCCTGCAGGGTGATATCAATGAATTGTCCATTATCGTTGCGTAGCAGGCGATCTCCGGCCAGCCGGTGATGTTGTCCCTGTAAAGAACTTTTTTCCACAAAGGTGCCGTTGGAATGCACACTGTGATTGAGCTGGAACATGTCCAGGTCACCATCCAGATCAAGGTCAAAGAAAGCTGCCTGCGTACCGAAGCCCACCAGGTCCAGACCGTATTTTGCCGCCTCTTCCCTGAACACCGGAATACCTTCTTCATCATTCCCCTGATTCACAAAAAGCTGGTTTGTGGCGAAATAACCCTGATAGTTACCCAGCACAGATACATAAAGATCGAGCAGGCCATCGGCATTGATATCCACCGTTGTGGTGCCGGTGGTCCATGCATCCGAAATGCCAAAAACCTGTGCCTGTTTGGTAACATCTCTGAATCTGAAGTTCCCTGTATTCAGATAAAGGCGATTACTGTCCTGATTGGATGTAAAATAGAGATCCACAAGGCCATCATTGTTAAAATCACCGGCAGATACGCCACCACCGTTGTAGAAGTACATATAGTTCAGGATGTTGAACTCCGGCGTAACGCTGAGTTCGTTTGAGAAGGTCACTCCGCTTACTGAGGGATCAATTAATTCAAATACGGGCTGTTCTCCGGTTCGGCCACAGGCTGCCAGAATAAACACGATAAGCCATATAGGGAGCATTCTATCAATCATTGGCTTTGTAGAATTTGATGGTTTCATCATTCCGGGCAAAGGCTATGAACGGTCTTCCACCCACTGTATTCAGGGCTTCAATGTCATTCACTACCCCATGCACCTTCAAGCCGGATTCACGATTGGGGATCACTTTGAACCGTCCATTTTCCCATTTCATTAACACGCCGAAACTGGCATCATACCTGCCCATTTCCGGTTGGAGTGCGGTAAAATTTCCCCCTACTATGATCTCAGGAGTGGCGTCGCCACAAACATCCTCATACAGAAAGGTGTTGGCCGTAGAATACTGAACCTCATCAGGTAGCTCCACAGGACGAAAGGAACCATCGCCATTGTTGATCAGGGCTATTGAAGTCAGCATCTCAGCTTTAAGCCAGATAGATGAGGACAGTGCCTCAGCACCAAAAATATCTTCCATATCCTGTTCGGCATAATCCTTAAAATAAAGATATTCCTTCCTGATGTGGGGCAACTGCATGGCCAGTTCGTGTTTGGTAGTAAAAGGCACCAGCCGGCCATCCTCAAGGTAATGCGCATAAATGTGGTCAAGCGCCCCGTTGTCATCAAAATCATTGATAATCAGACTGAAAGCGGAAGACTCAGAAGCGCGCATCCGGCTGTTGAGACCCAGATTCCCGGCCAGAAGGTCTTTTTTCCCGTCAGCATTGACATCTGCTACGTGTATAGTCCGCCACAGACCGCTTGAGTTTTCAAGCCCCCCTACCATACTTAATTTTTGAAAACCAACACCACGGTTCCTGAATATGGTTACAGGCATCCATTCACCTACAACGATCAGGTCTGTTTGCCCGTCATCATCATAGTCCATCCATACGGCATCCGTGACCATACCCAAGGCTCTCAATTGAGGTATTTTCTCAGTTGTTACATCTACAAAACGACCTTCACGGTTCTCCAGCAGGATACTGGTAACCGGTACACCATAGCGCGCCGGGTCCAGCCGTGTACCCACGAACAGATCAATGTCACCATCGAGGTCGAAGTCATGGGGCTCAACGCATGAGCCGCTGTATTCAAGTAATGGCAGTACAGTGCTGTTTCTTTTAAAAACCGGTGTGGAAGGATCCCCAATATTTTCATACAGCCTGTCCTGATAGCTCATTCCTCTGATGCGTTCACTTCCTCCACTCACTACATAGAGGTCCAGATCTCCGTCATTGTCATAGTCAAAGAAAGTAGCGGCTACATCCTCAAAACCTTTATCACGATCGAATGCGACCTGGGCCTGTAGTATGAATTTTCCTTTCCTGTTCTGGATATGCAACTCACCGGCAGATCCTCCCGCTCCTCCTGCATAAAAATCGTCAAGGCCATCGTTGTTGAGGTCCGCCCTGGCGAAGGCTGGCCCCTGACGGCTGTTCATATGCAACAACAGCCGGTCATAATCAAAATCTATGTATGGGTTTTCAGCATGCCTGTAACCCGACTGATCGGATATCTCTGCCAGCATGGGTTCCTGAGCAGCTTCCTGTCTTTTATTATCAGTGGCATTCGCATGGGATAGTGTGATGGTCGTGTCCACGGCCGGTCCGGGTATTACCTCAGACCTGCCATCCGGCCAGGTGACTTTTAAACTGTCAATCCTCGACCAGCTTCCCAATCCAACATGCCCCTGGTAGTCCATAGAGCTTTGAAAACCCCGGATGGGAAAGTGTTCATAATATCTGAGCTCATCGTTTTTGTATACCCACACTTTAGCCCCGAGGCCAAACCTGTTTTTGGCATACCCTTTAAAATCGAACTTCAAATAATGCAGGCTGTCACCGGTGGTGTTATTCCTTAAAACCGATACTCTTTCGTTGGCATTACTGATCACCAGATCCAGGTCACCGTCGTTATCCAGGTCTCCATAAGCAGCCCCGTTGGAATACCCAGGCTGGGCCATATTCCATTGATCAGCCACATTGATATAACGTATAGTGCCGGGCTCTTTTTTAAACATGTAGTTGGACAGTGGGGTGCTCGGCATCCTGCTCACCAGGTCTGAATAATCCACCTTTTGTCCCTGCAGGATCTGTTCCAGTTTGTCACTCCCTGCAAAATAATTGATAAAGTCCTGATCGATGACATCATGCTGAATGCCATTGGTCACGAATATTTCCTTGTCACCGCTGTTGTCAAAATCCGCTATCAATGTTCCCCAGCTCCAGTCCGTGGCTGCCACACCGGCAAACAGGCCTATCTCACTGAAGGTACCGTTGCCATTGTTGAGTTGAAGAGAATTACGCATGTATTGATGGTGATAATCGTTGCTTCTTCTGGCTTCCTGAACAGTGTAAGTCATGAAGGAAGTAGAGGTTTTTAACCTGTAGTCGGTCTCTGGTAGCATGTCGGTGATCATGATCTCCGGAAGGCCGTCATGGTTGATATCAGCTACGTCAGTGCCCATGGAGAATTCACTGGTGTGATTGAACCAGTCTTCCAGTGATTCGGTGAATGTTCCGTCCTGATTATTGATATACAGATAATCACGCTCAAAAAAGTCGTTGGAAATGTACAGATCTGTCCAGTTATCTCCGTTGAAATCACTCATGGCGATGCCCAGACCGAAGGCGATTTCACTGCCGTATATCCCGGACTCCTCACTTACATCCATAAACCTGCCTTCCTCATTGCGATAGAGCCGGTCGCCCCCCAGTGGATGGCGTGTATGCCGTATATTCTTCAGCCCAAAACTGTTGACCGACCGAAATGAATTGTTAAGCACATAGCAATCCAGATCACCGTCATTGTCCATATCGAAAAATGCCGCATGGGTGGACCACCCCTGGTCTGACAGTCCAAATAGATCCGCCTGCTCGGTGAAGGTGAGGTCACCGTTGTTGATAAAGAGTTCATTCTCCCGGCCATCATTGTTGGCATTGCCTGCATTGCACACATAGATGTCCAGGAGTCCGTCACCATTCACATCCGCCATAGTTACCCCCGTGGACCACGCCCGCATGCCCCACACACCGGATGACCTGGTGATATCTTCAAACCCAAAATTCCCCTTGTTCAGAAAGAGCCGGTTACTATCCAGATTGGCACTCAGGTACACATCAGGAAGTCCGTCGCCATTGACATCACCTATGGCCACCCCTCCACCGTTGTAAAAATTCCTGTATCTAAACACGTCCAGATCTGAAGTACTGATCACCCTGTTGACAAAATCAATGGAATTGACTGCTTCAAAGTGTGGGACAGGCGACACTACATGGGTCTCCGGAGTGGAGCAGAAACCCAGTAGCAATAAAAGCGACGTATAACAGAATGACCTCTTCATTTGTGATAGTGGATCGGGTGAGCCACGGCTCACCCAAAAAAATCCGGTTTTAATAAAGTCAAACTGATCAGTATCCTTTGTTTTGTTTCAATTCGGGGAAAAGCGCCAGAAAATCGGTAGGTATTGGAAATACGTTGGTGTGGTTATCCGTTTCCACGGGCTTGTTGGACCATGCTTCCTGAAAGGTACCGAACCGTACCTGATCCGTACGCCGGATCATTTCATTGTATAGCTCATAGCCTCTCTCATTCAGTATTTCCCTACCATCAGTGCCTATGGAGCTTATCTGCGTAGTATACCCCCGGGATTCCCTTAACTCATTGATCAGATCTATGGCGGCTGCATCATTTCCCTTACGCCACTGAGCTTCTGCTTTCATCAGATGCACATCTGCGTATCTTAACAGAGGAAAGTCATTGCCCGGATTCACCGCATCTGCATAACTGGGCTCAAACTTTATCATCCTGGGTCCCTCGAATTCCTTTGCTGACCTTACACTTTGAACATCCAGGGTAAAATTGAGATCGTTGTCCTCTCGGTCTGTCATTTTTGTCCCATCATTGGTAAACTGCTGCCCGATGAGCATGCCAAAGGTCAGACTGGGGGAGCCTGGATCTCCGAAGTTGTTCATCTGATCCGTTCCCGGTGAGCTAAAGCGGGGATCTGCCGGATCAAAGGTGTTGTAGAAGTCCGCCACCACAGCCATTCCGTTCCACCCTCCCTGATTCCAGGACATTTGTGGCCGGGTGAGCCCTCCGGTGATTCCACCCACACTGGCGCCCACTTCGTTGTTTAATGACCAGATATGCTCGGGAGAACCCTGATTATCAATGCCAAAGTTGGTGGTGAACCATTCCTCACCCTGGTCGATATCGGAAAGCCTGAAACCTTCGGCGGCTACCCGGTCGGTATAGTCGATCACCTTGTCCATGTCTTCACTGCTTGTACTGGCCTGCCCTTCGTAGATGAATTTATTCAGATAGATACGGGCCAGTAAAGCATAGGCCGTTGCCACGGTAGGATTACCGTAGTCCGAAGCCGGAAGGTTATCCAAAACAAAGGAGGACTCCAGCTTTTCCAGAATATTGCTGACAGCATCCTCGCCTCTTAAAAACGCAGGGTCTTCATTCAGGTCACACGGGTTTAAATTCTGCACCTGCACTACACCAAAATTGTCCAGCATCATCCATTTGGTGAACGAACCGATGACAATGGCCTGTGCAGCGAGTGTATTGTTACCTCTCCGGCGGAAAACTCCTTCATTTCTGTCCGCAAAGAATATATTGGACCCCAGGTTGGAGAATGTATTGGTCAGGTCCCTGTCCGAAGGCACAAAGTTGTGCGTATGATAGGCAACAAACTTGCCGTCATTGAACCAGTCCGAGCCTTGTGTTGGTATCATGATCTCATCACTGGCCACTGTTGTAGCTCCCCTCCACAGCACATCACCCTGCTGGAACTCACCCCCTATTGTAACGATCAGGTTGCCGTTTCCGGTAATCGCCAGAGAGTCAAAAGCTGAACACCCTCCGTCTACACTGGGCTCCCCCTCCGTAAGTGTACCACTTTCCAGGCCTTCTGACAGCTCACATGACCCGACTGCCAGTACTGCCACTGCTGAAAAAATGAAGTATTTTATATTCCTTTTCATCATTGATCTATGCTTTAGTAATTAAAATGAGGCCTGTACTCCAAAAGTGAATGTTCTTGGAACCGGATACGCTCCGTTGTCGATACCGTAGGATGGAACTCCCTGTGCCGCCACACTACCCACATTCACCTCAGGGTCAAGCCCGGTGTAATCCGACCAGAGTGCTACATTTTGTCCACTCACGAATAAGCGCAGGCTGTTCATCCATGAAAACTGACTCATGCCAAAGCTATACCCCAGACTTATGTTGTTGAGCCGGACATAATCGCCATCTTCCAGCGCTGCGCTGGACAAGGCCGGCGGACTGGCGGTAACAGGGCCTTCAAACTTGTTGATATTGCTCTCGGATATGTTGTAGCCAGACCCCAACCGGTTCCGCTGAAGAAATGAATTGGTGGTGACATTCAGTATCTGATGCCCGCCGGCACCGGTAAAGTTAGCAGCAAAATCAAATCCTTTGTAGGTCACACTGAGGTTGATGCCCAGATTGTAATCCGGAATGGCATCTGCGTCAATATACTGCTGAGGATCGGTAATGTGTACGTCAAATTCTTCATCATATCCTCTGTAAGCCGGTATGTACCACTGCCCCAGCCGGGTATCGGCACTGATCTGCTGGGTAGGGCTGCCTCCTCCCTGAACGCCGGGAGCTGCTACAAAACCAGAAAGCAATGGTCGCGCCCCGCCAAATGCCGTTACCTCACTCCTGAAATACCGGGTGTAATTGACACTTACGTTCACGTTCAGATCCTTAACTGACTGGCCTCCGACGATATTGGTACCCAATACCACTTCCAGACCCGTGTTTTTTATTTCTGCGTCCAGATTTTCAAATCTCAGCACGCCCACCCTGCTGGGAGCTCCAACGACAAGATCCTCCGTTGTTTTGTCAAAATAATCAATGCTGCCATAGAGATTCAGAACATCCAGTTGAAAGTCAAGGCCGAGATTGAGCTGCCGGGTCTCCTCCCATTTCAGATCGGGGTTGGCCTGCTGTGTGACCTCTCTGGAAAACAATTGGTTTCCATTGGCATCTACGCCGCTGGGTACGAATGTCTGGATGGCTTTGGAAGCGCTTACAGGTGCGTTCTGGCTTCCGGTAATGCCCCATCCCACCCTCAATTTGAGGTTGGTGAAGGTTTCCGGCAAAAAGGCTTCTTCGCTGAGCACCCAGCCAAAAGCACCTGAGGGGAACCAGCCGTATTGGGAGTTGGCGCCAAACTTACTGGATCCGTCGTACCTCAATGTACCGGTGAAGAGGTACTTACGGGAGATATCATAATTGACCCGGCCAAATACGGACTGGATCCTGTAATCGTTGCCACCGGTAAAACGGGGAGCATTACCATTCAACGCAGAGTTGGGTGCATCTATGGTCACCGTATTGGCGCCAAAACCCAATAGCTCGATCCAGTTAACGGCTGGGTCCGGGTTGGTACCGGTAAAATAGGAGTTATCCAAGGAAAATTCCTGGTACGAATAACCCGTCAGCACTTTCAACGTGCCACTTCCAATACCTTTACTGTACCGCACCAAGCCATCAAAAAGTACACTGCTCAACTGATTATCTGCACCGACTATGATACCGTTGAGGTTACCCGATCCGGCACGGCCCACGTAAATTTCTGACAGCGCGGTTTCCCGACTTGAAATACTCTTATCCACACCAAACCTTACTTCTCCTGACAGCTCTTCTGTAAATTGTGCATTCAGCGAAATATTACCCAGCACCCTTGTGGTCCTCGCCTCGTCGGTGTAATGATCCAGTATGGCCAATGGGTTGTTGTGATCTTCCGGTACGGCAAGTCCGTTCACGGTGTGCCCCCGCTGCACCAGGGAGTCCGTACCGGGATGGTACAAGGGCGTAGTGGGGTTGTTGCTGATCACGCCGCTGATAAGATTACCTGATGCCTGTATGGAAGGGCCGACAGGCGCTATATCGTCATTTAGCTGGGTCACCTGCAGGTTCAGGGTAGAGGTGAGAAAATCACCGATAAGGTTTTGCCTCGCATTCAGGCGAGCGGTGATGCGCTCCATTCGCGAGCCCTTCATGATCCCCTGTTGATCATTGTAGCCGAGGGAAAGCACAAAATCACCTGCCTCATTGGAGTTGCCAAAGGAAAGGTAATGATCCTGGCTGATCACATTGTCCTCTATGATGGCATCTACATAATCCACATCTCCACCAAAATCAATGATCGAGACCTGTTCTTCCTGGCCCAACGCCCTGTACTCTTCTGCTGACAAAATATCATATTCTCCCCGAAGGCTGGAGGTACTCACACTGGAAGAAAAGTTAAAGAAAGGGCTGTTGTTTTTCGCTGATTTTGTGGTGATAAGCACTACTCCATTGGCTGCTCTGGCACCATAGATAGCGGTAGCCGATGCATCTTTCAGTACTGTAATATTCTCTATGTCATTGGGGTTTATACTGGTCAATGGGCTTCTGACCGGGGCCTGCCCCAGTGGGTCAAAGGCCACACCTCCTGGTAGTACATTTCTACCATCCAGGGGAAAACCATCCACTACATACAACGGATCAGCAGTACCTGACAGAGATGAGATACCACGAACGACTATGTTGCCGGTATTTCCGGGAGCCCCACCCGACGGAGTGATCTGAACACCTGTGAGCTTCCCGGTAAGCAACTGGTCCGGAGTTCCTATGACACCGGCATTGAAATCCTTTGAATCAATGGTAGTGATGGCACCGGTCACATCTGCCTTAGTCTGTTCACCATAGCCTACAACTACCACTTCCTGTAACGACAGTATGTCAATAGTGAGCTGCACATCCAGCACCGACCGGCCATTCACGGGCATCCGAACTGTCTTGTACCCCATGAAAGAGAAGGCTAGTTCCGCATTTTGAGGAACAGTGATCTGGTAAGTGCCATCTATGGCGGTTATAGTTCCATTCGAAGTCCCGATCTCTACAATTGAAACCCCGGGGATCCCCTCACCGCTCTCATCAGTGACCTTTCCGGATACCACCGATTCCTGAGCGTGGATCAATGTGGTGGCAAAAACCAGAATGAGAAACAGGTACCTCCTGATCTTTGCTTTTTCATAAATGAGAAAACACTTGTAAATTTCTTTCATAAATAAACATTTAGATGGTTGTTTGAACAGTGCCTTCAAATGAAAACGGATCATAAAATCCGGCTTTTACTGTCATTTTGACAATAGCTTATGCCTTAATCATTCGAAAATTGCCGATTTTGCAAAAAAACGGATGGCGAAAGGACATGATAAAAAGGTCGAATTCCAAAAAAGTCAAATGTACTACACTACTACAGTAGTGAAAAAACACCACTACAATACCACTACATTTTTAAATCAATCCATTGATTATCAATAAGTTAATTTTGAAATTCAAAAGTCGAGTATAAAATCGGTGAGATTGGTGTCGTGGGGAAGGTTGAGCTTCTTTCTTAGTCTGTATCTATTGGTTTCAACAGACCGAACGGAGATGTTCATAAGGTTGGCAATGTCCTTTGAGTTCATATTTAACCTGAGGTAGGCGCATAGCTTCAGGTCCTGAGGTGTAATGTTCCGGAAGGTTGCCTTAAAACGCATTGAAAAATCACTGTGTACCTCGTCAAAATAGATCTGGAATTTATCCCAGTCTTTATCCACATTGATCTTACGATCGATATTTTTAATTATCCTGTTGATCTCCAGGGTTGAGTCTTTATCCGCAACTTTATCCTTTATTGACTTGAGTTCACTTTTGATCTTTGTGATCAATTCATTTTTCTCAATGATACTCATGGTACTGGTAGCCAGCTCCCTGGATTTATGGCTCAGCTCAGCTTCCATTTTTTCCTGTGTAAGCCTGTCGATCTGTTCCCTGGATTTCCTCGAGATCTCCTTCAGCTCATTTTCTCTGGAGTTCAGCTCTCTGTCCTTGGTAACGATGATATGCTTTTTCTCCCGTTTATGTCTTATCTGCTGAAATCTGAAAGACATGACCAGTAATAATACCACAACCATGGTTACCAAAACCCCAAACCAGCCAGTTCTGTACCATGGAGGGGTGATCACGATGTAAAGTCGTTTCACAGGACTCTCATGCCCCATGATATCTCTCGCCTTGACCATAAAGGTATAGCTGCCTTCCCGTAAATTTGTATATTCCTTACTGACCTCATTGGTCCATTCCGACCATCCCCCATTCATCCCGTTCAACTGATAGCTATACCTGACATCACTCGAGTAATAAGGTGCTGTGTACTCAATTCGTATTGAGTTTTCAGAAAATGGAAAGGTGAATTTTTCTGAGGGCTCGTTTACAAAGGTGGCATATCCGGAAATCAGCGAATCACCATGGGAAATATTGATCAGCCTGTTTATATAAACCTCTATACTGTTGTGCAGATCAAAGCTTTTTATGGAAGGATCAAAGTGAACAAACCCGTCCTTGGCTCCAAAAATTATATTGCGCTCGTCAATGACATTTACATTGGGGAAATCATCGTTTAAAATGGAATGGACCTTCCGGAAAATGGAATGGTCCAGATCATACGTCCCATCAAATCTCCTTTTCAGCACCCCGCTGAAATCACTACCGATAAAGTAGAGATTTCCGAGGTGGTCAGTATCCATGCTGATGATCCTTTCCCGCGCAAAAAACCTCTGAAAAGGTTCAAAGGGTATTATTTCTCCCTTATCTATGTCATAGGTGAATACCCCTTTTTCTGCTGTAAATAATATATCGTTATTGATCTTGTGAACATTGATAAACACATCCGATGGAAAACCATTATGACCGCCGAAATGCTCTTTTTCAATGATCGTGGTATAGTCTTCGGACAGGACCATTCTGTAAGCCCCCTTATAGCCATGGCTTACCCAAATGACATGAGCAGACTCAAACACGATCAATCTCGATGATTCTCCAAAACCTCCGATTTTCTGAATTCCCTGATAACGGTTTCCATGTTTTTTCAGCAGATACAGGCCGTTATAGGTACCGCCTATCAGATGATTTTGTGTATTGGGGATCTCCACAAAACACCACCAGCCATCAATATCGGAAATCATTTCCTGCCTTTTGCCAATGCGATAGGCACCACTGTGTGCTGCCAGTAGCAGGTCCCCGGCCACAGGACTGACAGCATACGTCTGTCCTTTCATCACATCGATCTGTTCCGCACGAGTGATCACCTGTGTTTCGCTGCTCAATACCATAAAAGCACCGTTGCGTGCACTTAAATACAATCTGTTATCGCTTTTTGTGGCATTATAACCCGCTCCCTGTACCCCTGTCTGTTCATCCAGGTAGGTGAACGGTCCGGACAGTTCGATCCGGGAGATACCATTGTTAAGGCCCAGCCAAAGGTTCCCTTCCCTGTCTTCATAGATGTTGAGAATGGCTCTGCTGTTGAGCCCTCTGCCTTTGCTGAAGAAATGGACCAGTTCACCGTTTTGATCCAATATGGCCAGCCCCCCGTTTCTGGTAGCCACTGCCAGATGTCCGTTATTCAAAACCAAAAGCTGGTCAGTGCTGTGCTCACCTATCAGATCTATGTTGGTTTCCCACTCCTCAACCAAACCATCCCTGTGAACAGTGAACAAACCGCGGTTCACATCACCCACCAACCAATTCTGATTGTAGCTTACCACGGAACCTACTTCATGTTTTTTGAAATATGCTCCTCCGGGGACTTCACGCCATACGCCGCTGTCATACCGCAGTAGCCCGTGATCATAATCAGCAAGAATATACTCGCCGGAGACCGAAAAAGAATAACTCAGGTTTGCATTATCCCTTACGGCAACCACCGTGTCATTTTCGTAGAGAAAAACTTCCTCGAAAGATTGAAAAAAGACCCTGTTTTCAATGCAATGGATGCGCCAGATATCCTCAAAATCAAAGTGTGCAGAGTCCAGCCTGTCCAGAAGTGATATATATTCAGGTTCCCCCCTGCTATCAGCTGTCAGGTATCCAAACACATTTTCACCCCCGGTGTAAACCCTTCCGTCTTCGGAAACGTCAAGGCTTCTGATCTTCTTCCCTTGCTCGACTTCTATAAGTTCCCAGTCGGTCCCGTCAAATCGCAGGATACCCCGGTTGTTGGCTGTGTAGATTATTCCCAGTGAATCTTGTCCGATCCACCAGTTTTGCATGCCGGCACCATATTCCGCAGCGTTTATATTTTCTACCAGAGGCAGACCCCGATATTGTGAGAATGAAACCCGCGCAAAGCAAAAAGCAGAAAGCAAGATCAATACAAGCCGCTTCATGCATTAATATTAACCAAATATTGGCTATATCAATAATGGGACCTCCCTTTGAATGAATATAGGGAAAGCCCTCGGGGCCAGCCTTTCCGAATACCTATACCTGGTACTAGTGTTCAGTCAAGTATGATTTTACAGGTAAAATAGTTATCTTAACTGTTAGATGAAATTGTTATTATCATGAAAAAATACAAAGTAACGCTAACCCCTTCAGAAGAAAGCTTTCTT
>LYSV01000034.1 GCA_001657315.1 Flammeovirgaceae bacterium BBD 1991-12 | reverse complement strand
AGCATCAGGTTTGTGATGCGTGGTGATCACCACTTTTTGAGGTAAATTTATTAACCCTCTAAACGTTTCAACATTCTGCATCGCATATCCCCAACCCTTTATTTAGGGAGGTTATAACTTAAGTAAGCGGCAAAATTGATAATAAAATAAGTCAAATACAAAACATAAATGGTCATAAGCTTACCTGACATAAATCGTTTGGGATCACCATTGACCTATAAATTATTGTGCTATTTTTGCGGCCAAAAATATTAACCTATAGACGATTATGGCTGGAAACAGAACTTTTACAATGATTAAACCCGATGCCACAGGGGCCGGAAATACAGGTGCTATCATCAAAATGATAGAAGAGGCTGGATTTAAGATCATTGCCATGAAAAAAACATACATGTCAAAGGAGAGAGCCGGACAGTTCTATGCTGTTCATAAGGAAAGGCCTTTTTATGATGATCTGACTACTTATATGTCTTCGGGGCCTATCGTGCCGATGATCCTGGAAAAGGACAATGCTGTAGAAGACTTCCGAAAGCTGATAGGCGCCACCAATCCCAAAGAAGCAGCACAAGGCACTATCAGGGCGCTTTTCGCTGAGTCCATTGAAGCCAATGCCATTCATGGATCGGATTCCGATGAAAATGCCGAGATAGAAGGAAGCTTTTTCTTTTCAAAAACCGAACAGTTCTGACATAAGGTTGTGGCACCACGCTGGTTCACCGTATTATTGCAGATAATGAGCTCATTATCTGCGATATGAGGTATCTGTGGTGTCACAACAGTTAATTCCACTCCAGTTGCGAACGTGAGCGCCAGTAATCGTCTGGGGATTCAACCAATTGATCCAGAATATGGACATCTGCCTCCTCCAGTTTCAGTTCCATGGCTCCAAGATTCGACAAAAGCTGGTCACTCGTAGCTGCTCCACTCAATACCACTGCAACCCACGGTTGACGTAACACATAGGCGATGGCAAGGGCGTCTATCCCTACCTCATACTTATCTGCCATGCCCTTAAGTAGGCTTAAGGATGCTGAAAACGTTGGATCAGTATTTCTATTGGTCAGGCGTCCGTTAGCCAACGCCTCTTTGACAATGATACCAAAACCGGCTTTACCGGCCAATTGAAGTGCCTTAGTGGTGGATCGTTCCAGCATATTCCACGTCACCTGAACTGACTGAAAGAGGCATCCCTCATGGTCTGTGACACTCAATGCTTTTTCCAGCGTAGCGGACTGCCGCGCACCACTCAGGGATAGCCCTATGATCACCCCTTTGCTTTTTAGCTCCCAGAGGCGGTCCAGCACCTGCGGATTATCCAGCACCTTGCTTTCCACCGAGGCAGAATGAATATGGTATATCTTTAAATAGGATGTCAGCAACTCCAAAGACTCCGGCCATTGCCTGTTCAGTACCTCCAGGGAATGCTCCTTGATCTCATGTTTTTCGGCGTTGACTTTCCAATCAGCCGTGTAGGTATAGCCCCACTTGGACCCTACGGCGATGTCATTTTTTCCCTGAAGCCATTCGCCCAAAAAATGTTCCGCCCTGCCGTAGCTCCTGGCCGCATCAAAATACCGGATACCCTTTTCATAGGCCACATCCAGTACCTCATGGGTGCTTTCCTTCATGTGCTGCACCCTGTAATCTTCCCGAAGGTCTTTTCCATGTCCCAGATTGATGTATCCGGGACGACCCAGCGCTGCCAGCCCCAGACCTATTCTTGTAACCTTTACATCTGTATTCCCAAACTGAATGGATTCCATAAGCTGATCAGAAAGCTGGGGTGAACATTACATTTTGATACATACATTTTTGGATTCGGTGAAAAACCTCATGGCCTCCCACCCACCTTCTCTACCCAGTCCGGATTGCTTCATGCCACCGAAGGGCGTTCTCAGGTCCCTCAGCAACCAGCAGTTTACCCAGATAATACCGCTTTTCAGTTGGTCTGCCACCCTGTGCGCCCGCTTTAGATTCCCGGTCCAGATGGTAGCAGAAAGTCCATAGGCTGTGCTATTGGCATAGTCAATCACCTCTTCCTCCTGCCGGAAAGGCATGAGCGTCACCACAGGTCCAAAGATCTCCTCCTGATTGGTACGACACTGAGCGTCCAGCCCCTCAATGACGGTTGGAGCTATAAAATGCCCCTGCTCACAACGTCCGGGAACTGTCACCTGCGCACCGCCGGTGAGGATCTGCCCCCCTTCCTCCTGTGCCAGCTGGATGTACGACAATATCTTGTCCCTGTGAGCTTCGGACACCACCGCACCCACTTTCGTACCTTCTTCCAGCGGATCCCCCACTGTAAGGTTCTTTACTTTATTTACAAACTCATCCCTGAACTTATCATAGATAGTTTCTTCTACAAAGATCCTGGAGCCACACAGACATATTTCTCCCTGGTTGGCAAATGAGGAATGAATTGAAGTATGCAGTGCCTCCTCAAAATCACAATCTGCAAAAATGATATTGGGGTTTTTACCACCCAGCTCCAGTGACAGTTTTTTGAACATGGGCGCGGTGGTGAGCGCGATCTGCCTTCCCGTGGCTGTACCTCCGGTAAATGAGATCACCGGTACATCAGGATGCGCCACAATCGCCTGTCCGGCCTTGCCCCCCATACCGTGAACTATGTTCAGCACCCCGGCCGGAAGTCCTGCTTCTATGCAAAGCTCCGAAAAAAGGTAAGCCGTCATAGGAGTAATCTCAGAAGGCTTGGCCACCACCGTATTTCCAGCAGCCAGGGCGGGAGCTATTTTCCAGGTAAACAGATACAGGGGCAGGTTCCATGGTGAGATGCAACCTGCAACACCAATGGGCTTCCTCAGTGTGTAGTTAATGGCCTCCTGATCCATTTGATGCGACTCTGAGGCAAAATGCAGAATACCCGTGGCATAAAATCGCATATTGGCAGACGCCCTGGGTATGTCTACTCTTTTGGCCAGCTTCAATGGTTTGCCATTGTCTACAGACTCCGCCAAAGCCAGCTTCTCATGATCCCGGTCGATCAGATCGGCTATCCGTAACATAAGGTCGGCCCGCTGCCTGACCGGCATGGTGGACCATTCCTGAAAAACTGATCTTGCCGATCCAACCGCTGCCTTTACATCTTCCTCATTGGAATCAGGCGTATAGCTGTAAACCTTACCCTCGGCAGGGTTGTAATTGTCAAGGTATTCACCTGAAGCAGGGGCTATCAGCTCACCGTTTATGTAGTTTTTTATTTTTTGCATTTCAATAAAATTTTCTGCCTCACCTATCTCACACCATGGCAAGTAGCCTACAGCTCTCCAAGTATAGCAGGTATAAGCTCCTGAAAGAATATGTTGTTGTAATATCTTCCACTACAATTAGTGGTTATACTAACAGCTATATCATCATCTTCATTAAAGAACACGAAGGATTGATACTTCAACGTACCCCCTGAATGACCAATGTAAACCTTTCCATTGTAGCTCAGTTTCATTATTCCATTTCCGTACGCTGATATGATCCCTGCCCCAACGGGTATTGACATTTGCTGCATAGGTATCCATTCCTTCATTTGGGACAATGTATTTTGATCCAAAACGGACCGGTCCGTAAACAAAAGCTTCAAAAACCTGCTGAGCTCACCCGGTGTTGAATACACACCTGCATCAAATCCGTAGTGCTCCTCCCAATGAGACACATCAGAACTTGCCTTGTCCGTTTGGGCAAAAAAAGCCTGAAGCCCCGGAGCCGTGGTTCTGAGCTCTATTCCGGACAGCCCCAGTTCCTCGTAGAAATCATTGAAAGCCTTGTTAAACGGCTTCCCGGTTATGGATTCTACTATTTTTTCCAGGATCAGATAGTGGGTGTTGCTATAGGAAAATGTATCTTTTTTGATCAGCACCTGATCTACCATGCTTAATTTTTTCTCAAATGTTTTCGGAGGCTCATCATTCATCACGTTTTCAATCCATTGGGGATCTTTTGTATAATCTGACAGGCCACCGGTATGGTTAAGGAGATTTCTTACAGTAACGGTCTCTGTCCCGCTTATGTGCTCGTTTAAGCTTACATATTGTACGATACGGTCATCAAGCGCCAGTTTTTGCTCCTCAATAAGTTTGAAGACCAGTACCGACGACAAAAATTTGGTAGCACTACCGATACCGTAGATGTTTTGCTTTTGCACATGCCGGTTGTGATACTCAACCTCCAGATGATCATCCCGTGTGGTGATGGTCAGTGCCAGGGAAGGAATATTCCTTTCCCGGGCAATTTTCATGACTTTCCTTTCAATATTTCTGAGTGACGGGACGGGTTCAGCCGGCTTACAGGATATCGGTAAAAACAGTTGAGTTATCAAAAGGATCAGATGCATTATAATTGTATAATATTTGCCCGCCAGCCACTGCCAATGGAATATTGATAACTTTATATACTCACAGAGCGCGATATAGTTGCCTGTACATGCCTTTCCTACAAATTGGGCAGCCGTCCACCATCCACGGGTAAGTTGGTACCGTTAATATAGCCAGCCGCCGGACTGGACAGGAATGCCACTGCAGCAGCTACCTCTTCGGCCCCGGCAAATCTTCGGGCAGGTATTTCTGACTTCATCTTTTCCCGTACCTCCTCCTGAGTAGTACCTGCCTTCGCAGCATTGTTTTTAATAATGGAGTCCAGCCGGGCAGTCATAGTAGCACCTGGAAGTACATTGTTCACGGTAATGCCATGGGGTCCCAGTTCATTAGCCAGCGTTTTGGCCCAGCTGGCCACACCTCCTCTGATCGTATTGGATACTCCAAGCCCCGGAATGGGCGCCTTAACAGAGGTGGAGATTATATTCACAATACGGCCATAGCCAGCTTCCTTCATAAATGGGGCCAGCGCTTGTGTGAGGATCTGATTGCATATCAGGTGGCGGTTAAAAGCCACTCTGAATTCCTCGAGGTCTGCATCAATAGCCAATCCTGCCGGAGGACCACCGGAATTATTAATGAGAATATGAGCGCCGTCATTTCCGGCCAGATATTGATCGATGGCTTCTTTCAGCTCTTTCGGACGGTCAAAATCAGCACAGATATAATCATGGCTTTGTCCCTGCCCATCTGAAAGGTCTCCCAGGGTATTTTTTAAAGCGTTTTCATTCCTGGCGATCAGGGTAATGCCAGCACCCAGTGCGGCCAGTTCAATTGCTACGGCCTTGCCAATACCCTGTGTGCTTCCACATACGAAGGCCCGCCTACCTGTTAAATCCAGATCCATATCTTAAATTGATTATCAGCGTGGTTTTATTTTTGCTTAAATTTAACCAGAATTACAAGAAACCAAACCTATGGCCATCAAGAGACCCTTTAATCTTAACCAATGGATAGAAGATAACCGTGACATCCTCAAACCACCGGTAGGTAACAAGAATTTGTATGCCGATGCCGGGGATTACATTGTAATGATCGTAGGTGGACCAAATGCCAGAAAAGATTATCACTACAATGAAACCGAGGAGCTTTTCTATCAACTGGAAGGGGACATTACGGTTAAGATCCAGGAAGATGGTAAAGCAGTGGAGATACCCATCAAAGCCGGGGACATGTACCTGCACCCTGCCAAAGTGCCCCACTCGCCCATAAGGCCGGAGGGAAGCATAGGACTTGTAATAGAACGAAAGAGGGAAAAGGATCATACGGACGGGCTGATCTGGTACTGCGATCAATGCAACAACAAACTTCATGAAACGTATTTTCCTCTCGCCAATATTGAAAAGGATTTTTTACCCCGCTTCCGTGAATTTTATGGGTCTGAAGAATTGAGAACCTGTAAAAATTGTGGATACATAATGCCTACCGACCCAAGATTTGTCTGACCTAACGAAGAAACGGACTATACCCTCGCCTCTGGGCCTGCTGGAAATAACCGCTGATGACTCCTCTATTCTGAAGGTACGGTTTGATGCTGATAATATGTACCATGATGCCTCGCCACTGCTGGATGAGTGCGAAAAGGAGTTGACAGCATACTTCGAGGGCCAACTTGAGGAGTTTTCTGTGCCCATGAGACTGACAGGTACTGAATTTCAAAACAAGGTATGGAGTGAACTGATGAAGATCCCTTTCGGGAAAACGATATCCTACACAGAGTTGGCACTTCGTCTGGGCGATCTGAAGTCGATCAGGGCCGCTGGTACAGCCAACGGTAAAAACAACCTGCCCGTGCTGATACCCTGTCATCGGGTAATAGGAAAAAACGGCTCCCTTGTTGGCTTCGGCGGTGGACTCGACAGGAAGCACTGGTTACTAAGGCATGAAGGAGCCATACCCGGGGAGCAAATGGGTCTTTTTGAATGATGATTGGTAGTGGTTGACCGTTTATCGTTGATGGTTAATTGATGATGACCGGATACTGGTCTCCTTGTTCTGGTGTCTGGACCAGGTCGGAGACACATCCCGTAGCACATTGATTTTTGTTGACTGCTCACTGCCTGTTGCCAACTGTTTTCAACCCCTCCAATGACAGGCTTTGTGAAATTGCTTATCTTAAAACCGCGATACACAAAACATTGAAGGCACAAGGTATGACCTACGAAAACTCACTTGAGTTTGCCCGGCAGCTGGATGAAAAAGATCCGCTGCGAAGCTACCGTGATCAATTTCACATCCCTCAAAAAAACGGACAGGACTGCATTTATTTTACAGGTAATTCACTGGGGCTGCAGCCCAAAACGACCCGAAACTATATCAATGAAGAACTGGACGGATGGTCCACACTGGGGGTAGAGGGACATTTTCACAGCAACAGCAGACCGTGGTTTCATTATCACAAGTTCAGCAAGGAGTCTCTGGCCAGACTTGTAGGTGCATTGCCTTCTGAGGTGGTTTCCATGAA
The DNA here is from genome assembly GCA_001657315.1 of Flammeovirgaceae bacterium BBD 1991-12. Lineage (GTDB taxonomy): Bacteria > Bacteroidota > Bacteroidia > Cytophagales > Cyclobacteriaceae > Fulvivirga. Next base: position 42,307 of record LYSV01000034.1, on the reverse strand, counting down.
TAACCTCACGTCCAACCTTCACCTGATGATGGTAAGCTTTTACCGGCCGGAGGGTAAAAGATACAAGATCATGATGGAAAGTGGCGCTTTTCCTTCTGATCAGTATGCTGTGGAAAGCCAGATAAAATTCCACGGCTACCCGTACGAAGATGCATTGATTGAGATCGCCCCGCGTGAAGGTGAACATACTTTGAGAACGGAGGACATCCTGCAAGCCATAGAAGAGCATAGCCATGAGCTGGCGCTGGTACTCTTTGGCGGGGTTCAGTATTTTACAGGTCAGCTGTTTGACATAAGAGCTATTACCACAGCGGCAAATAACGCAGGAGCCCTTGCAGGCTTCGACCTGGCACATGCCATAGGTAATGTGCCACTGGACCTTCACAACGATGAGGTGGATTTTGCGGTATGGTGCAGCTACAAATACCTGAATTCAGGACCAGGCGGAGTAAGCGGGATCTTCGTTCATGAAAAACACGGCAACAACGATAAAATCCCACGGTTTGCAGGCTGGTGGGGACATAATGAAGAGGAGCGCTTTAAAATGGAGAAAGGCTTTATGCCTATGCGTGGAGCAGACGGCTGGCAGCTCAGCAATGTAAACGTACTGGCCAGTGCTGCCCATCTTGCTTCCCTCGAGATCTTTGATAAGGCCGGCATAGTTACCTTGCGTGAGAAAAGCAATCAACTCACGGGATACCTGCAGTTCCTTTTGGGCAGCCTCCCTGAAAATCGATTAGAGATCATCACTCCTGCAATGGCTGAAGAACGCGGGTGTCAGCTGTCACTGCTGATACATGAGCATGGCCGGGAGGTTTTTAACCTGTTAACGGAACGTGGCGTGGTAGCAGACTGGCGTGAACCACATATCCCGGGTAAGGGGGGGATCATACGTGTTGCACCTGTTCCGCTTTACAATACCTTTGCCGAAGTTTACCGGTTTTATGAGATCTTAAAAGCAGGATTGGAATGAGTAGCACGAAATCAGTGACAATAGCCGGTGCCGGACTGGTAGGCTCCCTGATAGGTATCTATCTGGCCAGGCGTGGCTATAAAGTGGAAATATTCGAAAAAAGACCGGATATGCGTCAGAAGGGCATGGAGGGTGGCCGCTCCATCAATCTTGCCCTGAGCAATCGGGGCTGGTGGCCTTTGAAGGAGGTGGGCCTTGAAAACCAGGTGCAGGATATGATCATACCTATGGCAGGCAGAGCGATGCATGATAGCTCCGGGGACCTCACTTTTCAGCCCTACGGTAAGGAAGGCCAGGCCATTAATTCAATATCACGTGGCGGTTTGAATGCTCTTCTGATGACGGAAGCTGAAAAAGCGGGCGCTGTTATTCATTTCAATTGCACTATTGAGCACATTGATTTTGATCAAAGTACGATCAGCTGTGTGAAAGATGGAAAACCCATGATGCATCTTTCCGATGTCATTATTGGGTCGGACGGGGCCTTTTCGGTAGTACGGAAATTCATGCAGATCACTGACCGGTTTAACTATTCCCAGCACTACATAGAACACGGCTACAAGGAGCTTTCCATACCGGCAGGCAAAAATGGTGAATTTCTGCTGGATAAGAATGCCTTGCACATATGGCCCCGGGGCAATTATATGCTAATAGCCCTACCCAACAAGGATGCCAGCTTCACATGTACCTTGTTTCTTGCCTTCGAGGGAGAAAGATCCTTCAGCCAACTGAAAACAGATGACGATATCCTCAACTTTTTCCGTCAGGATTTCCCGGACGCTTTCGAACGGATGCCTACCCTGCTGGAGGACTTTCATCATAACCCGACGTCATCACTGGTCACCGTCAGATGCTACCCCTGGGTTAAGAACAAAACCCTTCTGATCGGTGATGCCTCCCATGCCATAGTACCTTTCTACGGTCAGGGAATGAACAGTGGCTTTGAAGATTGCAGGGTGTTAAATGCGCTGCTGGACAAGCATGGTGACAATTGGGATAAGGTCCTGCCTGAATTTCAGAAAGAGCGCAAGCCCGATGCCGACGCAATATCCCATCTGGCGCTTAGTAATTTCATAGAGATGAGAGACCTGGTGGGTGATGAAAATTTTCTTCTCAGAAAAAAGATTGAAGCCAGACTTTACGAACTCTATCCTGAAGAATGGATCCCACTTTATTCCATGGTGACCTTCAAGGAAGAACTGCGCTATTCAGAGGCGCTTCGACAGGGGGAAACCCAGCAAAGGATCATGGATGAAGTAATGCGATCACCGGATATCCATGAACGCTGGATGGATCTTGACTTTAGGTCAATAGCGGATCGTTTGAAAGCAACATAGGCTTTCCTTTCATTATACATAATATTTCGGGAAATCAGGATTCAGCGTCTGATGATCTCGAATACAGACATTTCAAGGCAATTGCAATCCTGAAAAGCTTCTTCCAATTTTGCCGTATTGGCTCTGAACAGATCAAGTAATTGCCGGTTTTTTATATTCCCTGTAGATATTATGAGTAATTTCTTTGGTGTATTGGCGACGATATGGGAAAGGTAAAAGTCAGAATCCCTGGTAAACACAATACGATCTTCGTTATCAGCAAAGTTAGCAATGGTAGAATCATTTGCGAGATATCCCTGGTCTAAATCACTTGCATGAACCGCATCAACACCTATTTGAACCAATACGTCTCTTAACAAAGGTGGCAATTGCGCATCAACAATTACCTTCATGCTGACAGTCGCGAAAATCCTTTGACATTGGTAAGTTTAGCTGCAAATGAAAAACATGCAAGAATATCTTCCTTTTCAAGAAACGGATAATCTTCCAGTATCTCGTCCTGAGTCATCCCTGAAGATAAGAGATCAAGGATGGTATTCACCATTATCCTGGATTTTCTAATGGTCGGCTTTCCATGGCATATATCCGGATGAATGGTTATTCTGTTATCGAATTGTATTTCCATAATTATTTTAAAGCTAAAACTAACCCGAGGTACCCTGGCTCGGAATTTATGTCTCCCCTAAGCCTGTATGTAGTAAATTTAACAGAAATTACCAGACGATAGGTTCACTATCCCTTAATTTTAGTTATTGATGTTCATCTCTATCCTTTGGACATGCAAGGAGGGCGGAACGTTTAATCAATCTACTAAACCATAAATACTATCATAATATGAATCAGGAGCTCATCAATTGTTTATATTGTGAATAACGGTTGAGGATCTCGTGTACATAATTCACAGGTTCTTCTCCACGGCAGTAGCCGTATTTTACCAATGGGTCAACAATGAGATTCTTTTTACTCTTATTAAGCAGGTAATACTCCACGTTCCCGTCCCATACGGTAGGGTCCTTGCCGTATTTTTTTGCCAGATCACGGGCATCTGTCACATGACCCAATCCCACATTGTAGGAAGCCAGCACAAACTTGATACGTTCCTCCTCATCCGCTACGGTCTTGCTCCATAGCGTGTTCAAATGATGAATGAAACCCACTCCTGCCCAGATGCTTTGTACCGGGTCAGTCATTTTTCTTGCCCCAAACCGCCTGCCTGTTTCAGGGACCAGTTGCATAAGCCCTATGGCTCCGGCCCATGACTTTGCTTCAGGATCGAAGCGTGACTCCTGGTAAATCTGGGATGCCAGCAGGAGCCAGTCCCATCCAATAGAGTCAGCTGCGGCCTTAATAACATCATCATAAAGCGATATTCTTTGCCCTGAAATAGAAGAGAAATCACTACTGGCCCGGATAACGGATGCACGCGGACTTTTAAAATACTTGTTGTAAATCACATTGTAGGTGGGCTGCCTTTTTGTAGCTCTCAGCCAGCTATTGAGCTGCTCCAGGAGTTCATCCGCATTCTTTCTTACGGCCCAGGCGATCTGCTGTGGAAAGCTAACCGGTGTTGATACATCAATATTGGTATAGTAGGCAGCATTGACCAGCGCCATGGACTCGTCAGCGATGGTATACTCAATATCCTCGCGGGCCACCATTTTGATGAGCCGCTCCGTCTCCAGTGTATCACCGGTCTCTACTACAATGATGTCCCCTCCTATCTCATCCGCAAGATTATACAACCGGTCTACATAGGAAGAGCTTTTGCGCACATGCACCTCCTTGCCAATCAGATCTACCTGATTGCGTATCAGCGATCTTTCCAGATCATCACGCGTCATCCTTCTCCAGCCATCGGGTTTTCTTTGCACCAATACCTGCCGGGTGGTATAGTGGCTGTTGGTGAACTTTGCCAGCTTCCGGCGTTCTCTGGTGATGGTCAGGCTGTAGGCGATGACATCTCCTTTTCCTTCGTTAAGCATATCAAAGGCAGCATCAATACTGGAGGTGATCTCTATCTCCAGCCTCACCCCCAGGTATCGGGCAAAGAGGCTGAGCAGATCGAAGTCATATCCCATAGGCTGCCCTTTGTAAATAAAATAACCGGTAGAACTGTTGTCGACTATGGCGATCAGTGAACCACGGCTTTTTATTTTTTCCAGATCAAAGTCAACAACACTTAAACCCCTTTCCAGCCTGCCATTGTCCGCTAATTTTGTACTTTCATTACCCGACCGACGACAGGAAGCCAGTAAAAGGAACACCCCGATCACCAGTAAGGCATAGCGCTGATTTTTCAATACCAACTTTAGCAACATGATTATTAAAATAGTGATATTTTTGTTTTCGGAAAAATTCGGATCACTTTTAACTGTACCCTGATCAATGATTCTGTATAATGTAACTGTGGGAGTAGACAAGGAAATTGAGCACGAATGGCTCGATTGGATGAAAGGGGAACATATCCCCGATGTCATGAAAACCGGGATGTTCTATGATTCAAAAATGTACAAGGTACTGGGGCATGACGATCCCAAAACCACTTCATATTCTATTCAGTACTTTGCTGACAGTATAGGTAAAGTAGAAGAATACCTAAACGAGTATGCCCCGGGTCTTATCCGTGAACATCAGGCCAAATACAGGGACCGCCATGTTGCGTTCCGTACATTGCTGGAGGAAATACCATAAAGCGGCTTAAAGGCTGAAATTCTGGCCTGAACTTTCATATATGCGCTTTAACGTTCTAAACTTCACTGGAAGTTGGTAAAGTAGTATATTTCATATTCAGTCAAAAGCCAGCGGTTATGAAAACGTTATTTCTTGAAGCTACGGAGGACAGCCCAAAATTGCTTTTAGATCCAAAATCGGGCAAAATACAGGTAAAAGGACGTTCTTTTATGGAAGATACCATTCCGTACTACTCTGCCATACTGGAATGGCTGAGAGATTATTTCAAAGACCCTCAGCCTGAAACAACCATCGAATTGGAATTTGAATATATTAATTCCGCATCAGAAAGAATGGTCATCGATGTACTGGCAGAGTTCAATAAATACTTTATACTTGGCAACAAGGTAAGGGTGATCTGGGCTTACCCTCCTGAGGATGAGTCACTTGCTGAGATGGGAGAAGAACTCGGTGAAATGTTTGACATTCCAATAGAGTATAGAACGCTGGCGTAGAAACCACAGCTCATACCCGGAATTCCAGCCTGATACACGATAAATCCCTTTCCATCCAATCCACTTGTACAAGTGGCAACGGCATTTTATTGTCTTTTGCCGAACTCTCTTTTATGACCTTCGGTAATATGCTTCAATCCATCACTTTTGATGCAGAATGGGAGTTGCTCCCGCAAGGTATCTCACTCAATGATCCATAAGCATACAAAAAGGCATGGGAACATGCTCATTGATCGGGCAGAGATCCAATCTATTATAACGTATTTATACGTTGTATAACTGTTTAATACGTTATATATTTGTTGTTATGGAACGACTCACTAAAAAAGAGGAAGAGGTAATGCATATCATCTGGCAGATCGGCCGGGGATTTGTCAATGATGTACTGGAAAAGCTGCCGCCACCAAAAAGACCTTACAGCACGGTTTCATCTGTAGTAAGGATCCTGGAAAAGAAAGGTTTTGTGGGATATAAGGCCTACGGAAAGACCTATGAATACTTTCCTATCGTCTCCCGGGACGAATACAGGAAGTTTGACCTTAAAAGGGTGATCAGGGACTACTTCGAAAACTCCTATAAAGATGTTATCTCCTTCTTTGCCAAAGAAGAAAAGATAAATGAAGAAGAATTAAAAGAGATTATCCAATTGATCCAATCAAAACAGAACCAAAATGGAAACTGACCCCCTCGTTTACCTCCTGCAGGCTTCAGCAGGTATAGCTGTCTTTTACTTTGCTTATTGGGTGTTCTTTAAGAACACTACTCACTTCGCATTCAGTCGGGCTTACCTGATCTTATCCATTTGCCTCGCACTAACACTACCGTTCATTAACTTTCCACACCTTGCCTTTTTCAAAGGTGAGTATAATGTTTCCCCCATTCCCACAGAATCAGGCCCATCATACAACGTTACACATCCTACCGAACCAATACCTTTCATCACAGAACAAAAGCTCATGTATGACGCCCGACCCGGCCGGCCATCCTTTATCCATAGTCTGGCTACGTGGCTACTTTGGGTGTATTTCACAGGAGTTGTAGTATTCTTCATCAGGCTTGTATTGATGCTGATCAAAATATGGAGTTTATACAGGTCTGCACAATTTGAAATAGCACCAAGCGGTATCCGGCTGGCGATCACCTCAAAGGTCAGTGCCCCCTTCTCTTTTTGCAACCTCCTGTTTGTACCGCCTTCCATCCAGGGTGAAGAGTTCCATACAATACTAGCGCATGAGAATACTCACATCAGGCAGTATCATTCGGTGGATCTCCTACTCGCTGAGCTGATGCTCGTCATCCAGTGGTACAACCCAGCAGCATGGTTGTTAAAAAAAGCACTGCAGGAAATCCACGAATACCTTGCCGATGAAGGTGTTATCCTCAATGGCAGCACCTCAGAGCAATATCAGATGCTTTTACTCAAATACAGCACCGGCTATGAACAAATAGTACCGACCAATACTTTTGCCCGGCATTCTCTGAAAAAAAGGATCATCATGATGAATAAAAAGCGCTCTGGTAAACTGACCCGATTGAAAACATTGATCCTGTTGCCCTTAGCCATCACTCTCCTGGCTTTTTGGTCCGAACCGATCTACCCGGATCCCACAAAAGACGAACAAGAAGAAACCCGTGACATCTCCGGGAAAGTAAATCATATTAATGACGGCAAGCCTATCCCAGAGGTACAGGTGATGGTAAGGAGCTTTGGGATCAGCACCCTTACCGATGAAGAAGGTTTTTACAGACTTAAAGATGTACCCCAATCTGCCTTCGAAGTAGTTTTCTTTGCTGTGGAGCATGATTTCATTGTTGTTCCTCTACTATCAGCCGACAGTCTGATTGATGTAAATCTAAGCCAGTCCCATCTTCCGTCTTACAGGAAAAATACTGCCCCGGGATGGTATTCCTCCTCTTCATATCAACCTGTAAGAAGGAATCCGCTCATTGATTTACGTACAGCTGACAATCTCGAACAACCTCTTTACATTATTGATGGAAAGGCCACTAAAGAACGTAATCCAATCAGGGACCTGACACCAGAACAAATTAAAAGCATTAATATTTTGAGAGATCAGGCGGCTACAGCCCTCTACGGAAGTGCCGCTAAAAACGGAGTAGTTGTTATCTCCACTTACCGTTATGATTCTACCAGGGTACCGGTTATAGAAAGAATCAGAAGGAATCCACAAAGTAATTTCTGGTCAGATACAACACACATACCAATACGACCCAATCACCCGGTGTACGTGCAGGATATGCAAAATAATTTGTTGAAAATGCAGAATAGTCTGCTGATCTACATCATTGATGATGAAGTTTACAATGGTGATCCTTTTTATCTCGAACCCCACGAGATCGAATCCATGGAAGTGATACGCAGGCCGACAGCTGCCAAAAAATACGGCGTGGAGGCCGGGGGTATCATACGGATCAAAACCAAAAAACCCTGACACTAACAGAGCAGCGGAACTGTCTGATTACTATGCAATGGATCACCAGTCAATACTACAATTGATCCATTCCGGATCGAACTGCGCCTGGTAGTTCTTCCTGTAAAAATTTATCGCTGGTTCATTCCATTCCAGTACCTGCCACATCATGCCTGTACAATTAGTGGCCTTACCCTGCTCTATGGTAGCATCAAATAACATTTTCCCAATTCCCTTACCCCTTTCATTTTCCGTGACCACAATATCCTCCAGATAAAGCTTTTTCCCCTTCCATGTGGAATAGCGATAGTAATACAAAGAAATGCCTACGATACCCTTTTCATCATCCTCAGCTACGAAGAATCCGAATACGGGATTTTCACCAAAACCGTCCTCTTCCATCATTTCAATGGTATTGGTCACCTGATCCGGAGCCTTTTCATATTCGGCCAACTCCTTTATCAGTTCCAGTACCCTGGACAGGTCCTGCTTTTTTCCTTTTCGTATAGTCATAGTGTGGTTAAAGTTAAGCAATCGCTACACCACAGATGCGACGGTCACTCTTCACCGGTTATTGCGACATTCTCTACATGCGCCTTGTCCTTAACGTTTATTGTGTTTTTTTGGCAATAGGTGGAATGACGCCCATGTTGTACCATGCAAAAGAATAAATGTCAGCCTGCCGCTCAATAGTCTTGCTCACAGGCGTACCTGCGCCATGTCCGGCATTGGTTTCAATACGGATCAGCACAGGATCATCACCGGCATGATTTTTCTGAAGTGTAGCCGCGAACTTAAAAGAGTGAGCAGGCACCACACGGTCATCATGGTCAGCCGTAGTCACCAAAGTGGCAGGGTAGCTCATCTCAGGTCTGAGATTATGCAGGGGAGAATATCCCTTCAGGTACTCAAACATTTCCTTTGAATCTTCTGACGTACCATAGTCCGTAGCCCATGCCCAGCCAATGGTGAATTTGTGATAGCGTAGCATATCCATTACCCCTACGGCAGGGAAGGCCACCTTCATCAGATCAGGGCGCTGGGTCATGGTAGCACCCACCAGCAGTCCGCCATTGCTACCCCCCGCTATGGCCAGATAGTCACTGGAAGTGTAACCGTTATCGATAAGGTACTCTCCTGCCGCTATGAAATCGTCAAATACATTTTGTTTTTGCATTTTAGTACCCGCTTCGTGCCATTTTTTACCGTACTCTCCTCCACCACGGATATTCGGCTGTGCGTAGATACCCCCGTTTTCCAGCCAAACGATCCTTGATGTGCTGAATGACGGACGCAGGCTTACATTGAACCCACCATAAGAGTATAACCAGGTCGGATTCTTCCCGTTCAGCTCTATTCCTTTTTTATGAACGATAAACATAGGTATACGGGTACCATCTTTACTGTTGTAGAATACCTGTTTTGTCTCGTAATCTTCGGCATTAAAATCCACCTTTGACCTCTCATGCAGTTCAGATGTGCCTGTTGCGATGTCATATCTGAATATTGAAGAGGGGTAGGTGAACGAGGTGAATACGTAGTAAAGTTCGGTATCATCACGGAGGCCGGCAAACCCAAACGCACTGCCTATATCCGGCAATTCCACCTCTCTTACAAAAGTACCTTCATAGTCAAACTGTTTTACAACTGTTTTGGCATCTTCCAGATAGTTGGCGAATATGAACCCACCTGCGGTACCGGCATTAAGCACGTTTTCGTTTTCCGGAATGATATCTTTCCAGTTTTCGTGCGCAGGAGCACTCGGATCCACCTCCACTACCCTGTAATTAGGAGCCTCCCTGTTGGTGTAGACCAGAAGCTTGCCCTCTTTGGTATCAAGAACATTATGGTCATTGTCAAAATCATCAACAATAGTGATCAATTCATTTTTTCCCTCAAGGTCCCTGACAAACAGCTGATTACCGGAAGTTCCTGCAAATGTAGTGATAACCAGAAACCGGTTATTTTCCGTAAGATATCCTCCAGCACCCACTTTATCCCCTTTAGGTTCAAAAATCATTTCATCCCGGGACTGTGGGGTGCCGATCTTGTGGTAGAAGACCCGTCCCTTTGTATTCAGGCCGGATAATTCTTCCCCTGCTTTTGGCTCTTCATACCGGGTATAGAAAAAACCTTCATTGCCAAGCCATGAAATACCACTGAACTTTATATGTCTGAGCGTATCATCCACCTGTGATTTATCATTGGTATTAAGTATTATGGCCTTTCTCCAATCGGATCCACCCTCGGAGATAAGGAAACCAAACAGGCTTCCATCATCCGAAAACCCAGTACCACCAAGGGATATGGTGCCATCTTCCCTGAATTTATTGGGATCCAGAAAGATCTCTTCGACTTCTGAATCCACGCCCCTGCGGTACAGCACATTCTGGTTTTGGAGACCATTATTACGGTAGTAGTAGAAGTAATCACCATGTTTGTTCGGAGCTGTTACCCGTTCGTAATTGTATACTTCTTCGAGTCGCTTTTTTATATCTTCTCTAAAAGGGATATTGCCCAGGTAGTCAAATGTGAGCGAATTCTGTGAGCTCACCCACTCCTTTGTTTTATCAGCATTGTCATCTTCAAGCCACCGGTACGGGTCAGGTACGGAAGTTCCGAAATAAACATCTACAGTATCCACACTGGAGGTTTCGGGGTAACTGAACTTCTCTTTTTCGGCAGTTGTACAGGAAAAAACCAGCAACAGCAGCCCGGCAGGTATCAGTATATTTTTCATGTTTTGTGTTTTTAAGAGGTTTGCTAACTTAATGATTATCATTTTTGAAAACCTCAGAGATATTGATGGGTGGTCGGTGGCTTCCGTAAATCCACCTGGCAGCACATGAAACGGATCAATGAGTTACAGGATCTGCTAAAATAAGGGAAAAGACAAGTGCTGTCGCCTATGCTTTTAAGATAGGTGATCTTCCCTTTTAATTAATAATATCAAACCCTGTGTAAGGTACCAGAACCTCCGGAATGATTATCCCATTGTCTGTCTGATTATTTTCCAGCACGGCAGCAATAATCCGCGGCAAAGCCAATGCGCTGCCATTGAGCGTATGCAGCAGTTGTTTTTTCTTGTCAGAAGTCTGATATCTCAGCTTTAAGCGATTAGCCTGGTAGGTTTCAAAATTACTCACAGAGCTTACCTCCAGCCATTTCTTTTGAGCAGCAGAGTACACCTCCATATCAAAGGTCTGTGCGGCCGTAAATCCAAGGTCGCCTCCACACAGGTTAAGTACACGGTATTGAAGCCCGAGCTTTTCCAGAAGCCCCTGAACGTACCTGCACATTTCCTTAAGGGCTTCATAGGATTTTTCAGGTGGCTGTATCTGTACAATCTCTACCTTGTCAAACTGATGCAGGCGATTAAGTCCGCGTACATGAGCACCCCATGAGCCCGCCTCCCGCCGGAAGCAAGGTGTATAGCCAACGTTTTTTACGGGGAGGTCTTCTTCTTTCAGGATCACATCACGGTACATATTGGTGATCGGCACCTCCGCTGTAGGTATCAGGTAAAAGTCCTCTTCCGTGACATGATACATCTGACCATCCTTATCCGGCAGCTGGCCCGTACCATAACCGGACGCTTCATTAATGACGATAGGAGGCTGGATCTCAGTATAGCCCATCTTCAGCGCCTCATCCAAAAATAAATTGACCATGGCACGCTGTAATCTGGCACCTTTTCCCTTGTACACCGGAAAGCCGGCACCGGTGATCTTCACGCCCAGCTCAAAGTCAATGATGTCGTACTTTCTGATCAGCTCCCAGTGGGGCAAAGCGCCCTGCGGCAGGTCTGGAGTACTCCCGTGTTCAAATACCACCTCATTATCATCTTCCCCCACCCCGTCAGGCACATCCCCATTGGGGATATTGGGAATCGTGTAGAGCAGGTTCTGAAGCTCTGCTTCCACCGTGGTGCGGGCATCGGTCAGTTCCTTGCTCTTCTCCTTCAGCCCCGCTGTTTTGACCTTTATCTGTTCAGCGCCGGCCGTATCGCCCTGCTTCATCAGGCCACCTATCTGTTTCGACAGACTGTTCAGTTCCGTAAGCACACCGTCGAGGTCCTGTTGAGCAGCTTTTCTGGATTCATCAAGCTGCAATACTTTCCGTATCGTATTTTCAGCATCCTGGAATCTTCTTTTGTTCAATGCCCGGATCACAACATCTTCATTATCACGGATATAGGCTACCTGTAGCATTCCTGTCGTTGTTAAAATCGCTGCAAAATAATGGATTTTGGAAGTAAAACTTAAGTTTTTGAAAACAAGAATGATTATTTGCTCCTAAAAATTTGGCTATTGGCCTTTGTTGATCTATTATTGCAGAACCAGAATATTAAGCCGAGCTTTAGAAGTCAATCCGATTCCAAAAAGCTTACTCGTAATCAATCACAAACACAGCATTTGAACATCGCAGTGAATTTTTTTAAATCACTCGTTATAACATTATAATAATTAACATTTCTATTTGGTCTTAAACGACTAACAAACTTTTATGTACACTATTGAAGAATTGAACGTCAGGCTTCTTTCTGAGCTAAAGGAAATAGCCGAGGAGCTTGGACTTAAAAACTACCGTAAGCTCACCAAGCAAGACTTGATCTACAAAATTCTTGATCAGCAGGCAGTAACTCCGGAAAATGAACTGCCAAAGAAAAAGGACGAAGAGAAACAGGAAAAACCTGAAAAGAAGGAAAAAACAGTAAAAAAACCACGTAAAAGAGAGAACGTTACCGCGAAGAAGGAAAAAAAGGAACAGGTAAAGGAGTTATCTTCCGACGAACTCCTTGAGTCTTTCAATATAGAAATAGAAGATAGCCTCACATCTTTTGACAAGGACAAAAAAGACAAGGAAGTCAGGAAAACAGATAAGGATAAGGAAAAGGAAGAGGTAGTAAAGGAGTCCAATGGAAGGGCTGAAGAAAGGGAAGATCAAAAAAACCGTAAAAAAGAGGGCAATATCAAGGACTTTGATGGTGTTATTGAAAACGAAGGAGTACTTGAGATCATGCAGGACGGTTATGGCTTCCTGAGATCTTCGGACTACAACTACCTGGCCAGCCCTGATGATATTTATGTTTCTCCCTCTCAGATAAAGCTTTTCGGACTTAAAACCGGAGATACTGTAAAGGGGCAGATACGTCCACCGAAAGAAGGTGAAAAATATTTCGCTCTGTTAAGGGTGGGTACGGTCAATGGAAAGACCACCGAAGAGATCAGGGATCGTGTGCCGTTTGAATACCTCACGCCTCTTTTCCCGGAGGAAAAAATAAGCCTCAGCAGCAAGCCGGATAATTACTCTGCGCGCATACTGGACCTGTTCTCGCCCATAGGAAAAGGACAGAGAGGCATGATCGTTGCCCAGCCCAAAACCGGTAAGACGGTCCTCCTGAAAAATGTAGCCAACGCCATTGCAGAAAACCACCCGGAGTGTTACCTGATCATTTTACTGATCGATGAAAGACCGGAAGAGGTGACGGACATGGCCCGAAGCGTTAAGGCCGAAGTAATCTCCTCAACCTTCGACGAGCAGGCTGAAAGGCATGTGAAGGTATCCAGTATGGTACTGGAAAAAGCCAAAAGGATGGTAGAGTGTGGTCATGATGTTGTTATCCTGCTGGACTCGATCACCCGGTTGGCACGGGCCTACAACACAGTGGTGCCTTCATCCGGTAAAATACTGTCGGGCGGTGTGGATGCCAATGCATTACACAAACCAAAACGATTCTTTGGTGCTGCACGGAATGTAGAGAACGGAGGTTCCCTGACCATTCTGGCCACTGCGCTTATAGAGACCGGTTCCAAAATGGATGAGGTGATCTTTGAGGAGTTCAAGGGTACGGGTAACATGGAGCTTCAACTGGACAGGAAGCTGTCGAACAAACGTGTTTACCCTGCTATCGATGTACCGGCATCCGGTACCAGAAGAGAAGACCTGCTCATGTCTGAAGAAGAATTACAACGTGTATGGATACTGCGCAAGTTCATGTCTGATATGAACTCAACAGAAGCAATGGAGTTCCTGTTGTCAAAAATGAAAGGAACAAGAAACAACGAAGAATTCCTGATCTCCATGAATGGATGATCGGCGATCCGTTTGAATATATCAAAAGAGGCTGTCTCAAAAAGGCAGCCTCTTTTTTTGTCTATTGTTGTTACTCGTGACATACCGGATATTTCAAACGTTTGCAATCTGCCCTTTCTGCTATAACTTTGTTTATTATTTAAAATAAAGTACTGCTATGGGATTTCTGTTTACCGATTTTAAAGAGTGGAAGGAGTATGCCGTTGAGCATAAAATGCAGCTCTATGAGACGGTATTGGAATACGAAAAAGAGCAAAAGGGACATGACGAGGATCAGGTATGGGCAGGGCTGCAAAAGGCTTACGCCGTAATGAAGGACGCGGTGGAAACCGGACTTACAGAAGAAATGACTTCCAGATCCGGCATGATCAACAATGGCGCAAAAAAGGTATTTAACAATTCGACCGCAGTGCTGTCAGGGGAATTCCGGAACCTGGTGGCCCGGGCACTTGCTGCCAAGGAAGTGAATTCATGCATGGGTCGCGTGGTAGCTGCACCTACCGCAGGCGCTTCCGGCATTTTGCCTGGCACATTGTACACGTTACAGGAGATCCATGGTTTGAAAGACCGTAAAGTATTGGAAGGATTACTGGTCGGTGCAGGTATTGCACTGATCATTGAGCAGCGCGCTTCCCTGGCAGGGGCTGTAGGGGGATGCCAGGCGGAAACAGGTAGTGCAGCGGCCATGGCAGCCGGCGCTATTGTTTGTTGCCTTGGGGGCGACATCGATCAGATATTCAATGCAGTAGCTATCACCATCCAGTGTATGCTGGGGCTGGTCTGTGATCCTGTGGCTGGTCTGGTGGAGGTGCCCTGTGTGGTTCGCAATGCCAGTGCCGCAGCCATAGCCAATTCCTCAGCGCAAATAGCGCTTTCCAATGTAAGCGGGGTCATCCCTGTGGATGAATGCGTAGAAGCAATGGGCGAGGTAGGTCAGAGTATGGAAAACCGGTACAAGGAAACTGCACTTGGGGGGCTGGCCACCACTAAAACAGGACAGAGCATTTCAAAACGAGTACTTATCCAGGACATTGAGATCCTCCCTGATGAAGATACTAAAGAATAAAATCTTCCAGAAAAGTCGTACCAAACAGATAGATAAGCGCTGTGAAGAACAGTGACCACAGTGTGGCACTTATGAGCATCATCAAAATGATCTTTGGTCTGGGGCTGCCAAAAGCAGTGAGCAGCACCGTTCCACCAATTGGAGTAAAGATCAGAGGTGTAAGAAAGGCAACACCGGACAGGCCGTATTTTTTCCAGATCTGCACAAACCTTCTGTTACGTTTTGTGAATGTACGCCTTCTTTTGAATAATCTTGACAGGACCTTTTCCCTCAACAGCGTGCCCAGGTAGGTGAACAGAAACACACTGGACATCATACCACCAACGGTAATGCCCACGGTAACTACAAAACTGAATCCTGCTGCATAACCAAGTGTAGGACCTGCAATGAATTTCAGCATGGTCAGCAGGAATATCGTGATCCCCTTCAGAATTTCTCCTTCCATCTATGAAATAACCGTGTAGGTATAAACGAGATAAACGCCCAGAAGGATGGCGCCTGACAACCTTCCCAACGACCTTTTGTATAACATCAGCGGCAAAATCAGTAAGGTTATGGCCAACATGACCGTAACATCGTGCTCAATGATCTTTTCACTGACATGGATGTCCTGAATGATGCTGGTGATACCCAGTATGGAAAGGATATTGAAAATATTGGAGCCCATGAGATTGCCCAGGGCCAGATCAGTTTCTTTTTTGATCGATGCCACAATAGCTGTGACCAGCTCAGGGAGGCTAGTGCCCAGCGCCAGCACGGTAATACCTATTACTCTCTCGCTCACTCCCAGATACAGGGCCAGCTCCTTCGCGCCTCCTACAAACCAGTCTGACCCGTAATAGAGGCCGGCGCATCCGCCTACCATATAAAAGACATCTTTCCACACGTTGGAGGATGATTCGGGAATACCTATTTCATCTTCCAGCTCCCGCAACGCCTTGTTCTCCTTTCTGGATTTTCTGATGATCAATACGGTGTAAATGATAAGGAGCACAATAAATATCACCCCCTCATAGGTATTGATCATCGGCTCATCCCCTTTGATCACAAAATAAAGCAGCAGCGAGCTACCCATAGTGACGGGCCAGTCGATCTTTATGCTATCCGGCTGCACCTTGATCACCCCGATAAGGGCAGTCACCCCCAAAACCAGCGCAAGGTTACAAATATTGGAGCCTACCACATTTCCCATGGTCATGTCCGGGCTCCCTGCAAGGGCGGCTTTCACGCTTATCAGCAGCTCCGGGGCTGAAGTGCCGAAAGCCACCACCGTAAGGCCGACTACAAGAGGTGAGATATGGGCGCGAAGCGCTACACTTGAAGCTCCCCTTACTAAAAAATCTCCTCCGAGGATCAGAATGAACAGACCAACAATGAGGAATATAATGTTGAGAAGCATCTAGTAAAACTCAGTTTTTAAAGCCAAAACACAAGTCTCCTGCATCTCCCAGTCCCGGAACAATGTAGGATCGTTCATCCAGAAATTGATCTACAGCACCGGCCCAAATGGTATAGTGACCCTTTTCCAAATGGCTCGAAATATAATCAATTCCTTCGGGCGCGGCAACAGCACAAACCAAATGAATATGTGAGGGTTTACCATGCCCCATTAATTCCTGAAGTACTTTTACAGCTGACTTTCCAGTGGCCAGCATCGGATCGACCAGGATCAGTGGCTTACCGGCTATATCAGGTACTGCTACATAGTCCAGACCGATATCCACCTCCTTTGTGCCTTTTTTTCTGTAGGCACCCACAAAGCCCGTGTCTGCCTGATCGAATATATCCAAAAAGCCGTTGAGAAAAGGTACCGCCGCCCTCATAATGGCGAGCAGTACCGGCTGCTCACTGATCAACGGGAGACTCATTCCCGCGAGAGGAGTTTCAAATTTCTCTTCCCTATAGCTCAGTTTGCGGGAGAGCTCATAGGCCATGACCCATCCTAATCTTTTCAAATTGGAGCGGAATCTGCCACGATCATTTTGAATATCTTTGCTGCGAAGTTCAAAAAGGAATTGGTTGACAACTGAATTTGTGCTGGAAAGGTTATGGATCATTTAGTTATAAAAACCGGAATAGATTGAACATTGCAATGTTTAAATAAAGACTTTCATTATCACAAAAGCAAGTAAAACACTGGTTAGGTTAAAGGAACAAAAGTATCACAAAATCCCTTAAGTCACAGGAATGGAACTATTAAAGCAGCTATGTAAATTATTTGGACCGTCAGGTGACGAAAAGAGGGTAAAGGATTTCATTTTGGAATACACCAGGAAGCACTCCAATTCATGGACGGTGACGCCTGAAGTTTTCCATGGCGACCAGTTCCAGGACTGTATCATTCTAAAGTTCGGGCAGCCACGGACAGCTATTTTTGCCCATATGGATACGGTAGGTTTTACAGTCCGGTATCAAAACCAATTAGTGGCCATCGGGGGTCCGGATGTCAAAAGCGGATACACTCTTGTAGGCGAAGACTCCTGTGGTCCTGTAGAGTGCGAATTGGAAGTCAATAAAGACAATCAACTGTTCTACAGCTTCGGCAGAGCCATAAACACAGGCACCAATCTTGTTTACAAGTGCAATTTCAAAGAAACACCGGATTCCATTACATCCTGCTACCTTGATAACCGGCTGGGAGTGTACAACGCCTTGCGGGTGGCTGAATCCCTTGAAGACGGAGTGATCGTATTCAGTGCGTGGGAGGAGCATGGCGGCGGATCGATGCCCTACCTGATCCGGTTCATCTATGAAAACTGGGGAATCCGCCATGCTCTGATCTCCGATATCACCTGGGTAACTGATGGGGTGCATCCAGGCAAGGGGGTCGTAGTATCCCTGCGGGACAGGAACATCCCCAGAAAGGCATTTATTGACAGAGTAATGGATCTTGCCAGACAATCCGGGATCGCATGGCAGCCGGAGGTGGAAGGCAGTGGCTCCAGTGACGGAAGGGAAATACAACAATCCCCCTACCCTATAGACTGGTGTTTTATAGGCGCTGCTGAGGAGAATGTACATACCCCTGAAGAAACAGTTCACAAGCAGGATATTCAGGACATGACAGCGCTGTACAGATATTTAATGAAGCACCTCTAAAGGCAGACCGGATCAGTGCCGGAAAATAAGCACGAATAGTTTTGCACAACCGGTTAATTTCTATATTTGCAAGCCTTTTGTCCCATCAAAGGGCATTGTTGTTTACAGGCTTATGATCGTTGTTAAGGACAGGACATTTGAGAAATTCATCTGCTATGAAGATATCCTTGAAAGGATTGCCATACTGGCCGGAAACATCGATGAAGACTACAAAGACAGGAAACCCCTATTCATTGCCGTACTCAACGGATCCTTCATGTTCGCAGCTGATCTGCTAAAGGAGATCAGTCTGAACTGCGAAATATCCTTCATTAAAGTGGCTTCCTATGAAGAGATGGAGAGTACAGGCAATGTCCGGCAACTCATAGGTCTGAACGAGAATATTTTTAAAAGAGATGTGATCATTATAGAAGACATCATAGATACAGGCCGCACCATGTTGAAGATACTGGAAGAATTCAAGTCCCTAGGTGCCAACTCTATAGAAGTAGTAACATTGTTCAGTAAACCTGGGGCAGTAATTATTCAGGAACACCTTAAATACATAGGCTTCGAGCTACCCGAGGCCTTTGTTCTGGGTTATGGTTTGGATTATGATGGGCAGGGTCGTAATTTAAAGGACTTATATAAACTCAAGGATTAATCCCCAGCTCTATTCACAAATAGTAAAAACGAAAAGCATGTTAAACATCATCATATTTGGCCCTCCGGGGGCAGGAAAAGGCACACAAAGCGAACTTCTCATTGAAAAATACAACCTCAAACACATTTCTACCGGAGACCTTTTCAGGTGGCACACCCGTAACGGGACAGAGCTTGGAAAGAGGGTTAAGGAGATTATGAACAGTGGTAACCTGGTGTCCGATGATATCACCATAGCCATGTTGAAGGAAGAAGTAGAGAAAAATCCGGACGTCAATGGTTTTCTTTTCGATGGCTTTCCACGTACTGTAGCACAGGCTGAAGCATTGGACAAGCTTATGGAGTCCATGAATACCTCCGTTCACGGAGTCATAGAACTAAAAGTATCGGAAGAGGAGGTGAGAAAGAGAATTGCCAAAAGGAAATCCATAGAAAACCGCGCTGATGACGAAGAAGAAAAGCTGAATCAAAGGATATCCGAGTATTTTGGCAAAACGGTTCACGTTCTACCCTATTATCGCGACCAGAACCGTTTAAAAACAGTCAATGGCATAGGATCCATAGAAGGAATATTCGAAGAGATCAGCCAGGTGGCCGATGGTTTTGAAGTAGCTAAACCCTAGCGTGGAGTGTCATCCACCAACTTCATTGACTATGTGAAGTTCTGTTCACGGTCTGGGTCAGGAGGTGCCGGGGCCGTTCATTTCAGGAGAGAAAAGCATGTACCCAAGGGAGGGCCCGACGGGGGAAATGGCGGCCGCGGAGGTCATATCGTTCTGAAAGGGAACCACCAGCTATGGACCCTGCTGCACCTGAAGTATAAAAAGCACGTGATCGCTGAAAACGGTAAACCGGGGGAAGGTGGCAGAAGATCAGGGGCGCAGGGCGCTGATGTAGCACTGGATGTACCACTGGGAACAGTGGCAAAAAATGCCGATACCGGGGAGATACTCTTCGAGGTTACAGCAGACGGGGAGGAAAAGATCCTTACTGAAGGTGGAAGAGGTGGGCTTGGGAATGAAAACTTCAAGACAGCCACCAATCAGACGCCCAGATTCGCCCAACCCGGTGAAGAAGGGAAGGAAGAATGGATCATTCTTGAGCTAAAGCTTTTGGCAGACGTGGGTCTGGTAGGCTTCCCCAATGCCGGCAAATCGACACTACTATCCGTTCTTTCTGCTGCCAAACCTGAAATAGCAGATTACCCTTTTACCACGCTCACCCCTAACCTGGGGGTGGTACCCTACAGGGATTACAAGTCCTTTGTAATGGCCGATATCCCGGGCATTATTGAAGGAGCCGCTGAGGGGAAGGGTCTGGGCACACGTTTTCTCAGGCATATTGAACGCAACAGCATCCTGCTTTTTCTTATTCCGGCCGATGCCGATGACCTGGCCGATGAGTATGCCATACTGCTGAAGGAACTTGAAAAATACAACCCGGAGCTACTGGATAAACAAAGATTACTGGCCGTATCGAAATGTGACATGCTTGATCAGGAACTGATGGAGGAAATGGAAAAGGAGCTGCCCCGAGATATCCCTCATTTGTTCATTTCCAGTGTAGCCCAGACAGGGCTGGAAAGGCTTAAGGATGAGCTTTGGAAAATACTGAACAGCTGATTGACAGTTGTTTATAAATAGTAGAGAGTTAAACATCCGGAAAGACAAACCTCGAACTTTCAACATTGAACATTGAACTCCCAAACTGTCAACGTGTCATTTTGACACCCAAGGTAAGTTTGGCAGAATAATTGTCGAAGTGTGGTAGCTCCACTTCATATTATGAAGGTGAGACATATAATTTTTATTTGAAGCAGGACCGCAAGTAAGGTATTTACTCAACGAATGTTATGAAAAACGATAACGTAGAAGAGAAAGAGATCAAGGAATCTCCGGAAAAGGAGGTAAACAATAACGAAGATAAAGGTAAAAAAGAAGAAGCCGCTAATGCTTCAGAAGAAGTGAAAGAGGGAGAGCATGAAGAAGAACCTGAAGCAATGGCAGAGGAAAAGGATCCGCTGGAGGCATTGCAGGACGAATTGGCAGAGAGCAAGGACAAGTATCTGAGATTATACTCAGAATTTGAAAACTTCAGAAGGCGCACGGCAAAGGAAAAACTGGACATGGTCCAGACTGCCAATGAAGACCTTATCACCTCGTTGCTCCCTGTAATAGATGACTTTGAACGCGCTGAAAAGTCCTTCACAGCAGAAGATGCCGATATCAAGGCTGTGAAAGAGGGCATTGACCTGATATTCAGCAAGCTGAAGAAAGCGCTGGAGCAAAAGGGCCTGAAAACCATGGAACATAAGCAAGGCATTGATTTTGACCCGGAATTCCATGATGCCATTACTCAGATACCTGCTCCGGATAAAAAGCTCAAGGGTAAAGTAGTGGACGTCGTGGAGAAGGGATACTTGTTAAAAGATAAAGTGATCCGGTATGCCAAGGTGGTAATTGGAAGCTGACCGGGACACAATTTGGATATGGCAAAAAGAGATTATTACGAAATACTGGGAGTCGACAAGTCTGCCGGTCAGGATGAAATAAAAAAGGCATACCGCAAGGTAGCTATTAAATATCATCCTGATAAAAATCCCGGAGATGCTGAGGCTGAGGAGAAGTTCAAGGAAGCTGCTGAGGCCTATGAGGTACTGAGTGACAGCGAGAAACGTCAGCGATATGATCACTTCGGTCACCAGGGTGTGAATGGTGGCGGATTCAGCGGCGGTGGCATGAACATGGAGGATATCTTCTCGCAGTTTGGTGATATTTTCGGCGGTGGCAATCCCTTTGAAAGTTTCTTTGGAGGCGGAGGTCGCTCGCGCCAGAGACGGGGGTCCAACCTGAGGATCAAACTGAAACTCACCCTTGAAGAAATAGCAGAGGGAGTAGAAAAGAAAATAAAGGTGAACCGCCTTGTCAAGGCTGATGGTGTTACATTCAAGACCTGTCCCACCTGCCATGGAACGGGACAGGTGAGAAAGGCTGTAAATACCATGCTGGGACAAATGGTATCTACCAGTACCTGCCCTACCTGTCATGGTTCAGGTCAGCTGATCGATCACAGGCCTCCTGGAGTGGACAGTTCAGGTCTTCTACCCAAAGAAGAAGTTATCGCCATCAAGATCCCTGCCGGTGTAAGCGAAGGCATGCAACTATCAATGTCCGGCAAGGGTAATGAAGCTCCTGGCGGAGGGCCCGCGGGTGACCTGTTGATACTGGTTGAAGAAAAAGAGGATGATCAACTCATCCGTGAGGGCAACAATGTGGTTTATGATCTCTACATCAGCTTTATTGACGCAGCGCTTGGCACTGCTGTGGAAGTACCTTCGATCTCAGGAAAACTCCGGATAAAAATTGACCCGGGCACCCAAAGTGGAAAGATACTGCGCCTGAGAGGTAAGGGTATCAAGGATATTAACGGATATGAGCGTGGCGATCAACTGGTACACGTTAATGTATGGACACCCAAACACCTTACGCCAGAAGAAAAGAGTACTCTGGAAAGGCTACGAAATTCGCCGAATTTCCAGCCTAAACCCGGTAAAAGCGAGAAAGGATTTTTTGAGAGAATGAAGGAATTCTTTTAATAAAAAAGGATCAAATATTACTAAAGCGGCAATGTAAGATTTAGCCGCTTTTTTTATGTAAAAAACTTAAAAACAAACGTAACACCGGTCTCATTTTCACGTATTTACACTCCATGCGGAGAAGATTAGTTGCCTTGGGTGCAGGATTAGGGATGATCGGTACTACCATTTCTTTTGCACAGGTGAAGAAGCAGTTCTCAGTTGAGGACAATGACAGAATTGAAAAGGTAGATCTCGATTTTAAGGTGAATAGCGGCTCCTGTTTTATTAAAGCAGGAGACGGAAGGGAACTTTTGAATGTATATGGCAATCAGGATTATGACAGCTATGGCCATTCGTTCGAAAAAGAGATAAGCAATAATACATGCCGGATCCGTCTGGCGCTTGAAGACGACCGATCCGAAAGTCTCAGCCAGTCCATTTCGTACCGAATGTTCGGCAGATCCGCCGAGGAAAAGGAGAAGATCTGGAAAGTATACCTCACTGAAAAGAAGGCCTACGACCTGAGCCTGAACTACGGCATAGGTCAGGCAGATATCGATCTTTCAGACCTGTCTATTGAAAAGCTGAAAATACATACCGGCAGCGCCGACGTGAACGTTGGCTACTTTGAAGAAGCACACAACTCCACGGAAATGGATACCTTTTATGTAAAGGTAGACCTTGGTTCTGTATCCGTCCATAAGCTAAACCACTCAAGAGCAAGACATGTAGTAGCTGACATTGGCTTTGGCAACCTAATGCTCGACTTCAGCGACAAATCCGAAGTAGCAAGTACCATAAGAGGTTCGGTAGGTGCCGGTAATCTGGTGATCGTACTGCCTCGTCAGGGTACTCCTGTCAAAGTAAGTATCAATGATTCATGGCTTTGCCGGGTCAAATTAAGT
Organism: Flammeovirgaceae bacterium BBD 1991-12; assembly: GCA_001657315.1. Classification (GTDB taxonomy): domain Bacteria; phylum Bacteroidota; class Bacteroidia; order Cytophagales; family Cyclobacteriaceae; genus Fulvivirga. The sequence goes on along the minus strand of LYSV01000034.1, from coordinate 18,995 downwards.
GACTCCTTCACCCGGCTCTCAGATGGCGCCTATGTCAATGCAGACTATAAGGAAGGTGTTGATAACCTGCTGAATTTCAACCTGGACGTCAGTATGGGCAGCATTGTTTTCAAGGAAAAAAAGTAACTCCCTTTCAGGAATATTTATCTTTAAGATTTCCGGCCGCCGGTTGGCTTTATTATTTTTTAGGTATGCCTTAAACAGTGCATTTCACTCAACAAACCTATTGACCGCCACTACGTGCCGAGCCTGTAAAACCAATCGCTCAAACGTTCAGTCCACCATTCCCCATTTCATTTTTTACCTTTCATAATATTGACTTAATTTCAATGCAAATTAAAATTCCCCAGGCCTGTAATAAAATACGGTGGGGGAGTACTAACAACTTTGGAATCTAAATCAGAAAATCTTTGGAGGCATTAAAAGCAAGTAGTATCACCAAGCGGTATGCAGAACACACTGCTCTGGACAATGTAGACCTGACCATCCCCAAAGGAAGTATCTATGGCCTGCTCGGACCCAACGGTGCGGGAAAAACCACTTTTATAAGAATTGTTAATCAGATCATCAATGCTGATGAGGGTCAGGTATGGATCAACGGTGAGTTGCTTAATGCCCGGCACATCTCCATGATCGGCTACCTGCCTGAAGAGAGGGGTTTGTACAAAAAAATGAAGGTGGGTGAGCAACTGGTATACCTGGGACAGTTGAGGAACCTGCCCCGTCGTGAGGCCATAAAACGCAGTAGGGAATGGTGCCAGAAGCTTGACATTTACGAATGGTGGAATAAAAAAGTGGAAGACCTGTCAAAAGGAATGGCCCAGAAAATACAGTTCATATCCACCGTACTTAATCGGCCAGAGCTGATCATACTGGATGAGCCGTTTTCAGGCTTTGATCCGGTGAACGCCAACCTCATTAAGGATGAAATACTCGAACTGAGAGACAATGGCAGCACCATTATTTTCTCCACACACCGGATGGAGTCTGTAGAAGAGCTTTGTGATCACATTGCCCTTATCAACAAAAGCAAAAAAATACTGGAAGGAACAAAAAAGGAGATCAAAAACTCATACAGAAGCAATACCTACACTGTGGAGCACAAGGGAATACTCAATGGGTCTCTGGCCAGTCACTATGAAGTGCTGGAGCAATCTTCGCTGGAAGATGACTTCCATCAGTCCGTTATCAGGATCAGCACTGACTCCGGCCCGAATGACCTGTTGCGCAATCTTATTTCCACTACCGAAGTACATTCTTTTGTGGAAAAGGTACCCAGTATCAATGATATTTTTATTGCCAAAGTAGAAGGAGGTAACCATGCATAAGCTGTTTTTGATCATACAAAGAGAATTTACCAGCAGGGTAAAGAAAAAGTCTTTTCTAATTGCCACATTATTGGTCCCCATATTATTTCCAGCTGTGTTTGGGGGGTTGGGGTATATAATGATGAAGGAAAAGGAAAGCGCCGGCCCAAGGAAGGTACTGTTGGTGAATGAAAGTGACAGCCTCCACCTGGAAAGCACAGACAATTATCAGTTCATTCCTACACCGGGCCCTCTGGACCAGGCTCTCGACGCCTTCAGGGAGAGTGATCATCTGGCATTGCTTTATATACCGCAATTCGAAATTGAAGATCCGGTGGGCATGACCTTGTACTCACAGAATATACTGGGACCTACAGTAGTCAACCGAATAGAAAACGCGATAGAACGAAAGATCAAGGACCTGAAACTGGTCCGGTACAATGTCGATTCCGAAACGCTGGCAAAGCTGGAAACAAATATCGATCTGGACACGATCATCAGCTCGGCGGAAGATGAAGAAGAAAAGGAAGGCAATTCCGGCCTCGCTTCAGGTATAGGCTATGTAACGGGATTCCTTATTTACCTTTTCCTTTTTGTCTATGGAGGTCAGGTGATGCAGGGAGTGATAGAAGAGAAAAACAGCAAGATCGTAGAGGTGATCGTGAGTACCGTGAAACCTTTTCAGTTCATGCTTGGTAAAGTCATCGGTGTGGCTACCGTGGGTTTGGCACAGATCCTGATCTGGATAGTACTAATGGCAGGTATCTACACAGCGGCTTCTGCCTTTTTCGTAGGTTCTAAGGGCACGGAACAGCTCACAGAACAGGCTCAGGCCATTGATTCAGAAGAAGTCAGGGCTGGTTTACAGGATAATCCTAAAATGAAGAAGGTGCTGGATGAGATCGCCAATATCCCCATTGCCCAAATCATAGTGAACTTTGTATTTTATTTTATAGGGGGTTATCTGCTGTATGGAGCGCTCTTTGCGGCTGTGGGCTCGGCCGTGGATACCCCGGCAGATGCACAGCAGTTCATGTTACCTATTATGCTACCGATCATAATAGGATTTGCCGGTATGTCCATGTTCGTATTTGATGACCCTAACGGTTCCGTAAGCTTCTGGCTCTCTATTATACCATTTACTTCGCCTATAGTAATGATGGGACGCATTGGCTTTGGTGTGCCTATGTGGGAATTGCTTTTGTCCATCGCCGCACTTATCGGGGGGTTCATCTTTACCATATGGCTGGCTGGCAGGATCTATCGTGTGGGTATATTAATGCACGGCACCAAAGTGAACTACAAGGTATTGGCCAAGTGGTTCATGATGAAGAATTGATGAGGGTATTATATCCAACCAAAAGCCGGATGCTTTTGTATCCGGTTTTTTTATTTAATTTGCCGGTATCCTTCATTGGAGTGGTATAATTTGTTGATGGCACATTATGATCTCAGGAGTTTGTTTAAGCTGTATTCCATAAACTCTCAGAGGGTAGTCAGTGCCATGACCACCATAATGATCGATCATCTGTAAAATGGCTGAGGTAAGTAAAACAGGAGGGATTGATCTGTACTATGACAAATCCAAAATCAAATGGATCATTCTCATTGTATCCCTCATCATCAGTGTTGGCTCTATCTTTTATACCAATGTACTGGTGGACCAGCTCCAGGAGCGCGAAAAAAGACAAATAGAGCTGTATGCCAAAGCTATTCAATACACGTTGGATGCCAAGCTCGATAAGGACCTGAATTTTATTTCCGATGAGATACTGGTAAGGAATAATTCCATTCCTACCATATTACTTTCTGAGAATGGAGAGATCCTGCACTACAGAAATATTGATATAGATTCTACATTAACTGACAAGGAACAGCAACAGCGACTCTACCGGGAGCTGGAGAAAATGCGCTCTGAATATGAGCCTATAGAGGTAGTGGACCGTGATGAGCTCACCAATGAGATCTATGTGATCAATTACGTCTATTACAGAAATTCCTTTCTGCTGACCCAGCTTACCTACTATCCTATAGTACAGCTCTCGATCATCGCTATCATCGCTTTTATAGCCTATATGGCTTTTGACTATTCCAAGGCAGCTGAACAAAACCGCGTATGGGTAGGACTCGCCAAGGAGACCGCCCACCAGTTGGGCACCCCGATATCATCATTAATGGCCTGGGTGGAGTATTTCAGAGATCAGGCCAGTATTGAGGACAAGCACCTAATAGGCGAGCTGGACAAGGACATAAAGAAGCTGCAGGTGATCACGGAACGGTTTTCGAATATAGGGTCAGCACCAGTGCTCACTGAAGAGCCTGTAGAACCCTTGATAAAGGGCATCATTGAGTACCTGAAACCCCGCATCTCACCCAAGGTTTCCATATCGGTCGACTCTCTCACCCCGGATATTGAAGCCCAGGTAAATGCACCTTTGTTTGAGTGGGTGATCGAAAACCTGTGTAAAAATGCAGTAGATGCCATGGGCGGAGCAGGTTCCATCAGCATCTATATTCTGAAAGGCAGTGAAGGGCGCGTATTCATCGATGTGGCTGACACAGGCAAGGGTATCCAGAAGTCCAGGATCAAGCAGGTGTTCAACCCCGGGTTTACCACCAAAAAGCGTGGCTGGGGGCTGGGGCTTACACTGGCCAAAAGGATCATTGAGATCTACCATCAGGGCAAGATCTATGTGAAGTCTTCAGAAGAAAATCAGGGGACCACGTTCCGGATCGTGCTTCAGTCTTAGTTGGTTTGGAAGCTGGAAGTTAGAAGTTAGAAGCTGGAAGTCGGAAGTTAGAAGCTGGAAGTCGGAAGTCGGAAGTTAGAAGCTGGGAGCTGGAATAAGGAGTAGGCCCCTATGCTCTATGCTCCTTGCCCTATGCCCTATGCGGTCGGGAAAAAAGAAATTGAGTTATTTGCTTTGTACAGGATAAGGCTTAGTTTTGCGGCTTTAACTGACTCGGCACTTTATTTCATAAAAAATTAACAGATGGCAAACATTGGTAAAGTCACCCAGGTAATTGGTCCTGTAGTTGATGTAAGCTTTGACACGGAGGGAACCAAATTACCAAATATTCTTGATTCACTGGAAGTGACCAAAGCGAACGGTCAGAAAGTAGTTCTTGAATGTCAGCAGCACCTTGGAGAGGACAGGGTAAGAACTATAGCAATGGAAAGTACAGAAGGGCTGGTAAGAGGAATGGAAGTGGTGGATACCGGTGATCCTATCAGAATGCCTACGGGTGAGGATATCAAAGGCCGGCTGTTCAATGTGGTGGGTGAAGCCATAGACGGTATCAAACAGCCTGAAGGTACCGTCAGCCTCCCTATTCACAGGGCAGCTCCCAAATTTGAGGAGCTTTCCACTTCTACAGAGGTACTTTTTACCGGTATTAAGGTGATCGACCTGCTTGAGCCTTATGCCAAGGGAGGTAAAATTGGTCTTTTCGGTGGTGCTGGTGTAGGTAAAACCGTACTTATACAGGAACTTATAAATAACATTGCCAAGGCGTATTCAGGACTTTCCGTGTTTGCAGGAGTCGGAGAAAGGACACGGGAGGGTAATGACCTGCTCAGGGAAATGATCGAATCCGGTATCGTCACCTACGGCGATGAGTTCATGAAATCCATGGAAGAAGGAGGCTGGGACCTGTCGAAGGTTGACGAGGCAAAACTCAAGGAATCCAAAGCTACATTTGTATTCGGTCAGATGAACGAGCCTCCGGGAGCAAGAGCCCGTGTAGCGCTTTCAGGCCTTACTGTAGCGGAATACTTCCGTGACGGGGATGGTGAAGGTGCCGGCAGGGATATCCTTTTCTTTATTGACAATATATTCCGTTTCACTCAGGCGGGTTCCGAAGTTTCGGCCCTGCTGGGACGTATGCCTTCAGCAGTAGGATATCAGCCTACACTGGCTACTGAAATGGGTGCCATGCAGGAGCGTATTACCTCTACGAAAAAAGGTTCGATCACCTCTGTACAGGCCGTATATGTACCAGCAGATGACCTGACCGACCCTGCCCCGGCCACTACCTTTGCTCACCTGGACGCCACTACTGTACTGTCCAGGAAAATATCGGAGCTGGGCATCTATCCCGCTGTGGATCCGTTGGATTCCACCTCAAGGATCCTGAATGCAGAAGTGCTGGGCGATGAACATTACAACTGCGCTCAAAGGGTGAAAGAGATCCTGCAACGATACAAGGAACTTCAGGATATTATCGCCATTCTGGGTATGGACGAGCTTTCTGATGAAGACAAGCAGGTGGTACACAGAGCCAGAAGGGTACAAAGATTCCTGTCTCAGCCTTTCCACGTAGCAGAGCAGTTTACAGGAATACCCGGTGTTCTTGTAGATATCAAGGATACCATCAAAGGTTTCAATGAGATCATGGACGGTAAGTATGACCACCTTCCGGAAATGGCCTTTAACCTGGTGGGGTCCGTTGAGGATGCCGTGGTAAAAGGAGAAAAAATGCTGGCTGAAGCTAAATAATTCACAGGATGTTTTTAGAAATAGTGACACCTGCCAAGAAAGTATTTGAAGGAGAGGTGAATGTTGTTACGTTTCCCGGATCAGACGGCTCTTTTCAGGTCCTTAATGATCACGCTCCGCTTGTAAGTACATTAAAAGAAGGCGCCTTGACCTACAAGGGACAGGATGGAGAATACAATGTGGAGATCACAGGAGGCGTGGTAGAGGTACTTCACAATAAAATAGTGGTGCTTGCCGACGGGTTAAAGGATCAGTGATCATACACATACTATGACATTTAAGAAAGCTCCTGCTGAGGAGCTTTTTCCGTTTTATACAAGCCCTGAATGAAAATAAAGTAAGTAAAGAAGTACTTAGCTTTTGATCACCAGTCAGTTATATTCTGATCTCAAATAACCAGCTGTGTAGGCACCCTCCAGGGGTCATAGTTTCCACCTCTATTCAACAGGTCATGAAGACAAAAACACCTTTCCGTACCCTAACGTATTGATAGTGAGATATTCCCCTGAAAGTTGCTCTTAAAAAGGGGATTTTACGGGTTACTTCAGGCTGAAATCCGGGATTAAATTCCGTGATGCAATACTTAACACAACAAGGATATTATTCGTGTGATCTGAACGACTATCAACGTATGAACAGGGCCATCCGGTTCATGCCGCTAACGTGCATGGCACTGGTTCTGACCGGGCTCCTTTTACAGGCTCCTGTTATTCATTTTGGTCTTTCGATTTTAGGTATCAGTGCATTTTTCCTGAGGGGGCCACATCCGCTGGACAGATTGTACACCAAACTGTCAGCATGGCTTGGCAGTAAATACGAAATACCGGCCAACCCTCTTCCCAGAAAATATGCCTGCCTGAGCTCCGGTGTATTTAACTTCATCATCGGCATCGGCTTTATCATGAATTATACCATGCTGGCGTACATCTGTGGTACCCTGCTGGTCAGTATGCAATTACTCTCGATAACTACACATTTCTGCTATGCCAGTTGGCTGTATGAATACTTTTTTAATTTCCTGCATCTTCATGATGCCATAAACCTTGAAAAGGCCCGGAAAATAAGAATGGAGGGTGCACTGCTTGTGGATGTGAGAACACCAGTGGAATACCAAAAGCAGTCTCTGACAGGTTCACAGAATATACCATTGTATGACCTTAAGGAGGACACCTCCTATCACGGAGAAAAACTACTCATATATTGCCGGAGCGGCCTCAGGGCAAAAGAGGCGGTGAAGGAGATCAACAAAAGCGGTCTGGCGGAAGCCTATAACCTTGGCGGGTTTGACAATGCCCTGAAACTCTAGAGTCGGGGATGGAGAGGTAGTTTCTGTTCCTATGACGCCTTTTTGTTCCCTCCTATTCTGGAAAACATCCTTTTCTCAAACTCCCAGAAGAATTTAAACTGGCCAAAAACAAAACCATAAGCCAGTAATATGACATTGTAGATTGGGAAAATGAGAAGGTAATACACCAGTGAAAATATCCAGTTTCTATCTTCTTCGGGCACAATAAGTGATAAGACCGGTTCCTTTAGGAATAATACGGTAAAGCCGGTACAGGCAAAAACCACCAGAATAATGATCACCCGTGAGGTACTCACTTTCCATTTTTTCTTTAATCTTTCAATCCAGGCTGCCAAAATATCATCACTTGAATCCCGGGGCTAAATTTAGCAAAAAAAGAGACCTGAAGCCTAATCAAAAAACCCCGCCGGAGGCCGGCAGGGTCAATTAACTAAACTACTACCAATCGGTTAACCCGATTATCCTTATCAACCTGAATCGTGATCGATATTATATTTATTGAAAGCCCAGGGTATCCAGTCGGGTGACAACCCCTTCTTCTACAGCTATGCCTGAAAGCAGAATATCCAAAAAAGGATCTGTGGCATCAAAATCAAGGGTATAGCTACCGGCTGCAAGCCCCTTCAGCAGGAACATCCCTGAGGTATCGCTGGCAAAAGTCGATGCAACAGTGTCATCCCCCTGAAGGGCATATACGACCGGAGCCGTCTGAGCAGGTTCCACCACCCCTGTAATGGCCCCATCGGCGGCCATCGTTAATACTCTGACGACCGGCTTAAGATTGTATTTACCGGAGTTGCCTGCTTTGACAATCGAACGGGCGGCATCAAAATCCAACATGAGCACGTAAGTTATACCGCTCAGAAGCGTTTCATTTATTTTAAGCTTTAGCCCGGACTGCTGTGCGCCTGGTGTTGACAGCGTCAGTGTATCGCCATCCATCACCACGAAATTGTCTTCACCGAGTATGAGCCGTAATTGAGTGATGGTGCCCTCAGGTACTGAGCCATCTGCCAGCAACGTGTCAATGCCATTGGTTAGCTGCAAAAGGTCGTAAACTCCCTTGTTCGTACCCAACAGTATCCAGCCCTCGTCATCATCCGAAAAATTGATCTGAATGCTTTGAACATCGATCAGCACCGCATCATAGTCCGATGGCGAATCCGTAAGACGGACCTGTATCCGGGCCATGTCGCTGCTGTCATCATCACAACTTACCAAACTCAACGCAAAAATTATCGCCACCATAAACAAGAACAGCGTTATCTGTTTCATTGAAAAGTTGGTTTGTATATTCACAGGATCAGACCGCCACGGACAATGGCATTTCTTCATTCGTGTTATTTATACTGTCAGGGGTGGTCGTCACATTTCCATTGAATTCAGCCCCTTCATCGATGATAAATTCTTCTGCCCGTATATTGCCTGTCACCACACATCCGGCACGAAGGATCAGTCGCCCGGATACGGAAAGTGTACCGCTGAATCTGCCGCAGATCTCTGCAACCTCTGCTGATGCGTCTCCGTCGATCTGACCGGTCTCACTTAAAAACAATTTGGATTTCGTTATGACATTCCCTTCTATGAAGCCCTCCACTCTGAAGTTGTCCATAGTTTTAATGTCTCCCTTTACCCGGGTTCCTTCTCCAACTATACCTATTTTTCCATGTTGGTCATTCATTTTCTGAGCTTCATTTTTAATGATCTTTCTTTTCAATCTTGACATCTTGCATTTCAATTTTTATGTTGGAAGTCCTGCTAAGCCAATCAAACAGCAATGTCTTTTTGTAACTGAGGCTTTCGCCCGGCCGGATCGGTCCGTCTACAGTAAAATAAGTACTGGCTCTGCGGCCTTTGCTTTTTGTAAAATATGTGGCTTTGAGCCTTACACTCTGGTAAACTGCCAGTGTGGCATTATTGACGATCTTACCGCTGACACGGGTCAGGTTAATATCATTTTTCTTCCAGTTATAATCATGACGGATGTAGTTGTGAAAATGGGTCACCTCATCATGATAAATGGCGTCATTGCTTTTTCTCCACTGAAGGTACCTGCGGTCCCGGATGCGACTTTTTACAAGTGACTTTTTCTCCCTCGAATAAACGGCACGCTCATTGGCAGCAAGCAATATCATTTGAGTACTGTCCCTAACTGCTACCTTTCCGGTAGATACGGAAACTTCTACCTCATCATCCTCAAGGTTTGACCTCACATTGAAGGAAGTGCCCAGTACACTCACGATCACGCCATTCGCAGACACGGAGAATTTTCTGGTGGTATCCCGTTCTACTTCAAAATACGCCTCCCCGTTCAGCACTACCTCCCTCCGGTCATTGCCAAAGTCCGAAGTGTAGGTGAGTTCACTGTGTACATCAAGCCATACCCTGCTACTGTCAGGCAGATAAACTGATCTGACGCTGTCATATGTAATGATCCTGACAAGGGAAGGATCCTCACTCAGATCAAAGCTATTGAACATGATATAGGTCCAGATCATCAAAAGACTCACAGCAGCCGCTACTCCTATCCACGAGTTGGTGAACCTTACCTCTCTGGTGCTCTTTTTTGCAGAGGCATTCAGCCTTTCCTTTAGATTAAACCATTCTTCATCGGAATTCAGCTCTTCTACCGTGTACTTGTGCCCTGAAGCCTGCCAGATCCTTTTGAGTTGTTCATATTCCTCAGCAAGATATGTGTCACCAGCCAACAGAGACTGCAACACTTTTTCTTCGGATGGATCTGAATTCCCCGAGATCTGACGTATCATTAATTGCCGGATCTGATCTTTCATGAGTTACAAATACTTTGGTTTGGCTTTAAAAAACCTGCATCAGGAGCGGCCCTGGAACTACCCTGATAATGATATAGCAAAATTTACAGGCTTTACCCCTAAAGGCAGCAGAACTTTTTTTAATAAAAACGGAATTTTTCTGTGTTTAACAGCCTAAATGCCCTGTAAGAAGGACCAAATCACGTAGGAAAGGGCCAGTAACAGCACCAAAAACTCTATCAGGTAATGCTCAAGAAACTCTCTCAGCTTCTTTAAAGCAATGGTCATTTGATTTTCAACTGTTTTTACGGATATGTCAAGATGCTCGGCTATCTCATGGTTTTTCATATCTTCATGCCTGCTTAGAAGATAAATAACACGGCATTTTGAAGGCAGCCGGTCAATGGCTGCTCTTACACTTCTTTCCAGCTCATTGTACTCCAGGTGATCGGAATGATCGGCAGTTTTTTTCTCAACAGCCTTTTCCACAGCTACATGTAAGACTCTTTTGGGTGATTTTAAATAGTTCAGGGCGCCGTTTGTGGTAGCCTTGAACAGGTAACCGGAAATGTTATCATGGAAATTAACCCTGTCCTTCGTTTTCCACAGTTTGTAGAATACCTCCTGCACAATATCGCGGGCTACTTCCGGATCACGCACCAAATTACATGCATGTTGGGTAAGTCTGACATGCTCCTTCCGGAACAGGTTTTCAAATTCACCAATGGATATATCGTTCTGGTTGTTTTTCAAAAAGCAGGATTGAGCTATATGGGTCTATACATTTTTCAGATCAGCAGGTAACTATCTAACAAACGTATCAAAACTGTCCCAATTATAATTAAGCGAAAAGATAGTTCCTTCTGTACAACCCCGTGATCACAGGAAGGATCATCCGATCACCGAAAAAGCTTCCAGATATTGTCTTCAGGTACTCTGGCCGTGATCCTTAGCTCAGTCTTTTTTACCGGATGCAGAAAAGCGACCTCCCTGGAGTGCAGATGTATACTCCCTTCCCGGTTGGCCTTTGAGGCGCCATATTTCAGGTCGCCCAGTATAGAACAACCTGTTTTGGCCAGCTGTGCCCTGATCTGGTGGGGTCTGCCCGTCACCGGAGTTACTTCCAGCAAATAGTATTCCGCTATCCGGCCAATCAGTTTATAGGACAATTCGGCATTTTTGGCGCCCTTTGTCTCCTTGTTGAAAGCTGTGGTTTTATTGGATTTCCGGTCTTTCCTAAGCCAGTGTATCAGGGTGTCCTGCGTTTGGGGAGGGCGTTCCTTTACTATTGCCCAGTACACCTTCTGTACCTGCCTGTCCCTGAACAAAGCATTCATCCTTTCGAGCGCCTTGGAAGTGCGCGCAAAGACAACGGCACCACTTACGGGCCTGTCCAGCCGGTGTACAACACCCAAAAAAACCTCACCCGGTTTGTTGTATTTGTCCTTGATATAGGTTTTCACCTGATCCGCCAGTGTTTCATCTCCCGTGCTGTCCCCCTGCACAAGCATGCCGGCAGGCTTGTTCACTATAATGAGGTGATTATCTTCATAAAGTATGATGCCTTTCATATTCTCGGGTATCGATCGCATAAAATACGGATATTCCTGTATTCAGATACCGGTAAAAGTACCTGGCGCAAAATACAAAATTAACGCTATTCAGTCGTGCCTTCTTCCTTACTACCTTCGTACCGGTATAATTTGTCAGTTTGTGGTCGGTGGCTTATCTGCCCATGATCACTAACTGCAGTACATTGTTTTATAGTGATGGGCTACAGAATAACAGATATTTTTTGGGGTACAATTACCTGTCTGTTGCCGCTAAGCGGAATAGGTCAGGTTTTCGATGAAGATCAGAGTGAATACCCGCAGTACATACAGGAATTCTTCTACACCGAAGCGGCGTACATTCAGGAAAAGAATGAGCTTCAGTTTACACTGAGCAACTATTACCAGCATCAGAATCAGATCGGGCTGCTGATGGAATATGGCCTTACCGAACGGCTTCAGATCGAGGCGGAGTTTTCCGACATTACCAACAAAAACTCAGGGGGGGGTTCCGGTCAGGTTGGTTTCCTGTATGCCATTTTGAATAGCAGAAATACTGCCCTTTCCATAGCCACCGAAGGGGGGGTTGAAGAAGAGCTCGACGAGGAACTTAAGAAAGAAACCAATGTAGAGTGGGAGTCTAAGGTCATATTCTCAAAACCACTGGGTTTCGCTCAGGTACATACGGAAGTAGGTGTGGAACTGTCCGAAAATACGGAATGGACGTGGAATACGGGTTTGATCGCTCCTGTCAGGGATTTCAAGGGTATTCTGGAGTTCAACGGATTGATTACAGATCCCACCCGGTGGCAGGTAACCCCGGGAGTGGTGTGGAACGGCTGGGAAGGATCGGAGCTGGCATTGGGCGTGCCACTGAAACTTTATGGCACGGACAATAAGACCGGAGTAGTGATCAGGCTGACGCTGGAGTTTGATGTGAAATGATCAAAACCGGAAGGGTATGAGGATAAAAAAGAAGATCATTACAGGGTTGAGTATTATCATTATTAGCAGCGCGCTTACGGAATACATACAACTCAGAAGAGCAGAACAGTCCATGAGCCGCATTGGTAATTTTGCCAATGAAAGCATTCCGGAGCTACTGAATAATCACAGTATTTACGCACTTACCTACAATTTGATGCTTAACCTGAAACAGGGGAAAAGACGCATAGCGGATTCCCTGCATTCAGAAGTAATGAAACAGTTGGCTGCCATGGACATTTGGGAAGAAGAAGATGAAAAATATGAAACCGTGGTCAACAATGGTGACGAAGAGTTGAAACTACTGGAATTAACGAAAACGAGTATAAACGGCCTCTACGAATCCGGCATTAAGGGGTATTCCAGTGGAGTTATAGTGGATAGTGTATATGCTCTTAAGGCGGAAACATACTGGCAGAAGTTGTCAGACCTTAGCCTGAAGCGTATGCGAAGTGAGATCCTCGAATTTGAGGAAAACAAGGAAGCGGCAGACGAAATATTGGAAAAAACCCGGTCAGAAGCCTTACTGTTCCTTTTTATGACCACCCTGCTGGCATTAATTATAGCAACCCTCACTGCCCGGTCAGTAACGGTACCTCTGGCACGGCTCGAAAGTGCCTTTGAAAAGATCGTCCACTCTGACAGGATGGAAGAAGTGAAGGTGATAGGTAACGACGAAACACGAAAACTGTCGGAGGCCTTTAACGTCATGATCCGTAACCTCAAAAATTCGTTCAGGGAACAGGAAAAGGCAAGGGTGCAGCTGGAACAATTGAACGGTGAGCTGCTGGAAGGCAACAGGAAGCTCAGGGAAAAAACCGAAGAGATCGAAACCCAGAAGGAAAAGATCGACGAACAGAATAAATTACTCATATCTGTTAAAACACAACTGGAAGAAAGTAATCAAAACCTTGAGTACAAGGTAAAGGAAAGAACCCGGAAACTGGAGAGGGCCATTGATCAGCTCAACAAGACAGTGGGTGAGCTGGATCGGTTTGTTTACAGCGTATCCCATGATCTTGGTGCACCCCTTAAGTCAGTACTGGGGCTGGTGCAGATATCAAGGTACGAAAACGACCCCCAAAACCTTAAGCTATATCTGGATCAGATTGGTAAGTGTATAGAAAAGCTGGAAGAGGTCATTAAAAGTCTTATTGACTTCAGCAGAAACTCACGTACAGAACCAAATATAAAACCCATTCGGCTGGAAGAGGTCATCAATGACAGTATTACGGAACTTTCCTATGTGGATGGGATCAAGGACATCAAAATTGAGTCCCGGCTTGATGATTGTGATGTGATCTATTCTGACTACCAGCGACTTAGAATAATTTTCCGCAATCTCATCAGCAATGCCATCAAGTACAGCGATAAAAGCAAAGCACAGCGCAGGATAGTCATTTCAGGGAAACAAGACCCTAATTTCCTATGCATCCATGTGGAAGATAATGGTATTGGGATCAGGGAAGAACACATAGGGGATGTGTTTAAGATGTTCTTCCGTGCCACCGAACAGTCAGAAGGTTCCGGTCTCGGACTCTTTATCGTATATGAATCCGTCGAAAAGCTGAACGGTAAGATCGACATCCACTCCAGCTATGGCGAGGGAACATCATTCAGGATCAGCTTTCCCCGGTCCAGATCTGTCATTAATGATAATCCGGCATCAGCCTGCGCATGAGGAAGTTGTCCGGTTTGGCACATGTACTTGTCTGTAAACCAGCACATTGATCCCGGTTAAAGTCAATTATTATAAATAAGCACATATTTAATACATACATACCTTTTATAGCATAAAATGAATTTTATTACCCCTCAAAATAGCAATAACCGGTTTTAAAATGGTTGTTGTTAGTCGCAACCATTTCCCACACCATCAAAAGCGTTAATTATATTTAGTTTTTTTAGCATGATTTGTGAAAAAATGATTAAAACCTTACTTCTGCCATAAATCATCTGCAAAAAGAGAATGAAAACGTTTGCTTAACTTTATAGAAGTCTTAATACTCCGATTTTCAGGAAGTTGACAGTTGTTTATAGGTAGAAAGTTTGTAGTGGTCCATAGTGTATTAACAATGCAATGCTGAGAATTCCGGAAGCAGGACAAAGTCAATCTACTACCTGTAAAGCGAATGAAGAAACGAAAACCCCTTGCAGTCTACTGGAACCTGCTTTTCATTGCTCTCAACCTCGGCGTTGTAGCCTGTTATTTTTTCAATTTTGATACAACTACGCTGAGGGACGAATTGGTCCTTTTAATAGTTCCATTACTGATCATTGCTCATCTTTTTATCCTCAAAAACCTTATCCGGCCGTTGACCAAGATACGGAACAGCCTTCTCGATACAGACGAGGACCACTATGCACAGGCTGTTGATATCACAAAGCCTGTGGAATTCAGAGAAATTGCAGAGGCTTTTAACGCCATGAGAAAGAATACCCTGAATGCTTCCAGATTCATAAAAAGCATTGAAAACGGAGAGTTGGATGTAAGCTACTCTGACGATGAGGTTACTGAAAAGAACAAGAGTAAGCAAAACGGTCAGGATCCTCTTGAAGGGGCCTTGCTAAGCATGAGGGCAAGGATGAGGGAAATTGCCAGTGAAGATCAAAAACGTAACTGGATCACCGAAGGGCTAGCCAAGTTCATTGATCTGCTAAGGGCTGACAACGATGATCTTAAGAGTTTAAGTGACAAAATAATCTCCAACCTGGTAAAGTATACGGAGGTGAATCAGGGTGGACTATTCATAGTGAACAATGATGAGGGGGAAGAAACCTATCTGGAATTGGTAGCCTGCTATGCCTATGACAGGAAGAAGTTCCATAACAAGAAAGTGCAGGCAGGCGAAGGTATGCTGGGACAGGTTTTTCTTGAAAAACAAACTGTCCATTTGAAAATCGTTCCTGAGGACTACGTCAATATCACATCAGGGCTGGGGGAAGCGCCCCCCAACAGTTTGCTTATAGTACCGCTCAAGATGAATGAGGAAGTTTATGGTATGATCGAACTGGCATCCTTCTGGGAATTTCCTGACCATAAGATCGAGCTTATAGAAAGGCTGGGGGAAAACATTGCCTCTACCATTTCAAGTGTCCAGATCAATGAAAAAACCAAAAACCTGCTGGAAGCTTCCCAGCAGCAGACGGAAGAGCTACGATCTCAGGAAGAAGAAATGCGTCAGAACCAGGAGGAAATGCTGGCCACCCAGGAGGCACTGCAACGGAAACAGTCAGAACTGGAGGTAAGCGAGAAGAAAAGCGCCGCTATCTTTGAAAACTCCAATGACGCCATAGTGGTATGCGACGCACAGGGCAAGGTCGATTCACTCAACAGTTCTGCCAAAGAGCTGTTCAAGGCAGGAGAACTTAACCTTCAGGGAACGGAGCTCTATGTGCAGCAATTCATTAAGAAATTTGACCCTGAAAACCCTGATTTCTTTAGAAGGAGAAGAAGAACCCGGGCCTCCGGTCTGGATGGGTCGCAGACCAATGTAGAGGTGTACATGAACAAGGAAGACCTTGGTGGGACCATCCACTATATTCTGTACGCCAGAGATATTACCAAAGAGATGGAAAAAGAACATCAGATCGCCGAAAACCTCATGTATCTCGACGAACTAAAGGCAGAATTAAAGGAATTGAAAACTTCCAGTTCCCACTAACTATAATTGATTTTTTTATTTACCAAAACCCATAAAATAATGAGCAACACTGAACAAAAGGCGCACATTACCAAAATCATTGATGACCACATTCTTTACTTCAGATTTTTAAAGGGGAATGATCTTGAAAACTATCAGGTAGGCCTGCAGGAATGCAAGGACAACATGTCACTGCCGAATGTAGATGTTATAGTGGTAGTAGTGGAAGATGATGAAACGATGTTTAACAAGGAGATGCAGGAGATATGGTTAATGACCGGAGACCTTGCCGATCAGAACGGTCTGGTAAAATGGGGTGTAGTCGTGCCCAGTCTGGCCAAGGAAATTACCATTCAGTATCTGGTGCAGGGCGGACAGGACGGAGACCGCAACTATGACCACTTCATCTCCACCGACGAGGAGGAGGTAATGGAATGGGCAAGGTCTAAATCCTAAAACAACAGTCAGGGAGTAACACCCCGGCAAAAGCAGGTCTTACTTCCTGAAACGTGATCTTGAAGAAGGCTCTGAACCAACGCGTAAATTATGTAACACAAATAAAACAACTTGATTATGAAGATCAGCAACATGGTAGAAGTACCATTCAATCCCGAATTGAGTGAAGTCTTTGACAAGATCCAAACAGCACTTAACGCACCGTTTACGCCCAACTTTTTTAAGGTATGGGCGGTTTCTCCAGTATCCCTTGAGGGCATATGGCCCGTTATGCGCAATATTCTCACAAGCGGAAAAGTAGGAAGAAAGCTAAAGGAGATGATCTTCGTGGCCATTTCATCCCTGAAAGAGTGCCATTATTGCGAAGATGCACATCATGCCTTTTGCCTGAGCATAGGTGTTACTCCTGAGCAGATAGACGCTCTGATCAGTACCTATACCTGTGACACTGCAGACCCTAAGGAAAAGGCGGCCATAGATTATGCGGTAAAGCTCGCGAAAGATTCCAACTCATCCACTCAGGAGGACTTTGACAATCTTAAGGAAATGGGATTCAGTGATGAGGAGATCATGGAGATCATAGCTATGTCAGGGATGGCTGTATTTTACAATCATCTGGCCAATGCCACCAAGATCAATGTTGATAAAGGTTTTCTTGATAAACTGGCCAGCAGAAAAGAACTGACCTGAGTTTCATCCCTAAGCGGAGCAGGAAACTGACCAATCAATCATCATCTGACAATGACGGGTCATTGTCAGATGATCTTTTTAACCAATAAACAGGAAACTATAATTTCCGGGTAAGGTTACCGTTCAAAACTCCGAAGTAAAATGAAAGCGGATATCAGGAAAGTTATCCTGCACCATACTCAGCCACGACCTCGACTCAGCCATAAACACCAGCTTACCCTCCTTATCCCTTGCAATATGACGTGACTTGGAATCGACAAACTCCTTCAGCTTTTTCGGATCGTCACTGTCTATCCAGCAGGCCTTGAATAAGTTGATGGGAGTAAAGTCACAGGAGGCTCCGTACTCGTTTTTTAACCGATGCTGGATCACTTCAAACTGTAGTATCCCCACAGTACCGACCACCTTTCTCGATCCCAGTTCATAGGTAAACAACTGAGCTACCCCTTCCTCCATCAATTGATTCAGTCCTTTTTCCAACTGCTTGGTTTTCATGGCATCTTTATTGATCACCTCTTTGAAGATCTCGGGAGAAAAACTGGGAATCCCTTTGTACATTCCTCCCTCTCCTTCCGACAAGGTGTCGCCGATCTTCAGATTACCGGTATCATACAACCCTACAATATCCCCTGGCCACGCCTCATCCACAATTTCCTTTTCCTGTGCCATAAACGCAGTTGCGTTTGAAAACCGGATCTTTTTATTGGCCCTTACATGATGATAGTTGCTACCCCGCTGAAATTTTCCGGCACATACACGTACAAAAGCTATCCGGTTACGGTGGTTGGGGTCCATATTGGCATGGATCTTAAAAACAAACCCGGAGAATTTCTTTTCTTCCGGTACTATTACACGCTCCTCCGTTTCCCGGGGCAATGGTGATGGCGCCAGATCGATAAAGCAATCCAGTAGCTCCCGTACACCAAAATTATTGACGGCACTACCAAAAAAAACCGGTGCAACCTTACCGGCCAGGTATTCCTTTGTGTCAAATTCCGGATACACTCCCTCGATCAGCTCTACATCTTCACGCAATTGAGCAGCATCACTTTCGCCAATATGCTCATCAATGCGGGGATCATTAATGTCCCCGATCTTCAATCCTTCATCCTCAACCTTGGATTTGCTCGGCTCAAACAGGTACAGACTTTGATTGTACAGGCTGTATACCCCCTTAAAGGTTTTGCCCATACTTACCGGCCAGGAAAGAGGCCTGACCTTGATATTCAGCTTTTCCTCGATTTCATCCAGCAGATCATAGGGGTCTCTCCCCTCCCGGTCCAGCTTATTGATAAAACACATCACCGGAGTATTGCGCATACGGCATACCTCCATCAGTTTCTCTGTCTGTATCTCCACTCCTTTCACACAGTCGATCACCATGATCACACTATCCACAGCAGTTAGGGTGCGGTACGTATCTTCGGCAAAGTCCTGGTGACCCGGTGTGTCCAGGATATTGATCTTTTTATTCTTATAGTCAAAAGCCATGACTGATGTAGCCACTGAGATACCCCGTTGCTTCTCGATCTCCATCCAATCCGAACGGGCATGCATCTTTATTTTATTGGATTTAACAGCCCCGGCCGACTGAATAGCGCCGCCAAACAGCAGCAGCTTTTCCGTTAGCGTGGTTTTACCTGCATCGGGGTGGCTTATGATCCCAAACGTTTTTCTTTTCTCTATTTCTTCCGTTATTGACATACGCTGAAAAATAAAGGTGCAAAGTTAAGGGTAATTCGTTCAATGTTCTACGTTGAAAGTTCAAAGTTCGGGGCAAACGCATTT
>LYSV01000280.1:2049-2817 GCA_001657315.1 Flammeovirgaceae bacterium BBD 1991-12 | reverse complement strand
TAGTAGTATGGAAACTGATTAAAAGACGGTCTGATTGGTTGCTTTATTCGGAGGATAACAACGGTAATTTGATTAATGAACAAGTCATTAAAGACCTGTCTTTTCCCCTGGATGAAATCAAATTTTACCTTATCGGTAATGTGCTTATGTTATCTAGTGAGTTTGACGGCAAGAAGGATAAGGAGCAGGCAATATTTTACTTTTTCCATATTGAAGAAAAAAACGGAGAGTATGAATACACTATCAGAGGGGTAGTAGCTATTCCCAAAGGTAAGGACGCAGCAGTTTTCATTAATGAAAATATTGTATCGGATTGGTACGACCATTCAACCGGCCAGGAGGATAATACTTACTATTTTAAAGACGGGGAAGTTTCAGCGCGTTTAGGGGAGTTCCGGGAAATCAGTAAGTCCCACTACGAGGTATTGAAGCAGTATATTTACTCTCATGAAATTGTTAAATTGAATTAATCTGCAAACACAAAATTTTAATAAAAATGGCTAAGCATAGACCAGAGGCAATTCGATTAAAAGACTTTTCAGAAGATGATTATAAAGTTCTAGACGAGCTACGCAGGATCACTTGTGAAAATGTATATACCAAAGCTATAATGCGTACTTGCTACGCATACCTAGACCATGTTCAAGAACGTCAGGAATTAAGGCAAAAATTATCTCAGTTGCGACGTGAGAATGAAGATATAAAGGCCATGATCAGGGTACAATTAGCCGCTAAACAGGAATTGGAAAAGGTCAACGAAAAACTAAT
>LYSV01000280.1:0-1994 GCA_001657315.1 Flammeovirgaceae bacterium BBD 1991-12 | reverse complement strand
ACTTCTTTTCAAAAAGTGTCTTTTTTGAGTCCAGGATCTCCGGACCTGGTTAACGAAAAGTGTCCTTTTTGGTTCCGGAGCTGGCCGCGCTTCAACCCTCGAGGTTCTTAAAAAGTGTCTTTTTTTATAAGCAGTGCTAACAGGAGTTATATTTTTCTTTTCATCCGCATTTCTTTATAGTTGAAAAACCGCAAAAATCATAAGGGGAAACGTCCTTTTAATCAAATCAAGTTTTGGGGTAGAAGTCCTTTTAATAGATGGATTTTAGCTTCAATGTCTCAATTTCACGTTTTATACACCTTTTTTAGTCTACTTTAAGTAGGGCAAAAGTCCTTTTATTAGGTAGGGTAAACGTCCTTTTAATCCTTAGACTGTTCTGCATATTTCTTGCCGGTCCGCACCCATACCGCGTTGCAATACCTTCTTTTGTTATCTATTCTCTTATTGGATTGTTCTTTTATCTGCCATGCGCGTATCATTTGGGATGCTTCGCTCAGAGGAATAATTCCACCGTATTTGGCAATGTTTTTTTCCGTGACTTGGAAGGCAAGCAGTTGATCAATTAAACTTTTGGCCCGTTCATCTTTTAACCAATGTTTGGGTATTTTCTTCAATTCCTTCTTTTTCAGTGTGAATTCCAATGCCACGATTGGGGGCCTACCCTTCTGCTTTTTTTGAGGATAAACAGGTTTGTAGATGAAAGCCATTTTTGTGCCTTCCAGTTCTTCCAATGGCTCCTTTAATGTTTTATTGATCAAATCTTTATTGAGCGGATATTTGTCATTGCAATCCATTAATGTCCGGTATTCATCTATATTAACGTAGTACTTACCGGTATCCCGATGGGCTTCTAATATTTCATATATCCGCATTGAATACCAACTTCTGAATTGCATGTAATCCAATAGGCCATACGTAGTATAATGGCCTAATTCTAAAAAATAAGGCTTTAAGGCAGGATTTAATACGATGGTTATTGTACCATTATCATAGCCATATTCAAATCCGTCCTCACTGATAACTTTAGTCGTATCTACAATGTGTTTTGGCGTGTATCGTTTTGAAGCCAGATCTTCAAACTCCCATATCTGCACCATAAGTTCTTTTAAGGCTTTTTTCACTTCCTTATAGGCCGTATGCCTGTTTACATTGGACTCTCTTACTATGTCAGTAATATGCATCTGATAGAAGGGCTTCAAAGCCAAATCGTTATCCTGTATTTGGGCGATTACCAATGCCATAATGCGTTTGGCATAAACTGATATTTTTCGTTGACGCGCAAATGTTACGTTCCAGTGCTGCTTGACAACGCTTTTAAATTCAGTCGGATTTGTGGTTAAGGGGATCGTTAGTTGTTGGGTCGGCTCTTTATCCATGAACAAATATAATAAAAGGACGGAGTTAAAAGCAAGTCCTTTTAATCTAACTGATGTAGGCAGAAGTCCTTTTAATACCCCTGAAATTAGGGTAAAGGTCGTTTTATTTTGTGGTAAAAGTCCTTTTAATGCGAATACACCTATATATAACTACTTTGTTTACTTACTACAATAGTATGCATTGCTCTATCTTGTTCACAACTATGTGGATAACATTTGCTCATATCTCAAAAATCGAAAATTTTTAACTGTTTGCTGGTGAAAAGAAAAAAATTTTTGACAAGTGTATCTTGTCACCATGCATTTTGTATATTTACGTTAATCAATCAGATTAGAACTATGACAAAATGACAATACTTAACCCCGTCCATCCCGGACGCATTTTGAAAAATGAATATTTTGAACCATTGGGAATGACTGTTACGTCCGTTGCCAAATCTTTGGGAGTTACAAGGCAAACGATTGATGCTATACTTAACGAACGAGCAGGGATTAGCTCTGAAATGGCATTACGGCTGGCAAAGGCTTTTGACACTACCCCGGAAATGTGGCTTACCATGCAGATGAATTTTGACCTTTGGACAGCCAAAAAAAAGTTCACGGCTATAACCAAAGTTG
>LYSV01000033.1:15643-65880 GCA_001657315.1 Flammeovirgaceae bacterium BBD 1991-12 | reverse complement strand
CGGGTATCAGAGCCTTCCAGCCGTTTTCGCCTGCCTTTTCAAAGAGCATCCAGTACCCCACAAGCTGGCCTATGATTATTGGTAAGAAGACCAGGTAGATAAATATTTCAGTCATCAGTATATAATTCTGTATTAAAGGTGTTCTCTCTCAAAAAATCTTACAAAGAAAGCCTAATTTTTTTAAATCTTCAGAAAATCAGTCATTCCCAGCACACCTTTTTTACCGGGTACCCACTCAGCAACCTGCATGGCACCTCTGGCAAACCCCTGACGGGAATGGGCCGTATGTTTGATCTCAATGGAATCGACCAGTGAGGCATAAGTAACGATATGCGTTCCTGGTACTTCCCCAACTCTTTTGGAAACTATGGGTATAATGTTTTTGGAGTCCGTTTGGTTTAAAGCCCATGATTCTTTATTGCGATTATGAGCCATTATACCTTCTGCAAGAGATATGGCTGTGCCACTGGGCTCATCTTTCTTTTCTGTATGATGGATCTCTTCCATGGATATATTGTAATCATCAAAAGCCTCCATCATGCCGGCCAGTTGTTCATTGAGCCTGAAAAAAAGGTTCACCCCGATGCTGAAGTTGGAAGCATAGAAGAAGGTGCCGTCATGTGATCGGCATAGCTCATGGATCTGCTCTTTTTTATCCAGCCAGCCTGTGGTGCCGGATACGACGGGGATACCGTTTTTGATACAATAACCAATGTTTTCAAATGCGGCATCCGGTTGGCTGAATTCAATGGCTACATCTACATTGGATCCGTTGTATTGCTCAAGGGCGGTACGATTATCAAGATCTATTTTTTCAATGACCTGATGTCCTCTTTCAAGTGCTATTGCTTCAATGGTCTTACCCATTTTACCATAGCCCAACAATAGAATTTTCATGCTAAAATTTTAGTTTAATAGAGAGCCCCGCACGATAGTTTTCAAACTGAGGCTGTTCAAAGGAGGGTTCGATCTTCACCCTCAGGTCAGGGTTGAGTTTAAATTCCTTTAAATGAGCAGAAATATGTGCTTCTGCAATTTGCAGAAAATAGAAAACTGCCGTCATGACCATGTAAAAATCCCGTTCTCTGCGTGTATCATCAATGATCGACCTGAGCTGGTCCTGTGTGAGGTTCCTCGGAGAGACCCCATTGGGATCATCGGATTCCAGCAGTGCGAAGAGCTCTGATCTGGCCTCCCGGTACTGATCATCATAAAAATCAATGGCCAGTGCCAGGCCCACAAAGCCTCCGTAGACCAGGGGCAGCTTCCAGTAGTCCCGGTTATACACCTGTCCCATGCCTGGGAGTATGGCTGCATATAGTGAGGCTTTCCTGGGCACAAACCGGGTGGCATAGGATTGTATCTCTTTTACCTGTACATTGCTGGTATCCTTTTCAGGGATAAGGTCGTCCTGAGTACGCAAGGTATCCACCGTGACCGCTGGTGGTGTGATCTGTGCGAAGCCGGTAAAAAAAGAACAGACAAGGAAAAAAAGTAATAACCCGGTTTTCATTGGATATCAAGGATCTCCAGGATGCGGTTCAGGTCATCAACGGATACAAAAGGTATCTTGATCTCACCTTTCTTTCCATCGGACTTCACCTGGACCCTGGTGCCGAAATGTGACGCTAGTTTTGATTGAAGATTCACAATTTCCTTGCCAACCTCAGGCGTATCTTCTGCTTTTTTGGTTTCTTTTTCTGTCTGTCCCATGGATCTGACCAACTCTTCCACCTTTCTTACCGAAAGATCCTGACTAATGATCTTTTTGAAAATATCGAGTTGATGATCAACGTTGTCAATATTTATCAAAGCGCGGGCATGGCCCATGGATATCTTCTTGTCTCTCAACGCAGCCTGAATGTCCGGAGGAAGCCTGAGCAGCCTCAGGTAGTTGTTTACAGTGGTCCTGTTCTTTCCTACACGATCCCCCAGTTCTTCCTGTTTCAGGTCACACTCTGACAGCAGGCGTTGATAGCTCAGAGCGATCTCGATCGCATTAAGGTTTTCCCGCTGGATGTTTTCGATAAGCGCCATTTCCAGCATCTGCTGGTCATCAGCGGTCCTGACATACGCCGGAATAGCCTCCATCCCGGCCATTTTGGAAGCCTGATACCTTCGCTCCCCGGAAATGAGCTGATACTTGTTTTTTGAAAGCTTCCTGACCGTAATAGGCTGAATTATTCCCTGAACTTTTATGGATTCGGCCAGTTCTTCCAGTGACTCCTCATCAAAGTGGGTTCTGGGCTGATAGGGGTTTACCTCAATTTCCTCGAGCGTAATTTCGTTGATGGAGCCTGTCTGGGGTTCACTGATCGGAATTTTTTTATCCATTGAGGGAGAATCTTCCAGCAGGGCTCCCAATCCACGTCCAAGAGCGTTTTTTCTTTTTGACTGTTTTGTCATTCTACCTCAGTTTAAATTTAAACACCGTTCTTGTCCACTATTTCCTTCGCCAGGTTCAGGTAACTAACGGACCCTTTGCTTTCTGCATCGTGTGCAATAGCCGGCACACCAAAGCTCGGTGACTCGCTCAGCTTGATGTTCCTTGGGATGATGGTATTGAACATTATGGATTTGAAGTGCTTTCTTACTTCCTCTACCACCTGATTGCTCAATCTCAGCCTCACGTCATACATGGTGAGGAGGATGCCTTCGATCTCCAGATAGGTATTTAACCTTGACTGGATAATTTTGATGGTGTTCAGTAGTTTACCCAATCCTTCCAGCGCAAAGTACTCACATTGGACAGGGATCAATACTGAGTTGGCCGTTGTCAGCGCATTGATGGTGATCAGTCCTAAAGAAGGGGAGCAGTCTATGATTATAAAATCATAGTCACCCGTAATGTCCTGCAGGGCTTCTTTCATTTTTTCTTCACGCCGCTCAATACTTACCATCTCTACCTCAGCACCGACCAGATCAATATGGGATGGCAGTACGTACAGATAGTCAATTTCTGTGGGGCGAATGGCATCCTTTACATCTACGCCATCCACCATACATTCATATACGCTGGTTTCTACTCCCTTGGGATCAATTCCCAGTCCGGAAGTAGAATTGGCTTGCGGGTCTGCGTCGACCACAAGTGTTTTATATTCAAGCGCCGCCAGACTGGCCGCAAGATTTATGGCCGTAGTTGTTTTGCCAACTCCACCTTTTTGATTAGCAATCGCTATTATTTTACTCATCTAAAAGATCAAATGTTTATGGTTTCTCCAATGCCCATCAGCATCAATTCCTGCCCCTTCTTTTTGAAGGTTTCAACAGCTGTTGTATGATCTATTTTGATATAGGGAAAGGTATCATAATGCATTCCGATGACCTTTTTGGTATTGACAAATTCCGCAGCTCTGGAGGCATCGGCTATTCCCATGGTGAAGTTACTGCCGATCGGTAAAAAAGCAAAATCGATATCAAATTCATCAGCAATGAGCTTCATGTCTATGGAAAGCGCCGTGTCCCCGGCGTAGTAAAAGGTGCCTTCGTCATTGCTGATAACGAAACCGCCCGGGTTGCCACCATAACTGCCATCCGGCATGCTGCTGGAATGTATAGCGTTGACCATTTTAAGCTTTCCGAAATCAAACTGCCATTCTCCGCCATGGTTCATGGGGTGATAGTTTTCAAGTCCCTTTTCGCCAAACCAGGAGACAACTTCAAAAGATGAAATGATAAGTGCCTCCGAGGCCTTGTAGATCCTTTCAACGTCCGCCACGTGATCCTGATGTCCGTGTGATAGAAGGATAAAATCCGGATGTATCGCATCAATATCAATACTTCCCGCCAGTTCATTTGGGCTTATGAAAGGGTCGAAAAGAAGTTTTTTGCCCTGTGTCTGGACTAAAAAACTGGAATGTCCGTAGTAGGTAACTTGCATCAGGTTCAGAGTAAATTATATGCTTAAAATCAGGGATACAAAGATATAAGTTTAATTCAATTATGGAGGAGTCGGCCCTATTCAATTCAGGGAAATGGAGGAAGGTAATTGACAATCAGGCAGTTCGTTATGTTGTGTAACGATCAGACGGCCTGGGTCTCATCCCATTAACAGGGAAGGTTGGTAAGTAGTAAATGATACCTGTTTACTGCCTCCGGCCCGGATCATAATTTCCAACGTGGAACCTGGAACATTGAACCCGTAACTTACAATCTTCACTTCCTGGACCGTGCCTGCTGCTGACTGGCTTTCATAGCTTCCTCCAGCCTGGCCTGGAACTTCGATTTCTTCTTGCTTCCGCCTCTTTTCCGGTTTTCTTCCAGCACCTTTTTTATTTTGTCTTCGTCGATCAGCTTACGTATGGCCGCCTGCTGTCCGAAAGTAACAAGGTTGGAAACAAAATAATAAAAGCTCAGCGCAGCCGGATAGGAATTGAGCACAAACATGAAAATAACGGGCATCAGGTATGAAAAAGTCTTCATGGGCCCCTGTACCGTACTCACCTGTTGGTTTTGCCACGTTATAAATATGGTAGACACGGTCATCAGTAATACAAAAAGGCTGACGTGACTGCCATAAAAAGGTATAGTGAAAGGCAGGTCCAGTATGGAGTCATATGATGAAAGGTTATCCGCCCAAAGGAAGGATTTGCCTCTTAACTCGATAGACTGAGGAAAGAAATAGAACATGGAAAGGAGTATGGGCATCTGCAGCAGCATGGGTACACAACCACTTATGGGATTCACGCCTACTTTTTGATAAAGCTTCATTTGTTCCTGCTGAGCCTTGGACATGTCATCGCCATGTTTTTCCTTTATCTCGTCGAGTTCCGGCTTGAGCACTTTCATCTTAGCCATGGATACATATGACTTATAGGAAAGTGGGGACAAAACCAGCTTGATAATGAACACCATCACAATGATGATGATGCCGTAGTTATTCAAAAAGTTGTTGAGCAGATCAAAAAGAGGAATGATGACGAACTTGTTCACCCAGATCATAGGTGGCCAGCCCAGCCATAGGTTTTTTGAAAAGTCTTCAGCAACATTTTTGGTGATATGATAGTCGTTGGGGCCAAAATAGTAACGGAAACTACCCTTGCCTGACTTCAGGTCTTCATAAGGCAACCCCAGCATTACCTGGGCGAACTTCACCTGATCCTCCTTCTCAGGATCGTAGTTGGTGCTTACCCGTGCTCTGCTGAAGCGGTTCTCCGCCACCAGACCGGCTATAAAGAAGCGTTGTTTTATCGATATCCATTTAACGCTTTCCTCCAGTACCTCTTCTTCCAGTCCGGTTGACCGTTCACTGAGATAGTCAAAATCACCGTTAGAGGTAAAGTAGTTAATAGTTGTATTCGTTCTGCTCAGTTCCATATCCTTTTCCTGAGGCCGAATGTGATCATCCCACCGGTAGATGAGGTCCTCCCGGGTAACTACATTGTCCAGTCCGACCAGCTCAAGGTCATAGGCCAGTTCATACCCCTGCTGTGGAAGTTTGTAGGTATGCTTTACATATTGTCCATTTCCCATGTCCAGACGGAAGGTATGGACCGCAGTATCTCCCACTGTACTTACCGAATGGTTGTAGTAAAGTTCTGCAAGGTCTATGATCTTACCAGGTGAATTCAACGTCAGGGAGAATTTGTTGCTACCTGGTGTGAGCAGTACCACTGGCTGATCATCATAGGTCTTAAAGGATTTTAGTTCCACCTCCCGAATTATGGCCCCTTTGGTGCTCAGATCAACTCTCAGGTCCTCATTTTCCAGTGTAATGGTTTTTTCATCACCTGCAGCTCCCGCTCCAAATACACCGTATTTTTGTGTGTTCATTACAGCCTGCAATGAATCCGATGGTCCGGCATCAACAAAGGTACTGTCGCTGACCACAGGTGACTCCTGGGCTGGTTCACTTGCCTGCTCTGTCACCGTCTCCGGCTGTGGCTGCGGAGCCTCAGGAGCAAAAAAAGTGAAGTAGGTTATCACCATCAGGGCGATAAGGATTAAGCCAGTGGCTTGATTTCTATCCATTTTAAGTTGTTCTTATCTTAACTAATTCCTGTTCCTTTTTACTATGATAAAGAGCAGCCTCAACAAACCTGACAAATAATGGATGTGGGTTAAGTACTGTGCTCTTCAGTTCCGGGTGGTATTGTGTTCCGACGAACCAGGGGTGATCGGCAAGTTCTACTACCTCCACCAGCCCTGTGTCCGGATTTATTCCGGAGGCCATAAGTCCTGCCTCTTCAATCTTTTCGAGGTATTTATTATTGAATTCGTAGCGGTGGCGATGTCGTTCACTGATCTTTGTTTTGCCATAGATAGAACTGGTTTTGCTTCCTTTTTTAAGGTTGCAGGGGTAAGCGCCGAGACGCATCGTACCTCCCATGTTCGTTATCTTTTTCTGCTCTTCCATCAAATCAATGACCGGGTGTTTCGTATTTTCGTCGAATTCGGTAGAGGCTGCGTTCTTTATATTCAACACATTTCTGCTGAATTCGATCACTGCGCATTGCATACCGAGGCAGATCCCGAAAAAAGGTATATTATTCTCCCGCACATAACGCACGGCAGTGATCTTTCCCGGAATACCCCGCTCACCAAATCCAGGAGCAACTAAGATGCCATGGAACTGATTCAGGACAGAATGGCAGTTTTCTTCATTGATACTTTCAGATGAGATCCACTGAAGGTCCACTTTGCATTCATTCTCAGCGCCGGCATGAATAAAAGCTTCAGCAATGGATTTATAAGCATCGGGCAGCTCCACGTACTTACCTACCAACCCTATTTTTACTTCATCTGTGGGGTTTTTGAGCTTTCCAAGGAAATCCTTCCAGTGATGAAGGTCAGGCTCAGTCTTGCCGGAGATCTTTAGCTTGGTAAGTACCCGCTCTGCCAGCTTCTCCTTGAGCATGAGGATGGGCACATCATAAATGGTTTCCGCATCCAGCGCCTCGATTACTGAGTTGTACTGAACATTGCAGAATAGTGCCAGTTTTTTGCGAATATCATCCGGTAGCTTCATTTCTGACCGGCATACGAGAATGTCAGGTTGTATACCCGCCTCAAGTAGCTGTTTTACCGAGTGCTGGGTAGGTTTGGTTTTCAGCTCTTTGGCTGCCTTTAGGTAGGGGATAAGTGTAAGGTGAATAACCAGCGAGTTGTTCTGGCCTACATCCCATTTTACCTGCCTTACGGCTTCAATAAAAGGCAGAGATTCAATATCACCTACGCAACCGCCGATCTCCGTAATCACAAAATCGTACTCGCCACTTTCACCCAGCAGGAATATATTTCTCTTGATCTCGTCAGTAATGTGCGGAACTACCTGGACCGTTTTACCCAAATACTCGCCCTTTCGCTCCTTCGTGATCACATTATTGTATATCCTGCCTGTGGTGATGTTGTTTGCCTGGGACGTGGGGGTGTTCAGAAATCTTTCATAATGGCCAAGGTCGAGGTCAGTTTCGGCACCATCATCCGTCACGTAGCACTCCCCGTGCTCATAGGGATTCAATGTTCCCGGATCTATGTTAATGTAAGGGTCGAGTTTTTGAATGGTAACTTTGTATCCTCTTGCCTGTAGTAGCTTGCCTAATGATGCGGAGATGATACCCTTCCCCAATGACGACGTTACCCCACCGGTAACGAAAACATACTTTGCCTTGGCCATAAGTTTTTTTGAGTTGTTGCTAAACTTATGGGGCACAAAGGTAGGAGAATCAAAACTAAAATTGACACGTTATTTCATAAAGTTGGTTGATAGCTGGAATTTGTTTCCTGTTTTTCGTTTTCCGTTGAAGATTGATCCTGACCAGACACAATCCACCAGCAATCATCAACAAATCATGAAGCCTCATTCCAACCTTTTTAAAGTTAATGGTGTCTCGTAGAGAAAATAACTGTGATGAGGATTTTCGTTATCAACCTGCTTTGTATTTATTTGTTCGCCTGTGAATTGGAAAAAGGCATGTCCGTGGAAGATCAGAGTGATATTGTTGGAAAATGGCAACTTTCGGAGATGATCTCAGGATGGACGGCCGAGGTCACGCCGGCATCGCAGCTCGATTACAACCAGTACTTTATTTTCAACAGTGACGGTACTTTTTTGAAGAACCGGAGCAATGGACAATCGGCCTCTGGCACTTATTCCATAAAAGAGCTGACCAGTGAAACGTATGTGGAGGTGACCTTTAATAAACCAAATTCCGAACTGCTCGAAAGTTGCTCGTCCAAAGAGTATTTAAGACTGACCGATGATCACAAGCTTAATGGAGGCAGCCTTCCCTGTGACGGTCCCGGGCTGAACTATACCAAAGTCTGGAGATCAGACGTGGATGAATAACACTTTTAAAAAACGATGTCTTCATAAACACCATCACAGCAGGTTTTACAGGTCAATCTGCCTTTTAATGCCTCTGGCTTGAACATAGACTTGCCCAGCAGCATCCGTACGCACTCCTGTATACCTTCGATAATGGACGGATGGGGATGAACACATTCTGCCAGTTCTTCTATACCCTTGTCCATACTGATCAGTAAGGCCACTGCCTGTATGGCGCTGGATGCGTGATTACCCACCACACGCATCCCCAGTATTTTCATGTCCTGATCATTGGTGACCAACAGCTTGATAAAACCCTGAGTATTCCTTTTGGCTATGGCCCTGGGTATGCAACTGTAGTCGAGTGAAACCACTTTATAGGGTATGCCCCTGTTTTGAGCTTGTATCTCATTCAGCCCCACGCCGGCTACCTCTGGATTTAGAAACATGATGGTAGAAATATTCTCGTATACGAGCTTTCGATGTGGATGTCCGAATATCCTTTCCACGGCATACCTGCCTTCCAGCTCACCCACATTAACCAGTGCAATATCAGACGTAATGTCACCTACCGCATAAATGTTGGAAACACTGGTTTGTGTTTCATCATCTTCAATGCCCCTGGAGTTCAGGCTAATGTCTACGGCATCGTCCCACAGTCCCTCATAGTTGGGTATGCGTCCTACAGAGATAAGGGCTTTATCCACATGATAGATCCTGTTTTCCCCATTATCGTATTCAAGCTCATATTCGACTTTCCCGTCTACTATCTCCATTCTGATCAGCCGGCTGTTACGATGAACAAAAACACCGTTTTTCTCCATGTTTTGTTCAATCACCTTCACTACATCTTCATCCTCAAAAGGTAGTATCCGGTCGCCTTTATCAATTAAATGTACACTGGTCTGTCCAAAACCTGAAAAAATAGTGGCAAACTCACAGCCGATCACACCGGCGCCCAGGATTACCATGCTTTTGGGAAAATCATCGAGATGCTCAATACCATCACTGGTGAGGATGATCTTTTCATCGATGGGGATGTCGGGCAGCTTTCGGGGTCTGCTGCCGGTAGCCAGTATTACATGATCGCCCCACACGGTTTCACTGCTTCCATTGCTGGTTATATTGATCTCATTTGGTGTCAGCAATTTGGCTGAGCCATTTTGAAATGTAAGCAGACTGGAATAATTGGATTGTTCAAGAAGCTTCATATGCTCAGTCAGCATTTCCTTTCTTTCCTTCACTGCTCTCTTTACCTCCTCTTTGATCTCCTGGAAATTGATCTCAGGTCTTTCCAGGTGATACCGCTTCAGATGTCTGTTAAAAAGATACGTTTCGCGGGCAAGCTCCCACCAGGTCTTCGAGGACAGGGCTCCGTTGGTTACGCCTGCGCCACCAATCCGATTTCTTTCTACCAACAGCACCTTTTTCTTAAAATCCATCGCACGCATGGCAGCTGCATACCCTGAAGGACCGGCGCCAATAACCACTAAATCGTATTTTTTCATAATAAAGCCTATTGATGCTTTTAATATACTCAAATCCTGTTGAAAACTTCTCTGATTATTATAAACCTGCTGGATATAAGTAGTTTATACAACCAAATTCAGTATTTCATGGTATACCCTTAAGCTGCGGAGTGTCCTAACTTTGTTTAATCATCTGGAAGCAAAAGACCATACAGTTTTTAACAACCATCAGGAGTCATGGAGTGGCGGTTCTTCTCTCATGGGCCTCTGTATCCGTCCTTTACAGTCTGTTTTACTGGCTTATTCCCTTTACATCCTTCTGGTCGGGTTTTTTGCTGGCCAGTGCCATTTCAATTGTACTGGGCTACCCGATAAGCCTGCTGGCGGTGAGCTATGCCATTAAGATAAAAAGTCAATCCGAGGAAGCTGAGGCAAACAATGAAACAAAGAACCGTTTGATCAACATTCTTGGGCATGACCTCAAGAGTCCGTTGAACAATATCCAGCAGACGCTGTATATGCTGGATGCCAAAATGATAAGTCCTGAAGAGTTCAGCAATCTTGTAAGGCTATTGTCCAAAAATGTAGAAAGTACCCTTAATCTGACAAACAACCTGATCAAATGGATACACCTGCAGCAACGTGATTTTACCCCCAGAAAGGTAAGAACGAGGATAATTTCACTTTTACAGGAGAGCATCGATATTTACCAGAGTATGGCATCAGACAAACGCATCGATCTGCAGATATCTGCAATTGATGATTATGAGGCAGAATCTGATCCGGAAATGATCAAAATTGTACTACGTAATCTGCTGTCGAATGCCATTAAGTATACCAATGAAAATGGAAAGGTGGTGCTCACCTTCAGTGTTATGGGTAATCTGCTGGTTTTTCAGGTAAAGGATAACGGAGTAGGCATGAGTCCAGAACGGGTGAATTCACTCTTTAAGCTGGTCAATCTGGAGAGTGCCCATGGCACCCATGATGAGAAAGGGACCGGACTGGGGCTTAACCTTTGTAAAAATGTCGCCGACAAACTGGGGGGACACATTTGGGTGAGAAGTGAGGTGGGAAAGGGTACTACCTTTTACTTCAGTGTACCCAGTCCCAAACTGGTCAAAATACCAGTGGATACAGTAATGGTCCCGTCAGCCAAAAATCAATAGCTTTTTAACTTTTTCATTCAGCCCTCTTTTTATTTCATCAATGGAATTGTAGAGTTGCTCATAGGAATCTATGATGAAATACCTGTCCTGAAATATATCCTTTCTGTAGGGGGTATTCAGGATCTGTTCTACATGATATTCAAAATGCCTGGGCTCCGGGCTGAGAGAAAATTCTGTTTCACCTGCTGAGGACAGGATACCCGCCCCGTATATCCTTGGCTCCCCGTTTTCCCGGATTAAACCGAACTCAACGGTAAACCAGTAGACCCTTGACAGCAGATCAATGGCCACAGGGTCGTCAGCATGGTCATGACCTATCTGACTGATAGCCTGAAGAAAATCAACAAAGGCCTGGTTGGTCAGGAGAGGTACATGAGCGAATACATCATGAAACATATCAGGCTCTTCCAGGTAATCCAGTTCACTCATTTTTCTGAGCCAGGTAGTGGCAGGAAACTTTTTATTTGACATCAGCTCGAAAAACAGCCCATCATCCACAATGCCCTCTACAGCCACCAGTTCCCAGCCAGTGAGAGACCTTAATATCTCATTGGTCTCCTCAAAATTGGGGATCTGATCAGCGGTGAAATTGATCTTTTCCAGCCCAATGAGATACTCACGGGTGGCGGCTTCGGGAAGGTTAACGATCTGTCTGTCAAATAGTATTTTCCAGACTTTGTGATCCTCTTCAGTGTAGGCCTCGTACACCTGTTTCATGTCTTTGAGGGTCGGGATGTTCTTTTTTGTTTCCATTACTTTTGTTAATAAAATTGATCCATAAAAAAAGCCTGGCTCTTTCGGAACCAGGCTTTATATTTTTGTTTATTCTTTCTCTATTTGTATATACATATACTACCTGTTCCGAGATTGTGCCGGCTAAAATAGTAGTAGTAATATGTACTGAAGTTTCTCATTCGAAATCCAAAGATAGAAGATAATTTTGATTTACCAGCTTCGGTAAGCATTAAATTTGTGTTATCACAGCTTTTGTCACAGGCATTACATACTCTCCCTAAGCTCAAATACCTTTCGCATTTTGTGGATCAGCCGGGCCGATTCCCTGAAATCCAGGGTCTGCTGACCATCGGAGTAGGCCTCTTCAGGCTTTTCATGAGTTTCGTAGATCACACCATCCGCTCCTGCCATTATGCACGCCAGAGCGATAGGTTCCACATGGTCCCGGATGCCTATGCCATGGGACGGGTCCGCGATAACCGGCAGATGGGATTTTTCCTTGAGGATACTGATCGCGTTAATATCCATGGTATTTCTGCTGGCTTTTTCATATGTTCTTATTCCACGTTCACAGAGCATCAGGTTTTCGTTGCCGGCTGAAAATACATATTCCGCCGAAGACAGCAGCTCATCAATGGTGCCGGAGATCCCTCTTTTTATCAAAACAGGCTTATCCACCAGGCCCAGTTCATCCAAAAGGTTGAAATTTTGAGTATTTCTGGCGCCTACCTGATAAATATCCACGTATTCATACATTTCCTCTATCTGTGACACCTGCATCACCTCAGTAATGATCTTGATACCGGCTTCCCGCGCTGCTTTATACCAGACCTTCAGACCGTCAATACCCAGCCCACGGAATGAATAGGGAGAGCTTCTGGGCTTGTATACACCACCTCTCATGATCTTCACATCATTCTCCCTGAGGTGGTCTATGGTTTTACGGATCTGTTCTTCACCTTCTATTGAACATGGCCCGGCCATTATGGCCATACCTCCCTTTTCTATGGTAATGCCATCGCCAAGATCTATTACCGTGGGTTTTACCTTCCACTTTTTGGAAACCAGCTTGTAGTCATCCGATACGATATGGATATCCGCTATGCCAGGCATATGACCTACATCACGGATATCAAACTCCTTCTTGCCTATACCGATCAGGTAATCCCCTTTTTGCGTACGCACATCAGTGATCTTATATTTCAGGTCGCGGACCTTTTTAATGATGTTTTCCTTGTCCTTTTCTGCAATTTCCTTTTCCAGTTGAATGATCATGATCTTAACCTTTTATATCATTTACAAATCTTGTTATGTCCTTTTCAAGGTTGTGTGAACCAGATAATAGTTTTATAAAGGCACTGCCCACAATAGCTCCGACACTGTACCGTGTGGCCTGCTCGAAGGTGGTTCTGTTGGATATGCCAAAACCCACCAGTGTCGGGTTATCCAGATTGAGGGCGTTGACCCTGGCAAAATATTGATCCTGAACGCTGCCGAAAGAGCTTTTTGCCCCGGTAGTACTTGCTGAGGATACCATGTAAATAAAACTGTCTGTATAAGTGTCAATTGTCCTGATACGCTCTTCTGAGGTCTGCGGGGTGATAAGAAATACATTTTTAAGGCCGTGCTCCTCGAAAATGCCTTTATACTCAGTCAGGTACTCCTGCATAGGCAGGTCCGGTAAAATGAGACCATCAATACCGATCTGCCGGCAGGACTGGCAAAACCTCGTAATCCCATACTGGATCACCGGATTGATGTATCCCATTAGAATAACCGGGATGGACACCTTTTCCCTTAATGTAGTAAGCTGTTCAAACAGCAATTCCAGCGTCATACCGTTATCAAGAGCAGCCTTGTTGCTTTCCTGTATGGTAGGGCCATCAGCAATGGGATCGGAGAAGGGTATCCCTATCTCGATCATGTCCGCTCCTGCCTGTTCCAGATAGCTGGCTATTCCCAGGGTATCGTCCACAGAAGGGAACCCGGCTGTATAGTATATGGAAAGAATGCCCCTGTCTTTTTCCTGAAAGAGTTTATTGATCCTGTTCATGTTTGTTCGAAGTTCTACGTTCCAGGTTCAAAGTTTTGTGTTCAATGTTTGCTTCGATCAGATGTTTAACTTCCAACATTGAACATCGAACTTTAAACTTTAAACTATTAATATTTCCCCCATTTGATGTACGTTTCCAGATCCTTGTCACCCCGGCCGGAAAGGTTGATCACGACCACATCATCCGGTTTGAAGTCCAGTTTTTGCAGAGCCGCGAAGGCATGCGCGGACTCTATGGCCGGAATGATCCCTTCCAGCCTGCTCAGTTCAATGCCGGCCTTCATTGCTTCCTCATCAGTAGCATTCATGAATTTTACCCTGCCGGTGTTAAAAAGATGAGCATGAATGGGACCTATACCCGGGTAGTCCAGCCCGGCTGAAATGGAATAAGGCTCGATCACCTGTCCATCTGCTGTTTGCATCAGCAGTGTTTTGCTGCCATGTAATACCCCGGGTTTACCCAATGCCGTAGTAGCGGCCGACTCACCGGAGCCTACCCCATGACCTGCGGCCTCGACCGCCACCAGATGAACATCATCATGATCCAGAAAATGATAAAAAGCACCGGCGGCATTACTGCCACCCCCTACGCATGCCAGTACATAGTCAGGATGCTCCGTGCCTTCAGCCTCCTTCAGTTGGAAGCGGATCTCCTCGCTGATCACAGACTGGAACCGTGTCACCATATCAGGGTAGGGGTGAGGCCCTACCACGGAGCCGATAATGTAATGTGTATCGGTCGGGTTGTTGATCCAGTGACGCATGGCTTCGTTGGTGGCGTCCTTTAGCGTCTGACTTCCACTTTTGGCGGGCTCCACCTGTGTACCCAGTATTCGCATGCGTTCTACATTGGGCTTTTGCCGCTCCATATCCACACTACCCATGTATACAATGCATTCCATACCCATGAGCGCACATACCGTAGCTGTGGCCACGCCATGCTGCCCGGCGCCGGTTTCGGCTATGATCTTCCGCTTGCCGAGTTTCCTGGCCAGTATGATCTGCCCGATGGTGTTATTGACCTTATGTGCCCCGGTATGGCACAGATCCTCACGTTTAAGATAGATGCGCGCATTGTATTTGTCAGATAGTCGTTCAGCCAGAAAGAGAGGAGTAGGTCTGCCCACGTAGTCTTTCAGTAACTTGCTGAATTGCTCCCGGAACTCAGCTGATTCCATAATCTGCAGATAGTTTTCACGCAACTCCTCTACATTTGGGTAAAGCATTTCAGGGATGTAAGCGCCACCGAACTTCCCGTAATAACCGTTTTTATCTACTGAATACTTCATTTTTTCCTTGATCATTTCATTTCATTTTCCGCAACAGCGCTTATCTGTACCGCATACAGTGTCTCAGTCCGTCATGATGGATTTTAATCTTTCCAATGATTGTATGTCCTTTAGTCCGGGGCTGATCTCAAACCTGCTGTTTACATCCACGGCATATATGGCTGTTTCAAGCTCCCTGAGTTTTTTGATGTTCTCCAGGTCAATACCACCGCTCAGGAATACAGGTTTCTTCAGACGCAGATCTGCTAACTTACCCCAGTTAAATATTTTACCAGTGCCTCCATGTTTCTCGCCTCTGGTATCAAACAGGTAATAGTCAATAAATGAGCTGTACTCTTCCAGCACCTTGTGTTCAGGCAGTTTATTTCCTGAAAAGACCTTGATCAAATTCAGATCCTCCGCTTTGAGCTCTACACAGTAATCCACAGGTTCCTCACCATGAAGTTGGATGAGATCCAGGTTATACCTGTGGGCAATTTTTTTCACCTGATCAATCGGCTGATTCACAAATACCCCTACTGTTTTGATGGACTCCGGTATGTCTTTGATCTTATTGGTCTCGAGGTCTCCCACGTAGCGTGGCGATCCCGGATAAAAGATAAAGCCGACAAAATCAGGCCTGAGCGCCACCACTTCGCTGATATTATCCCTTAGTCCACACACTTTCAGCCGTATGTCAGCAAGTTCAGGCATAGGCCCTGTTTTCCAGTTGACTCAGTGTTTCAATGAATCTGGCGCAGGACCGGCCAGGTCGTCCTGTTTTCATAAACCTTTCACCAATCAGGAATCCGTTAAAACCTGCCTTTTTCAATTTAAGGATCGTTTCCGGCTCGCTTATGCCGCTTTCTGATACTTTAACAAATTCCTCGGGTATGGATGTCGCCAGGTCCAGCGAAGTTTGAATGTTTACCTTGAAAGTTTTTAGATTACGGTTGTTCACACCTACAAGGTCGATATACTGATTAACAGACCGGTCCAGTTCCTCCTGATTGTGCACCTCCAGAAGAGTTTCCAGCCCCAGTGACTTGGCCATTTCCGCAAGCGACCTGATCTCGTCCGGTTGAAGGGCGGCGGCAATGAGCAATATGGCATCAGCACCTATGGATTTTGCTTCCACCACCTGGTACTCATCAATAACAAAGTCCTTTCTCAGGATCGGACAGAAATTGAACTTACGTGTGGTAGTGAGATCTTCGTTTTTTCCGCCAAAATACTGGTGATCAGTCAGTACTGACAATGCGGACGCTCCCGCCTGCATGTATCCGATGGAGGTTCTTTCGATGGAAATATGAGCGTTAATGATCCCTTTTGAAGGAGATTTCTTCTTGATCTCGGCAATTATACCTGATTTATCCTCCCGGAGAATGTATTTCTTCATGGAGACCGTGTGAGAGCCGAAGTACAGGCTTTGTTCCAGCAGCCTGACAGGATACAGGGCTTTATTCTCCTTAACTTCCTTCTTCTTATGCGTTATTATTTCTTCCAGTATATCCATAATTATCAGCTCATTGAAATTTGTGTCTTTTGATTCACTAGTTTTTTGAAAGCATCCAGCGCCTTACCGGATTCCAGGGATTCCCGTGCCAAGGCTATGGCATCATCCATACTGCCGGTTTGATTTGCGCAGTAAAGCGCCATTCCGGCATTGGCAATGACTGTTGAGTTTTGTTCCGTTGTCCCTTCGCCTTTTAATATGGTTTCAAATATTCCGGCAGATTCTTCGATGGAATTCCCCCCATAGATCCGGGAGGCATCAATCCTCTCAAGTCCTATGGACTCAGGGGTAAGTATCTGCTCGCCTGAATTGGAGATCATTTTGAAGTCTCCGGTAAGGGAGATCTCATCGTAACCATCCAGTGCATGTAGTACAATAAAATCCTTATCCGTTTGTTGGTACAGATAACCATACAATCTGGCCAGCTCAAGACTGAATACTCCTACCAACTGTTTTTTGGGAAATGAGGGATTCACCATAGGTCCCAGCATGTTAAAGAAGGTTTTTACTCCCAGTTCCTTGCGGATAGGCGCCACATTTTTCATGGCAGGGTGAAACAGCGGGGCGTGCAGGAAGCAAATGTTTGCTTCATCCAGACTTTTCCTGAGGCGATCACTATTATTGGTGAATTCATAGCCAAAGTGGGCCAGCAAATTGGAAGAGCCACATAAAGAGGACACGCCGTTATTACCATGCTTGGCCACGGGCTGGCCGGCACCCGCTACGACGAAGGAGGAGAGCGTGGAGATATTGAAGGTGTCCTTACCGTCACCTCCGGTACCACAAAGATCAATGGCGTTATACTCACTGATCTCAAGGGGTACGCAAAGCTCCAGCATGGCATCTCTGAACCCCTGCAATTCATCCACCGTGATACTTCTCATCATAAAAACCGTGAGAAAGGCAGCCACCTGACTTTGGTTGTACTCGCCCTGTGCCAGGTTGATCAGCACTTCTCTGGAACGCTCTTTATCCAATGTTTTGTATTCAATAAGTTGATTGAGGATATCTTTCATGATTATGTTTTGTACCTGTTTTTTATTGTGCCGTTATTGTATTTTTCACGACCCGGTGGTCTGGGTGATGGTCTGTGTCTTCACAGACTATGGAATATTGGGTATATGGATCAATGTTTTAACCAGTTTTCAATGATTTGCTGACCATTTTCCGTGAGTATGGATTCGGGATGGAACTGCAATCCCTTTACATCGTATTCATTGTGGCTGATCCCCATGATCAGGCCACGGTCATCGCGCGCTGTGATCCTTAATCTGCCATTGATAGTGTCCGGCTTCACACTCCATGAATGGTAGTGACATCCCTGAAATGAGTGGGGTAGTCCCTGGAACAGTGGCTCCTGTTCGTCCTCTACCTTCATTGTACCGGTCATGCCATGCAATACCACAGGCATATTGTAGAGCTGCGCCCCGAAAACCTCTGCAATGCCCTGATGCCCAAGGCATACCCCCAGGATACTTCGGGTAGGTGCATACTGCCCTATCACCTGCTTCATGATCCCGGCTTCCTCAGGGATGCCCGGCCCGGGAGAGAGCAGGATCTTGTCGTATTTGTCTACCTCCTGTACTGTGATATGGTCATTCCTGTAAATGTCCATATTACTGGCATATCCCAGCTTCCGGATGATGTGCACCAGGTTATAGGTGAACGAATCGTAGTTGTCCAGTACGAGTATTTTCATATCTCCTCTGCCATTTTAAGTGCACTTCTCAGCGCAGCCAGCTTATTGTTCACTTCCTGCAGCTCGTTTTCAATAACTGACTTCGCCACTACTCCTGCTCCGGCCTGATAGCTTAGGGTATTGTTCTTACTCAGGAATGACCGGATCATAATGGCATGATTAAAATCACCGTCAAACCCGAGAAATCCGATGGCCCCGCCGTAGTAACTGCGGCTGGCATTTTCATATCGGTCAATGAGCTGCATGGCCATATGTTTGGGTGCTCCCGAAAGCGTACCGGCCGGGAAAGTATCTGCCACCAGACGGATAGGAGCGGTCTCTGCGGAAAGCTTACCTGTTACTTTGGAAACGAGATGGATCACATGAGAGTAGTACTGTACCTCCTTGAATACCTCTACCGTTACTTCTTCAGAGCTCCGGCTCAGATCATTCCTGGCAAGGTCTACCAGCATGACGTGCTCGCTGTTTTCCTTTTCATCTTCCGAGAGCTTTCTGGCCAGTTCGGCATCTGCGGTGTCGTTCCCCGTTCTTCTGAAAGTACCGGCTATGGGATAGATGATAGCTTCATCATTCTTAATGACGATCTGGGATTCCGGGGATGACCCAAATAGCTTGTAGCTGCCGTAGTCA
The DNA here is from genome assembly GCA_001657315.1 of Flammeovirgaceae bacterium BBD 1991-12. Taxonomy (GTDB): domain Bacteria; phylum Bacteroidota; class Bacteroidia; order Cytophagales; family Cyclobacteriaceae; genus Fulvivirga. Next base: position 47,075 of record LYSV01000033.1, on the reverse strand, counting down.
AAATAGAAAAGGTAGGGTGAGGGATTGATCGAACGCAGTGCACGGTATACATTGAATTCGTCCCCCCGGAATTTTGACCGGAACCTTCTGGAAAGCACGATCTGAAATACATCACCCCTAAGGCAGTGTGAGCGGCCTTTTTCGATGATCTGCAAAAACTGATCGTCTGTATAATTGGAGGATTCTGCACCCTGCTGCTCAAAGCTGAACTGCGGGTCATTGTTTACCTTGATAAGGGATTCTACCCGGTCAAGACCACTGTTTTCAGCCGGGTCTGTCAGGTGTTCAAACAGATAAAGTTCGTTCTTGAAATGGTCAACAACGATCACATGCCGGTAGATCCTGTACACTACGTCGGGGATCTCCTCATTACCATTCGCAAGGTCGATCTCTTCGAAGTAACGTACCCCGTCGTAGCAGATATAACCGAACAGGCCGTTGGTAGTAAACTTGAAGTCCAGGCTGTGATCTTCACGGAATGACTGGCTGAAATGCTGTAATTCAAGGACCAGATTTTCCCTGTCAACAGTTTTTTGCTCCGATGAGCCATCGGGCCAGGTGATGTGCAACAGATCTTTTTCTGCCTGGAATGAAGCGACAGGATCGAAGCAGATGTAGGAGAAATTGTTGTCATTCCCATGATAGTCGGAGCTCTCCAGTAGTATGCTCTGGGCGAACTTGTCTCTGAGCCTGAGATAGATGCTCACAGGAGTAAGGGTGTCTGCGAGTAATCTTTTGTAGTTTGTTTTAAACTGATACTGTTCCATATTTCGATATCAAAAGCAAAAAAGGCCCGCTGATGAACAGCGGGCCCTTTCGTTTGGACTTTATTTTTTATACTTCAATAACGCTGTTCACTTCCATTTTTCTGAAAGTGCCACCACCATGCGCTGTTGAAATAATTGTATTGCATCATTTGTGATCAAAGCTAGCAAGCAGCTTCAAATTAACAAACAAAAATTACTTTTCTTTTTTTGAGGCTGCCGGTTTTTCTGCGGGGGCTTCTTTTTCATCAGTTGTTTTGGCTTCTGCATTCTGATTTGCAGCCTTTTTGTTTCGGGAGCGCATTCTGCGCACACCATAGGTTCCTTTGGTTATTTTTCCTCGTTTGGTCTTAATATCACCTTTTCCCATATGTTTTAATAATTGGTTCACACCAATTTAACAAAACCAGAACAAAAATTCCAGGTACCCTTTGAAGGGAAGAGTCGTGGCACCGGTCCCGATCAGGTCTTATCAAAGGGTTTCCATTTAATTTGTTGGGATTTCCCGGGCAGATCTGACCTGTAATTCAGCAGTGGTGCCACGACTATAATCCTACCAGATCTGAACCCTGAGACTATCCGGGCGGTACATTCCATCACCTGCTCCGACATTGAATGCTTCATAGAAGGCCTCAATATTGGACAGAGGACCGTTGGCCCGGTACATTCCCGGTGAATGCGTATTGGTCAGGATCTGTGTCCTGAGTGTTTCGTCCCTGTATTTTATACGCCATATGGTACCCCACGATATGAAAAACCGCTGCTCGGGAGTTAGTCCGTCGATGGGTTCAGGGCGACCATTCTGTGCAAAGAATCGCTGCAATCCATCATAGGCAGCATTTACACCCCCAAGATCGCCAATATTTTCCCCCAATGTTAACTCTCCGTTGATATTGACGTCTTCCAATGGCTCATACATGTTGTATTGGGTCACCAGCAGGCCGGTACGGGCCCTGAACTGCTCGGCGTCCTCATCTGTCCACCAGTTCTTAAGGTTGCCTTCAGCGTCAAACCGGCTTCCCTGGTCATCAAAACAATGGGAGATCTCATGACCTATCACAGCGCCTATGCCACCGTAGTTTACAGCTTCATCCGCTTTGTAATTGTAGAACGGAGGCTGTAGTATAGCTGCAGGGAACACTATTTCATTGAAGAGAGGATTAAAATAAGCATTCACCGTCTGAGGTGTCATAGCCCATTCTTTTTTGTTCACGGGTTTCCCGAGCTTGGCCACCTGATATTCAAATCCAAATTTTGTGGCGTTCATCACGTTTTGTATGTAAGAGGACTTTTCAGGGTCATTGTCCACGGTAAGTGCAGAATAATCCCGCCACTCCTCAGGGTAGCCGATCTTCACGGTCATGGTCTTTAGCTTATCCAGCGCCTTTTGTCGGGTGGAGTCCGTCATCCAGTCCAGATCTTTGATCCGGCTGGCAAATGCAAGTTTGATATTCTCCACCATGGCCTGTGCCTTTTGCTTGGCCTCCGGAGGGAACACCTGTTCCACATACAGTTTGCCGATGGCTTCTCCCAAAGAGCCGTTTGTTACGCCCAATACTCTCTTCCATCGGGGCCTCATCTCTTCTATTCCCTGCAATTCCTTGCTGAAAAAGTTAAAATCAGCTTTAACAAAGTCATGGCTAAGGAAACCGGCAGCGCCATTGATCAGATGCCAGGTGAGGTACTCTTTCCACGTGGATACCGGGACCTCAGTTACTATTTTCTCGAATTCGGCCATGAATTTTGGCTGCATAACAATAAGTGTATCCACATCTTTTACCTCCATATCCAGCAGGTACCTGTTCCAATCGAATGAAGGTACTACAGCGGCCAGTTCGGTGAGAGACATTTTGTTATAGAGTGCCGGGATGTTGCGCCGCTCAACGTTGGTCATGGAAGCTTCTGCCAGACGTGTTTCCAGCTCCATTATTCCCGATGCCCAGGTCCGGGCATCTTCCGGTGAAGTTCCTGCCAGCTCAAGCATTCTTCCTATATGGTTCAGGTATTTCTCCCGTATCTCCACGGACCTGTCATCTGTTTTGGTATAATAATCCCTGTCCGGTAGTCCCAGGCCGCTCTGGCCTACATAAGCTGCCATTTCCTTACTGTTCTTAAGGTCAGCCAGTATGAAGAAACCAAAAAAGGCACCTCCTCCATACATCTGCTGTGTGGACATATACCTTTGCAGATCCTGAGTGTTTTGTATCTGGTTGATCTGATCCAGAAAAGGTTTGAGAGGTGCTTTTCCGGTTCGCTCTGCCAGTAATGAATCCATGCCTACACTGTAAAAATCGGCCGCCTTACGCTGATCGGTGCCTTCACTATAGTTTTCATTGCCGGCTGCTGTTTCCAGTACATTCAGTACTGTTTCATTGGTCATTTCACGCAGTTCATTGAAACTGCCCCATCGGCCCTGATCGCCGGGTATTTCTGTTTTATCTACCCAACCTCCATTGACAAATTTGAAGAAATCGTCCGCTGGACTTATGGTAGAGTCCATGAAATCAAAATTGATGGCAATAACTTCTTCATCGTTCATTTTTTCAGTGCCTGGACCGCATCCGTAAAGAAGGGGAAGCACAATGAGGAGTAATGAAAACCTGAATTCAAAAGTTTTTTCCATAAAGCTGTGGTTTAGAACCCCAAATTCGGGAAAAAACAGTCAATCACAATTATTGAGTTATGTCAGCGGCAGCATGAATAGATAAGATCCTGATTTGGACAACCGGACTTATAACTTTTATACGTTAAATTGTGTTTAATAACTAAAAATAAGAGGTATATGGCAAAGGCAACAATTGAGCTGGTTCGGGCGTTGAGAAATACTGCAAAAACATTGTCGGGAAGCAAATCCTACCAATGGGGGCACATGGGCAGTTGCAATTGCGGACACCTTGCACAGGAGATTACCCAGCTAACCAAAAGCGAGATCCACGCCAGAGCTATGCAGAAGTATGGTGACTGGAATGAGCAACTCAATGATTACTGTCCTGCCAGTGGGCTTCTCATGGATGATCTGATCACTCAGCTTATGGATTTTGGATTTGATACAGATGATCTCAAGCACCTTGAAAAACTGTCAGATCCCACGGTTTTAAGGCAGCTGCCTCCCGGAGAAAGGTACCTCAGACATAACAGATGTGATGATGTAGTGAAATATCTTGAGGTTTGGGCACAAATGCTGGAAAACGAACTGCTTGATCATATCCATATTCCATCTCTAGGACCGGAAACTGCCATTGTTACATAATGATTACCTTTGGGCAGCACAGGTCGTGCCTGGTTCCCGATTGAGAAGTTTTTGGTGGTCCACGAATATTTTAAAAAAGATCTTGAAGGCCTGAAGGTCCTTGTTCAGGTTAATCCCGCTAGTCTGGCAGGGATGGAGCTTGTTGTTCACAAAGATGGCGATGTTGAAAAACGTAAGCTGCAGTTTGATGAGGATATCTATGATGATCTGGAGGCCGACGGTTTTGAACAAGCCAGTGCCCTGGAATTTAACCTGTATTTAAAAGGATTGGTATGATGCGGTAAGGCCGGGTTGTGGTACTGCAAGCCGTTATCGAAGCCATTAGGTAACCTTGTTTCAACAATATCCTTAAAGTTTGTATTTCCTGTTATGCCCTTGTTTTTCCGCAGTTATCCTGAAGGAGTGCGCGGAAAAGTTCGTATCTAACCTCAAATTCGGGCAGCGTGGTATTTGTACTAAAGTGCATAAAACCTTACACAGCTCAGTTTCAGGGGGTTACTGAATGCTCGCCCCAACTGATTAACTGAAAATCAATCATTTTTTAATATGAAAACTCTTTTCACCTCTGTTTGTCTGCTTCTGGCTTTTTTTTCGCAGGCTCAGCTGCATTTTGGAGCTACAACGGCAGTAAATAGTTCATTTGTACTGGATAAGGGGCTTTCTGAGGATCCCAGATATAATTCTACGTTCACCTATGAGTTTGCCCCGGTAGGATTCGCTTTCGGAGTAGATATAGGTAAAAGATTTGGTCTTCAACTGGAATCCATCATTGCCAACCAGGGCCAGATATTTGAGGTGGTAGACGCCGCCAAAGAGGTAGTGGGCGAGCGAAATATAGATCTTAGCTATGTCCAGGTACCACTGTTTATGAAGTTCATGAGCGGAAAAGACAAAGGTGCCCGTACCAATTTTTCCTTTGGGCCCCAGCTCTCTATCCTAAGATCGGGAGTAGAAACCATTCAATACTCACAATCCGTGATGGCCATTGCTGATGAGTTTGTACAGGACAATGGTGATGGAACATATACAGTTACAGACCCTTCCACCGGCGAGGTGCTGGATGCTGAAGCTACCCTGGGTAGCGCCGCGGGCACCTATAATGTGTCGGAGCTCCCCACTACGGAGGTGCTGAGCGACAAGGCCGAGCAGGAATTGCAAAAATTCAGGAACAAGGAATTTCAGATTGCCGCTTCTTTCGGGCTTGATATTGACCTTGGCAAGCATTTGTACCTGTCTTCGCTTATCAGGGCCAACTACAGCCTCACAGATATGCGAAATGGTGAGATCATCGATCAGTTGAAGGAAAATGGTGTCGAAGACCTGTTTGAAAGGAGGGCCAATCTGCTGGTTGGCGTTCAACTGGGATTACACTATGTAATAGGAGGCACACGTTCGTGGAAAAGCAAACAACCTTTAACAAGTGCTTCCAAAGATTAAGTTTTTATAAGTCAGGGGCCAAATGTAAAGGTGTCATGGTGCAAGCTGTGACACCTTTATTGTTTCCGGATCTTGCAGATAACCTGAATTTTGCGTGCCACATTCATGTTCTGTCAGCGACCGGGCCAGGTGATCGGTTTCCCTGAATTATGTGGAAAAGAATCAGGAAATGCCCTTTTGTGGTTGATAACCAATAGCCTGATCTATGCTGATGGTTTTATGTTTTGAACAAGAACAAAATGTTGAAAATCAGTTTTCTATATCCTGTATACCTGATAATTATGGTTAATCGAGGTTAAATTTACAGACTTCCTTCATCAATTGGTGTATTCCTCTTACCTTTGCAGCGGCAAATCAGTACGACCAGCTCCTGCTGAACTCCCCCAGGACCGGAAGGTAGCAAGGGTAAGCGGTTGTAGCGGTGCGATACTTGATTTGCCTTTTTTGTTTGCACTTTGCTCTTTATCTTAACATAAAAATTTTAACCACCATCACACTATGAAATTTTTCATTGATACCGCTAACCTTGATGAAATAAAAGAAGCCTATGATCTGGGTGTACTGGACGGCGTGACGACGAATCCGTCATTAATGGCTAAGGAAGGGATAAGCGGTACAGACAATATCAGGGCTCATTACAAGGCGATCTGTGGGATCGTAGATAACAATGTAAGCGCGGAGGTGATCGCCACAGACTTTGACGGTATTGTGAAAGAAGGAAAGGAACTGGCGAAGATCGATGATAAGATCGTGGTAAAGGTGCCTATGATCAGGGACGGGGTAAAGGCTATTAAATATTTTAGCAGCGAGGGGATACGCACCAATTGTACACTGGTGTTTTCTGCTGGCCAGGCCATACTGGCAGCAAAAGCCGGAGCAAGTTATTTGTCTCCGTTTTTGGGCAGGCTGGATGATATTTCTCACGATGGACTGGCGTTGATCGAGCAGATTGTGCAGATCTATGATAATTATGGTTTTGAAACCGAGATACTGGCGGCCAGCATAAGGCACACCATGCACCTGGTGCAATGCGCTGAAATAGGGGCTGATGTTGTCACCTGCCCGTTAAAGGTGATCACCAGCTTGCTCAACCATCCACTTACTGATATTGGCCTTGAGAAATTCCTTGCAGATCACAGGAAGGTTAATGGTTGACCGCTGTTAGTGTATTGGGTGGCAGATTTTTCCAGCCTTTCCGGAATGTTCGTTTTTTAAAGAAAGAGTATGAGCATTAGATGATCAGACCCAATAACTCAGTTATTTAATAACCAATTAACAAACAAGTATGTCCTTTTCTTCTGATCCGGTAATAAGTGTCAAAAACGTCTCTATATTTCAGGAGAACAATACCGTATTGAGTAATGTGAATTTTGAAATTGAGAAGGGAGAGTTTGCGTTTCTGGTTGGACGTACAGGAGGAGGAAAGTCGTCCCTGTTAAAAACCATATATGCTGATCTGCCACTGAGGTCGGGGGAGATGACAGTGGCGGGATTCAATATAAAAGGTATAAAAGCTGCGGATATACCGATGCTGAGAAGGAAAGTAGGTATCATTTTTCAGGATTTTCAGCTTTTTCCGGACAGATCGGTAGCAGATAATCTGAAGTTTGTATTAAAGGCCACAGGATGGACGGATAGCGCTAAATTAAAAGCACGTCAGGCAGAAGTTCTTATGCGTGTTGGGCTGGGTTCGGTAGGTACTAAAATGCCTCATCAGCTATCCGGAGGGGAACAACAGCGTGTGGTCATCGCAAGGGCGCTTTTGAATGAGCCTCTGATACTGGTGGCTGATGAACCTACGGGAAACCTGGACCCCGAAGTATCCATAGGTATTTTTAAGCTGTTCCAGGAGATCAACCGAAGTGGCACGGCAGTACTTATGGCCACCCACGACCATTCACTGGTTGAAAGTTACAATTACCGGGTGCTGAAATGTGAGAATGGGAAGGTGATGGATTCAGGGACTGAGCAGTTCAGTATCAACTGACATTATCTTGTCGTTATTGGTGGCGATCAGAAGGTAGCGGATGGCCGGTATCCTTTATCAGATCTCAAGGTCGCTTTTGGCACTCTTCTTACCTTCCGGGCCGTCTTCTTCCAGTTCAGCCAGTTTTTTATTCAAAATATCTATACGCACTACCAGATTCAGCAAGAGCGCATCCACGACTTTTTTACTGGGGTTGGTCCTTAACTCGTCCTTTAACACTTCATACATGGCATCAAGGTTTTGCATGTCCTGTTCGTAGCCATGATCAATGTCTACTTTATCCTCAAAGCTGGCGATAAGGCTTCTTTTTTCAGTGATCAGCTCAAAATAAAATGACTCTACATCCTTGAAGTCCGAGGATATTTTTTCTTTTTGCGCCAGTAGTTGTGCCCTTGTTTCGACATTGCCTCTGAAATAGAGGAACAGGGAGGTCAGAAAGAAAACAATAGCTGCAGCTTTCCATATCCATTGGAAGCTATTTTTTTTTCTGTAAATACGGGCTTTTACAGCAGGCCATACCTTTTCTGAAGGCTCACGGTCGTCAAAATGGCCCCTGTTTTCTACGATGAATTTTTCAAGATCGCCTTTCATGCCCTGTATCTGTATGTTTAAGCAGCTCTCTTATTTTCTTTTTTGCCCGGTTATACTGCGATTTGGAAGTCGATTCCGTTATACCCAGTATTTCCGCAATCTCTCCGTGATCATATCCTTCAAGCAGGTACAGTGAAAACACTATGCGGTAACCATCGGGCAATTGGCTTATAGCCTGCTTCACCCTTTTAACGGTTAGATTATCCACTATAGTATGCTCTTCCTCAACGAATTCATGCGCTTCGTCGAGCTGAACAAGATCAATTTTCTTTTTATTCAGGAAATTGATGGCTTTGTTCACCACAATACGCTTCAGCCATGCTCCGAAAGTGGCGCTCCGACGCCAGGAATCCAAACCTGTAAAGGCGCTTACAAAAGCGTCCTGAAGAACGTCTTCCGCATCGTTCTGATCATTGACAATACGGTAGCACACATTGAACATGGCCCGTGCATATAGCGTATAGAGTTGATTCTGAGCAGTAGCATCCCCTCTCAGGCATCGATCGATAAGATCGGCATGAATATTATGGACCTTCTGTTCCAATCAGCTCTTTATTCTAATCAAAGACCGAGCCAGCTAACAGAAGTTGCATAGGAAACGAATTAATTATCCAGATTTTTCAGGTTTTCCTGGGCAAGTTCAAAATCCGGTGAGACAGCCAGAGCGTCATTGAAGTGCTTCCTGGCGCCTTCCTTGTCCCCCTCGGCCTTCAGTATCATTCCTTTCAGGGAAAGCAGTGCTACCTTGATGGGAAACTCCTTCTGTTCATTGTTGGCGAGTGTATAGACACTCTTAAGTTCTTCCGTCTCTTTTTTGCCCAGGAGAATATCTACATTCGTTTTGGCCTCCAGGTATTTGGCGAGGTCATACTGCAGAAAGGCAATTTTATACAGGGTTTGATAGTCATCTGTATTGAGGTAGAGCGTTTCATAGTTTTCCAGCGCCTTGTCCTTCAGCCCGAGATTTTCATAGGATATGGCGGCAATTTCCATTGCTCCGGTATGGTTGGACTTTACGGCCAGTATATCATTGGCGGTCAATACCGCTGAGGCATACTGCTGAGATTGAATATAAAGCAGTGAAAGTGAATACAAAATGGAGTCATTTTGAGGATTCTCCACCAGCAGACTGTAGAGTGCATGCTTTGCTACATTGTAGTCGTTGTATCTCAGAGCTGCCTGATAGGTACGGGCATAGTGGGATGAAAAAACCTGGCTTGCCGTGGCTGCCGGTTGCTGAGGTGGTTCTTCCTGAGAAAATGCTGCTGAAACAATGCATGTAAGTAAAAGTGCTCCTAAGTATCTCATCTTCATTATTTTTTGACCGCCAAAAGTATCATTTTTCGTTAACTAATTCCAAACCTTTCTTCCTGCCGATATCCAGCATGAGTTGCCACGCTTCACTTTTGTCATTTTTGATGACACCTTCCAGTATGGCCTCTTTTATTTCTTCCTTGATGTCACCTATAATTCGGCTCGGTTTCAGATTGAACGCCTGTATTATCTCATCGCCGGTAATAGGAGGTTGAAAATTACGGATCCTGTCCTTTTCTTCTACCTCCAGCAATTTTCTCTCCACTTTGTTAAAGTTGCTCAGGTACTTCTTCACCTTCTCGGGGTTTTTGGAGGTGATATCTGCCCGGCACAGCTTCATGAGGTCATCAATATCCTCACCTGCTTCAAACAGCAACCTTCTCAGGGCGGTGTCGGTGATGTCATCTTTTACCAGGGCAATGGGGCGTAAATGTAGCTTGACCAGTTTTTTGACATATTCCATTTTATCATTCAGCGGCAGTTTCAGCCTCCTGAATATACCGGGGACCATGCGGGCTCCCTTGTCCTCATGCCCATGAAATGTCCATCCGGCTTTTGGATCGAAACGTTTGGTGGGGGGCTTGGCAATATCGTGCAATATGGCTGCCCATCGTAGCCACAGATAGTTGGAGGTCTCCGAAAGATTATCCAGCACCTGCAGGGTATGATAGAAATTATCCTTATGGGATTTACCATTGATGGTATCCACGCCATGGAGGTCGACCATTTCGGGGAAGAACAGTTTTAACAGGCCCGAATGGAACAACAGCTTGAAGCCGTAGGACGGCCTGGGAGAAAGTATGATCTTGTTCAGCTCATCCGTGATCCTTTCAGCTGAAACAATCCTGATCCGTTCGGCATGGTCCGTGATACCCTGCCATGTATCAGGATCAATATCAAAGTTCAACTGACTGGCAAAGCGGATGCCACGCATCATACGCAGCGGATCATCGCTAAAAGTAATACCCGGTTCCATAGGGGTCCGGATCATTTTACTTTTAAGATCCGCAACACCCTTAAAAGGATCGATCAGTTCTCCAAAATCATCAATATTCAGGCTAATAGCCATGGCGTTGATGGTAAAATCCCGACGATTCTGATCATCTTCCAGTGTGCCATTCTCCACCAGAGGTTTTCTGGAATCCTTACGGTAGGACTCCTTTCTGGCCCCCACAAACTCCAACTCCCAGTCCTTATAGCGGATCATAGCTGTACCAAAGTTCCTGAACACATTCACTTTGGCATTTTCCAGTCTTCGGGCTACTGATTGGGCGAGTTGAATACCACTGCCCACACAGACAAAATCCACATCTTTGGATGATCGCTTAAGTAGCAGGTCACGAACCCATCCACCTACGACATAGGTTTTGAGATCCTGTTCCTGTGCTACGCTGCTTACAAGATCGAAAATAGGATTTTTAGCCAGTGAGGAGGAGTGGTTCATGAGAGCTTTGCCAGACTTTTCCAACCAGGAATTAGTTTTAAGCTGCAAAGTTAGTATTAAAATGGCAAAATGAGGTAGTTGATGGGGGTTGATGAAGGGAAATCGCTTTTAAAACTTCGATTAACATGTTAGGCAATTTAAGGCCATATTCCCCGCCTGAACAGACTGGCAAGCTTTTCCATTGGGAGAAGGATTAAAGGTTGAGATGATCATAAAGTACTTAAATTGCTTGATATGAACTTTGTTAATTTCAAAAGCGATTTCTCTGGGTTTTCGCCCTTTTAATCAAAGGTCCATGCAGCAGCACTACTTCTAGACGCATTCAGTAGATAATATATATCCAAGTCTTACGTTAAGGATCTCTAAACATGAGGAGAGTTGTCATTTATGGCTTTATAGTATTATTGAGCAAGACGAGTTTACTCGGTCAAAAATACAATGGTTACCTGGGTCTTGAATTGGGTGTTTCTGCTACGCATTCTTTCTGGGAAGGGAACAAGCCCAATAAAAATGAAATTCGACTCCAACATATCTCTCAGGCCTCACCTAACTTTCAATTGCTATTTACAAAACAGTTATCACCCCGGTTTTGGATGTACTTGGGTGCAAGGGCTCAACCCGTCTCCTGGAAGTACAGCAGGTATCGAATAAGCGGTAGATATAAAAGAAGAAGACGATCATTAAGGACATTCGGTATTTGGCATTTCTCGCTCATAGCAAGCTATGAAGTCAAAAAAATTGTGATCAAAAAGCGATTTCCTGCCCAACTATTCTTTGAGTTAGGCCCTTTGGTGTACCTTGGAAACGGGGCGAAGTCAAGCCTGAACAATGGCTCTCTTAACTTAACCACAAACACGGACAGCTTAACATCACAACAAGGAGGGCCGTACTATGACGATGGCAAGTGGATCAGCGTTATGCCTTCAGCAGGAGTATCGCTAGCCGTAAAACTCCCAAACAAAAAACTTCTAACATTACGTGGGAGTTTGGGCGTTGGCACCCGCACATCATTTCGAGAATTCGTAGATCGCGATAGAGGCTATACAATCAAATCAAATGGCTCATTTATGCAAATGAGCATAGGCTACCTTTTTCCGTTGAAAACAAAAAGCAAACAAAAGTTATGAGCAAAAAAATATTCTTGGCTGCCTGGCTCCTACTATCCTTAATTGATTCCCTATCAGCACAAAACCGAATGCATGTGCTAGATTCTTTACGCAAACCACCTCACTTCATACAGGTTGGTGCAGGCTTTACCGTTACCAAGCCCTCTGGCTCCGGTACCGAACAGATTTCCAGTTTAACTGGATTGTCAGGTGTAGTGCCGTTAAGCATTGGTACTGTTATTCAAGACAAACACGTGGTAAAAGCGACCTTATTCTTTGAAGACTATTTTCCCCTATTCAGCTACGAGTATCAACCTCATGATAACTATTGGGTCCGGGTTTTTAACTTAAATATCAGTGCTACTAATATCAATATATCTTACGGGCGCAGATATCCATTTACGTTCCTTCAAAACCACTTTCATTTCACGCCAAGTCTTGGAGTGCTCGCTAGTGTTGTCAATGAAGTTAAATATCTAGAAGGTCAAAGAATTATACTTAGACAAGAAGGTACTACTGTTTCGGATACATTAACAGTAACAAATGTGCCCAACAGAGAATGGAACAAGGTTAACCTCTCCTTGGCGGTAGGTGTGGACCTCGAAACTAAGTTTATTCATCCACGTTTGGCGCTCGTGTGGCGGTCATCCTTCAACCTCACCTTGACTAAAAGTGCTACTACCCGAGTAAACCTTTCGTTCACGGATCCTGAAAAAGATTTTAGTGAAGAATTCAACCACCGCTTAAACAACTTCAATACCTCAATAGGCCTACGCTACTATTTTCAAAGCTTCTAGGCTGGGATTCCACTTTTAAAGGATTTTTAGATTTATCGAAGTAGGTAAATACATAAAACACTGGCAATCAGGCCACGAAGGCTCCACGGCACAAAGCATGTGACTAGGTGTTGACTTTTACTTACTCGAAAAAACTTAGTGTCATTGTTAGTGGCAATAGAATGAGAGAATTAGGTTCAACGCGATATGACTCAGTATTTTCCAGGCGCTTACTTCAATAGATTTATTTCAGGCTATTTAAGCTATTTTGATGGCCTCAACCCTGCCCGACCAGCTCATCCAGGCGGGCTTAATCCTTCTCCCATCGGAGGAAGAAAATGGTCTTAAATTGCCTGAATTTTTGGTCATTTCATTCAAAAGCGAATACCTGTGCTTCTAGCATGGCTAAATAGGGGGGTGATGGTTGTTTGTTGTTGGCTTATAATGGAAAATCAGAACGATCAACATACGACCATCAACTATTTACTAAACGTCGGGCAGGGAATGAATTTCTCAGGCTTTTTTACTTTTGACTTCACGGCCATGTTCAGGTTGTACTTGAGTGATACTTCGTGTGCACCGCCGGAGATAGAGCCCAATTCGGAAACGGTGAAATCATAGCTGTACGCAGTTTCCAGGTTTTCAAAGCGTACACCCAAAATGATCACCACAGCGTCCTGACTGATATTATCATTCACATTTTGCTGAATGGGAATACCTCTGTACCACAGGCCGATCATGATGGGCTCGTACAGAAAGTGCATGCCTATGTCCAGTTGGTCGAAATCTCCCTGCTTCTGATAAACTATGGAAGGTGCCAGGCTGGAGATCCTTTTCTTTTTGAAAACCCCTGAATACAATGGCACTCTGAAACCTGCGTGTATAGAAGTTTTCATAGGTATTTCGCTTTCTTCCCCCAGCAACGACCGGTTTGGCTCGTTGATGTGGCTGGCAGCGAAACCGAGCCAGAAGGTTTTGTTGTAAATAAGCAGACCGCTTCCAAAATCAAAGTAATGTGCACTACCCAGAGAATTGGCCTGCAGGTCCTGAGTAGGTACCTGACCGTCACTCTGAAACTCCAGTTGGTCGCCAAACACAAGCCGGTTAAAGTCAATGTCACGGTACCCGTAACCGAAGTACAACCCAGGGGTTACGATCCATTTGTTGGCCAGTTGCACTTTGTAGGAATAAAGGAAATTCACCGTGGTGGATTGTAGCCCAGCCGAGCCTGCCTGGTCTGCCATGACCAGTATACCTATGCCACTGCGTAGATCGGACATATGGTAGTCATAAGAAAAGGCATAGGTAATGAATCCATTGCTGATATCCGGCCATTGGTTCCGGTAGTTGGCAATAAAACGGTGGTCGGCGCCCGTTCCGGCAAAGGCCGGATTGAGATAGGTGGGAGCAGCATAGTATTGTGAAAAATGAGGATCCTGTGCCATACCCCTAAAAACCCCAAGAAACAGTACAATGGTCAGTAATATTCTCATCTTATCAAATTCACATCTCCCGTTCGAACAGCCCTTTCACCATTTTCAAAGACAAGATCCAGTTTGTAGACATATACATCCTGTGCGCACAACTTACCCTGGTAATACCCATCCCAGCCAATGTTTTTATTCTCACTTTTAAATATCAGCTCCCCCCAGCGGTTGAAGATCAGCATTTCAAACTGTGATACTCCCTGTGTAAGGGGTAGGAATACATCGTTAAGGCCATTCCCTGGCCGTCCTCCTGTGCTTCCTGACAGGTTAGGGGTGAAAGCGTTCGGGATCAGCAGTCGCCCTCCGGTCCTCGCTTGTACGAGACCTTCCCGCCGGGTGGTATCCGTGCAGCCATTGGAGCTGTAGGCAATGAGAGTAACATCATAGATGCCCTCTTCTCCGTAAAAATGCTGCGGCTCGAATTCCGTGGAAATGGTACCATCACCGAAATCCCACTCAAAGGCATCTGCTCCAAAGCTGTTGTTATCAGTAAACAGAGGCTGGTCCGGGATTAAAACAACTCTGGGGCGTATATTGAACTGTGCCACGGGAAGCTCAAATACATCTATGATCTGGGATTTGACCTCTCTTACGGTATCCCCCAGGACATTGGTGGCACTCAGACTTACAGTGTAAACACCAGGCTCAAAATAAGTGTAGGAAGGATTGACGGCCCGGGATACACCCTCATTGGCACCAAAGCTCCAGAAATAACTGGTGGAATCAGCAAATTGCGACAGGTTGGTGAACTGTACTGTTAGAGGAACACAGCCCGACGGAGGGTCGTAGTCAAAATCCACGACAGGTGGTACTGGGTTAATGGTTATTGTCCGGGTGGCGGTTTCAATACATTCGTTCAGTTGTGCTGTGAGCGTGATAATGTAAGTGCCATGTGTGGCATAGGTATGGCTGCCTGGCTCTGGTTCGTCAGTACTTGTGCTATCGCCAAAGTCCCAACGGTAAGCCCAGGGTCCGGGGTTGGTCATATTGGTCAGGGTCACTGTGCGGTTGGGAAGAGACTGGGTTATTGGTGTTACATCGAATGCTGTCCCTGGCAGTTGCTCCTGAGTAACCTGCACTGCTTTCACCACCGTCGGGCTGACACAACCGGCGAAATTTGTGGTTTCCAGAGACACCTCGAGAGCCTGGTCAGCAGTAGCACGACTTACGATGTAATCAAAATTATCCCCAGTCGTGGATGATGAAAACAGCACTACATTATTGATCCTCAGCTCCCAGCGATATTCGCTCAGTCCCCTGGTGACAGCTTCAAAATTCAGATGCATTACTTCACAGTCAAACTTCAGTGTGTCAATGGTGAAGTCTGCAGAAGGTATAGGATTTACCCTGATCACCCGGGTGGAATCCCTGGAACAGCCATTGGCCAGCATGCTTGTCAGTGTCACAGAAAAATCTCTTATGTTCTGGCCGTTATTTATAAAATCGTATGAAAACGAGGGAGTGGTGCCTGTATTCTGCTGATCTATCACACCGCTGGTGTCTGCTACGGTCCAGACAAACGATGAAGGGTTTAAGGCCAGTGTTTCATCGTTCACCTCAAAATCAACGGTTACAGGGCTGCAATTGTCATCGAAAGGAGAATAATTCAGGGCATTAAAGCCTGAAACCGGACCGGGGCCTACCACGACTGTCACGGGAGCACTCAGGCGTTCGCAATTATTTACTGTGACAGCCCTGAGACGTACCTGGTAGGTAAGATCAGCTGTGGTGAGATTTTCAAAATAGCGAACATACTGGCTGGAGAAGCCCGGGTCCGATGGGTTTTGAACTGAGTCTACAACGAACCCTGACCCATTATCCACTTCCCAAATGTATTGCTGTATCGCATCAGGCTGGACCCCCACAGAATTATTCGTAAACGTAACCTCAAGCACGCTGCATCCGTTTGGCTGGTCTGCACTTATGTCAGCCAGAGGTAGCGGATCTACTGTAACAGGCATAACAAACAGGTCAGAACATGCATTTTGATCTGTAGTAACTCTCAGTGCTACATTATAGGTGCCGGCGGAGCTGAAAGTGCGGTCGAACGAAGTTTGATCGTCAAAAGAGGCGTCTTTATTGAAGGCAACGCTGTCATAGTCAAAGTCCCATTCCCAGGATACAATACTTTCCCCGTTTATGGGGTTGAGGGAAGATACATCTTCGAAACGGGTAACTTCCCCCTCGCACACGCGGGTAGCAGTGAAGGCAGCTGCAGGATTTTCATAGACCCTGATCCGGATCTCATCTTCAGACTGGCAGGTGGTTGTTTCGTCTCTTATGATCAATCGTACCCTGTAGGTACCGGTATTTGTAAATGTGTCATCAAAAGGGCCCAGTATTGAAGTTGAAAAGACACCCCCGGTGGGCTCTTCCCGGACCAACATATTGTTCTCATCATAAAATTCCCAGCGCCATCGGGTGAAGGCATTGGGAGTGCCCGTAGAAATATCTGTAAAACGGATGTAGAAGTCCTGTGGAGTGATGGGGTTCTGACAGAAAAGCCCTGAAACCGGGTCGCCGGCTGCATCCGTCATGCCGATCTGAGCTATCATAGGTGCGGATATCGTAATGATCTTTTCAAAAGTTTCAATGCATGAGCCTTGAGCCGTTTGATCTTCTGCTCTCAGACGAATGAGCTTTTGGCCCGGCGTATTGAAGGAATAGGTTGGATTGTTCCGGTTACGTGTGTCAAGCAATGTTGTGCCGGTGGGGTCATCATAAAACTCCCAGCGGAAGTCCAGTGCCCCCATATTCGGGGTTTCGTTGTCAAAATAGATATCATCGCCTACACAAAAAAAGCTTGTGGTGTCCCCTGAAGCATTGTTTTCACGGGTCCAGAACTCCGGCTCCGGGGCTCCTGTGATCACGATCCAGGCTGTGGTGGATATGGCATCTTCGTAGTTCGGGTCAATGGGGTCACCGTTCCAGGTGTTGCAGATGTTCCAGTTAAAAAGAGTCACCTGAAATCTATTGCCAATAAGATTTGCGGCGTCCGCTGGCGCATTCATGGGAAAGCTTTGCGCATTTGGGCCGTTGGCCGGGAAAGGAACCGTTTCAATGGGACCGAAATATCCGGCGGTAACCTGCTGCCCGGCCGTACCGCGAGTTTCCGGCGAAACGAGGTTCCCTGTACCGTTGGTGAGAGGGCGTGTACCACCGTCTTCCAGTGACAGGTTCAAAATAGTTGAGCTAGGATTATGGCCTGTCCCGTAAACGAACTGAACATGCCGGGGCTGTTCATTGGGTCGGTCTGGTTCTACATTACGGTTACAGTTGAATTCCGAATTATCAGTAAACACTGCATTCACCACAGGATTATTGAAGCAGACCTCATAATTGGTGGGATTGACGAATAATTCTGCATTGGCCTGCTCATCGGTACCCCAGAAAAAGGCGGTCTGGACTTCCTGTGAAGTAGGGCATACCGCACCGTTGATGTAAATGTAGGCGGTGGGTATGATAGTGCACTGGCCATCGTTATCAAAGTAGGTGAACATAGGTGCTGAGGCTGTAAACTCATCATTATCTATATTGCCTATAAGCCCTGAACCGATGTTTACAACGTCGAAGTTATTCCCGGGATCGTTCCACTCAAACCGGATCTCGATATCGTTGGGGTTCTGTGGTGCGTTAAAAAAGTACGTCACCGTAAAATCCGTTACCGTCACCGGAGCGCAATCCTGGTCGGTATTAAAGGAAAAATTTATTTGTGGCCTAAGTGAACTGCACTGGGCATAAACAGAATACCTTCCCGGAAGGCTCCCCACAAAAAATATCAGTACTGCAAAAAATCCTCTCAACATAGTTTTAAAATGGGAAAAGCTGCCATTTCAAAACCAACCATGACATTATATTAGTACCGTCGTGTACTATCTAATAAACCATAAAAGCCCAAAAATGGAGCAGGATTATCGATGAAGTCAATATTTTGTCAATCAATGGGACTATCGGGCGATGAAACATGAGCTGTTTGGAGGTTTGCCCGGCTGTGAAGATCAGTAAGTGATTGATTGTTAACCATTAGCAAATTGGCTGGTTTTTTTTAAATTGTGACACAAAATATTCTGAAAGTGAAAGTATTGAGGAGTTTATATCTGATCATTAACTATAAAACGTTTATAGTTACTACCCTGGCCATTGGTTCTACCTACACATGCAGATTACTTGATCTCAAGGCTGATTTTCCCTTGACCATCATAGGTATATCGATCGTATTTCCGGTTGTTTTTTCCATTGACAGTGCTTATAAACGACGTGAGCGTGCATTGGCCCTGCTGGCAGATTTTAAGGCTTATCTGCTGGCCATTTTTTATGCTTCGCGTGATTGGGTGGAATCTGAGGGGTTTGAGCGTGAAGTGAAAGGCCAGTTGATTGAGACCTATACTTCTCTGAGATCACTGTTCATTGCCGATAAGATCGATACCCGGCAGGCCGAACAGCGGATCTTTGACAATATTTCAAAAATCTCGAAGTTGCTTATGGGTTTCAGAGACCTTGGCCTGCCTTCCGGTGAGATGTCCCGTGTGAGCCAATATGTCAGCAAGCTGGCTACCTCCAT
Organism: Flammeovirgaceae bacterium BBD 1991-12; assembly: GCA_001657315.1. Classification (GTDB taxonomy): domain Bacteria; phylum Bacteroidota; class Bacteroidia; order Cytophagales; family Cyclobacteriaceae; genus Fulvivirga. The sequence continues at coordinate 28,358 of LYSV01000033.1, read as the reverse complement.
TGAAAATCTGAAGGTGATATTGCACTACAGAACTCCCATCACATTACGTGCGTACAGCAAGGTTTTCATCTACAGCTTTCCTATTCTTTATGGCCCTTATTTTGAGTATGTGGCCGAGCAATACAGTAATGGTCTGCAATATATGATGCCCATTATGTTCAGTTTTATTTTGATCAGCCTGGATAACATTCAGGGACATCTTGAAAATCCGTTTGATCAGATAGGGGAGGACGATATCAAATTTGATGTGGAAGAGTTTTCCGAGATGATCGAAGAGGACTGAGGCTCTGATATTGCCTGAATATCTTCATGAACCGCCGTTTCCAGCCGGATTATTTGTAAAAAACCACTATATCTTTCAGTGGTTTTCTGGATAATTTGGGTACATAGGTATCATCCGTAGGGTAACCTACCGGGATCAGAAAGCACGGCCTTTCGTTGGCAGGTCTTTCCAGTATTTTGGTCAAAAAATTCATTGGGCTGGGAGTGTGGGTAAGGGCCACCAGTCCTGCGTGGTGTATGGCAGCGAGTAAAAAGCCCACGGCCAGTCCCACGGACTCATTTACATAGTAATTGTTCTTTTTATTACCATCTTTGTCAAGTTCGTAGGCTTTTTTGAAAACGATAATGACGTAGGGAGCTACTTCGATAAAAGGCTTGTGCCAGTCGGTCTGGAATTGTTTCAGATCCTCGAGCCACTCATCACTCATGCGTCCGTTGTAACTTTCGTATTCTTCTGCCTCGGCGGCTTCTCTTATTTTCTTTTTTAATTCAGTGTTGGACACTACGCAGAACGTCCAGGGCTGTTTGTGAGCCCCTGAAGGAGCCGTGGAGGCCGTAAGAATAATGTTGTCAATAACTTCTTTTGGAATAGGCCGGTCAGAGAAATTCCGTACCGTCCTGCGTGTATTCATCCATTGGTGGAACTCCCGGCTGCGCTTCAGTACCTCTTCCTCACAGAAGGTTTCCCGGGTGTATTCCTCAAATTCATATCCGTCTATGACCCTGATGTTTTTCATATTGCAAATATGGCCTCAATTTTATAAATCATTTGCAACATATCTGACAACTTGTTTTTGTTCGAAGTTCAACGTTTAACGTTCACAGTTTGAAGTTCTGAGTTCCAGGTTGAACTTAGAATATTAAACATCGAACCTTGAACTGTGAACTACCCATGTCTTTGCTTCAGTACTTTGATCACATCGTTTAATTCCAGCCCCTTTGCAGCCAACAGTACGAGATAGTGATACATCAGATCGGCTGCTTCGTTCAGAAACAGATCTTCATGGTCATCTTTGGCTTCAATGACCAGTTCCACGGCCTCTTCACCCACTTTTTGGGCTACCTTGTTGATGCCTTTGTTCAATAATTCATTCGTATACGACCCTTCCTTTGGGTGAGTGACCCTGTTTTGAATAGTCTGTTCGAGAAATGCGAGGTCTGTTGATTTGTTAGGGGTTTCTCCAAAGCAGGTGTCGTTATTAAGATGACATACCGGCCCGACGGGGTCGACATGGATAAGGAGAGTATCCTGATCACAGTCAAGGGAAATGTTTCTGACCATCAGAAAATTACCTGAGGTTTCTCCCTTGGTCCAAAGGCGGTTTTTACTCCGGCTGAAAAAAGTCACTTTGCCCTCCTTCCGGGTTTTTACAAATGCCTCTTCATTCATATAGCCCAGCATCAATACGTTTTTGGTCGTTGCGTCTTGAATAATGGCCGGAACTAGGCCTTTTTCGAAAGTAGGTACAGGGTTTTCGGTTGTCATTCTTTGTGATTATTTAAATGTATTGAGTGGATTATGCTACCTGACTTCTATATCATTCTTTCTTAAATGATCTTTCAGTTCAGGTATTCCTATTTCCCTGAAGTGGAAAATGCTGGCGGCCAGTGCAGCATCAGCTTCACCTTCCTGAAATACCTCGTCAAAATGCTCCATGGTGCCTGCTCCACCCGAGGCAATGATCGGGATGGTCACTTCATTACCCAGCTTCTTCAACGCTTTGATGGCAAAGCCCTGTTTGGTGCCGTCATGGTCCATACTGGTAAACAGTATTTCCCCGGCTCCGCGCTGTTCAACTTCCTTTGCCCATGAAAACAGCTCGCGCTCCGTGGGGCGGCTGCCTCCGTGGGTATGTACGATCCAGCGGTTATCCACAAACCGGGCGTCGATCGCTACCACAATGCACTGACTGCCGAAGGCATCTACCAGCTCGTTAATGAGGCCAGGGTCTTTTACCGCCAACGAATTGACCGATATCTTATCGGCACCGGCCTGCAGAAGGGGGGCCACGTCTTCCACGCTGGAGATGCCGCCACCCACGGTAAAAGGGATATTCAGGTGATGTGCTATATCACGAACAAGCTCCACAAATGTCTTACGCTCTTCTTTTGTAGCGGTTATATCCAGAAAAACCAGCTCATCGGCACCCTGCTGTGCATAGAACTCACCCAATTCTATAGGGTCCCCGGCATCCCGGATGTTAACGAAGTTAATACCTTTCACCGTTCTGCCGTTTTTAATATCGAGACAGGGTATGATCCTTTTTTTAAGCATGGGATAAGGTTGATAGCTGTTGTAGTGTTATTTTGCCTTCATAAATAGCTTTACCGATAATAACACCTTCAGGATTTAGTTTTTGTAATCGCTCGACGTCTTCAATACTGCTGACACCTCCACTGGCAATAAGTTTGATCTTGGGGAAAGCGTCCAGCAGCTCGGAGTACAGCCCGAAATTGGGACCGGTGAGCATACCATCAGTGGCGATATCCGTACATATGACGTATTCAAGACCTGCTGAGGTATAGTTTTGAATGAGGTCGGTAATGGCGAGGTCTGTTTTTTCTGTCCATCCGCTGATAGCTACTTTTTTGTCTTTCACATCAGCGCCGAGGATGAGCTTATCAGGGCCATACTGTCCGATCCATTTCAAAACGAGGTCCCTGTTTTTGACGGCGATACTGCCACAGGTTACCTGTTGTGCCCCGTGATCGAAAGCTTTCCTGATGTCCTCATCGCTCTTCACCCCACCACCGAAATCAACCTTCAGGGAGGTTTTGCCTGCAATTGACTCCAGTACATGGTGGTTTACAATATGTCCCGAACGCGCACCATCGAGATCGACCAGATGTAAATAGCGGATGCCTGCGTCCTCGAATTCCCTTGCTACAGCCAGCGGATCTTCATTATACACTTTTTTTTGATCGTAATCCCCTTGAGTTAGCCTGACGCACTTGCCGTCAATGAGGTCTATAGCAGGTATCAGTCGCATAGCTCTATAAAGTTTTGAATGATCTTCTGTCCCTGAGGTCCTGATTTTTCCGGGTGGAACTGTACCGCATGAAAATTGTCCTTTTGCATGGCAGCACTGAAGGGGAGTGTATAACTTGCTGCCGCAGACGTATTTTCATTGATAGGTACATAGTAGCTGTGTACAAAGTATACATTAGGATCCGGGAGGTTGCGCATTAATGGTCCTGTAGTATCATGAAGGTCATTCCAGCCCATGTGAGGTACTTTTTCGTGATTTTCAGGCCTGAATCGCTTCACTTCCTGGTCAAAGATCCCAAGACAAGTGGTGTTGTTTTCTTCTGAATACCGGCACATAAGTTGCTGCCCAAGGCATATGCCAAGAACAGGTTGGGTAAGCCCGGGGATGAGCTGGTCCATGCCCAGCTCCCTGAGGTGGTTCATGGTAGAACTGGCTTCTCCAACACCTGGAAATATCACCTTGTCCGCCCTTCTGATCTCTTCGAAGTCTGCGGTAAGCAATGGTTCGATGCCCAGCCGGTTCAGAGCAAAAATGACGGACTGGGTGTTTCCTGCATTGTATTTTATGATCGCTATTTTCATTTCAGGTTTTTAATATCTTTTCGAGAGTTCTGGTTTCATGCAAAGCATTGTGAGAAGCGCGAAGGGCGCAAAGTACGTTTTGATCCCAACGCAGACCTTTGCGGAATTTGTAGGAAACCAATCTTGCCTTATCAGAGCTCATAAAACCCCTTTTGTGCTGGGTAACTGGTTATTCTTTTCATCTTTTCGTACGGCCATTTTTATGGCTTTGGCAAACGCCTTGAAGATAGCCTCGATCTTATGATGTTCATTGGTCCCCTCTGCCTTGATGTTCAAATTGCTTTTTGAAGCATCCGAAAACGATTTGAAGAAGTGAAAGAACATTTCAGTAGGCATTTTGCCTATCATTTCACGTTTGAATTCCGCATCCCAGACCATCCAGTTACGGCCGCCGAAATCCAATGCCACCTGTGCCAGACAGTCGTCCATGGGCAAACAGAAACCGTAGCGTTCTATTCCTCTTTTATCACCCAGTGCCTTTAAAAAAGCTTCACCTAAAGCAATTCCTGTATCTTCTATGGTGTGATGCTCATCCACCTCCAGGTCTCCCTTTACCTGGACTTCCAGATCAATGAGACCGTGTTTGGCGATCTGCTCCAGCATGTGATCGAAGAAGGCGATGCCGGTAGCGATGGATGACTTGCCATTACCGTCCAGTCCTACAGTAATGCGGATGTCGGTTTCTTTGGTTTGGCGGCTTATACTTCCTGATCTTGTCGGCCGGGTCAGGTACAGGTAGATGTCTTCCCAGCTTTCTGTAACCAGTGCCACGGTATCCTGAAGGCCGTTCTGCTGCAGTTCAGCCTCACCTGACGGGGTATTGAGCCAGATACCTTTTGTGCCCAGGTTCCGCGCCAACTGCATATCTGTTATACGATCACCGATCACATAGGACCCCGTTAGCTCATATTGTCCGTTCAGGTATTCTGTAAGCATAGCGGTGCCAGGTTTGCGGGTGGGCTTGTTCTCATGTTCAAAAGACCGGTCTATAAATATTTTGTTAAATTCTATCCCTTCTCCCTTTAATGTGTCCAACATTTTGTTGTGTGCCGGCCAGAAGGTTTCTTCCGGAAAGGAGTCTGTCCCCAGGCCATCCTGGTTACTTACCATCACCAGTACAAAATCCGTTTCTTTGGCAATCTTTCCCAGCCCCTGGAATACACCGGGATAGAACTCCAGCTTTTCCAGACTGTCGATCTGCTCATCTTCCGGCTCCATGATGAGTACATTGTCACGATCTATGAACAGTACTTTTTTCATTTTTTTAATGCTATCGTGGTTTTTCCTTCTTTGATATTTTGCTGAAAGGATTTAAGCGCTTCTATCAATTTTCTATTCTCGTCTTTCGTGCCAACGGTGATTCTGAGGCAGCCATCACAGTGAAGAGTCCGCGACCGGTCCCTGACTATAATATCCTGGTCCATCAGGTAGTGAAAGATCCGGTCGGAATGATCGAACCTTACCAGGAGAAAATTGGTCGAGGAAGAATGGATCTTTACAGTTATTCCAAGCCCTAAAAGTTCTTTGGCCAGCCATTCTCTTTCAGAAAGGATCTCGCGTGTATTCTTTTCCATTTCAGCTTTGTTACTAATTCTATGTAATGCCTCATTCTGGGTAAGAATATTGAGGTTGTAAGGAGGCTTTACTTTATTAAAAAGGCTGATGATCTCTAAAGATGTGAAGGCCATACCCAGCCTTAAACCGGCTAACCCCCATGCTTTTGAAAAGGTCTGTAATATGATCAGGTTGGGAAATTCCGGTAACTCACCCAGAAAGCCGGGCTGATCGGTAAAGTCGATATACGCTTCATCTATGACTACAATGCCATGGAAATCCTTGAGGATCTTCAGTACTTCTTCGTGGTCCAGATCATTTCCTGAGGGATTGTTTGGGCTGCACAGGAATATCACCTTCGTGTTATCACGAACGGCAGCTAAAACATCATTGGCAGCTATTGTAAAATCATTGGACAGGGCAACCCGGACCACTGTAATATTCTGAATAGCAGCTGATACCTGATACATGCCATAGGTAGGATCCGTGATAATGATCCCGTCCTTCTCCGGTTCGCAAAATATTCTTATGATCAGGTCAATGGCTTCGTCGCTCCCATTACCGAGGAAGATGTTTTGTGAGTCGATCCCCTTTATCTCTGCTATCTTTTCTTTCAGCGCACGCTGGTAGGGGTCCGGGTAGCGGTTCAGGCCGGTCTCATAGGGATTTTCGTTCGCATCCAGGAATACCTCTCCCTCGCCTTCAAATTCATCCCGGGCGGATGAATAGGGCTTCATGGTCAGAATATTGGGTCGAACCAGTTCGTCCAGCGGTTTCATCGTCCTTGTTTTTCCAGTCGTATACTTACGGCCCTTTTGTGAGCTTCCAGTAGCTCGGCAGCAGCCATTTTCTCTATAGCAGGTCCAAGATTCCTCAGACCGGCCGGATCTATTTTTTGATAGGTGATCTGCTTCATAAAGCTATCAAGCGATACACCACTGTAGGCCCTTGCGGCTCCATTGGTAGGTAGTGTATGATTTGTGCCTGAAGCATAATCGCCGGCCGACTCAGGTGTATAGGACCCTATAAAGACAGAGCCGGCATTTATGATCTTCTCCGCCAGGTCGTCAGCATCCTGCGTGCAAATGATCAGATGCTCAGGAGCATAGGCGTTGCTGAGCTCTACGGCTGTGGTAGTATCCGGTACAATAAATGCCTTGCTATTGTCCAGACTTTTGCCTGCCAGTTCTTTCCTGGGCAGCTCGGCAAGCTGCCTTTTTATCTCTGTAGCCACTCCGTTTACCTTATTCTCATCCGTGCAGATGAGTATGACCTGACTGTCTGCTCCATGTTCTGCCTGTGACAACAGATCAGAAGCTACGAAAGACGCATCTGAGGAAGCATCGGCTATGACAGCAACCTCGGAAGGGCCTGCAGGCATATCAATGGCCACACCTTCCAGACTCACCTGCTGCTTGGCTTCGGTGACATATTGATTGCCCGGGCCGAATATCTTGTACACGTTGGGTACGGTTTCCGTGCCATAGGCCATGGCGCCGATCGCCTGGGCTCCACCTGTTTTATAGATTTTGGTGATCCCCATAAGATCAGCTGTAAACAAAATGACCGGGTTGACTGAGCCGTCCGGACCCGGGGGTGTACATAGCACAATTTCCTCACATCCGGCTATGCTGGCCGGGACGCCGAGCATGAGTACGGTAGAGAACAATGGGGCCGTGCCTCCCGGAATATAGATCCCTACTTTTTGAATGGGTACCGACCTTCTCCAGCATGTTACTCCGGGTGTAGTTTCAACGGTGAGTGTTTCACGGTGTTGAGCCTTGTGGAATTTGAGTATATTGTCAAAAGCTGTTTTGATGGCGTCTTTTAAAGGATCTTCAACCTGAGCAACAGCTCTTTCAATTTCTTCACGGGTAACGTCAAGGCGGGAGGTATCAGCCTTATCGAATTGAAGATTAAAGTCCAGCAATGCCTTATCGCCTTCTGCCCGGACCTTATTCAGGATCCCGCGCACTGAATTCTGTAGCGTTTGTGCCTCAAAAACCGGCCTTGAAAGTAGTACAGGCCATTTTTCGCGTTCCGGATTGTTGATGATCTGCATTTTCATAGGATCATTTTTTCAATAGGAATTACCAATATGCCTTGTGCGCCAAGGGCTTTCAGTTGATCAATTTTATTCCAGAAATCATCTTCGTTGACTACGGAATGTAAGGAGGACCAGCCTTCTTCCTTCAACGGAGTTACCGTGGGACTTCTCATGCCAGGCAGCACTTTTGTAATAGCTTCGATAGAGTCATTGGGTGTATTCAATAGCAAATACTTGTTGTTTTTGGCCGTTTTTACGGATTTAATGCGGAAGATCAGTTTATCGAGGATAAGCCGTTTTTCTTTATTCAGGTATTCATTTGACACCAGTACGGCCTCAGATTTCATAACCGTTTCTACCTCGCTCAGGCCGTTCCCGAGCAATGTACTTCCGGTACTCACAATGTCGCAAATGGCATCTGCAAGACCTATGCCCGGGGCTATTTCCACTGAGCCGCTGATCTCATGGATCTCAGCCTCTATGTTGTTTTCCTTTAAAAACCGGTTAACAATAAAAGGGTAGGAGGTAGCGATCTTCTTACCATTCAGGAATCCGGTACCGGTATATTCCGTTGATTTTGGTACGGCTATGGATAAACGGCATCTGGCAAAATCCAGCTTCTCCACGAGGGCGACCTTCTTGTTTTTTTCCACAAACACGTTCTCTCCCACTATGCCCACGTCAGCCACGGAATCCTGAACGTACTGAGGTATGTCATCGTCTCTCAGATAAAGGATCTGGGCAGGAAAGTTGAAGGCGTCAGCTTTTAACCGGTTGGGGCCGTTACTAAAGCTCAGGCCGCACTCCTTTAACAGGGCTACGGTCTTTTCCTGTAATCTGCCGGATTTTTGTACTGCAATTCTTAGTTTTTCCATTCTTTTTGTAAAGTTGCAAAATAAAAAAGGCCTACCGCATGGTAAGCCTTTTTGTGTATTCTATAGTAATTTCATTAACACATTATCTTTCCATGCATCTTAGGTGAAGCTAAATGATGATGGTGATATGTGTTTAATATTCTCTTCATCTCTTTTTTCTGCCCGCTAAGTAAATTAATTGTTTTTTCCGGTCAAATGTTTTTTTAAAAAAAATTACATGCCGAGCGACTGGTTCTCAATGGACGCCAGTTCGATGACCTTTTCATATTCATCAGGATCAAGATCGTTGAAGAAGTAATGCACCGGATTGATCTTTTTATTGTTCATGATCACCTCATAGTGCAGGTGAGGAGCTGTAGACAACCCTGTGTTACCTACGTATCCAATGATCTGGCCACGTTTTACATACTGTCTTTCCTTTACTTCAAATTCGTGCATGTGTGCATAGCGTGTCTTGTAGCCGAAACCATGATCGATCTCCACCATTTTGCCATAGCCACTGAAACGGCTTTTTACCTTGGTCACCTTGCCGTCCGCCGTAGCGTAAATAGGCGTGCCAATAGGGGCGGAAAAGTCGATGCCGGAGTGGAATTTTTTCACTTTATATACCGGATGGATCCTTTGGCCGAACCCTGAGGCCAGACGTATGAGTTCCTTATTTGATATAGGTTGTATCGCTGGTATGGCTGCAAACATTTTAGCCTTATTGTCGGCAAGTTGTATAATCTCATCATACGAGGTGGACTGTATGTACATTTTGCGCCTCAGCTTGTCTACCTCCTTATTCAGTTTCAGGATCACATCCTTGTGATCGATCTTTTTGCTTTTGATATCTTCATACCGGTCCACACCTCCTATACCTGCATTCCGGATGCTGGCGTCATAAGGTTCGGCGCCAAGCACCACACGGTAAATATCATCGTCCCTGTTTTCCAGCGCGGAAACCACGGCTTTCAGTTGCTCTACTTCCTTCTCCAGGTTATTGTAATAGTACTCCATTTCAGCCACCTCATTTTTCAACATGAGTTCCTTGGGCGACTCAAAATAGTTGTTGTAGAGCATCAGAAGTCCTACGGCACATGCCACAATGAGAGAGGCCAGACCAAGAAAATTCAGGATGACATCCTGTGTTTTGGTCTTTACACGCTCATATTTGCATGTTTCTGTATCGTAATAATATTTTATTCTTGCCATTTTTCTTTGTTTTGACCATTATTATGACGTTTTAATGCCAAATGGTGCTCTCTGATGACTCAGAGTGGTTAACGTCTGGGGTCGAAATTTAGTTTCATTCCGCTGGTACCCCATTAATGACATTACGGGGTCGTTTGTAACTGGTTTGCTGTGCTTTTTATTGCGTTCGATTTGTAAATGAGTTTCTCCGATCGTCCCTTTTTGAATACCTGACGACCTTTATCCACACCGCTGCGAAGTTCCTTTTGTTCTTCTTCAGACAGGTGGATCACTTCCTGACACTCTGTGGAACAACAGGCGTCATATTTGGCCGCACATTCATCACATTGAATGAACAGCAGGTGACAACCATCATTTTTACAGTTTGTATGGCTATCGCAGGGTTTGCCACATTGATGACACTGGCTAATGATGTCATCACTGATGCGCTCTCCGAGGCGTTCGTCAAAAACGAAATTTTTGCCTATGAATTTGTTTTCAAGTTCCTTTTCACGCACCTGACGAGTATATTCAATGATACCCCCATCCAGTTGGAATACATTTTTAAAGCCTCTGTGCCTGTACCATGCACTGGCTTTTTCGCATCGTATGCCTCCGGTGCAGTACATGATGATATTTCTGTCTCTTTTGTCTTCAAGCATGGTCTCCACCACAGGTAAGGCCTCTCTGAAGGTGTCTATGTCCGGTAATATAGCATTTTGAAAATGGCCTACCTCACTTTCATAGTGGTTACGCATGTCTACAATAAGTGTATCCGGGTCTTCTGCCAGCTTGTTGAATTCCTCAGCGGAGAGGTGAATGCCCCTTTTTGTGACATCAAAGGACTCATCATTCAGGCCATCTGCCACAATTTTCTTTCTGATCTGGATCTTAAGCTTGAAAAATGACTTGCCATTATCATCCACGGCAATATTCAAACGGATACCAGATAGCTCTTCGGATCTGTCAATATAGCTTTTAAAGTCGTCAAGCCGGTCTCCCGGTAAGCTGATCTGAGCGTTGATGCCTTCTTCGGCTATGTAAACCCTGCCCATCACGCCCAGATTCAGAAGATCAAGATAAAGCTGGTCGCGATAGGCCTGAACGTCATAAATATGAAAATACCGGTAAAACGAGAGTGTGACCCGTTCCTCCGTACTTTCTTTCAATTGCTGTTTGAGAACATTTTTGTTGACCTGGTTGTGTAATATCATTTTGCATGAATGATTATCCGGCTGCAAAGATAATCTAATCCTTCGGAATGGAAAATGACGAACGTCAGTTAGCCTGGGACTTACTGGTGGGTGATATTGGTCAGAACTTAGGCTTCAACTCACCTCTGAGCAATTGATTGTATTCTGTGCAGGTCAGCTGACCGTGATCGTCGCTGTAGGGGCAGGTTTTATAGGTATTGCCAAAAGCGCCCTGCTGAATGATCACTCCCTTGCCGGCACAAACCGGACAGATCACCTTACCCGTAGGGCCGCAATCAATGTCATAGCTGGTCGTAAGTATTTCCTGAGCCTCTTTTCTTTCTTCTTCTCTCATGGCCAGAAAAGAGGCATTCGCCAGTTTGAGGAGTTCCGTACATTCTTCGTAAAAACGTCCCGAGGTGCCTTTCAGCTCTACATACTTGTTCAGCCAGTCTATGCTTTGTTTATACTTTTCGATGTAAAAGGAGTTTTTACCGAAGTAGAAGGTGAGGTCGGTAGGCACCACCTTAGCCTTTTTCAGTACCTGCCTGAATACATCATCCGCAGCCAGGTATTCTTCATTTTCCATTAATACAACACCATTATCCAGCATACGGGATACTTCGGCTACTCTGGCCTGCTCCCGGTCCAGAAGCTGCTGTTGCAACAGCTCGTCTTCCGTTTGGGCGAGTACCTGAATTGCTGACAGTGAAAAAAGTGCTATAAAGGTAATTCTACAGATCATGTAGTAAAATCTTCTTTTTTGAGCTTTAACCATTCCAACGTAGCATTGCAGAAAATGTCTTCAACTACCTCCTCATTCAGGTCCATTTCCTCAATAAACCTGCCAATTTCAAGGTCACCCAGTGGAAAAGGATAGTCTGAGCCTAAGGTAACCCTTGTTGATCCCTGCATTTCCAGTACATATTTAAGCATAGCAGCGTCATGGGTTATGCAATCTACCCAGAATTTACCAATATAATTCCTGGGATTTATTTGGTTGTCAATGGCTACAAGGTCCGGCCGGCAGTTATATCCATGTTCCACCCTGCCAATAGTGGGCAGGAATGAACCCCCTGCATGGGCAAAGTTCACTCTAATATCAGGCAGTGTTTCGAATATTCCTGAAAAGATCATGGAACAGATGGCCCGGGAGGTTTCAGCGGGCATTCCCACCAGCCAGGGTAGCCAGTATTTGTTCATGTATCGCATGCCCATCATTTCCCAGGGGTGTACCATTACGGCCATATCCAACTGCTGGCAGGCTTCAAAGATCGGATAAAAACGTGATTCGCTGAGGTTCTGATTGTTGACATTGGAACCGATCTGAACACCTTTTAGATCAAGTTCATTCTTACAGCGCTCCAGTTCTTCTATGGCCAGATCAGTGTCCTGCATGGGCAATGTGCCCAACCCCACATAGTTTTTGGGATATTCATGGACCAGTTCGGCAATATGGTCATTCAGAAACCTTGAAAGGTCCCTGCAGTCATCCGGTTGTGCCCAGTAGGAAAACATCACCGGGATAGTGCAGATCACCTGTACCTGAGTATTGAATCTGGCATATTCCTCTATCCTCAGCTCGGGGTCCCAGCAGTTGGCCTGAATTTCGCGGAAGAACTGATTGCCTTTCATCATTTTGGCTGACCCTTCCCGGTGATGCTGAAGATAAATAAAATCCCCATAACCGAACTTTTCCGTCCAGTTGGGCATGTCTCTGGGGAGGACATGGGTATGCATATCTATTTTCAACATGTTCGATCAGCGTTGGCCAATCCCACAAAAGTATTGAATCCGGTCCCGGGCCACAATCGTTTTCGGTATTTTCAATATTCGGAACGGGTTTTAAATTTTACCATGGAGATAAGGAAGGCACAAAATGCCGGAAGACTGACCGTGATAAACATCGGATTGCCAGTCTTAAGGTTTTTTGGGTACCGGATCATAGCCGGAGGTACCCCAGGGATGACATTTTGAAAGCCGTTTTATACCCAGCCAGATCCCTTTTAGCGGTCCCCAC
>LYSV01000033.1:0-15573 GCA_001657315.1 Flammeovirgaceae bacterium BBD 1991-12 | reverse complement strand
TGTATTGATAAACCCTTATGGGGAAGATGAAGAGCAGGTTTAAGAACTTCAAAACGTTGTTTTGTTAATCATTGCTGGTTGGCAGTCAGGTCGCTCAGATATAATTGTTATACTATCCGACGATGTTGCTTACAACAACAGAAAAGTCAAGCGCCTCCACATGTATTGTATCTTCTTTTTTCATGGTAACGAGCCGTTGGAAGCGACCGTCTTCGGGCTGGGTATATTTTTCTATTTCGTTTTTCTGAATGTTTACAATCCAGAATTCGCTGATACCCGCTTCTGCGTAAGGATCACTTTTTACATTTCTATCATACCCCAATGTGGTATCCGCGACCTCAATTACCAAAATAACATCTTTTGAAGTTGCTTTATTCTCAGCATAGAAATCATCCTGGTGCCTGAAAAGGACCAGATCTGGTTGCGGCTCATTGTAATTGTCTAAAGCTACCGGATTTTGTATGCTTACTATGGCCTGTCCGGACAGTTTGCTGGCAAATAACATGTTAAGCCTGTTAACACAGGCAATATGGGGTGCATTGACCGGGCTCATTTCTATTATTTCTCCATTAATTAATTCCACACGCTCGTCCGGTTTGATGACCCCGGCGTCTCCGAGCATGTGATATTCTTCAGTGGTGAACTTTTTTCTGGCTATAGTAGTCTCCATAATGACCAATGTTTTTCTCCGCGAAGGGCTGTTTTGGAGATTCTTTGCAGCTCTAAGTGAGATAGTTGCCGATCCTAAAAATAAACAATTCTATTGAGACTTAATCAATAGAATACTCCGTCCCTTCTCTGCTGTCTTTTAAGGTAACACCAATTTGTTTCAAATCGTCTCTGATCTTATCGGAAAGTTCGTAGTTCTTTCCGGCCCTGGCGTCCAGTCGAAGTTTGATGAGAACATCAATGACACCATTGAGTAGCTGATTGTTGCCTTCATCTTCTTCCCTTAGCCCCAGCACATGATAAAAGAATCCCTGATAGTGCTGGATGAGCTCATCAAAGATGGTCTGACTGAGTGATCCTGTAGGAGTATTGCCAGTCTTAAAGTTGTTCATCAGCGTTGTTATCTCAAATAACACAGCCAGTGCCCGGGCAGTATTGAAGTCATCCCCCAGGTCAGTAAAAAGCTGGTCCATAAGGCCTTTAACCTTATTTTCCAGTCCCTGATCCGTGTTTCCCCCGGTATATTGCAGTGATTTGGATACTTTGATGCCTTCCACCAGACGCTTATACCCTTTTTCGGCGGCTGTGAGTGCTTCATTGGAAAAATCCAGTGTACTGGAGTAGTGTGACTGAAGCATAAAGAACCGTACTACCATAGGGCTGTAACCCCGTTCAAGTAAGGGATGATCGCCTGAGATCAACTGCTCCGGGAGAAATGAATTACCCAGGGATTTGCTCATCTTTTGCCCGTTGACTGTGAGCATATTGGAGTGCAACCAGTACTTTACCGGATCTTTGCCGGTGGAGCCGACGGATTGAGCTATTTCACATTCGTGATGAGGGAAAATAAGGTCCATGCCTCCGCCATGTATGTCGAAGGTCTCGCCCAGGTACTTGGTGCTCATAACTGTACACTCCAGGTGCCAGCCGGGAAAGCCTTCCCCCCAGGGAGAATTCCAGCGCATGATATGGGTAGGTGAAGCCTTTTTCCAAAGTGCAAAATCGATCTTGTTTCGTTTTTCATCCTGACTGTCCAGCACCCGGCCACTTTCCATCAGTTCCTCTATCTTTCTGCCTGAAAGCTTGCCGTAGTCATGCTTTTCATTGTATTGGGTCACATCGAAGTATACTGAGCCGTTCACTTCATAGGCCAGTCCCTTGTTGAGCAGGTCCTGTACCATTTCGATCTGCTCCATGATATGTCCTGTGGCACAAGGCTCTATGCTGGGGGGTAAGAGGTTGAACATTTCCAGTACCTGATGGAAACCATTGGTATATTGCTGTACCACCTCCATGGGCTCCAGTTGTTCCAACCGGGCCTTCCTTGCGATCTTATCCTCCCCCTCGTCCGCATCGTTTTCCAGGTGACCTACATCTGTGATATTCCTGACGTAACGTACCTTATATCCCAGGTAGGTAAGGTAACGATAGATGACATCGAAGCTCATAAAGGTCCTGATATTTCCCAGGTGAACGTCACTGTATACGGTAGGTCCACATACATACATCCCTACACTATCTTTATTTATGGGCTCCAGTAATTCCTTCTTCTTACTGAGTGTATTGTACAGATAAACGGGATATTTCTCCTTCAGCGACATGTTCCGTAATTATTGATGCAAGTCCTTGCTTTTCGATGAAGCTGCAAAATTAGCATCAAATATCAATTATTGCAGAATATGGCACCTTTATTCGTTATTGGTTATTTGTTAATAGTTGTTGGTTTGAAAAATCATTGATCCGATAATCGCTGAAGTTGTCAATGGCAACCTACTGCCGCTGAAGTTCCATATGAAAGATATGGTACCCGGTGCTGTCATTGGGCAGGTAATATCCATTCTCGGTCCAGGTGTCCTGCACTATAAGTATTTCATACCGGATCGTGGCCCCGTTGGGTGTTTCAAACCACCACACCAGCTTATCATCTTCAAACCGGGCTTGCGCCAGGGCATGATTTCCTTCCATGGTGTAGGCACTGAATTGATATTCATCCAACCCGTCCCTCGCACTAATAACTCCAAACGCTTCAAAAATGGCCTCTCCGCTGACGGGGTCCGTACCTTTACCATCAATGACCAGCAGTTGGCCACCGAGTTTGGTATACACATTTTCGGCCTGGTGGATATTGATCCTTTCGGATGCCCCGCGCTGTGACCAGGCCGGTCCTGCCCATTGGCCCTGCATCAGCTCAAGCTTTTGCATGATCTTCAGCTTTTGTTCAACAGATTGTGCAATCAGTGATGGACTGCATAGAAATAGCATAATGAAAATGAATTTGAGTCTCATAATACAGGATGTTTAGAGTTTAGAAATTGATCACCGCTCCGAAATACACTGTCCGACGGGAGAAGTATTCAGCCTCACGTGTTGTATAGTCGAAGTCGTAGGTGTAGGTGCGTATATTTTTTATGTTGAGGATATTATTGCATGTTCCAAAAACGATGATGGAGAGTTTTTCCCTGACCGGGATCAACCTGTTGAAGCTTAGGTCAACGGTACTGTAGCCAGAGCGACGTTGCTGTTCTGTCCACGCTGCATAGGTAGGCTCAAAAACTTCCAGGGAAGGATCAAAGGAAGCGCCGGTCACAGGACGATGGAATGGTCCTTCCCTGAAGATGAACATGCCGTTAACGGACCAGTAACCGCTAAACTGATAGTTGAGATTACCGCGGATAAAATAGTTCAGATCATAGGCGGCAGGGTATTCCAGCTTTTCTTTCGTAGTTGTAGTACCGTTGATAAGGGTGTAGGAGAGCTGTCCGCTGAGCTTTGGTGTCAGATTACCTGATACAAAGGCTTCAAAACCTATTAATTCTGTAGTGCCGGCATGATCGCGGGTTCTTTTGCCAAATAATGAGGACGAGAATCGCAGTCTGTCTTTTTTCCAGTTCAGGTCCGCTGAGATCTGATCGCTTTCTATCAGAAAGGAAGTCTCCGTATCATTTTGCGGCAATGCATATTTATGGTATTTGCCCCATGCCACGATCAGGCTGGTGGCCTGACCAGGCTCTACTTTGACATTCAGCTGACCGCTGAGATAATGTCTTTGCCCATCGCCGGGCAGATTTTTTCTGATACCCCCTCCAAGGACAACATTCTCACGCGGATAGTACTTGGTGTAAAGGTACAGCTCAGGTCTGTTGATATCATTGGTGCCCTCGCTGGTAGTGGTCGGGAAGCCGGGACCTTCGGCATGATCAAAGGTATAATAGGTCCCTTCGAATCGCTGGTTCCTGTAATCAACGGTTATTCCTGTTTTGGCATTGAACTTTGAATGCCTGTACTGATAATTTGCTGAAAAGAATACATCGAAATTATCGATGGCAATGTCCATGTCCGCAAAACCGAATTCAGCATTGGAAAAGCTGGTGTTGCTATTCAGAGTAAACTGTGACCGGCCTGTTTTCTTTCGAAAATTGGCTACAGTGAAATTACGTCGTTTGTTTTGACGGAATGTACCATTGAATGTGGGGGACTGATAGTTGAAATCGTACCCTTCAGTCAGGCTGTAGTTGAAAAGCTTGAATACAGACGTTTCATTAAACCGATGCATAAAGTTTATTCCCAGGTCCGCAGAGCGGAACGATTCAATATCTTCCAGAGCACTGGCGTTCATAGCCTTAAGAATCCCTGAAGGCTGGTAGTTTGAGAAGACGGCCAGTGCGTTTTTGTCACCTAACGGCCTGCTGGTCATGAATCCGAAGCTGGCTGGTGAAAGCGTAACGGTGTTGGATGCTGTTTCGGGTATTTCTTCTGTCGTTTTTATGGCAATAAGTCCTGATGTAGTATTTCCATACTCCAGTGGAGGATTCCCCGGAAAAACCAGCATTTCGTCTACAATGGCCGTGTTGAAAATACCGAATGTACCAATACCGTTGAGCTGGGAGAAACGCACGGGGTCATAGATTGGAACATTGTTAAAAAAAATGCCCGTTCCGGCCGGGCTGCTGCCTCTGAAGCTGATGTTGGCAGACTCATCCAGCGTGGTGGAGGAAGGCAGGGAATTTACCGCCAGTAGTGGGTCGGCTTTGGCACTGGGATTCATGTAAATGTCCAGCCTGTTCACTTTTTTATAAGTGAACTCCTCCGCCACCAGGTACTCTGCCTCTACCACGACCTCCGTCATATTCATAACGACAGGCTCGAGGTCGATCTGAATATGTTGGAGATCCGTGATAATATATAGTTGTTCCCTGTAGCCTATGTAGGACACCATTAATGTATCGCCTATGTCGATACCTTCAAGGCTGAATTGACCATTTACATCCGTGCTGGTGCCTTTGCGCCAATCGGATTTCAGGTAAAGGCTGGCGCCAATCAGCACCTCCCCGCTGCTGGTATCTGTAATAGTCCCCTTGACCGACTGACAGAAGACCACAAATGGAGTACTGAACAGAAGGCCGAGAGAACATATCAACAGCTTCATGGCTGGGTCTTGTTGATCGCTGGCAAAAGCACGAATTTCACCCATCCAAAACCGGGTTCGATCTCAAGCGCTTTTTCGAATGTTTGTTTTGCCTTTTCCATTTTTCCCGTTTTATGATACGACTGCCCCAGCCAGGCGAGAGCATCCAGATACCTCCAGTTGGACTTCATCAGGTCAGGGTCCGCTTCATACAGCCTGACCGATTTCTCAAAGGCGGTAACCGCTTCCTCCTTGTCTCCTCCGAACATGGCCGGCGTAAACAGCTTTGACCCTCCATAGACCTGCCATACCAACGGTGAAGAGGGTGCTATTTTCTTAGCCTGATCCAAATTGCTGCTGCTCTTTGAGCCAAGGAACATCCCTTTCCACGAGCTGTAGGCCATCTCCATGCCGTAAATAGAGGAAAGCAAAGCTTTGGCATTGCCTGCTTCATGGTCTGCATCTATCAGCTTCTCAAGGTTTTTCTTTGTTTTTTTGTAGTGCTCATCAAAAAGATCTTCATCCTGATCTGCCATGGTGGCATTCAGTAAACCATGCTGAGCAAGGGTAAGCTGATACAGGTTTTCATGCGATGGGTCTGAACTATACTCTTTGGTACAGTTATTAACCAGTTGCTTCCACAGGCTTTTGTTTGTGCTCAAATAAGCCTGATAGGCCATAGCCTGCTCCTCAGACTGAGCCATTACGGGCGTCAGGTGGGCAATTGCTGTAATTGATAAAAATACGACTAATAATTTCATAATTGTAAAGTGGTTTATTTTGTAAACTATGTGTGCAAAATTTTTTTATTTCTTAATGTACGTTTGAAGTGTTTTTACGTAGTTTTCGAAGGCTTCTATACCTTTTTTGGTGACTTTGCAGGTGGTCAAAGGTTTTTTCCCACGGAAACTTTTGGTTACTTCAATATATCCGGCGTTGCTTAATTTATCTATCTGTACACTCAGATTCCCTGCTGTAGCACCCGTTTTTTCCCTGATGTATACAAATTCTGCGGACTCAACACTTATGAGCAATGACATCACGGCCAAGCGGAGCTGAGAGTGTAGCAGAGGGTCCAGGTCCTTGAAATCAGACATGACTAAGCTGATCTTAATTTATAACCGGGAATAAGATATCCAACAGCTATGGCCACTGCAGATACCAGCAGACTGTATGAAGGTTCTACTGAAAAGGCGATGACCGAAAAGATCCAGAAAGAACTTCCTCCGTAGATCAGGGGCCTGAATTTCAGTATGAGCCCGGTCATGAACGTGGGAAGGGCCACAAAAAGTAAAATTGTCGGAGAAATGAAATCATAGAATTTTCCCGAAAATATAAGGATCACAATGCCAATCGTTAGTGACAGCCACAACCACATGATCAGGGTATCGCTGTATGTCTTTACTTTTTCAACGGCCGACTGGCGGTAACCATAAAGCATGCTGATAATCCACGCCGGTATGGTGATCAGCCAAACAGCGTATGGATATGCAACGTCAGTGAACTCCAACAAATAGAAGTGTCCGAGATTGCCTGCGATGACCACCCAGCCCCAAAAGAGGAAGTAAAAACTGGAACCTCTTATGTTGCCCTTGGCGGTCTCGATCATTTGAGTGATGATCTCAAGACTTTCCTCGCGGGACAACGAATTTGATTCTTTCATCTGTCTATTGTTTAATGTAAATATAAAGTAGTTTATTTTATAAACCTAATTTAACAATAAAAGGTTGTTATGACGATCATTTTTTTTTGGAAGTGGTAGAGTTAGCTTTGGAAAAACTAAAGAACACAAACTATGTTTACTGGTATTATTGAATCGCTCGGCACGGTAAAATCAATAAAAACAGAAGGGTCCAACCGTCATTTCGAGATTGATAGTGATATTTCCCATGAGCTGAAAATTGATCAGAGCATAGCGCATAATGGTGTTTGTCTCACTACCGTGAAAGTTGATGATGACCGGCACTGGGTGACTGCCATAGATGAAACTCTGCAAAAAAGTAACCTCGGCAGTCTCAAACCTGGAGACAGGGTGAATCTGGAGCGTTGCATGCTGAACAATGGCAGATTTGACGGACATATCGTGCAGGGGCATGTGGATCAGACCGGTGTGGTGAGATCCATTAAAGAGGAAGAAGGAAGCTGGCTGTATGATATTGATTATGATGCATCAGCAGGTAATGTCACCGTTGAAAAGGGATCTATCACGCTCGACGGGATCAGTCTTACCTGTTTCAATTCCGGTGATCACGGATTTACTGTGGCCATTATTCCCTACACATACGAGCATACCAATATTCATCAGCTCAGGGTGGGAGATAAGGTGAATCTGGAGTTTGATGTGATCGGAAAATATGTACAGAGGCTTTTGCAGAAGGCATAGAGTTAGTTGTTAGTCGTAAGTCGTTAATCTTTAGTAGCGGTCTGGAAATATACGTCCGCTTTATATTTTTTCTTTCTGATTTCATATTGCAGATTTCTTTCTTTTTAGACAAGACCTGACGAGTAGGCTTAAAGAGCTGGTTATCATCATTTATCCCATCAGCGTGGATCAAAAACCTTTTCCTTTTTTGCCTGGAATAATAAAAGATTTATATTACATTTGGCACTGGAACAAAGTTCTTTAATAACCCTTATCAAGAAAGGTGGAGGGAAATGGCCCGCAGAAGCCTTAGCAACCCTCCCGGTCCTGTTGTTTTTGGGATTGGGAAAGGTGCTAAATCCATCCTGGTAAAGCCAGGAAAGATAAGTCAGGATAGCCTTTATACACAAAATATATAGCTTCTCTGATTTAATCGGAGGAGCTTTTTTTATGTTTTGAAACGAGAATTACGAATGTCAAAGTCAGACAATTCATTTTTACGCCTGAGTGGTCTTGAGCCTCTGGTGGTCACACCGGAAACCAATTTTGTCAATATTGGTGAGCGCACCAATGTGACCGGTTCGAGAAAGTTTTTACGTCTTATCAAGGAAAACAATCTGGAGGAGGCGCTTGAGGTGGCCAGAGAGCAGGTAGAAGGTGGCGCTCAGATCATTGATGTCAACATGGACGAAGGCATGCTGGACGGCAAGGAAGCAATGGTCAACTTCCTTAACCTGATGGCTTCAGAGCCGGATATCGCTCGTATTCCGGTGATGATCGATTCTTCCAAGTGGGAGATCATAGAAGCCGGACTGAAATGTATTCAGGGTAAAGGAGTGGTAAACTCCATAAGCCTTAAGGCAGGTGAGGAGGAATTCATCAGGCAGGCCCGCATCATCAAAAGGTATGGTGCCGCAGTAGTGGTCATGGCATTTGACGAACAAGGACAGGCCGACACCTATGAAAGGAGGATAGAGATCTGTGAACGTTCCTATCGCACACTTGTAGATCAGGTTAATTTTCCATGTGAGGACATAATTTTTGATCCTAATATTTTTCCTGTGGCCACAGGTATGGAAGAGCACAGAACCAATGCACTGGACTTTTTCAGGGCTACAAAATGGATCCGTGAAAACCTGCCGGGGGCCCACGTGAGTGGCGGAGTGAGTAATGTCTCTTTTTCGTTCAGAGGCAACAACGCTGTGCGCGAAGCGATGCACTCAGCATTCCTGTACCACGGTATACAACACGGCATGGATATGGGTATTGTAAACCCTTCCATGCTGGAGGTTTACGACGAGATACCCAAAGATCTGCTTACCTATGTGGAGGATGTTCTGCTCGATCGCCGTGATGACGCTACGGAGCGCCTCCTGGAGTTTGCGGAAACGTTCAGGGGTGATGCCAAAGTAAGGCAAAAGGATGATTCATGGCGACAGGGAACGGTAGAGGAACGGCTTTCACATGCGTTGGTAAAGGGTATCGTTGACCATATTGAAGAGGATACGGAAGAAGCCCGTCAAAAGCACGAACGTCCTTTACATGTCATTGAAGGTCCGCTGATGGATGGTATGAACGTAGTGGGTGATCTTTTCGGGTCTGGCAAAATGTTCCTTCCTCAGGTGGTGAAAAGCGCCCGGGTCATGAAAAAGGCCGTAGCCTACCTCGAGCCTTTTCTGGAAGCGGAGAAAAAACAAAATCAATCCAGTGAAACAGCTTCGAAGATCCTGCTGGCCACGGTCAAGGGTGATGTACATGATATAGGAAAAAACATTGTGGGCGTAGTACTGGCCTGTAATAATTATGAGATCATCGACCTTGGGGTAATGGTACCGGCAGAGAAAATTCTGGACACGGCTGTAAAGGAAGACGTGGTAGCCATTGGTCTGAGTGGGTTGATCACACCATCGCTCGATGAAATGGTGTATGTAGCTCAGGAAATGGAAAAAAGAGAAATGAAAGTGCCTTTGCTGATAGGAGGTGCCACCACTTCGAGGATCCATACTGCTGTGAAGATCGATCCCAACTACAGCGGATCCGTTGTACATGTGCTGGATGCTTCGAGAAGTGTTCCGGTGGTAGGGGAATTGATCAGCCAGCGTACACGTGAAGAGTTCCATAGCAAGGTTAAAAATGAATATGCTGAGCTACGGGATGGGCATGCCAGCCGCACATCCGCCAAAAACTACATTACCATTAATGAGGCCAGGGCGAATAAGGTGTTGATCAACTGGAAGGATTACCAGCCTGTTACACCCCGGAAGCCAGGGATACATGTATTTGATGACTATGCGCTGGAAGATATAAGAAACTATATTGACTGGACACCTTTCTTCCAAACGTGGATGCTAAAAGGGAAGTATCCCAGAATATTTGATGATGAGGTGGTAGGTGCGGAGGCCAAAAAATTGTTTGAGGATGCCAATGAAATGCTGGATGAGATCATAGACAAACGATCACTTCAGGCAAAATCGGTTGTAGGTATCTTCGCAGCCAATGCCCACGGAGATGATGTGGTAGTAACCCATACCAATGGCCCGGTAAGATTTCATTTTTTAAGGCAACAGGGCAAGAAAGGAAAAGGCATAGCCAATGTTTCACTGGCAGATTATGTAGCTCCTGATGAAACGGGTGTCGTGGATTATATGGGTGGCTTTGCGGTAACAGCCGGTATTGGCATAGAAGCGCTCATCAAAAAGTTTGAGGATGAGCATGATGATTACAGAAGTATTATGGTGAAAGCGTTGGCGGATCGTCTGGCAGAGGCGTTTGCCGAGCTGATGCACGAGAAAGTGAGAAAGGAGCTTTGGGGCTATGCCCGGGAAGAGCAGTTCACCAACGATGACCTGATCAGCGAAAAATACTGCGGTATTCGCCCTGCACCTGGCTACCCCGCCTGCCCCGACCATACGGAAAAAAGGATCCTTTTTGATTTGCTGGAGGTAGAGAAGAACACAGGAATAACACTTACCGAGTCTTTTGCCATGTATCCGGCATCGTCGGTGAGTGGATTTTATTTTGCTCACCCTCAGTCAAAATATTTTGGACTGGGCAAGGTAGAAAGAGACCAGGTGAGTGAGTATGCTGAAAGGAAGGGTATACCGCTGGAACAAATGGAGAAGTGGCTGGCACCGAATCTGGCTTATGGAAGTTGATAGGTGTTGATGTGTTCAGGTGTTAAAGTGTTAAAGTGTTAAAGTGTTAATGTGTTGGTGTGCTAATGTGTTAATGTGCTAATGTGTTGAGGTGGTGGATGTTGGGGTTTTTGGACAAGTATTATGATTATGTCGAAAGTTGAGAGGTTTGAAGATCTGAACTGCTGGAAGGAGGCGAGGCAAATGGTAAAAATGATATTTCTTACCAGCAGAAAAGAGGAATTAAGGAAAGATTTTGATCTGGTAGGGCAGCTGAAGAGTGCTTCATTGAGTGTAATGAATAACATTGCTGAAGGGTTTGGCAGGTTCTCAGTCAAGGAGTTTATACGCTTCCTGGACATTGCACAAAGTTCAGCTCAGGAGGTCATGAGTATGACCTATGTATTAATCGATCTGGAATATGTTACGGATCAGGAATTCAATGAATTACAATCAAAGATCGGCCATACCCGCAATCTGATATTGGGTTTGATAAAGTATTTGAAAAATAAATGAGGTTTGTTTGTGTTGATGTGTTAAAGTGCTTATGTGTTGAAATAACAGGAGGTTTGGATCATTTTGAACTGATATTGACCAAAACTCCAACACCTTAGCACCTGAACACATTAACACATTGGCACCTGAACACCAAAACAATGAAAATAACCGAACATTTGGCAAAGGCGAACGGAACCACGCTGTTCTCATTTGAGATACTGCCGCCGTTAAAAGGGGAGAACATCAAAAACCTTTTTGGGCACATCGATCCTCTGATGGAATTCAAGCCGCCTTTTATTGATGTTACCTATCACAGGGAAGAATATGTTTATAAAAAAAGGGAGAATGGCCTGCTGGAAAAAAGATCCATTCGTAAACGGCCTGGAACAGTGGGGATCTGTGCGGCCATTAAGAATAAGTACAATATAGACGCTGTGCCGCATATCATCTGTGGGGGATTCAATAAAGAAGAAACCGAAAATGCCCTGATCGATCTGGACTTTCTGGGGATAGACAATGTATTGGTGTTGCAGGGGGATGCCATTAAAACAGAAGCCATGTTCGTGCCTGAGCCGGACGGCCACCGGTTTGCCTCTGACCTGCTCGGACAGGTGACAGACATGAACCAGGGAAAATATCTCGATGACGAGATCCAAAATCCCGCACCCACAGAGTTTTGCATTGGAGTGGCCGGCTATCCGGAGAAGCATTTTACAGCGCCCAATTTGAAAACGGACATGAAATACCTGAAAATGAAAGTAGAAATGGGGGCCGAATATGTCGTTACACAGATGTTCTTCGATAATGAAAAGTACTTTGAGTTTGTCGATAAATGCCGGGAGATGGATATTAATGTACCCATTATTCCGGGATTAAAACCTATCACCACTAAACGGCAAACTACCGTATTACCGCGTTTCTTCCATATTGATCTGCCGGAGGAGCTGGCCGATGAGATCGACAAGGCGAAGGACAATGCAGCGGCCAAGCAAATTGGAGTAGAATGGTGTATCAGGCAATCGAAAGAACTGATGGAGCGCGGAGTGCCTGTTCTGCATTATTATTCCATGGGTAAGTCTGATCCGGTGTATCAGATAGCAAAAGCGTTGTTTTAAGCATTCCCGGCTTACTGCCCTAATGCTCTTTTCAGAAATATAAAATCCCCGCCTTCATCACCCGCCTGACCTATGGGGCCATACTGTGGTACCTGACCGTTGGGACTGTTGTTGATCACGGCTATTTTGAAGGTCTGGAAAAGCTGCTCGGCAGATAACAGCGGTCTGGTGTTGTTTTTCAGGTTTTTATTGAGGTATTGGATAAATACACTTTTGTCCGGCACAGTTTTCAGCGTTCCGCTGGTCATGGCTTTTCTACTGGGGAGCCTGTACATTTCCAGTATAGCTTTTGAGTTATTGTATACAGCACGTTCCTTAAAAATACTACCGCTAAAACAGGCATCAGTGATGAGCAATGTATGCTTCGACCGGATGCCGCTGATATAGTCCCGGATGGTACTGTTGGAGATCCATTGCGCCTTGGAACTCATGCGTGCATTACCGGGCAGCCAAAATCCCTGTTTCAGGCGTTCATCCCAGATACCGTGACCGGCATAGAACACTACCAGATTATCGCGGTCTCCGATTTCAGCCGCCAGCTCGTCAAAGGCCTCAATGATCCGTGAACGGTCGGGATTTTTAAGCAAGCGAATGTTCTCCTTGTCAAAAGTATAGTAGGTATTGAGAATACTCATGAGGTTAGTGGCGTCTATAATGGGGTTGTCCAGATCCTGAATATTACTGTCCTCATAGTCTTCCACAGCAATGATCAGGGCATAATACTTTCTTTCCGAAAGCGCTTTTACCAATTCGTTGCCTTCAAAATCATCCGCTGCAATGGTCTCCGTAGCTGCTACGGTCCCGGTCTGCGCTACTATCTGTGGATTGGCAGAGGGGACCTGTCTGAATAATTCAACCCGTCCGGATACGCCAGGGGCACACGTAGTCAGGTCCAGCGTTCCCTTCCAACGGCCCCTGAGTGTTTCAAAATCACCATTACGGGAGTACGTAAGGTCTACTTTTGACAGGCATCCGTCCCCCACCTTATAAATGAATTCCAGCCCTTTTAGCGTAAGGCGATTACCCTTCAGCGAACCTTCAAACGTTGATCTGGAAGAGTCCGATTTATTCCTGGTTGATGCAAAGCCGTTGATCCGATTTCCCTGCTGATGAATTTCATATTCTGTAAAGATCTGGATGCCCAGGAAATAGGAATTTCCCACCCATTTGCCTGAAAAATCAATGGTTTGGGCCTGAATATCAACTAATTGTGCTGACAAACAGAGCGCTATTAAAAAAATAAAGGTTTTCTTCAATACAAGAAACACTAAGCCAGACTAATAAAAAATAAGGTAAGATAATTAAAATTAAGATCAAACCTGAACTGCCATAATGGCCATATCATAAGTACTTGAGGTGCCGTATTGGCAGTTTATTGCCTAGGGCATGACTGTTGTTGTTGAAACATCAAAAAAAGAACAGGAGGCTGAGATGAAATACGATAAGGAAAGTAGTTGGGTGCGAAGCATATTGCGAAGTGCCGATATCATGAACACGATCAATGGCGGTATGACCCAACCTGACATAAAAATAACCCGGAAAGAAGATCATTATTTAATTACAGCAAGGGTACCAGGTGTGGATCTCAATACAATCAAGGTGGAGGTGGTTGATAAACATGTAATTTTACATCATGCGCTGCATTTGGATACAAAAGAAGAGGATGTACTCAGCATACCCAGAGTATTGGCTTCTTTTCCTATTTCCAATGAGGTTGACTATGAAAAGATCACGGCATATGTAGAAGAAGAGCTGTTGAAAATAGTACTACCTTTCAATGAGCTCTCCAAAGGGTACCATAAAAATATCCAGGTGAATCGATAGATTGTATACAACCTTACTAAGCCTCAAAAGCTTAGTAAGGTTACCCGAAAACAGATCAATTGGTAAATTCCTGCAGCTCTTTTTGCGAAAGTTTGAACAGACAGAATCTGTCAAACCTGCCTGCTACAGAAGTACTTCCCAGCACGACCAGTCCGCCATCCTCTGTTTCATTGAAGGAGGCCAGTTCATACGGGTTGGAGAATCCGAGGTATTTGGTGCCCAAAAGCTCTCCGGTATCTCCGGAGTAGGCCAGCAATATGATCTGCCCGCCTTTGGTATTGCTGCCGTAGATGATCACTGTTCTCAGATCCATTTCCATCTCTTTCAGTATCACGGGAGCATCGGGTACCAGTTCGGGAAAAGGATTGGCTTCAAATTCAGTGCTGGTCGATATGTCAGTGAGGTTGGTCACGTTGACACCGATATTCGGGAGAATATAATTATCACCGAAATTGAACCTGCTAACTGCAAAGCGATCGGAGTCAAGATGGACAGCGGCACTTATTCCACCATCTTCCCTTTGTCCCTGTAGCTGACCAACCACGCCGTCGTCATCATTGCCCGAAAGGTCGGTAAATACCATTGACATCGTGAAATTGTAGAACCCATTGAAATAGTATAAACCGGATTCCATGCGCCCCGCAAAGAATGGCTGTTGCCTTCCAGTCCGGGTAAAATGTTCAACGATCGGTTCTTCCGTATCATCACCGTCTCCGATGGTGAAGGTGGCGCTAGGGCCCGGAACACCATCAGTACTGATCACAGAAAGTTCTGTTCTTTTGGATCCGTTGTTATAGGTTTGCAAAATAATGTTCGTTCCGTCTGTGACGGAGTAAGTAGGATACGATCGGCCCAGATCAATGGGAGCGCTGACTCTTCCTGAATCATTTACAGAGAACAAAGCGGCCTGAAAGCTGGTATTGGCCATCGCCACAAAGTAGAATGTCCCGTTGATATTCATCAGGCTTTTAGCCGGACTGATGTAATCCGTGGAAAGATTTTCCTCACTTTGAAATACCCCTGCTTCGTCGACCTTCATTAAGTACACTCCAAGAAAATCAGAATCCTCTACCCTTGAACCCCCAAGGATCAGGTATCCGCCGTCAGCCGTTTGCTGTACATCTATGGGTGTAAAGGAAGAGCTGAAGGTGTTATTGTCATAGATCCTGAGAAAAGACTGGCTCGGCTCTACTTCGTTGTCCGAGATATCGCAGGAGCTTACCACCGCAAGCACAACGATCAGCATGATATATTTATGGATCATTTTAGTTGATAGCATCATAGTTTTTGGAAATAAACCGAAGAGGGAAAAGTAGTCCGAAGGTGAAGGAGATGTTTCTCATATGAATATCATCGAGGGCATCACCTATACCTGCCAGTTGATTTTCAGAAAACCGGTTTTGAACATCGGTAATATTGTTGAGGCCATACCGGTACGTAACGTCAAATACAAGACGTGTATTCTGCACATCATAGCTGGCACCTATTCCGCCGGCTACACCGATGGAACTCCTTATGAACAGATCTTCCGCTCCGATGATCACCGCTTCATTTTCAAAGGGTCCG
>LYSV01000032.1 GCA_001657315.1 Flammeovirgaceae bacterium BBD 1991-12 | reverse complement strand
AATGCCGGAGTGAATGATGGGGCAGGCCTGGAAAAAGGGCCGGAAGCTTTTGAAAAGTCTGTGCAAACCAATCTGTTCCACTATTACTACATGGCACATTATTGCCTGCCATGGCTGAAAAAGTCAAAGGGTGCCATAGTCAACGTAAGCTCTAAAACCGCACTGACAGGGCAGGGGGGCACCTCAGGCTATGCGGCCAGTAAGGGCGCGCAACTTGCACTTACCAGGGAATGGGCGGTGGATCTTCTGTCGCATGGAATACGTGTAAATGCCATTATACCAGCTGAGGTAATGACACCCCAGTATGCCGATTGGGTCAGGAAATTTGAAGACCCCGAAAAAAAACTCGGATCCATTGTTTCAAAGATCCCTCTTGGCCGGCGTATGACGGAAGCTGAAGAAATTGCCGCTATGACTGTTTTCCTTCTTTCAGCGAAAAGCCATCACACCACCGGTCAGTGGATCGTGGTGGATGGAGGATACATTCATCTGGATCGTACCATTACCTGATCGGATACAGCACCGGACCACCTTCATGTCAAAAAATGCCACGTACCGGATAACAGAGAATTAGCCGTCCGTTATGGGAAGCTCTACCTTTATATAAATCAATACCTTGAACATGCAGGTGAAAATAACAGGTCTCCAGACCAGGGATATCAGATTTCCTACCAGCGAGTTTCTGGACGGCTCGGATGCAATGAACCCTGACCCTGACTATTCCGCAGCCTATGTGATCCTTACAACGGATCAGGATGGGATCGAAGGACATGGACTTACATTTACGATCGGCCGTGGTAATGAAATATGTGTGATGGCCATAGAAGCACTGTCTCATCTGGTCGTAGGCAAGACTCTTACAGATATTGTATCGGATATGGCCGCTTTCTGGAGAGAAATTACCGGTGACAGTCAGTTGCGCTGGTTGGGGCCGGAAAAAGGAGTGATCCATCTGGCTACAGCCGCTGTGATAAATGCCGTGTGGGATCTTTATGCCAAAGCTGAAAATAAACCCCTTTGGCGTTTGATTGCCGATATGTCTCCTGAGCAACTGCTCGCATGTATTGATTTTACTTATCTCACAGATGCGCTGCAGCCGGAAGAAGCGCTGGCTATGCTAAAGAAGCTGGAAGACACGAAACAGCAACGTATCGGCTACCTGATGAAGCATGGATTTCCTGCATATACTACATCGGCAGGCTGGCTTGGGTATGACGATGAAAAGATAGTAAGATTATGCAAGGAGGCCATAGAGGAGGGCTGGACCCATATGAAGATGAAAGTAGGCTCGGATATAGAAGATGACATGAGGCGGGCAAAGCTTATTCGATCAGTTATGGGCAATGAAATGACACTTATGATGGATGCCAATCAAAAGTGGGAGGTACATGAGGCTATTTCGAATATGGAAAAATTGTCTGTGTTCAACCCTATGTGGATTGAAGAGCCTACAAGCCCCGATGATATACTCGGGCACAGGCAGATAAAGGAAGGACTAAATCCCATTAAGGTGGCCACCGGAGAGCACTGTCAGAACAGGGTCATGTTCAAGCAATTCATGACCTCAGGGGCTATGGACATTTGCCAGCCAGACAGTTGCAGGTTAGGGGGAGTCAATGAAATCTTAAGTATTATGCTGTTGGCGGCAAAATATGGTATTCCGGTATGTCCCCATGCGGGTGGGGTAGGCCTTTGTGAGTATGTACAGCATCTTTCCATGATCGATTATATCTGCATTAGTGGTAACATGAAAGGTAGGATGATAGAATATGTAGATCATCTGCATGAGCATTTTGAAGACCCTGTGATTATCAGGGATGGATGTTATATGCCACCTCAGAAACCGGGTTACAGTATTACGATGAAGGCAACGAGTATTATGGATTATGACTTTTCAGAAGGAGCGGTATGGACAAGGCGGCGGAGATCGGTAAATTGAATTGAGCCTTTTGGATCGTGAGAGCCTGTCATCAAACAGATAAAAACAACAGAATCCGACGGAGATCCGCTTTATACGTGAAGGATCAATTGATCCTGTCTCAAAAGCTTTTGGATAGTAAGCATAAATGAAGACCTTTTGTTTCACACTCGACCTCAGGGATGATCCCGGGCTGATACGGGAGTACATTCGAATGCACAGGGAAGTATGGCCGGAGGTGATCTCGGAGATCCGGCAGAGTGGGATACTTTCAATGGAGATCTATCATTTTGGGCGGCGCCTGTTCATGTATATGCAGACTACGGATGACTTTTCCCTTGACCGAAAGCAGGAGCAGGACCGGAATAATCCGAGGGTGCAGGAATGGGAGGAGTTAATGTGGACCTATCAGGCAAAAGTGGAAGGAAGTCAACCTCGCGAAAAATGGGTACTGATGGATAAGATTTTTGATCTGCAAAAAGTCTGAGGCAATAGTGAATGACAGGCTCTTCCCTTTTTACGGCCTGACCGCCGGATCGGATCGCCGTGATCTTTGCATGTTCAGAAGGTTACCAAACAACATGATAAGCCCTCCCAGAATCAGACTGATCTCGAACTGCTCCTGATACAGAAGGACCCCTGCTACGGCTATCACAGGCAGCCGTAAAAAATCCAGTGTCACCACTACGGTAGCATCAGCCCACTTCATGGCCATGGTAGTGCAAAAATGAGCGGACAGAGCCGTGAGCCCAATCACTACGATCCAGAACCATTGCTCCATCCCAGGAACCTGCCAGCCGGTAAGGGATAATCCCAGCCCCATAGGCAGTTGTATGAGGCACATGTAGAACAGTATTGTCATGGGATGATCGGTCAGGGACAGTGATTTAGTAGCAGTATGAGCTATGGCAAAGCCAACAGCAGCACCCAGAACTATCAATGAGGCCTCATCGAAAATTTCAGATCCTGGCTTTACAATTATGGCGACCCCCGTCATCCCAAGAATTACGGCCAGCACTCTAAAAGCAGACAGCTTTTCGCCCAGAAATACCGATGCCATGATAGCGGTCCAGAGAGGTACGGTGAATTCCAGCGCAAATACCTCGGCAAGGGGAAGTAATCCTATACCCAAAAACCATCCGTACTGCCCCATGAAATGAAATATGTTCCGGGTCAGGTGTAGTCCGGGCCGATCCGTTTTCAACAGGGTTTTCTTTTTGGCGATCAGAAGCATACCCACCACAACGACAAGTCCTATGGCACTTCTGAAAAACATTATCTGGAAAGTATTTACAGAACCACTGAGCTCACGGGCGCCTATAGCCATCAGGCAAAAGGATACCAATGCTCCCAGCATCCAAAGGGCTGCTCTCATACCCTAAAGTAGCCCCTGGCTTTTTTAATAAACAACAGTTAACCTGATTTTTAAGGCATTCAAATGATAGTGTATAAAAAAAGGAGAAGCAGCTGCCTCTCCTTTTTTATATGAATACCTTATTTATCTACAACTGAGACTTATTTGCCATTCAGGAATATCTTACCCTGAAAGGTCTTGTCATTGGCCAGCTTCATGACATAAAAATACAGGCCTTCCTTGCGGGGCAGGTCAGTAAGCCGGATCTGATTACGACCGGAACGTGTCATGCCCCTGAAAACTTTGGATGACTTACCGTCAGGGCTAAACAGCTCCATCGTATATTCCCCTCCTGTTTCAGACACGAAACTTATATTCATCATATCCCTGACCGGGTTTGGATATACACTGAATAACGCCTCCAATGCCTCATCTTCAGTGCTTGTGACGGCGTTTTGACGGAAGGCTACGCCAGAAACACGCAGCTCAAAGCTGGCCAGTTCCTTGTCGTCTCCCTTTATATCAAAAACTACCATTGTGAGGTCTTCCCATGACCGCTGCGACTCACCGGCTTTGGAAAATGCTGAGGCCTGAAGGTTGAACTGTTGCTCTTCAGGAGAAAGTGTTACGATTGCCCTTGGCTGATCCTCCCATTCCCTTACTCCGGCCTTCACGAGTGTTACTTCCACAAGACCCTCTCCACGCGCGGAAAAAGAAAGGGTATTGAACCTGGAAAGATCAGCAGACCTGAAGGAAGGGCTGAATGAACGGAATACAGCTACTGATTGCTTCACACCTCCCATAATGTGCACATTTCTTTCCAACCCAAAGGCGTGTGGATCTTCATTGAACCCAGGGTCAACAACAAAGCTGTTCACTTCCTCTACAGAAGGGTCATAATCCGTACCCCATGCTCCATCTGCCATAAAGATAACATCTGGCATAGCATTGTTTTCATCATGAAAGGTCAGTCCCAGATCATAGACGCTGCCCACGGTAATATCCACCTGCTGATGCTGTGCTCCGTCCAGTGCTATGGTATAATTAAGTTCCCGTGTGTCCGAGGTCTCGGATTCACTAAGCTGTCCTATGGCATTCAACTGGGCACTGGACGTTTTGTTGGTGATATTCAGTCTGAGCATACCGGAAGTCAGCTCAGCATCGTTAACAAATACACCAGGTGCATCACTCACATCGAAGGTATTGATAGGCCTTTGCACTTTCAGTAGTCTTATCACTTCATTCACGAGGTCGAACAGACGCTCTGTGGTATTTGCCCAAACCTGAAAATTGTAGTAGGACACATCAGGTGTATAAAAGGCCAGGTTCCAGTGGCTCTCAAGCCCAAAGCCCTCTTCGCCATCCTCTCTTACAGAGAAACTGGTAGCATATTCACGCGCTCCTGAGACAGTTTCCAGTTTGGCTATGTGAAATTCGTGTTCTCCGTCTATCTGGTAAGTAAGGATGTCTTCTACCGAAGAGCCATTAAGCCGGTCACAGACATACTTGGTATGTTCATATACCCCTGACTCTGAAGTAAGCGCCAGTACGGTAGCTACACGTGCGTCTCCGTTAAAAACATCTACGGAAAATACTTCTTCTGCATTGGTAATGTCTGTAAGGTGTTCCGGTGAAGAAACAAACGATTCCGTGGCAGGCAATACATCCAGTGGAATGAATTGCTCTATGCTGCCGGCGAAAATACGACCGGCGGGTGATTTCTTACCGTAATTTTTGGACCTTGAAATTTTGCGTAGTTCCGCTTTGTTGTTGAAATCCTTTTTTCCAGCCTTATTCCTCATGAATTGTGCTTTGGCGATCTTGCCTGAAAGACGGTCATTGCTTTCCAGTCCACCTTCTCCGCCACCACCGTCGGTAGGCTGCTCAGGGCATTCCTGTGATGCGGAGCAGTCCGGATCGTCACAATCGATCAGACCGTCGCTGTCATCGTCAATTCCGTTGGTACAATCTTCATCAGATGTGATCAGAAAACGGTAGTCTTCCACCTCACCCATGGCCAGTATATCGCCGCTGATATTGTTCTGATCTACAGATTCCTCGGAGACCAACACCCTCAGATTGATCAAGCCGGTGATAAATCCGGAAGGTGGAGTAAGATTCTGTACCAGAGACTCAGCGCCTGTCACTGCCCGGTTCCCGTTGATCACTTCATCGAACGTGCCATCATCATTCCAGTCCACGCCTATGGCGTAGAACAGGTTAAGGTTTTCGTTGGCATTCAGCCCTATGTTCGCCGTAAGTTGGCCATTGGCTATGCGTGTATCCAAATTCAGCCCGTCGTCCGTGTCACCATCAGCATCCGTATTGGCCGGGTTCGTTACATCGTAGTCTACGGTATTTCCAATCCATACCGTGGCGTAATCAGGCAGCCCGTCATTGCTGAGGTCCTGGCGGTAGGAGAGCACCCTGCTTTGTGGCAGACGGCTGTTGTCGCCATAGTCGAATTCATATACAGCCGGTATATCCAATGGGCAGGAAAATCCATCGTTCTTGCTCAGTCCGTCTATCGAGCTTGAAACCTTCCTGCTTTCTCCATTGGTAACATCTACTCTGAGAATGGTACCCGTAGCATTGTGAGAAGCATAAAGATAACCGTCCGATCCCGTCCATTGCGCACCATATCCTCCTGAGGAGGGAATACCAGCGCCACTGAGTGTAGCAATGGTTGACTTTGTATTGCTGCTGGTATTAAACTGGTAAAGCTTATTATTATGAATGGAGTAAAAGTGGCCATCCGTATTGTAGGCTATATCCCAGCCGACAAGCCCCTGTCCTGCATAGGTAGCCAGTACGGTTGGCGTACCACTGATATCTATCTTTACCATATCACTTCCATCCACACCGTACCATTCACTGTTTTCGTTGATATCGCCACGGTATACTTTTTTGTTGAACGTGATCCCCTTGTCAAGAACGAGGCCGTCCTCATCCAGTTGAATGAATGTTTTGCCAGAGGCGCCATACACCAGTCCTGTATTTACATCATAGCCCAGCCCGTTGGCAAAGTCAGAGGCGATGGCAATTTGAATGTAATCACCTGTGATAGGATCCAGTTTGCCGTATACATTGGGCTGATTCTTGCCTTTCTTTTTATACACCTGGTAAAATGCAGGTTCACATTCGAACGTGTTGGGTGTAGGACAACTACTGATCACAACATCCGATGAGAGCACTGTTGGATCAAATATGGTGCCTGGTGTACCAAGAGCGACCGTTATATTGTTACTGTTGGTGCCGGCAGAGGCAGTATTGTCTACCGTAACATCATATGATATTTTAACGGTTTCTCCTCCCTCAAGAGTTATTGTACCCCATTGCAATGTGCCGTTATCTCCTTCCACGGGCTGCTGACTAAAGTCTGAAGAGCCCCCTGCGTCAAAATCAATGGTATCCTGCAGGAACGTGAATCCTGTAGGAAGCACGTCAGTCACAGTCAGTGTATTCGTCAGTGATGAGTTGTTCGTAAAAAACGCATGATAGGTAACAATACTTTGCTGACAGGCAAAATCAGTGCTGAAGATCAGACCTGAAACACCACATGATACGGTAGAAGTACAGTCCGGATCATTACAATCGATCAGCCCGTCTCCGTCATCGTCCAGTCCGTTGTCACATACCTCAGGAAAAGCCGGTGGAGCCGCCAGAGGGCAGCTCATACCGTCGTTGCTGCTATTGGGTTGTGACGTAGCTGTAAATCCAAATGACAATATTGTGCCGCTGTTATCAAAAGAGGCTTTATAAATGTCACCCGTCCCGTTGTTAAAGAAATAGGTATTTCCTTCAATGTCCGACCATGCCGCTCCATAACCTCCCGAGGGAGCCGTTGATGAATAATTGGCGATGACCCTTACCGTCCGGTTAATATGGTCAAATTCATGAAGCTTACCGGATTTCATGCCATAGAATTTATGTGATGCAGGGTTATAGGAAATGTCTGCACACACTTCCGGAGATGCTACCCCCGCTAATTCGGTCACCGCAAATTCTTCCGCCGTCGGTGAAGCAAGGCTTACATCGATCCGGGTCATGAACCATGACCCACTGGATCTGTAAAAGGAATGCCAGTTACCGAGTGTATCGAAGTCAGCGGAATAGCTGATCGAATTGAAACCACTAATACTCCCAAGGCTGGTCGCTGAACCGGTATTGTCTATTCTGACCAGGTTCCCTGAGCTTATTCCATAGAGATAACCATCTTCATAGTTAAATCCCGCTCCATTGTAGGATACGGCCGCACTGCCTATATCCGTGTAGGTTCCGGTGGCCGGATCCAGACGTTTCAGGTCTTTTCCATTTACTACCTGATACAAATTGTTACTACAGTCAAAGTTTGACTGAGCAAATAACGCAGTTTGCATCATCACCAGAGCAAACACCATTATCAGTTGTAATCTTGTCTTCATCTTCTGCACTCTCTTTATCGTCTTCATTTATTTTTCCAATGATGAGCTTCAAATCTTTCAAAATAATCCTTGTTAAGTGCGTTTTTACGAGGCCTGGAACCAAAATCCGGTCGAATGGCAGATTTTTCAGGATGAATGGGAATGCAAATGAAGACAGCCGGACTGTCAGAATACTCACGAACTCATGTAAATGAAGGTCCCTTTTGGGTTTACCCCTACAGCCATGAGTGAAAAATCCAGTTGATATAAATCAGTCCATATCCTGACCAATCCCATTCCTGACTGACACTATAGTGATGATCTTGGACGTGGAATTTAAAGCGCAGAATTACATTAAAATGAGTTGAGATTATGAAGAACGCCCGATACATTACAACGGATGGGAACACTGCAGCTTCGAATATGGCCTATGCCTTCAGCGAAGTTGCTGCTATATATCCGATAACGCCTTCTTCGGATATGGGTGAGAAGGCAGATGCGTGGTCCGCCGCGGGAAAGAAGAATCTGTTTGGTGAGCGGGTGGAAGTGATACAAATGCAGTCTGAGGCAGGCGCAGCTGGAGCTATCCATGGTGTGCTGTCCGGTGGTGCCATGGCCACTACTTTTACCGCATCCCAGGGGTTGCTTTTGATGATCCCTAATATGTTTAAGATTGCCGGAGAAATGCAGCCGACCGTATTTCATGTTTCTGCACGCTCCATTGCGGCGCAGTCGCTGTCTATTTTCGGAGATCACTCGGATGTAATGGCCACCCGCAGTACCGGTTTTGCCTTGCTATCCTCCGGTGATGTGCAGGAAGCCCAGGATCTGGCAGCTATTGCGCACCTGGCGGCTCTGAAGTCTGGTATCCCGTTTATACATTTCTTCGATGGTTTCCGTACCTCACATTCCATGCAAAAGATAGAAGCACTGGATTATGATACATTGCATGAAATGCTGGATATGAAATATGTGGAGGCCTTCAGGGATCAGGCATTAAAGCCCGAAAATCCGGTGTGTAAGGTAGGTGCTCAAAACCCTGATGTGTACTTCCAGGGGAGGGAGACAGTAAATAAATATTATCAGGAATGCTCTTCCATTGTGCAGGAGTACATGGACCTTTTCTACAAAAAGACTGGCAGAAAGTACGAGCTGTTCCAGTATGTGGGTGATCCTAAGGCCGAAAAGATCATTATAGGTATGGGGTCCGGTATGGAAACGGCAGAAGAAACGGTGAACTACCTGAATAACAAGGGAGAAAAGGTTGGGCTTCTGAAGGTGAGGCTTTACAGACCGTTTTCGGTGGGAGCATTTCTGAACAAAATACCGGAGTCCGTCAAAAAAATTGCCGTGCTTGATCGTACCAAGGAACCCGGAGCTACCGGAGAGCCTCTGTATCTGGATGTTGTATCCACCTTCAAGGGAAAGGCCGACGTGGAGATCATTGGTGGAAGGTACGGACTTTCTTCCAAGGAATTTACGCCATCGATGGTCAAGGCTGTGTTCGATCATCTGGACAATGACGGCTGGCACGGTTTCACCGTGGGTATCAATGATGACGTCACCCATCTTTCCATCCCGGTCAAAGAGGAAATAGATACGGAGCAGGAAGGCATTATCCGATGTAAGTTCTGGGGGTACGGATCCGATGGAACGGTATCTGCCAATAAGAACTCGATTATGATCATAGGTCAGAGCACTGATCAGTTTGTACAGGGCTATTTCCAGTATGATTCCAATAAATCGGGCGGTTACACCGTGTCCCACCTACGGTTTGGCAAGGAAAGGATTAAGTCTGAATACCTCCTGACCAAGGCAGAATTCATCGCACTGCACCGGCCTCAGTATATCGGTAAGTACGATATTCTTGAGGGTATCACCGAAGGAGGTACTTTTCTGATCAATAGTAGCCAGAAACCAGAAAAGATCTTTGGATTGTTCACCGAGGATATGCAAAAAACCATACGTGAGAAAAAGATCAGGGTTTATGCCATTGACGCCGCGAAAATAGCCAAGAGCGTAGGCCTTGGAGGCCGGATCAATAGTGTCATGCAAACGGCCTTCTTCAAGCTTTCGGGAGTACTGCCCGAAGACGAAGCCATAGCGCTGATCAAGCAGTACATTGAAAAACAATTCAAGCGCAAGGGGCAGGAGATTGTAGAGATGAACTGGCAGGCCATCGATGCAGCAGTTGACGCAGTGATAGAAGTACCTGTGCCCGCCAAAGAGGAAAAACATGCCAATATGCAGGATGTGGTACCCGCAGGTTCCGGAGATTTTGCAGAGAAAGTAATGGATCCCGTGCTGCGGCTGAAAGGTGATGTGGTGCCTGTTTCCATGATGTCGCTGAACGGAACTATCCCTACCGCTACGAAAAAGCTGGAGAAAAGAGGCAGGCCGGGTAATCCCGCCAAGTGGGCAGCAAAACTTGATTTTGTGCCCGAGTTTAATACAGAAGAGCCTTATTTTGAATATCCCGGATGCTGTTCAGGTTGTGGAGAAACCCCCTATATCCACCTGGCCACACAACTGTTTGGCGACCGAATGCTCATCGCCAATGCCACCGGTTGCTCGTCCATCTATGGCGGTACGTTCCCTTCAACGCCTTACTCTAAGGATAGCAACGGACGCGGACCTGCTTGGGCCAATTCACTCTTTGAGGATAACGCAGAATACGGTTTTGGTATGCGACTGGCCATTGACGCCAACAGAAAGCAACTCAAAACCAATATTGAATCGTGGTTGGAACAGACTAAATCCACAAAACTCGCCAAAGCGTTGAAAAGATCACTTGATCTCTGGGATGAGGTAACCACTGAAGCAAAGACCCATGCTGATGAGGTGAAGAAACTGCTTCCGGGAGCACTGAAGGAAGCTGACAAAAACCTGAAGCCCGTTTTGGAGAAGGTCATAGAACTACAGGATTACCTGGTAGACAAA
This sequence comes from Flammeovirgaceae bacterium BBD 1991-12, assembly GCA_001657315.1. GTDB lineage: Bacteria > Bacteroidota > Bacteroidia > Cytophagales > Cyclobacteriaceae > Fulvivirga. The sequence goes on along the minus strand of LYSV01000032.1, from coordinate 57,406 downwards.
TCAGTCTGGATCATCGGAGGGGATGGCTGGGCCTATGATATCGGCTTCAGCGGTCTGGATCATGTGATGGCTTCTGATAAGAATATTAATCTGCTGGTACTGGATACCGAGGTATACTCCAACACCGGAGGGCAATCCTCCAAGGCTACTCCGAGAGGGGCAATAGCCAAGTTCGCTTCCGATGGAAAAAAACTGGGTAAGAAGAACCTGGGGCTGATGATGGCCTCTTATGGGAATGCCTATGTTGCCTCTGTGAACATGGGCATGGATCGGGAACAATCGGCCCGGGCCATAGTGGAGGCGGAAAAACACAATGGACCATCCTTGATCATTGCCTACTCACCATGTATTGCTCATGGATACAATCTGCAGCAAGCCAAAAAACAATCTGAGCGGGCATCAAAATCAGGCTACTGGCCTATGTACAGGTTCAATCCGGACCTGAGAGCGCAGGGCCAGGACCCTTTCCACTGGGATTCTCCTGCTGTAGAGACCGACTTTGGAAATTACGTGGAAGAAGAGATCCGCTACCGCTCACTTATGCGGGCCAACCCGGAGGAAGCCGAGCGATTGATCAACCTGGCGAAAGAGGATAACAAATTGAGGTTTGATGACCTACGGCACCTTGGCCAGAGCAGTACTGAAGATAAAAGCAAAGAAGAACCTTTAAATGAAGCCATCAATGATTGACCTGAAAACTTCCTATCTGGGCATACCGGTAAAGAATCCACTGGTAATTGGCGCCAGCAATCTGGTCACGGATATGAGCAATCTGATCAAGCTGGAGGAAGCCGGTGCAGCAGCGATCGTATACAAGTCGCTGTTTGAAGAGCAGATCCAGCTGGAATCCTACGCGATGGAAGAAGAGACAGGCCTCTACGAAGACTGGGATGCCGAACATGCTTCTATTTTTCCAAAACTGGGGCACGCAGGCCCGAATGAGCATTTGCTAAAGCTGAAACGTATCAAGGAGTCACTGAACATCCCCATTATCGGAAGTCTCAACTGTGTCTATGAGGAAACATGGGAAGAGTATGCTGTCAAAATGGCGGATACCGGTATAGATGCGCTGGAGCTGAACTTCTATGCCAACGTGATCGACCCGAAGAAGACCGGTGCGAGTATTACCGGTGACCAGGTCAATGTACTGAAACGCGTAAAGGAAGCTGTGAAGATCCCGGTTTCTGTTAAGCTTAGCCCTTACTACACCAATACCCTCAGCGTGATTGCACAGATGGATGAGGTGGGAGCCGATGGCTTTGTGCTGTTCAACCGGTTATTCCAACCCGATATTGACCTGGAGAAGGAGGAGCATCATTTTCCCTATAATTTCAGTTCTTCCAAAGATCATCGTCTCGCTCTGAGATATGCAGGACTGCTTTTCGGTAATGTCAGGGGTACCCTGTGCAGCAATACCGGCATCATGACCGGCGAGGACGCTCTGAAGATGATCATGGCGGGGGCGGATACGGTGCAGGTGGTAAGCGCTATCTACAACAAGGGTATTTCACATATCACACACATGCTGGAAGAAATGACCCAATGGATGGAGTCCAAAGGATACAAACAATTATCCGACTTCAAGGGTAAGCTGGCAAAGTCCAACCTCACTGACCCCTTTGCCTACAAGCGGGCGCAGTATGTGGACATATTAATGAAATCAGAATTATTCATGCAGTATCACCCTAAGGATGGTGATGATTTTCTATAAAAACTGAACAAACAGATTATGGCAAAAATTGGAATTTTCTACGGATCTACTGACGGTAATACTGAAAGGGTTTCTACCCGGATACAGGAGGTCTTTGGTGGTGAGGACGTTGTGGCTTTGCACAACGTGAATTCGGCCACTTCAGATGATATGGCCGAATATGACTACCTGATCCTGGCCTGCCCCACATGGGAGATCGGCGAGCTCCAGGAGGACTGGGACTCCTTTATCGACGAGATCGAAGATGTAGACTATAACGGTAAAATGGTAACCTACCTTAACCTGGGAGATGCCGATGGCTATCCCGATACCTTTATCGATGCACCTGGCATCATCCATGAACGAATAGTGGATTCCGGGGCAAAATTTGTGGGTGCCTGGCCTACCGATGGCTATGATTTTGAAGAATCCAAGGGCATTGTAGATGGTAAATTCCTCGGGCTTGTGATCGATGAAGATAATCAAAAAGACCTTACTGAAGAAAGGATACAAATGTGGGTGGCACAGCTAAAGGAAGAAGGCTTTGGAGAATAGTTTAACGTTCGAAGTTTAGAGTTCAATGTTAATTGATGCTTGCAACGTTGAACCTTAAACGTTGAACATAGAACAGCAAATGACATCAGTTGATCATATATCACACATCGGGACTGTTACCCACCATCAGGGTGACCAGGCCATAGTGCAACTTATGCAACAGGAAGAATGTCATAGCTGCCGTATGAAGTATTTCTGCGGCGTCACTGATGAAGAGCGCGCCCGATTTGAAATACCTGTCGAAAATCTGAAAGTGGGAGACAGAGTTACTTTGGAGATCAGTCCTCATGTCGGATTCAAGGCCCTTTTCTGGGCCTATTTATTTCCGTTCTTGCTAATACTCATTATCCTCATTGGTGGGGCGCTGTTGGGTATTGCGGAGCAATGGTCCGGCCTGTTTTCGCTGCTGGTACTGCCTCCTTATTTTCTGACTCTTTCGCGTTACAGAAAACAGTTAAAATCACAGTTGAATCTTAAAGTGTCGAGGTTATGAATGAAGCTGTCATCGCTACCGTATTGATCCTTGTTTCACTGGGCGCCATAGCAGCTGTGATCCTCTTTATTGTTTCGAGGAAGTTCAGGGTAAAGGAAGACCCCAGGCTGCCTAAAGTACTCGAGGCACTTCCCAATACCAATTGTGGCGGGTGTGGTTTACCTGGTTGCAGCGCTTTTGCAGATGCCCTGGTGAAGGCGGATGATCTCTCCCCGTTCCATTGTCCTGTTGGTGGCAATGAGGTGATGAAGGAGGTGGCCGAAATACTGGGTAAGGAGGTACAGGAACGTGATCCTTATGTGGCTATTGTGAGATGCTCAGGCTCTTTTGAGCACCGAAAGCAGACCAGCGTTTATGATGGAGTGATGGAGCGGCCAATTGTACCATAGCATCGGAGCTGTACAGTGGTGATCACGGATGTGCCTACGGATGTGTTGGACTGGGCGAATGCGTGGAGGCCTGCGATTTCGAGGCCATGTACATGGATGAAAAAACAGGTCTGCCCGTTGTGATCGAGGATAAGTGTACGGCCTGCAACGCCTGCGTAAAAGCCTGCCCGAAAGACATTATAGAGCTATGGCCGGTAGGCAGAAAATCACAGCGTATCTATGTAGCCTGTAAGAATGAGGAAAAATCCGGAGTGGCAAGGCAGGAATGCTCTGTGGCCTGTACCGGCTGTGCAAAATGCCTCGAAGAATGCAAGTACGACGCCATTTTGGTAGAAAATAACCTGGCTATCATTGATTTTGAAAAGTGCACGTTGTGCGCCAAATGTGTGATTGTCTGCGACTCTGAAAATATAAAAGCAGATAACGTACCGGCGAAGACATTGGATAAGCTGATCGAACGTCAGCGTAAAAAGCTGGAAAAAGAAAAAGAGGAGAAAGAAAAGAAAAGGCAGGCGGCCAGATCGGAGAAAACCGCTGAAGCATCAGTCACCAAATCTGAAAAAGATGCTATTTGACAATAGATTGAAGACTTTCCACAAGGGTGGCGTGCATCCGGAAGATAATAAGCTTTCCGCCGGAGCGGGTATTGAGGAACTGCCTATGCCGCGCAGTGTGATCATCCCTCTTTATCAGCACATAGGTGCTCCTCCTAAAATCGTGGTGGAAAGAGGAGATATGGTGAAGGCAGGTCAGGTGATCGCTGTCCATGAGGGCTTTGTTTCCGCCAACATCCACTCGTCGGTGTCCGGCAAGGTGGGGAAGATCGATCCGGTAATGGACAGCAGCGGTTATAAACACATGGCCATCAATATACGGGTGAAAGGTGACGATTGGGAGGATAGCATTGACAGAAGCCATGAGGTAGCTACCGATATACCTTACAGCCCGAAAGAGATCATAGAGAAGATCATGCAGGCCGGCGTAGTAGGACAAGGCGGTGCTGCTTTTCCCAGCCACGTAAAACTATCCGTACCGGAAGGGAAAAAGGTTGATACCCTGATCATCAACGGTGTGGAATGTGAACCATACCTTACTGCCGACCATAGGGTGATGCTGGAGAAACCCCATGAGATCATGGTGGGAACGAAAATCCTCATGAAGGCCTTGGGAGTCAACCGCGCCATCATTGCCATAGAAAATAACAAACGGGATGCTGTAGAATTGCTGTCCACTATTGCCCGGGACTTTTCAGGTATTTCTGTGGAGGCCCTGAAAGTGCAGTACCCACAAGGTGGCGAAAAGCAACTGATTGAGGCGTTGCTGGGCAGGGAGGTGCCTTCCGGCGGACTGCCCTATGACGTAGGTGCCGTGGTCCATAATGTAGGCACCACTTATTCCATCTACCTGGCGATACAAAAAAATCAACCTCTTATTCAGCGGGTAGTGACCGTGACCGGAAAATCTATTCAAAAACCATCCAACTTTCTGGTGAGGATAGGTACACCGGTGATCGACCTGATAGCCGCTGCCGGTGGTATTCCGGAAGATACAGGCAAGGTGATCAGTGGCGGTCCTATGATGGGAAAAGCCCTGGCTGACCTGAAAGTGCCCATTGCCAAGGCTACCTCAGGGATACTGGTGATCCCGGAGGCTGAGTCCAGACGGTCGGAAGTTTATCAGTGCCTGAGATGCGGAAAATGTATAGAGGCCTGCCCCATGGGACTGGAACCGTTGCATCTCATGCTACTTGCCAAAGGTAAAAATAATGATAAGACCAAAGAGGAGAATATTCTGGACTGTATGGAGTGTGGTTCCTGTTCCTTTGTATGCCCTTCCAACAGACCCATTCTGGATTATATACGTTTTGGCAAAGCCAGACTAAAAAAAGAAGCAAAGTCATGAGCACTTCGTTGTTGACGGTATCTCCTTCACCCCATGTACATCATGCATTGACAGTTCCCCAGATCATGCGGGGCGTGATCTATGCCATGCTTCCGGCGCTGGCGTTTTCCGTTTATACTTTCGGATTAAATTCCTTGGTGGTTACAGTGGAGGCGGTGATAAGCTGTATAGTGTTTGAACAACTCATCAACCGTTATCTGCTGCGCAGGGAGTCAACAATAGCTGACGGTTCTGCGGTGATCACCGGCATACTGCTGGCCTTCAACGTGCCCTCGAATCTTCCCTGGTACATTGTTGTGCTCGGTAGTGCGGTGGCGGTGGGTATTGGTAAAATGAGTTTTGGAGGTCTGGGCAACAACCCTTTTAATCCCGCCCTGGTAGGAAGGGTGTTTTTACTGATGTCCTTTCCGGTACAGATGACCAGCTGGCCCACAGCACAGGGAACATTTATAGCAGATGGTGTCACGGGAGCTACCGCGCTGGGCATTCTTAAGGATGGTCTGCGGCAGGGTAGCAGTATGTCTTCATTGATGGCTGAGATGCCCTCCTATACAGATCTGTTCCTTGGTTATCACGGTGGCTCAATAGGGGAGATGTCAGCGTTTGCATTGATCCTCGGTTTGATCTACATGCTTTACCGCAGGATCATCACATGGCATATACCGGTATCTATGATCGCCACGATCTTCATTCTTACCGGCCTGTTCTGGATCTTCAGTCCTGAAAAATTTGCCAATCCTGTTTTTCACTTACTAACAGGCGGCGTGCTTTTGGGGGCTGTTTTCATGGCTACGGATTATGTTACATCACCCTTTACCCACAAAGGTATGCTGATCTTCGGTGCGGGAATAGGCCTGATCACTGTACTGATACGGCTGTTCGGCAGCTATCCCGAGGGGGTATCCTTCGCCATTCTTATTATGAATGCCTTTGTGCCCCTGATCAACCGGTATACCAAACCTGAACGATACGGCGCTAAAACGGTAACCTCATGAGCACACGCAAATCATCTTTTTTCAATATGCTGATCACGCTGGTGCTGGTCACGGCGGGGTCAGCTTTTGCCCTTGGCTTTGTTTACAATTTAACAAAGGAACCCATAGCCAAAGCCAAAGCGGAAAAGCAGAAGAGGGCGATACGGTCCGTCACGGGGGAATATGTAAATGACCCGGTGCAGGAGTCATATGAGGTTAGCAGAGAAAAGGGGGCGGGGAAGAAGTTCCGTCACCGGCGTAGAAAAGGTCATGGGAAAGAGAAGCCTGAGGCCTCGGTGAATGAGGAGATCCTTACCTTTTATCCGGCAAAGCTGAGTAATGATCAGCAGGTTACTGCTATTAATGCCTTCTCTGAAAACGGATACAGCGGCCGGATAGAGCTGATGGTCGGCGTCGATAACGAGGGAGTTATACGCAATATCGAGGTGGTGAGCCATATGGAAACACCGGGGCTGGGTTCAAAAATAAAGGATGAATCATTTATCGCTCAATTTATCGGCAAAACTGCTGAAGACTTCGATCTGCGTGTAAAGAATGATGGAGGTGAGGTTGATGGTATATCAGGAGCAACCATTTCTTCCCGGGCGTTTTGTGAGGCAGTGAAACAGGCGCTTGATGCATTTAATGAGACAAAGGATGAAGAAGGAAATAACCTATAGAGAAACCTTTACCAAGGGATTACTCAAAGAAAATCCGGTCTTTGTTTTATTGCTGGGGCTTTGTCCCGTGCTTGGGGTGACCACTTCAGCGATCAATGGGCTGGGTATGGGGCTGGCTACCCTTTTTGTACTGGTCATGTCCAACCTTGTGATCTCACTTATCCGGAGCTTCATCCCGGAGAAGGTGCGTATCCCTTCATTCATCGTCATTATAGCATCGTTTGTAACGGTGGTTGACCTTGTGATGGCTGGTTTTACGCCTGCATTGCACGAGCAGTTGGGGATCTTCATTCCGCTGATCGTGGTCAATTGCATAGTACTGGGCAGGGCAGAAGCATTTGCCTCCAAACATTCACTATGGTTCTCCATCATTGACGGACTGGGCATGGGGGTGGGGTTCACCTTTGCGCTGGTATTGCTGGGAGGTATACGTGAAATACTGGGTAATCTTTCCCTTTTTGGATTCAAATTCATGGAAATGGACGGGATGATCCTGTTCATACTGGCGCCTGGGGCTTTTATTGTGCTGGGATTGATCATTGGATTTCTGAATTGGAGAAAGTCGGTTTAGGGTTGGTTATTGGTTATTAGGGTCTTGGATCTCTCTTTTATACTCTCGCCCCTGACTCCCCGGTCTGTGTCTTCACAGACCGGAATATGATTATGGAATGGAGATTCGAACCCGAAGTATAGTTGAGGTCTGTGGGGACACAGACCTTGGGATGAGGAATGAGAAAAACTTGAACAATGGATTATATCGTCATCATCGTATCGGCAATTTTTATTAACAACATCGTTTTGTCAAGGTTTCTGGGTATTTGCCCCTTCCTGGGGGTATCCAAAAATACCTCTACCGCATTGGGTATGGGCGGGGCGGTGCTTTTCGTGATGACCATTGCTACGGTAGTTACTTTTCTTATCTACAAATTCCTGCTGATACCTTTTGAGATAACTTACCTGCAAACGGTAGCTTATATTCTGGTTATCGCCTTTCTGGTACAGGTGGTTGAGATCGTGATAAAAAAAGTAAGTCCCGATCTGTATCAGGCGCTGGGTGTATTTCTTCCCCTGATCACCACCAACTGTGCTATTCTGGGTGTAGCCATACTCGTGATACAGCAGGACCTGAGCCTGATGAAAGGGGTAGTATTTGCCGTGGCCAATGCCATGGGGTTTACGCTGGCTATTGTACTTTTCTCCAGCCTGAGAGAATACCTGGAGATGTCAGAATTGCCTCCTGCCATGAAAGGTGTACCTGCCGCTCTGATCGTTGCCGGTATTCTAAGCATGGCATTTATGGGGTTTGCCGGATTGGTATAACAAATGCCGGCAATGTTTTGGCATCCGTGATCATCTCAAATCCAACACATAAAAAGGCATGATTTAAGTCTTGTATGAGCTTGTGAAAAGTCATTAATAAGGACCCGCCCAATCAATAACTTAAGACTCCAGAGAAAAACAATTTTAAAAACCGAATACTATGGAAAATGCAACTGCCGGTAACCTCTTAAGCCAGGCTTTAAACGAATATGACCAGGTAATAGAAGAATTGAACAAACCTCAGGAAGACCTGGTAATGATCGCAGCGTGTGAATTGATCAAAAAATCGATCGCTGATTTTCTTACTGCTTTTCTGTATGAAAAGGGAGTGACCGATGTACCGAAGGATGACATCACAGCCCTTCAACAGGCATGCGAAAAGATAGACAAGGAGTTTGGACAGTTAAATCTCGACTCTATTACCTATCTGAGTGAAGATTCCAGCATGGTATACACCCATACACTGGAAGAGAGCCGCCTTCAAAGGTATACCGGTACACTTAAAAAGATCAGGGAACTGGTGCTTAGGTCAGTTTAAAGATCTTTAACAAAACTCTTGGTACTCATGTGGCTGGTATGCTGGTAGGAGGAGTCATATCCCTTATAGTCAATGACATACGGAGAGGAATCCGAACAATCCTGAGGAGCTGCTGACGATACATGGAAGGATCTGAAGGACCCACCTGCAGGTGCAGAGGTGAGATTTCTACCGGTTTCCTCAGCAAAAATGGCAGGTTTTTTGTTATATCCATAAGCAGGAAACAAACCCAGTAATCATGAAAACTATTGCCATTTTTCTCAGCCTTTCCGTTTTGGTATCTGCGGGATGTAGTTCAAAACTAAAACGGGCCGACACTAAGCTTAAACGTATTGAGCAGCCTTTTACCGCCAACAAATACATGTCGGATAAAAAGCACTACCGGGCTTCTGCCGAAGGCAAGGCCCAGGATCTTACAGTCGCCAGACGTATAGCCGAAACCAACGCCCGTCAGGCCATTGCCTCACAGATGGAAGTGAAAGTGAGGAGTGTGGGGGAACAATTCCTTCAGAATCGCTCCATATCCAACAAACTGGAGACCACCTCCAAATACGAGGACATTACACGAACAGTGATCGATGAAACACTGGTCAATGTGAAGATCATCGATCAGGAGTCTTTCCAGAACAAAAAAGGAGAGTATGTTCATTACGTGGCCATGGAAATGTCTACTTCCCAACTGGCTGACAGAATGACCAAAGGTATATCCGCTGATGAACAATTGAAGCAGGATTTTGATCTGGAGCGGTTCAGAAAGATCTATGAAGAGGAATTGGAAAAGTTCAATAAAGATCGCTAGTGAGCTTGTGCAGGGTATCAGGGAATAGTCTCTCTTTCTTCATCGGACTTTTCCTGGCGTATGGCACTTCATACGCGCAGATGAAAAGGGCTCCGGTGTGGGTCATCAACCTTCCAGTAACGGATGACACCTTTTATGGATTGGGGATATCGGAAACCAGGGATAATCCTCAATTCCGTACCAAGGCACGTAAGATGGCATTGAGAGACATCTCCGAGAAGATCTACGTGTCCATCAACTCAGCTTCAGAACTTACCCTGAAGTATGAGAATGACCAGATGGAATACCTGCTGGACGAGACAGTGGCCATGGAATCCACCAATTTTTTAAGTGGGCATCAGAAAGTGGATGACTGGACTGACCAACGGGCAAAGAAATACTATGTCCTGTACAAGCTCGACAGATTAACTTACCTGGAGAACCGACGGGTGTATTTTCAGGGAGTAGAGGATATAATCCGACTGAAGCGTACAGAAGCAGATCAGCTGTTTGACTCCGGAGAGCTGGTAAGAGGTATCAACAAGCTTACGGATGGCCTTGTGTTGTTGAATGAAGAGATGGACAAGCTCGTAGAGCCGGAGTTCTACGTATCATTGCAGAAGCTGTACCTCCACACCCGTTACGAACTGGAACGACAGCTGAGCCGGATCGATATGAGGATACAGAAAACCTACGATTTTCAGGCCGATGATCCCAAACCTCTCGTAATCTCCGGTTTTGTCACGGACCGTATTACCGGTCGTCCCGTGGAAAACCTTAAAACCAGTATGGAGGTGCTGAAGGGAGATGTATTTCACTATGCCTTTAACCGGCAAAATACTGAGCTGGCCATTCATGGGTTCTTTCCGGCTGACCAGACTGCAACCATTCAAATAACCGTGGAGATACCTTTGCCGAAGGAGGTTAGGGCTTTGATTGATCGTGCTGTGCGCAATCAGTTTACTTCAAGGCCCATTACCCTGCAATTCACGCCTTATCAGGTGATTTATGAGCCCTCTGAAAAGGGATCCGGTGACCAGCTTTTGGTCAGGTTCCTTCAGTCCATCACAAAAGATCTCGGGATTACGGAAGAAGAGAAAAATGCCTTGTACAGGATTCGTGTTAACCCACGAAAAGACATCATCGGTCGTCAGCGGGGGCTTTATACTGCCAGCTATGAAGCGGAAATTGTGGTCACACGAACAGATGACAATGTGGAAGTGTATCGCTTTACTTTTCCGGCCAGGCAGGGGCAGGGATCAAAACGTCATGAGGCGATCACAGCGGCTTATCAGCGTACCGTGAATGACAATGATGACTTTCTCAGCTCATTCGTGACTTTTCTGTGTACCAAACCCATGTATTGAGAGGTCATCAGGGGTGGAATTTCTTCGGTGAGAATTATCCATCACCCGGATATCGTCAGCCAACCTGGAGTTCGGAGGAAGCTCTTTTTGCCACTTGAAGGACTGACTTTTTTGCCCATCGCCGGAAGCGTTTCCAGAACACTTTCTGTACTCTTGTCCAAAAGCCACTGATAAACGGCCGGACATAAGACCTCAGCGTACCACTTACTACGGTGAGATCGCCCTTTGATTCCGTACGGAATTCCAGACGGTAAGGTCTTATCCAGCGGAACCCAACAGCATAGCTCCCATAGAAATATTGCAGGTCTCTGTAATGATGGTCCACATGGATGAGCTCACCAGCCAGATTAATAAGCGGGCCAAAATGATTAGTAAGCACTCCTGCATGAAAACCGTTGGGTATCCTATCCGGATCAGGACTGTAAAACTCCACTTTCCATGGCCATACCTGTGTGTCGGTAAAGGTCCGGGTATCGTTAAGCCATTGCCAGATATGTTCTTCCCCGGCGGCTATCTGAAATGTAAACTGGTATACATGATCACGGAATCCCGGTGGCTGAGGTTGTTTTATCATGTAAACTTAACCGGGAAATGTGGAGGATTGTTATAAGGCCGGAAGGACAACCCCTATTCAGCAAATGGATTGTGGATCATGACACCTCCGATATTTTGCCCATGATTCAGATCTTCGGTAAGTAGTGTTGAGCAACTTGACTGAACCGCAGCGCTGATTACCAAAGAGTCCCAAAACGATAGGTTATTCAGCACCTGAATGTCAATGGCATTGTTAATAGTGTCGATACCATTTATGACGGTCTCAAAGGTTGTAAATTGCTTTATGATGGCTTTGATCTTTTGGGGTTCCTTTCCATACTTAGATGTCATAACCTGGTAGAACTCCTGTATGATCTGAGTAGACCAGACAATAGGATTTTCACCCTCTATTTGTCCCAGAAGTGATTGAATATTTTTCCTTTTGTCTGGTTCGGTATCGCTTAAAAGATACACCAGGATATTAGTATCAATGAATACTTTACCTGTTATATAATTCATCGCGGTTCCATCGGTCAAGTGTATCAATACCCAGATCCTTATCTTTACGGGCATTTTCTATCACTTCCAGATATCCTTTCTGGCTTGACGTATCAATGGTTTTTTTCAATAACTCCCGAACCATATCATTCAGTGATTTCCCCTGTTTTTGGGCATATTCCCTGCTTTTACGCAAAAGCTCATCAGGTATGGATAATGTTATATTTCTCATATGTGCACACTTATTATGTGTAATAATAGGAATTTTGGTTAAAAAATCACAATCAAATAATCAGAAACATCGGTTTCAAGACAATTTAAGACAGATTGCAGCGGCTTACGAATACTTAAGTGAAGTGAGTTATCTTCCCATCAATATATCCCCAAACCATCTGCTCTACCTCGGGAATAGCATTTCTTACATTTTCAGACATTTGTTCTCCTGTTCCCCAGTTTTCTCCCTCCACACCTATGACAAGAAAAGATGCAGGTATTCTGCCAAGCTGTTTACCCAATTCAAATGCCTGAACAACCCCTATACCGTGCGTGGAGTACAATTTTTCACGATAAGAGGTGAGCTTCTCAAAGGAATCGATCAGATGTATCCTGCCGGTTTTCGTGTTTTTTGAACAAACAGCATCAATAACAATGATATTTTTGCCCTCCCATTGGTCGATCAACGAACTGGCATCGCGCTGTACGATCAGGTAGGTAGCTGCGGATAGACGATGTTGCTGAAGGCGTTGGACCATATCAATGCCAATGGCGTCGTCTCCCCGGAATTCATTACCGACACCAACGATCAGCCAATTCCTGTTACTCCCGTTCAATGTTCACCTTTAAAAAGTGGGTGGAACAGGAAATGCATGGATCATAGTTTCTAACGGCCTGCTCACACTGTTCCGTCAGCAACTGATCACCAAGGTGCTGAAACTTTTCTACCACCAGCCTCAGGTCCTGCTCCATTACCCGTTGGTTATGACTGGTGGGAGCCACTATTCGGGCATTTTGGATCAGTCCATTGTCGTCAATCGTGTAGCGATGGAACAAAATACCTCGTGGTGCCTCGGTAACAGCCTGGCCTGTACCGGCGCAGGGCTCGACATGATCCTCAATACCCTCTTGGAATTTATATTGATCGATCAGGTAAACAGCATGTTCGCAGGCATAGAAAGTTTCTACCATGCGCACCAGCAGGCTTTTGAAAGGATTGTTGCATCCCGGCATCAGGTTGATCTTTCGTGCCAGCCTTTGGGTGGCTTTGGATAGCAGATCAAAATTAAGATTGAACCTGGCCAGCGGGCCGGTGAAAACGGTTTTGTCGCCATTCAGTGTGGTATGCAGGGTAGTGCTGTAGTCCATATGCTCCTCAGTAAAGTGATCTTCATACTCTTCTACAGCCATATCCAGGCCGTTGCTGGAGATGATGCGGCCTTCATTCATTGGATACTCGTCCGGGTGATGAAGGGCTAAAAATTCATAATCTGAGGTGAACTCCGGAAAGGACAATCCTGCCATCCAAATGGCAGCTTCATGAGCGATTTCCTGTGCCTCTTCCAGCCGCTTTCTGATATCAGTAAGGTCAGTCGGCTGTGGATAGCGATAAAAGCCGCCTACCTTTACATTGATGGGATGGATCTCGCGTCCTCCAAGGATATTGACAATATCATTCCCTGTCTTTTTTAGTTTTAATGCCTTTTCCACCCAGTCCCTATGATCCATGGCCATGGTGATGGCATCCGGATAGCCGAGGAAATCCGGTATATGCAGCATGAAGGTGTGCAGGGCATGACTTTCTATCCATTCACCGCAATACAACAACCTCCTTAAAGCCCGAACCGTTGGGTGCACACTGAACTCACAGATCTTTTCCATAGCGTGTACGGAGCTCATCTGATAGGCCACGGGACAGATGCCACAGATACGCGCAGTGATATCCGGGGTCTCAAGGAAAGAGCGTCCTGTCAGAAATCCTTCAAAAAAGCGAGGAGGCTCAAATATTTTCAGTTTTGATTCCTGCACCTTGTGATCCTTTACTTTTACATAGAACGATCCCTCACCCTCTACACGGGCAATGTAGTCGAGCTTTACTACTCTGGTGTTTTTAGCTGGTTTCATAGTTCTTACTTTCCTGTGAAAAGGCCGGGGCAGCGGAATTGAAATTTCGGAACATCCTCAGGATATCCCCGTCATCCCATCCATGTTCCTTTATGTACCGGGCCAGTGCTCTTGTGTTTGGATTTTCCTTGGGGCCATAGCAGCCGAAACATCCACGGTAGTAATGGGGACACAGTGCACCACAACCTGCCTGTGTAACAGGCCCCAGGCATGGAATGCCACGGGCAACGGAAACACAAGGGTTTCCTCCAAGCTTACACTCCATGCACACACTGTGATCCGGGATGTTAGGCTTTTTACCATGAAGAAATGAAGCCAGCACCTCAAGCAGCTGATATTTGTTGATCGGACAGCCGCGTAGCTCATAATCCACCTTCACATGATCACTGATGGGAGTAGAGGTTTCCAGTGTGCTGATGTATTCGGGCCGGGCATAGACCTTCTGCACGTACTGCGATACCTTTATATAGTTTCTCAACGCCTGTATGCCTCCGGCAGTGGCGCAGGCACCAATGCTGATCATGAACCTCGAGTTTTTCCGAATGTCCAGCACCTGCAGGGCGTCATGTGGAGTAGTCACGGATCCTTCTACCAGTGAAATGTCATAGGGCCCTTCTATGACGGTTTTGGTAGCTTCCGGAAAATAAGCGATCGTGATGTTATCGGTGAGCAAAAGCAGTTCATCCTCACAATCCAGCAGGCTCAGCTGGCATCCGTCGCAGGACGCAAATTTCCAGACCGCCAGTTTTTTCTTTTCTGTGCTCATAGCTCAGCAATATTCAGGTGGGATCTCACAACGGAATAGGGAAAAACGGCCCCTTCCTTACACACAAAATGTGGCCCGAACTGGCAATGCCCGCAAAAGCCAATAGCGCATTTCATGTTGCGCTCCATAGACAGATAGATGTTTCTTTCATCTACATGGGAGTCCATACAGGCGTAGGCTCCATAGCGCATCATCACCTCCGGGCCGCAGATGAAGGCAACGGTATTGTCAGGGGCAAAACTGGCCTTGTCGATCAATTGTGTAACGACACCTACGTTACCACGCCAGTGAGAAAAGGCATGATCCACGGTGATGTGAAAATTGATGGAGGGGTCGGACTGCCACGCGATTATGTCCTGGTGGAAAATAATACGGTCCGGCTCCCGTGAACCGTAAAGAATATTCACTTCTCCAAACCGGTCACGTTCGCTTAGCACATTTTCTATCAAAGGTCGTAAAGGGCATAGTCCTACACCTCCGGCCATGATGATCACGTCCTTTGAGTCAGCAGCACCTACCGGCCATACTGTGCCAAAAGGACCCCGAATGCCAATAGTATCGCCCACGTCCAGGCTGTTGATCGCTTTTGAAGCCGGTCCCACCTGCTGGATAGTATGTATCAGGGTGGGATGTGGTGTATCCAGACTGCTAACGGAAATGGGGATCTCACCAACACCAAAAACATACAGCATGTTGAACTGACCGGCTGCGATAGGAGCTATGGACTCTTCGCCGGCAGGTTCCATCGTCAGGGTGAGCAGATGCTTGCTTTCTGTCTTCTTGCCGGTGATCCGGTAAGGGACAGGTACCCACGTATTACCCGTGAAGGATATAGGCTCTTTGATCTCAGACTCTTTGGCTGTATACATCCAGTAGTTGAATTCTGGTGTCAATCAATCTTTTGTTCATAATAGCGGCTGATTGTTTCATCAGCAAATAGCCCAGGTGATGGTCTTCTTCACATTTTTTGCGTATGCAGGTTCCATCAAGCGCAACTACCGAAGTATGCTCCAGTGCCTTGATATCAAACTGCAGGCGGTAGGGGGGGATGATCCAACTGAACCCTGCCAGCTCGCCACTCCCCAGTGTCCGTATGGTTAGTGGCCCCTTGATCGGATGGATCACCTGGATAGCGACATTACCCTTTTTGATGACATACAGAAAGTCCGCGGCTTCATTCTCCCTACCCATGAATTCATTGGGTGCGAAGTGCATGTTTTGTCCGCACCCGGCAATGTATTCGAGCATTTCCCCGGACATATCTTTGAAAAAAGATAGTTCTTTCAATATGTCTTTTATGGCTTTCATTTTGGTGGTCTTTAAGCGAACTCCTGTTCTTTCCGTTTCTGGTTTTCCTGTATGGCGAGCAATTCTTCTGTGATATCAATCCCTACCGGGCACCAGGTAATGCACCGCCCGCACCCTACACAGCCGGAGGTGCCAAACTGATCATGCCATGTGGAAAGCTTGTGTGTCATCCACTGCCGGTATCTTGATCTGGTGGTTTGCCGGATCTTTCCTCCATGGATGAAGGAGTAGTCGCCGTTGAAGCAACTGTCCCACGTAAGCCACCTTTCCGTGTGGTTGCCGGTGATATCGGTGATGTCTTCTGTAGTAGTGCAAAAGCAAGTGGGGCAGACCATTGTGCAATTGGCACAGCTCAGACATCTTTCCGCTACATTGTCCCAGTGTCTGTGTTCGAGGTTATTCTTCAGGGTCAGGGCTGCCTCGGTGGGATCCAGCCTGACCGTCATTTTATCATCTGCCTCCTGAATGGCCATAGCGGCTTCGGTTACTTCATCCGTTCCTGCGGGCGGGAAATCCAGCTTCTGTGCCAGTTCCAGAGCTTTGGTTGATCTGCATTCAGTCAGATAGAACCAGCCGTCTGCATCTTTTACTTCTACCAGCGAAAGGTCAAAATCATCCCCCGGCATAGGCCCGGTTTTCATGGAAGTACAAAAGCAATTCCCCGCGGGGCGGGTGCAGCCGGTAGCAATAATGAAAAGTTGTTCCCTCGCTTGCCTGTACCAGTCATTTACTACCGTTCCTTGAAGGAAAATGCGATCCTGTATTTTGATGGCTTCCAGATCACAGCCTCTGACACCCCAAAAAGCCATTTTAGGAGGGATGTCTTCCTGAAGGGTAATTTCAAAGGACTGCCTGGTGCCTCTTGCTTCCCAAAGCTTCCTTCTGGGCGGATGCAGGAATTTTTTAAAGGACTGGGGGCCGAGGGTGTACTGAAATAAACTTCCATCATCTCCTTGTCGGAGTCTGTATTGGCCCTTATCATGTTTTTCGGTACAGCCCGTGGGCATATCATCGAACGAAGAGAGTGTTTCCAGCATAACGGCTCCGTCTCTGGCTACAGGTCCAAGGTTTTTGTAATCTTCGGCTGCCAACTGCTGAAAAAGCGAGCGAAGATGGGAAGTATTCAGACGAAAAATAGTAGTATTCCGCCTCATGATCAATTAAGCTGTTTGGATATGGCAATTTGGAAATTTACCAATGCCTGCCCTATGACGTTGGACAATGAGGAGAATGATTTTCTTCATGAAAATCAAGGCTTTATCCCGTTTTTGTTCCCGTGATTAGGGAAAAGGCATTTCAGTTGGTCAACCCAACAATGAGGCCGAACGAACGTCTGGTCAGTTGTATACTTTTTTGTCTCTACCCAGCGATATGGTATAATTGGCTGGGGTGCCTGTTATTTTCAGATTTACAAAACGCACCCGTTTATCCTCATCCCGGTATTGAATTTCATCGACCTCTGTGGGATCGTTTTCATTGCGCGGACCAAAAAGTTTTTGGGCGCCCGCCCTGGTGATGAGTTTCCACGGTATGCGAAGGTAGTATTCCATGTTCAGGTCCGCATCCTGCTGACCGGATACTTCGAAAAAACCAAGACTTGAGTTGATATTCATAGTAGGCACAGATAATAACCCTTTTTTCAGATCCAGTTCGTTACGTAACGTGTCGAACAGCACCATTTGAAGATTTTTGTCCCGGAAGTAATCCGAAAGCGCCTCGAAGGCTGCATAATCCTGCAGGCTCCCGTTCACCACCTCCATCTCCAGGTGAACTTCAGAGTCATCGATGATGGGTACCAGGTCTGCATGGACATGGACCTTACCGCTAAGGTTGCCGCTTAATTTCCCTTTCAGGTTTTCCGAAACAAGGTGGTCCTGACCAAAGTTCTCAAACTTGAAAAGCAGCTTACCCAGATCCACGTTTTCCACTACCATGTTTGGACTAAAGTAGATCTCCTTCGGGTCAGATCCATTAAAATATCCATTCAGAGCTATTTTCCCACCGGCAGCTCTAAGTGATAATGTATCAATGTAGATGTAATGATCCTGTTGCATTCGTGCCTTCAGCGTAAAATCATCTATCAAATAGCGATGATAATTGAGATGTTCGATGTCAAAACCGAAGGACATGTCCGTGAAAGGGAGGTCAAATATATTGAACCCTGCTTCATGGTCTGCCGGAGTCATGGTATGATTGGCAGGAGGTGGGGTGTAGTTGAATATCTGGTCAAAATCCAGGTGCGGAGCGCTGAGGGAGAAGTAGTTATCCCTTTTTCTTGTGGCAGAGTCCTGCCCAAGGTAGTAATTCAGATTGGCAGTAAATTCACTTCGCCCAAGCTTACCGGAAAGGTCCTCTACTATAAGGTGCTTATCTTCATAGTGCACTCTGCCTTTGAACTTTTCAAATTTCATCGGATGTATTTTCATTTGAGCCTCCAGTTGGTCTATATACACATCCGATGATCTCAGTCCCTTGTTAAAGTGAAGGTCAGCATGACCGTGTATCTTGAGGTCTCTGAATTGTTCGTGACGGTAATCTTCCGGTACATAGTTTTCACCGGCATAGGAGAAAACGTCCTCTAACTGAAGTAAGGCAGAGGTCAGGTTAAACTCTACTTTTGTATCCCCCAGCGGATCATCGTTGAACCACAGGTCATAGTTTTTTAATCTGCCCGCGAAATGAAAATCACTTTCGTCTATCATGCCGGTAAAATCGATAATGCGGAAATCCTGCTCATCCACAAATACATCGGCATGAAAGTCATGAAGTGTATGTGGATAATTGGAAAGTTGGGCATACATATCCTTGATAAAGAACTCGCCAACCGGCAGATGAGGCGATTCGGTAAAAGCCCGTGCGGAGCTATTAAATCTTAATTTCATACTCAGGTCCCTGATCTGCTCATTCACGGCCTTGCTGGTATCCGGGTTAGTGAGCTGCTGAAGGTCCAGCAAACCGGATTGAATGGATAGGTCAGCTGTTACAGGTATGGAGGTATGATGCAGAATGGCCGGCAGGTCACTTACGTTAGCCTGAATACTTACATCAGAATCACCTACCCGAACGTAAAACTTATCGATCTGTGCCTTATGACCATCCATACTTGCCTTAATATCCACCTGGTGTACTGGCAGATGATAGTCCGGACTATTAAAGCTCAGGTCCTTGACCTCCAGCTCTGTATAGTAGGACTCATTGAGCTTCTCGATACTTTTTTCAGGATTACTGAGGTCAACGATATCGTGGAAATTCATCGTCAGGGTGACCGCACCCTTTAGGTTTTGGAGATCGGTAATATTCAGGAACTTAGAGAGAAACTCGAGATCGAACTCGGAGGCCAGTTGCATATCAATTTCGGGTGAGTCAAAATTCCTTATGTTCAGGTCGCCCCGGAATATACCTGCCTCTGGTTTAGCGGAGAAATCCATGAGTGAGAACTCCATGGTAGTTGTATTCCGTTGTTCTCCATTGGTAAAATGCCCCTTAAAGAAGAGTTCATCCAGTTTTTTGTCTGAGATCGTATTATTCACAAAAGCCTCCCGACATCCGAAATCCGCCACCACGAGCGGCGTATGCCCATTGATGGACCTGCCCTTTATCGATGCTTCAAAATAGATCTGTCCTCCGTTGTCATAGCGTTCCAGGGTGGGCGTCAGTTCCTCGGGTGCGAATGCAAGAAACAGATCGAAGTTGGGCTTGTTGCCAGTGAAACTCAGGTCGAGAAACATATTGTCTCCAAAATCAATACTACCGTCCATGAGGAACAGTGCATTTTCCAGAATGACCTCGGATGGCTGAATACTCAGTAAGCCTTCATCTTTGGCATAATCCAGTTGTGTATGTATATCAATATGTTTATGATGGACCACGGTGGTATCTCCATCAATGATAAGGTTGAGGAGGAACCGGCTGTCCAGTGACATGGTCAGCTGATCCGGTCCGGTGCTGAGTTGTGACTGAGCATCCTCGACAAACGCCTCAACGAGCACGTTATTGGCCTCATTTAGTTTGAGCAGATCAATATTGACCAGGTGGACCTGCTTGAGGTCCATGTGAAACTCTTCTCCGGTATCTTCAATCTCTTTTTGGCTGGAAAGGGCATTTTGTATATTAAAGGTACCATCGGTGTGTTGTACCAGTTGCACAAAACCATCCGTAAGCTTAAGTGATCGGATCTCCACATTTCCGGAGATGAGCGTCCAAAAATCGAAACCCAGATATACATCCTGTATGCTCAGTAAAGGTTTAGCCATATCCGATTTGGACTCATACACCTTCATATTTTCCAGATCGATGGAGATGTAGGGAAAGCTGGCAAAAGGGGAGATGTGACTGTCCCTGATCTCCAGGCGCCCGGTAAAATCCTCATTTACCGTGGAAATAAATTCCTGTACAATCGTATCCTGCTTCCAGAAAAGTATGCCAACCACTGCTCCGAACAGAAGCACAGGTATCAATACAATGCCGGCTAAAATGGTCAGTGGTTTCCAGAAGGTCTTACTTTTGCTCATATCTCGCAGCCGCTTCTTGTCTTATCAGGCCTAATGTACAAAGACCTGCGTGTTAACGGATCATATTTTTTATGAAACAATAAAAATGCCAGGTAAAAAATCTGAAGTGGTGTCTGTGCAAATTGGTTTTAGATAGATACCGCGGGATAAACCTGCGGTAACCGGGGACAGGCATTCACGGAGAGCAGGCTATGAATAAAGGTTTTCTCTTGGAAAACGATTTTTTTAGAACTACTTTTCAAATTGAGTCATGAACTTATCTCCCATAAACCCCTTACTGTACGTTTGTATAGTGGTTTGCATACAATGCACATCGTCGAAAGTAAGCAGATCAACGGAGAATATCAGTGACCGCCAATATTGGCAGGATGACGCTGCAAACCTTCGGGAACAGCTGGATACAGGACGAATCCCGGGACAATACAGACTTTTGAGAATGAACATTGACAAGCTGAAGGCGTCTCTGCAGGACCCGGCAGATCCGGTGATCGTTCTTCCAGGGATGGAGGAGGGCTTTTTTGCAGTCAGGGTTGAAAACTCATCGGTCATGTCACCCGCACTTGCCGCTAAATATCCTGGTATTGGATCCTTTCGTGGAGTTGAATTGCCGGATGATCTGCTGGAGGTGAGAGTGGACGTGAACTCCTCCGGTTTTTTCGCTATGGTGACGACCCTGGAAACCAGCTATTTCATCCATCCGGTTTCAAGGGGCTCCGACCATTACTTTTGCTATGACAAGAAGTTTGCCAAAAGAGACATGGAAAACCCGTTTTACGATGCCATAAAAAAACACAACTGACCCCCATGAGATCCGGTATATTTTTTTCCTGTATTTTTCTGATCCTTTCCTTTTCTGCACAGGGCCAGCAGAAAGCGCCTTATAATCCATGGCGGCAGGTGGAAACTATAGCTGATGAACAGAAAAACACAAATGCCCGATTATTGGAAGACATCCGGTGGCAACTGGACCTGGGAGCTTTCCGAAGTATTCTGGAGCACTCACCTGCTGGCCTTTCCGTTCAAATGCCGCTTCCGGAAGGAATGCATGATTTCATTATTCACAGGAGTGGTGTGATGTCCCGGGAGCTGGCGGCAAAGTATCCCACGATAAAAACATGGTCGGGTGTAAGCATGGAAGATCCTTCCACGACCCTTCGCTTTGATATTACTCCCCATGGATTTCATGGCATGATCCTTTCTGGTAATGGCATCACCTACATTGACCCTGAAGACCATGGACGTGAGTATAAGAGTTATCATAAAAAAGACCATCGATCAACGTTCAGGAACTTTACCTGCCATCAGCAGGGTGGGGATGTGTCCCTTGAGGCATTTTCTGCTCACAAGTCATCTGCCGGGGGGCGTCAGGCAAGGTCCGGCACCCAACTGAAAAAGTATCGCCTGGCGGTTACCACAACCGGTGAATATGCCACCTTTCATGGTGGTACAACGGAAAGCACGCTCGCCGCTATAGTGACCACTATGAATCGGGTGGTAGGCATTTACGAAAGAGAGCTGGCCGTCACCCTGGAGCTGGTGCGGAACACAGACCTGTTGATCTACACCAATCCGGCCACCGATCCTTATTCAAACGATAATACGAACCTTTTTATAGACGAAGTGCAATCCAATATTGACGTGGTAATAGGCGATGCCAATTATGATATCGGCCACGGATTGTCCACAGGAGCCGGCGGACTGGCAGGATTGGGTGTGGTTTGCCGGACCGGCCTGAAAGCTGAGGGAGTGACAGGTACGAACAATCCGGTGGGAGACCCGTTTGATGTTGATTTTGTGGCACACGAGATCGGTCATCAGTTTGGTGCTACGCATACCTTTAACGGCAATGCAGGCTTTTGTTCAGGAGGGAACAGGTCCGCTTCTACTGCCTATGAGCCTGGTAGTGGCAGCACCATCATGGCTTATGCCGGTATCTGTGGAGTTCAGAATATCCAAAACAATTCCAATGATTATTTTCATGTGGCCAGTCTTGAGCAGATCATAAACTACACCACCACGGGAGCGGGGAGTAACTGTCCTGTAACCACTGGTACCAATAATACACCACCGGCTGTTGACGCAGGGACCAGTGGGTTCCATATCCCTGTTCATACCCCTTTTAAACTTGAGGGTTCTGCCACTGACCCTGAAGAGGATGCGCTTACCTACTGCTGGGAGCAATTCGATCTGGGGCCAGCGGGTAGTCCTGATCTTCCTCAGAGCAATGCTCCTTTGTTCCGGTCATTCACCCCGGTCACAGAGCCTTACCGGATATTCCCCCGGCCTTCCGATATTCTTGCCGGTACACAGACACTCGGAGAGCTTCTGCCTTCCACCAGCCGTGAGTTGAACTTCCGGCTGACTGTGCGGGACAATCGAAGTGGTGGAGGAGGTGTGGATTATGATGATCTGAGTTTCATGACCACTGACACGGCAGGACCTTTTATAGTGACATCACAGAGAGACCCCGTGGAAGAAAATGGCGGGAATTCGTTGACAGTCACCTGGGATGTAGCGAATACTAATGTGGCCCCGGTTTCCTGTCAGACTGTGAATATTCTACTGTCTGAAGATGGAGGCCTTACTTTCCCGCATTTGCTGGCATCCGGCACGGCCAACGATGGGGAAGAGCTTGTTATGTTGCCTGATATTTCCACTACGGAGGCCCGTTTGAAAGTGGAGGCCGCAGATAACGTTTTCTTTAACATCTCAGATACGGACTTTACTGTTCTGGAAGCTGTCAGTCGTGGCTTTTTTCTGGTAACCAATAAAAATAAGGAAACGGTCTGCTCACCAGAGGAAGCTGTCTTTGATGTGACGGTCGGAAGTGTTCTGGGCTTTAACGATCCGGTCAACCTGAGCGTAAATCAACTTGAAGATGGGATCACTACCGTATTTTCGTCCACCACTTTAATGCCTGGAGATACCGTTCAGTTAACCATTTCAGATACCGAACAGGCCAATGGATCCTATCAGGTGGTCATTACCGGAAACGGAGGTTTATTGATGAGGGAAACAACCATTGACCTTAATGTGATCAGCGAACCACCGGATGATATACTTTTGAATTCACCTGCTGCCGGCGAGTCAAATGTCAGCCTTTTGCCCACATTCTCATGGAGCCTGTCAGATGCAGAGGTAACCTATCAGATTGAAATTGCAGATGACGCAGCTTTTACACAGGTCGTTGCGTCGGATTCCGGTATGGTCCCCAATGTTGTGAATATCGCCGAACCACTCGTGGACAATCGGCAGTATTTCTGGAGAGTAAGAGCCAATACAGTTTGTGAAGCTGGCACCTACGTTGAGGCTACCTTTAGGACTATCTCTGTTTCTGACCTTCAGGTGGTAAGTACGGATGTACCCCAGGAGATCCTGCCGGCGCTAAAGGGCACCTACTTTTCAACGCTTGAGGTTGAAAATATGGGAATGATCTATGATGTGAACGTGACCGGCCTTACCGGAGAGCATACGCGGGTACAGAATCTGAGGGTAACGCTTAGAGCTCCTGACAATACAGAGGTAGTTCTTTTTTCTGAGATATGTGCTTTTTCTGAAGATTTTAACATTCAGTTTGATGATCAAAGCCGGAATGACCATGAGCTCATACCTTGTCCCGCTACGGATGGTGAGGCCTATAAGCCACTGCAGGCGCTGGAGGCTTTTAATGGTAAAGAAGCACAGGGGACATGGACGTTGATAGTGGAAGACCTGGCCAACTTTGATGGCGGGCGTTTACTGTCATGGGGACTTGAGATCTTCATCGAAAATGAGCTGTCTGCCCCGCTGGCACCTTCTGGCTTACTGGCCACTCTGGTGGCACGGGAGCAGGTAGATCTTCAGTGGGAGGACAATGCCGATGATGAGGAGAACTATCTTGTTGAAAGGGCAGAGGGTAATGGGCGTTTTCAGCAAATTGCTACGGTAGGCGCTGATGTTGTGAGCTATCAGGATCAGTCCATTACAGACCATGGTGATTACTATTATCGTGTAAGAGCACAGAATGCCGGAGGAGCATCACTGTATTCCAATGAGGTGGAAGTTTCCATTCTCGTCGGAATAGGTGAGGAAGAGCCTGAAAAGGTATCGTTTTACCCTAATCCCACGGACGGATGGCTGTACCTGACGGGAGTGGATACTTCTGACGAATTCATGATCATCATTACAGATCTCACAGGCAGGAAAGTAGGGCAATATACCCGTCATTCTTTGCGTGATTCACCGGGTGTAGACCTAAGCTTTCTTCCTCAGGGTATCTACATGGTCAGTATTTTGTATGACCAATCCGGCACAACTGCCAGGCTGGTAAAGAGGTGATGACCGTAGGTTCTCCTATTTAATGGATGTGATAAGAACACATACCTGGCTATCAGGAGATGGGTTGATCCTGTAGGCTTTTACTCCCGCAGGTACAACACAGGTTTCTGCATAGTGTACTGTAAAATCCTCGAAGTCGCCGCTAAGCATTACTTCCTTGCCCTCTACAAGGTTAAGTACATTCACAGTGTTGTTTGTCCTGAGTTCTACCGGTTGGTCTATCCAAATTCGTTTTATGACAAACTCATTGTTCTCAGGGTGACCGAGAAGTTCATATTCAATGCCTTTTTCCTTTTTCCTTTTGGTGTTGTTCAGGTTATGATGGTAGTCCTCTGAAAAGTTGGAGGTTAGTTCAAGTAGCTGATTGAGGTGATCGGGAGAGGATATTTTATCGTTTTGGTCAAAAAGGCTCATTTCAAATATGGAGGTAGAAGTTGTGATACTCAGGATCATTGATTTGTTGCCCTTGGTATGAAGCACTTCCTCTGGTATGGTCAGGTGATCGTGTTTCTTTAGCTTGATAATATTCAGCAGATTTTGAACACCCACTTTAGCGTTTTTTGTTCTTGCCGCCAGCGCCGTCTCTTCAAAATACTCCTTCGATATACCGTCTTCCAGGCCAATACCTACACTGGCATTCTTTTCGGCATCCATGACGTAGAAGTTTTCATATTGCTTGTGATAAATGCCGTAGTTGTCCTTGAAGAACTGTACACCCGGATAGAGATAGATATTTATGTCCTTTTCATCCAACGTGTCTATGAAATTATAGCGAACAGGCAGCTCGAGGCCATACTTTTTATAAATATTGCTGCCCAGCAGTTTGGTTGGATTGAAATAGATCAGATTAATAGCCGGTGACTCAAACAGATAGGCGCCCAGCTTTAGCAGGATATTGTTGGTGTTCAGGTTGCAGTTGAACACCCAATTGAAATCATCGTTCTCACGGTTGTTGTCAGCGGGGCTATCCCATAGTTCGGGATCAAAGAAGGGAGCATTGAAAAAAGGCCGGGAATATACGATCTCATATCCCTTACGTACGATCTCTCCCGTGGCCAGTTTGGGTTTTTTCCAGTTGTTCGTTTCCAGAAAGTAGTCACACTTGACGATCACATTCTTTTTTATCTTATCACAGATCCTCCAGTCAATGAAATAGCTCCATTTTTCCTTTTTCTGGTATACCGCTTCCACATTATTGACCCCGATATTGGAAACCTCACCGCGGCGGAAGCGTTGCAACTGCTCCCACCGGGCAATATCCGAATAGATCAGAATGTCCGGCTCCCATATTTTGGATGCACCTATCCCGTGGATCAGTACTACACCTTCATCTATGAAATCGATGTTGTTTCGCAGTCCCTCAAGTTTTTGCCGGTCGAAGTAATCCTCAATACTATTGGTAGAGGTAGAGGCGTGGTGATCATTGCCCAGGTCATTTTTAGTGAGCTGCAGAATAATGTTTTCGTCCTTGTAGATGTCCCGGGCCCGGCAGGTGACATTAGGAACGATGCCATCCTTCAGGGCATGAAGGTTAGAGTCCAGATAAGTACCCAGATTGGACTCAATGGCGATCACCACCTTTTTTTTCGCTATGGAGCGGATGTGATCTACCAGCACTTCGCTTATGGTGTTCCAACCCTCCCAGCATGCGTTGTCACTGTCAGGTACCTCTATGTATGGTTTCTTGTTGATCATATTTTGTCAGACTGGATTAGTGGATAGTCCGTATTGATTCTTCCTTCGATCAGCGAATTAAGACTGTGCCTGAATTTGCCGTGATGACCAAAGTCATTGCAAATTATAAAAAGGTGCGGGTCGGGACTCTCTTTGCAGTGATCATATAAACTATAGTTATACATAATCAATGGTTTGTGGTCAGATCGAATTCCAGGAGCCCACCCCTGACCAGGTCTTCATGATGTATGAAAAACGAATTGACCTTTTTTTTGTTCAGACGAAGGGTGTTGATGTAAATAGCCTCCTGATCCGCTTTGTTGGCTTTGATGGTCAATGACTTTCCCGGATAATACTTTTCATTGAGACTTATGGTCACCTCATCGAAATAGGGGGATACCAGGGCATAGTTCATGTCTCCCGGGCAGACAGGGTAGAAGCCGAGCATACTGAAGAGCAGCCAGGTAGAAAGTGTTCCCGTGTCATCATTGCCGGGTATCCCTCCCGGTGAGTTGGTATAGTGTTTGTCGATCAGCTCCCTGACTTTTTGCTGGCTTTTGTATTCCTGACCTTTGACGTAATTGAAAAGATAAGGATAAGTAATATCCGGCTCGTTGGCCATATCGTAGTTGTCACTATCAAAAAGAAGCTGAAGCTGGGATGCAAAACGGCCATGTCCTCCCAATAGTTTGATCAGTCCTTCTATATCATGTGGCACATAAAACCTGTACTGCCAGGCGTTCCCCTCCACATACCCGATCACTGCTTCAAAGTTTTTACCTGCCTCAGGATTGAAGGGGTTCAGCCAGGAGCCATCCTCAAAGCGGGGCCGTAACATGCCCGTGGATGGGTCGAAGAGCTTTTTATAGCCCATGGATTTTTCAAGATATTTCCGGTAGTCAGAAGTATATCCCAGCAGCCTGGCCAGCTCCGCAATATTCCAGTCGGCAATGTAGTATTCCAGTGAGGATGATACGCTGCCTCCCCATATATCAGTGGTGTCTTCAGCCACATAGCCCAGTGTGTTGTAACTGTCAATCCCCGTTCTGAGCATGTTCTCCTTTTCGGGAGTATCCGAGGCCTTTTTCATAGCGGTATAGGCCAATTGTACATCAAAGTCGCGGATCCCTCTTTTATAGGTGTCTGTGATCACTGGTGATGCCGGGTCTCCTACCATTACCCCTGTCTCCATCCCGAGCAGCTCCCATTTGGGCAGCCAATGGTTTTCATTGTACATGGCTACCATGCTATTGACCATTTCAGATTGCAGCTCAGGGTAGACCAGACTCAGAAAAGGGTGTACATTGCGGTAGGTATCCCAAAGCGAAAAAACGGTATACCGGTTCTTACCGGAGTTCCCAGTCTTATAGCTGCCCATCAGAGGATAATCTCCATTTACATCGTTGATGATGTTGGGATGAATAAGTGTATGGTAAAGAGCAGTGTAGAATATGGTTTTTGCGTCGTCATCACTGGATCTTACACGTACTCTTCCCAGCAGTTCGTCCCACCTGGACCTGTTTTTGTCCTGTATCCTGTCAAATTCCCACCCGGACTGTTCACCTCGCAGGTTTTCCCGGGCATTGGCAATGCTTACATAGGAAATACCCACCTTAACTTCTATAACTTCACCTTCTTTTGTATCAAATGTGAAGTATGCGCCTATATCTTCTCCGGCCAGCTCGTGCCTGTATCCTTCATAGGGCTTGTAGTCATTATTGTAACTTACCCACTCAGCTTCAACACCTTTATATTCCGGCATTTTCTTCCAGGCCCCAAAGGACCTGGGGGATTTACTTAGCTGCGCCACAAAATAGACGGGACGCACATCCTCCGGATTGTAGCAGAATGTACCTATGGTTTTGAACCCTTCCACCTCAGTGGGAGAAACTATTTTAAGACTGGCACCTGTTTCGTTGGTCAACCCAAGCCCAAGGTTGAGCAATATATTCGACTCGCCCGCCGGGAAGGTGTACCTGCTGATGCCTGTCCTCAGTGTACTGGTCATTTCGGTAAGAATGTCATACTCATTCAGCCGGTTGCTGTAATATCCGGGGGTGGACTTTTCCTGAGAGTAGGTGCTTCCATATTTTTTGGAATCCAACTCAAGTTCTCCTGTTGTGGGCATAAGAATGATGCATCCCACCTCGGGGCATCCCACACCACTCAGATTGACATGGCTGAACCCGGTGAGGTATTTGTTTTCATGGACATAGGGTCTTGAGTGCCATTCTGAATCCTTTTCAAACAGGTTGTCGGTATTTTTCCGGTGCGCCACGTTGAACGGCGTGACGGAAGCCATGGCATGTGGGTAATTGGCACCGGGATGCGTGGCCCCGTAATTTGAGGTTCCGATAAAGGGGTTAACATATTTTGTGAGCTGCTGACCCTGTGAAGCATACGTCAGGGCAATGAGCAGGAAGAATAAAAAGTACCTCATTATACTATCTGCACTCCTTTGTTGCTGAATCTTTGCAGAAGGTGATGGTCAGGGTCAGCTTCGGTAATGATCATATTTATCTGATTGATGTTTTCCACCTTGAATGGCTGTATAGTTCCGATATCATCGGAAAGGCACATAGCTATGACCTGAGAAGAAGACCGGAACATGGCCTTTTTGGTATAGGCATTTTCACGGTCTCCATCGGTTATTCCGATTTCTTCATGAATACTCGATATTTCGGTAAAGAAGAGATCAGCATGGATCTCTCCCAGCGCATTGATGACATCCATGCCAAGACTCATACGGTATTTATGGGAAATGCGCCCGCCAAGGAAAATAGTCTCTATATTCTGATAGTTGAACAGCTTGCCGGCCAGCTCAAGGGAATTGGTGAAGATAGTCAGCGGCATGTCATCGGGTATGAAATCGATCACCAGAAGATTGGTGGATTCACCTTCCATCAATACCACCTGATCGTTCTGTAATAACCCTGCAGCCTTTTCAGCTATAATGGCACGTTCCAGTTGCCGGGATATTTCCTGTGTTCTGAAGACTTCCATGGAATTGGGATTGGCCATAGCCCCACCATGGACCTTTTTAATGTACCCGCTTCCGGCCAGTTCACGCAGGTCCCGGCGTATGGTATCCTCAGACACATTAAGCAGTTGACTCAGCTTGGAGGAGTGCACCTTATTATGGGTCCTGATCTCCTCGAGGATAATATTGTGCCTTTCTTCTTTTAGCATTTGAGAAGGGATTATACCGGGTAACGGATCAAATATAAAATATAATTGCGGTTATTCCATTAGTTCGATATTCATATGTGCATGAAGTTGCAGAAAACGGGATGTTAAATCTTATTTAAATCAAAATCTGAATAATTTCATCATTAAACTGTGAATAATTAACTATTTAGTCAGGTTTTAGGCATCGAAAGATTTCTGTCGGGACTTTTATTTGCACGTATTTGCACGAAATTAAATTTATTGATGCGCTAAAATGCGTTTTTATTCTTGTAATCATTGATTTTGGATGGAATTTTATGCAGATTAGTGCTTAATCTCAACAACCTCAATGTATAAATATGAAAAAACAATTACTATTATTGATCATGACAGGAATGCTCTGTACTTCAGTATGGGCACAGGTCACGGTTAGAGGTAAGGTCACAGATTCTGATGATGGGACCTTACTGCCCGGGGTCAATATCCTTGAAAAAGGTACGACCAATGGTACCACCACGGACATTGATGGTGGCTACTCTATTACGGTTTCTGGTGATGCTGTACTGGCTTTTAGTTTTGTAGGATACAAGACCCAGGAAGTAGTAGTCGGACCGCGTTCGGTTATTGACGTATCCCTGGAGGTGGATATCACCACCCTTTCAGAGATAGTGGTGACCGCCTTTGGTCTGGAGAAAAAAACAAAATCGTTGGGCTATTCTACTACTGAGATCGGGGGAGAGGAACTTGTGGAGGCAAGGGAGATCAGTGTCGCTTCACAGCTTACGGGTAAAATTGCAGGAGTGGAAGTGAACTCGCCGGTTACCGGACCCGCAGGCTCTACCAACATTCTCATACGTGGTATGGCTCGCTTAAGTACCGGTGAAACCCGGACAGAAAACCGGCCGCTCATCGTTGTCGATGGTATACCCATAGATAATACCAACATCAACGCTTCAAGCCAGTTTGGAGGAAGAGATAGTGGCGATGGCTTCAGCAGTTTAAACCAGGACGACATTGAGAGTATCAATGTTCTAAAAGGGGCAGCGGCCAACACACTTTTTGGCGAGCGTGGAGCCAACGGCGCGATCATTATCACCACCAAACAAGGTACGGCACGAAAAGGTATTGGGGTAGAGTATAATGGTAATTTTGTTTTTGAAAATGCGTTGATCCTACCGGAGTTCCAGCAGGAGTATGGGCAGGGAGCGTTAGGGGTCAGGCCCAGCAACCGTGATGAAGCTATTGACAATTCGGCCAGCTGGGGGGAAAGATTCGATGGTGAACTCACACCTTTTTTTGATGGGGTCAGTCGCCCTTATTCGGCGGCAGGAAATGATGACCTCCGCAACTTTTATGAAACCGGCAGCACTTTAACAAACACCTTAGCGCTAACCGGAGGTAATGAAAAAGTGACCGCGAGACTATCCCTGTCCAACGTGGTGAATGAAAGCATTATCCCCAACACAGAATATGAGAAAAGTGCAGTTAACCTGGTGACCACAGCCCACCTTACTGATAAACTCACCATTGCGGCGAAAGCCAACTACATTCGGGAGGAAGCTACCAACCGTCCTAATCTATCGGACAATCCCAGTAACCCCGGGAAGTCATTTTCTCTCATTCCAGCAAATATTTCCGTGGATATGTTAAGAAATGCCATTCGCGATGAAGATGGTAATCCCATACAATGGACAGATAACATATTTGCACTGAATCCCTTCTGGGGACCTTTCGAAAATGTTAATGAAGACCGGCGAAACAGGTTGATAGGATTTGCCAGGATCAGCTATGCGTTTACAGATTGGCTCACCTTACAGCTTAGGTATGGCACGGATACTTACACGCACCGTTTTCTCAACATAGAAGAAGATGGTACTGCCCATAACATAAACGGGGCGTTATGGGAGGACATATTCGAAATCCGTGAAGATAACCTGGATTTTCTGGTGATGGTGAACAAGAATATCACCCCGGACCTCGGATTAAGCGCAAATATTGGAGGGGTACAGACCAAATTCAGTAGAGAGCGATTTGGCGTAAGCGGCAATGACTTTATTGTAGTTGGGCTGCATGCTGTCAACAATATGGCCAGCCAAAACCCTGGCACCTACGAACTCAGGGAAACAGAAACAAATGCATTGTTCGGCACGGCCCTTTTGGATTATAAAGGGTTTTTATTTCTGGAAGGAGCCATACGACAAGACTGGTATTCCACACTGACCAACCCAAATGACCCGGGTGCCTCCGACAACACGGCCCTGTACGGTTCAGGTTCGTTGAGTTTTGCCTTTAGCGATGTCGTATCCTTACCTTCTTTTTTTACCCTTGGTAAATTAAGAGTGGCCTATGGATCCGGAGGAAACGGTGCCCCGGATCCCTATCGTACGGCATTAACATACAAGTTAGAATCTTTCACCTATATTGGTGCCAATGGCCCGGCAACGTTGGGAGAAATTGGAGAGCCTACTTTCCCCAATCCTTCATTGTCACCTACCAGGACCCGGTCATTTGAAATAGGGGCAGACCTGAGCTTTTTCGAGGCGAAGTTGGGAGTAGATGTTACCTATTACAAGCAAAATACGATTGACCAGATATTTAACGCCGCTGTACCTAAACCAACGGGATATGAAAACAGGGTGGTCAATGCCGGTGAGGTAGAAAACAGGGGACTGGAGATAATGGTGACTGCAAACCCTGTTTCAATCGGTGATTTTAGCTGGGATATTATCGCAAACTACACCCGGAACAGGAACGAGATCATAAGCCTTACCGAGGGGATAGATAATTTGACCTCTGAAAGTGCAAGGTTCTCTGCTAACCTTATTTCTCGTGTGGGCGGTATGGTGGGTGATATCTTTGGAACTGTGCTCGAACGCAATGAGAACGGAGAGGTCGTCCATGATGATGAAGGATTACCAGTGATCGCAACAGAAAGAGAAGTGCTTGGTAATTTCGCCCCGGACTGGTATGGAGGAATAACCAATACTCTTAATTACAAAAACCTGTCTCTTAGCTTCCTGGTTGATATCAAACAAGGTGGTGAGGTATACTCCATCACTAATGCACTGGCGTATTCCACTGGTAAACACATTAATACACTGGTAGGCCGGGAAAACCCGCTGTTCGAGATCCAGGGTAGAGGAGTAGGGCCCGACGGGAATACGCCTAACCAGGAATTTGCAAGGCTTGATCTATATTACAACCAGTTTGCTGACGCAGCCGAAGAAAGTATTTTTGATGCTTCTTATATCAAATTACGGCAGGTTTCTATTGGCTATAGCCTGCCTTCACGCTTATTGTCAAACGTCCCTTTCAATAGTGTCCGTATCTCGTTGGTAGGTCGCAACTTATTTTTCTTTAAGAACGGCCTTGATGATATCGGCCTGGATCCCGAGGCTCTGTATACAATCAGCAACTCCGGGTTTGAATATGGCACTACTCCAAGTACTCGCTCGTTTGGAGTGAATCTCAGCCTTAAACTGTAAGCCATGTACCTATTTAAGCTTAAAAAAATGAATGCTATACATAAAATTTCAAACAGACTGGCATTACTGCTTATCGTAGTGATGGTTTTTGCATGCGATGATGGTTTTGAGGATGTAAATAGAAACCCTACACAGTCTGACAATCTCGACCCCATTTTTTTGCTGGCTTTTGTCCAGAATAAATCAGCTTCGGAGCGTTTTGAGACCTGGAGAGGGAATTTAATATACACCTCGCAATGGGCTCAGCAACTTTCAGGGGATTGGGGTCCGGATCGATACATTACGACTAATGAAGACTGGCTCTCGGCATATTGGAATGAGGCCTATGGTAAATACATGAGGAATGTCACAGACATCATTGATCGGGAAGAAACCTCCAACGTAGGTAGTATGGGTAAGATCATGAAGGTGCTGATCATGCAGCGTATCACAGATATGTACGGTGATATCCCATTCAGCCAGGCCAACCGGCCCAACGAGTTTGCCCAACCTGTATATGACACTCAGGAGTCAATATACAATGATTTTATAGCTACATTAAAAGACGCGGTGAGTAATTTGGCTGAAGGGAATGGAAACGACCCGGGCTCTAATGATATTTACTATGGCGGGGATATTTCTAAATGGAGAAAACTCGGTAATTCCCTGCTTCTACGCGTGGGGATGCGATTGTCCGAAGTTAACCCTTCACTGGCTCAGCAAACTGTTCAGGAAGCACTGGCCGGGGGTGTATTTACAGGTAATGAGGACATAGCCTATGTGGCTTTTGACGGTTCGAATATCGACGGACCTAATGCCAGTGGGGTAGGAGAGGTATTCCAGGATTTTGGTATTACGGGACATCAGTTCAGGTATAGTGACGAATTTGTAAGCCGGATCATAGATAACAATGACCCAAGGGAGACAATATTGATGGAGACTTACACGTCTGAAGGCGAGATTGATGCAACAGTCGGGCCGGGTAACCATGTAGGCAGACCAAACGGAATTCAGGAAAATCCTTTTGAGTTTGCCCAGCCCAGGAGAGAAGTTATGGTGGCTTACAATTCACCGGTGCTCATGCTAACCTTCGCCGAAGTAGAGTTCTTGAGGGCGGAAGCCATAGTAAGAGGTTGGGCTACAGGAGATCCAAGGTCGGCATATGAGTCAGGGATAAGGGCAGCGTGCCAGCATTTGGCACTTTATCCCAATACCAGTGGAGTGGATGATGCCGCTATTGATGCTTTTTTAACGGAACCAGGTATTGCTTATAATGCCAACCGTGCTATTGAACAGATCAATACACAAAAGTGGATCGCCTTGATATTTGATGGATTCGAGGCTTATGCAAACTACCGCAGGATAGGTTTTCCCGAGCTTACCCCGGGAGAGGTGCAGGGAGAGTCTGATGGCACTATACCCAAAAGGATGAGATATCCTACGAGTGAGAGCCTGACGAATACTGCCAACTACAATGAAGCAGTTTCCAGAATGTCCGGAGGAGATGTCATTAGAGAACGGGTTTGGTGGGATGTAAATTGATAAGACCTTAAATTCAAAAAAATGAAAAGCAATAACATAATCTATAAAATCACCTTATTCCTGCTCATGGTAGTGGCTGTAGGAATACTGTATTCCTGTGAAGATGATGATCTTAACCTGGACCGTACATCAGAGTTTGGAGAGGCAGACTATGCAGCGTTGCAAGCTAAGATCTCCGAAGTAGAGGCCTACTTGTCGACAGCAGAAGAAGGTGTAAATGCCGGAAATCATCCTCCGGGATCCATCGAGGATTTTACTCCGATCGTTGAAAGCTCGAAAAAAGTTATTTCCAAAGGAATGAATCAAAGTATAACGGACAGGGCCGTGGAAAGACTGACTGAGGAGTTTGAAGAATTCAGGAATAACGTCGTGGGTCCGGCCAACCCATGGATACAACAAGTGCAAGGTAATTATATTGCCATACAGGATCATTTGGAAGGTGACGGTACAGAAGGAGGGGTGAAAGGATTACTGGATCGGCCGTTCACTATAGAAGCTAAGTTTTGGATTGTAAACCTGCAACAGTCCGGTTTTAGCAATGTGATGTTTTCCTCCGCCATGGGAGGCGGTGGAGCCAATGACCGTGGGTTTGTGGTTCGCTATTTTGCATCCGGCAATATGCAGTTTATTGTAGGGGGTACGGATGAAGGCTGGAAAGAGGCCGCAGCGCCTGATGGAACAATGAAAGCCGGCCAATGGATGCATGTCAGTTTTGTGAATACAATGGATCGTCAGTCACTTTATGTTAACGGTGTGGAAGTGGCATCTCAGGACGCCACCTACCTTGACTCGGATGATGAATTCCCATTCACCATCGGGAATGCATTTCCATGGCAGGAAAGAGCCATGAACGGGATGGTTAAGGATTTTAGGTTTTGGACCAGGGCACTAAGCGAGGCTGATATCATGAACAATATGGAGGCTGATCTTACAGGTAGTGAAACCGACCTGGAGATCCTGTTGCCATTTGATGCCAACCTGGGACGGGAGTTTGCCGATATCTCCAATAAATATTATGCGGTCTTCCAGGATAATGTTGTTTGGGTGGAAGATGGTGATCTGGGCTCTGTGGAGCTGGATCTCACAACCATTCAGGCCGCGATTGCTTCCGCCGAAGATATCATTGACAATGGAGTGGAAGGTAATGCCAATGGTAACTATCCGGTCGGGACCAAGGCGTTCCTTCAAAACCTGGTGGATGAAGCCAATGACCTGATCGCCAATACGTCAAGCCAGGCGGATATCGATGGGTTGACTAACGAAATGGAGGAAAAGATCAGTCTGGTGGAAGCCAATTTAGTAGCCGATGCAGAAGGTATTAAGGTAGATGCCCAGGAGCCCGGCGCTGTTGGAATAAGAGTGACCCCTACCTTTTCGCCACCAGCCAGCTTTACCATTGAATTTGAAATGAACGTGGAAAGTTTACAATCTTCGTGCTGCGAGCAGGGTAATGCCGTGGGCAATGGATCCTATGGACTTATTTATGGAGCCTATGATCACCCTGATAACAGCGAACAGGTTTTGAACGCTGGGGGTTTGTACTTTTTCATTCGAAATGGAGGCGGTTATGATGGACCCAGGTCGGATCCACGTGTTATAGAACCAGGTACCTGGCAACATTACGGGATGGTTTATGACGCTCCGACACAAACCGCTTACATTTACGTGGATGGCGTCGAAGTAGCCTCTTTCGTAGGAAGAGATGTACCGGACCCCGTGGACTGGAGTGAAATGTGGATCGGTAATACGTGGGTAATATCGGATGCCAGTTACCGGAATTTCAGGTTTTGGACAGAAGCAAAGGATGCATTGCAATTAAATGCTGATATCAACGGCTCTGAAGCTAACCTTGAAATGTATTTCCCAATGGATAGGGTAGCAGGGGTATTTTTCAAGGATGCTACCGGAGACTATGATGCTGAGATAAGAGGAGTGCAATGGAATGCTCAATAAAAGAGCTGATAAAGGAAATAAGGGGAAAGTCGTGACAGATTTTCCCCATTTAGTCAAGTTGTCCGGTTTGCAATCCAAAAATTAGTTTATGAATTCATGTCCACCCTTGTCCTTCTCTTTTTTATCAGTAGTTATAAATATCTCTTACAATTCAGAAGTATCGGATATTTCGTGAATTTATGAGTTGTAT
Source organism: Flammeovirgaceae bacterium BBD 1991-12 (assembly GCA_001657315.1). Classification (GTDB taxonomy): domain Bacteria; phylum Bacteroidota; class Bacteroidia; order Cytophagales; family Cyclobacteriaceae; genus Fulvivirga. The sequence goes on along the minus strand of LYSV01000032.1, from coordinate 20,677 downwards.
TGTAATAAGGCTAAAACAATATGCCGCATGAATAGGCGAGCTTTAATTCATGAAAAAGATAAAAATAGGTAGACGGGACTTTGTCAGGATAGGAACTTTTGGAATTCCCCTTATGTCAATACCCTCAGTTTCATTGAGCAACGATCAAAAAAAACAACAACCCATCATCATGTCCACATGGGATCATGGCAGGATAGCCAACAATATGGGGTACAGGATACTGGAAAAGGGCGGCTCAGCGCTTGATGCGGTGGAGCAGGGGGTGATGGAAGTTGAGTCTGACCCTGAAGTGAGAACCGTAGGTATAGGTGGGTTTCCGGACCGAGAAGGGGTGGTCACACTGGATGCCTGTATTATGAAAGGGGATGGCTCCTGTGGTTCGGTAGCATTTTTACAGGACATTAAAAATCCCATAGCCGTAGCCAGAAAGGTAATGGAGCAAACGCCTCATATCATGCTCGTGGGGAATGGCGCTCTTCAGTTCGCGCTTGACCACGGGTTCAGAAAGGAGAAGTTGCTCACCGAGGCTTCCAGAAAGGACTATGAGGAATGGTTGGAAAAATCTGAATACAAACCTGTCATCAATATAGAAAATCACGACACCATCAGCACCTTGGCATTGGATATGAACGGATCGATAGCCGGAGCATGCACTACCAGTGGCGCTGCATGGAAAATGCACGGCCGCGTCGGTGATTCTCCCATCATAGGGGCAGGATTATTTCTGGACGGTGAGGTGGGAGGCGCATGCGCTACCGGATTGGGCGAAGAGGTGATCAGAACAGCCGGAAGTGCCATGGTGGTGGAAATGATGCGACAGGGAAAAACACCTCAGGAGGCATGCGAAGCTATTGTACACAGGATCATTCGGAAGGGAAAGGATATGGAGGACATTCAGGTAGGTTTTATGGCCATGGACATGGATGGCCGAACGGGCGCCTACAGTATACAAAAAGGGTTCACCTATGCTGTTAAAAGTCAGGTAAGGGAAGAGCTTGAAGAAGCCCGCTATCAAATCGGATAACAGCATGCCCAACAGGATCAATCAGGAAAACGGGGTTGCTTTAAAGGATACCTCAAAAGTAAGCCCTGGTAAACTTTGGCTTCATTCCGGGTGGCAGTTCAGAGCGGAGGGCAGTGAGGAGTGGCTGGAGGCACGGGTTCCGGGTTGTAATTTCACCGATCTGCTGAATAATGGCAGGATCAAAGACCCCTTTTTCGGCGGCCACGAAGAAGACCTCCAGTGGATAGAACAAAAAAACTGGGAATACAAATGCCAGTTCATACTGGACGAAGAGTTTTTAAACTCAACGGGTACAGCACTGGTATTTGAGGGGCTGGATACCTACTGTGAGGTTTTTCTGAATGGACAGAAGCTGTTGGATGCCCGGAATATGTTCCTCGGGTATAAAAAAATGTGCCGGGAGTATCTGAGGTTCGGTGAAAATGAACTCATGGTGAAATTCAGATCCCCTGTGCAGGAAGTCCATGATCTTCAGCAGGAAGTCGGTATCGTTTATCCGGCTGAAAATGACCGATCAGAAAACAAGTTAAGTGTATTCACACGTAAGGCTCCCTATCATTTTGGTTGGGACTGGGGGCCCAGATTTGTGACCTCGGGTATATGGAGACCGGTATATCTGCAGTCCATGGACAGAGCTGTCATCGACCATGTGCATATTATCCAGCACTGGGTTAGTGATACGGAAGTAAGGCTCGATGCGGAGATACAGCTGAACGCCACTGAAAGTGTGAACGGCACATTGGTGCTGCACTCTGAGCAGGTTAGAGAAAAGGTCAGTGCAAAAACCACCTTGAGAACGGGTACAAATCAAAAAACGCTTTCGATAACGTTGTCCGACCCGAAGCGTTGGTGGCCGAACGGTCTGGGGGATCCCTTTTTGTATGAATTCACCATAGATCTGTTGGTAGAAGATAATTGCATCAGCACTGTGAGCGAACGCGTAGGCCTGCGTACCATCGAAGTGGTCAATGAACAGGATACGTTTGGTGAATCATTCTACATTAAGGTAAACGGCCATGCTGTTTTTATGAAGGGCGCGAATTATATTCCATCCGACAGCTTCCTTTCCAGTGTCACCAAAAGCCGTTATCGTCAGGTGTTTGAAGATGTGAGGTCAGCCAACATGAACATGCTGCGGGTATGGGGAGGCGGAACATATGAAGACGATCACTTTTACGATCTTGCGGATGAATACGGCATTCTGATCTGGCAGGACTTCATGTTCTCCTGTACCCTTTATCCTGGTACGGACGAGTTTCTGGAAAACGTTAAAAACGAGGTGACCTATACCTTAAAGAGGCTGAGGAACCATCCATGCCTGGCCCTATGGTGCGGAAACAATGAAATTGAAATGGGGATCGGGTTTTGGGAATGGCAGCAAAAGTTCGGTTATTCTGATGAGCAATTCGGCCGTATGCAACAGGACTATCACCTGCTGTTCTATGCCATACTCCCACAGTTGATCGCCAGGTATGACCAGGGTCGCTTTTATCTTCCCTCCAGCCCGATAGGATTCTGGCAGGAAAAGTCGGATGACAATATTGGCGATAACCACTACTGGGGGGTGTGGCATGGCGAGGAGGACTTCGATGCCTACAGACAACGTGTTCCCCGGTTCATGAGTGAATACGGTTTTCAGTCCTTTCCCATGCAGGAGTCTGTGGACCAGTTCATACCCACGGACGAACAACACCTTGATTCCCTGATCCTGAAAGTGCATCAAAAACACCCCCGTGGTAACCGAATCATCAGTGAAACCATTCTCCGATACTATCGCCAGCCTACCGACTTCAAAGGTTTTTTGTATCTGAGTCAGCTAGTGCAGGCTGAGGGTTTGAAGGTGGCTTTTGAGGCACACAGAAGCTCCATGCCATTTTGTATGGGCACCCTGTACTGGCAATTGAACGATTGCTGGCCGGTGGTTTCCTGGTCAGGAATTGACTACTTTGGAAAATGGAAGGCGCTGCATTACCAGGCACGGCGATCGTTTTCCCAATACCTTGTGCTTGCCAACAGGGAAGAGAAAAAAGTGTCTTTTTATGTGGTAAGTGACAGCCTTATCGAGCACAGGGCCCTGCTCAGTCTTACCTGGAAAGACATGCATGGGAGATCACTCAGAGGAACACAACTGGACCTGACCCTGGCTCCCTGTACTTCCCAACTGGTACTTACGGAGGATATGGATCAGCTTTCTCAGGATGTGTTTTGTTGTGTCATGGTCCTTATGGTAGATGATGAGATCGTGAGTAAAAATATCCTCTATATGGATAACATGAAAAATATCGAACTTCCAAAACCGGCTATAACCTGCAAACAGTCAGAGGATAATGGTGTAATTTCACTCGAGTTGATGTCTTCGACATTTGTAAAAAACCTTTATGTTGCTTTAGAAGGTATGAAAGGAAATTTTTCGGATAACTTTTTTGATCTTATGCCCCATGAACCTTTGACTATTCATTACGAACGACAGGAAGAAGAGGAACTTGGTGAGCTGTCATTTTTATCGGTTTACGATACCTGTCATTGACAGCTATGGAACTTGCCGGCCTCGACATACTCATTATCCTCGCTTACTTGGGCCTGACGGTCTTTCTGGGTTTTTTTATATCCAAACGGGCTTCCGGTGATCTCAACTCCTATTTTCTGGGAGGGAAAAGCATACCATGGTGGGTCCTGGGTATTTCCAATGCGTCAGGCATGTTCGACATAACCGGTACCATGTGGCTGGTCTCGATGTGCTTTGTATACGGTCTCAAGAGCGCATGGCTGCCGTGGATCTGGCCTACCTTCAACCAGATATTTCTGATGGTATATCTGTCAGCATGGCTCCGGCGGTCAGAGGTGATGACAGGAGCGGAATGGCTCAAAACACGCTTTGGCACCGGACGGGGAGCTACACTTTCCCACCAGGTAGTAGTGATCTTTGCCCTTGTAAGCGCTATTGGATTTATCTCCTATGCCTTTAAGGGCATTGGTAAATTTTCCTCTACATTTTTACCGTGGGATTTGTCTCCGGATACCTACGCACTCATTGTCGTTGGTATTACCACACTGTATGTGATCAAAGGGGGAATGTTCAGCGTGGTGTTTACAGAAGTGCTTCAGTTTGCCATAATGACCATTGCCTCCATTGCCGTTGGGGTTATAGCCATTTACACCGTTAGCCCTGAGACCCTGGACAGTGCCATACCCGATGGATGGAAGGATCTGTTTTTCGGCTGGACGCTGGATCTGGACTGGTCGGGAGTGGTGGATACAGTGAACAATAAAATGGAAGAGGACGGATTTACCCTGTTCGGTTACTTTTTTATGATGATGCTTTTTAAGGGAGTATTGTCCAGCATGGCGGGACCTGTCCCCAACTATGACATGCAGCGTATATTGGCGGCAAAGTCTCCCAGAGAAGCAGCCAAAATGAGCGGTATTGTTTCTCTGGTCATGTTTTTTCCGAGATACATGCTCGTTGCGGGGCTTACCATTCTGGCGCTGGTATTTCTGGGTCCTGAAATTCAAAGCAAAAATGAGATCTTTGATTTTGAGCTCATATTGCCTTACGCCATCAAAAACTTCATACCCACAGGCCTCACCGGGTTGTTAATTGCAGGATTGCTGGCTGCGTTCATGTCCACCTACGCCGCGGCTGTAAATGCTGCTCCGGCATACTTTGTCAACGATATCTACAAAAAATATATCAACCCCCATGCAGGGGAAAAACGATATGTGCGGCTCAGCTATCTCGTATCATTTATTCTGGTGGCCGTGGGTGTTGTATTTGGTTTTTTTGTCACCTCTATCAATGATATCATGCAGTGGATCTTCGGTGCCCTGTTTGGAGGGTATACCGCCTCCAATCTACTGAAATGGCACTGGTGGAGGTTCAACGGATATGGATACTTCTGGGGTATGATCGCTGGCCTGATATCCTCACTCATAATGCCTGTAGCTTTTCCCGAATTGCAGCCACTTTATGCATTCCCCTATATTTTGCTGGTAGCTACTGTGGGTTCCTTACTGGGTACCCTGCTTACCCCACCGGATGATGAAGCCGTGCTAAAGGAATTTTATCGTAAGGTCAGGCCGTGGGGCGCATGGGGTCCGGTCCGTGACAAGGTACTTCGGGAAGACCCTTCCTTTGAAGAAAATAAAGACCTTGGAAGAGATATGTTCAATATTGTAACGGGCACGATATGGCAGCTTACGTTAGTGATCATCCCGATTTACCTGGTGATTCGGGAATATCCGTACATGTGGGCGGCGATAGGACTGTTTTTGGTATGCTCCATATCGTTGAAGGTATTCTGGCTGGATAAACTAAAGGATTAACATAAAGCAGAATTTTAACTGAATTATTAAAACGACCAATGAAAAGATTAAACCCATATGCATTTTTCATTTTGATAGCTGCTGCATGTTCAGGGCCTGTCGAAGACAAAATGGAACAACCCCAAGATCCACTGCCATTTGTGGATCCGTTCATAGGTACTGCTGCGCACGGACATACCTACCCGGGTGCTACTGTATCATTCGGAATGGTGCAGCTAAGCCCGGATAATGGCATCTCCGGTTGGGACTGGTGTTCGGGCTATCATTATTCCGATAGTATTATCGTTGGCTTCAGCCATTTGCACCTCAGCGGAACGGGGATCGGAGATCTGACAGATATACGTTTAATGCCTACTTCTGCCGAGGTGGATCTCACGAAAAAGATCACTGACAGGGCCGACCATGACTACAGCTCTTACTATTCCCATGACAAGGAAGAAGCCTCACCGGGCTATTATCATGTGAAGCTGCTCGATCATGATATCGATGTGTCACTCACGGCTACTACTTACGCCGGTATGCAACGGTATGACTTCCCGGAAGGCCAGCGCAGATCGGTGGTATTGGACCTGTCCGATACAGTCAACTGGGACAGACCTGTAAAGACGAAAATTGAAATGGTAAATGATACACTGGTCACCGGGTACAGGTATTCCACTGGGTGGGCCAAAGATCAGCGTGTATACTTTGCCATTGCCTTTTCCAGTCCCATAACCCGATATGCACTTGCTGAGGGCAGATCATTGCTGCAGGGGGCTGATCATGAAGGTGTCAGGCTAAAGGCGTTGTTCGATTTTGAACTTTCGGCTGAAAAGTCAACACTTTATGTGAAAACAGGTATTTCCAGTGCCAGCAAAGCAGGTGCTCTGAAAAGTCTTGACCACATAAAAGGATGGGATTTTGAGCGAGTGAAACAGAAGGCTGAAGAGGCATGGAGAAATGAACTTGGCAAAGTGATCGTTGCTTCCGGTGATGAGGAACTCAAACGCACGTTTTATACAGCTCTTTATCATGCGCATCTCGCCCCTGTAATTTATTCAGACCTCAATAATGAATACAAGGGAGCAGACGGCAAAGTGCACAAAGCGGAAGGGTATACACGTTATGATATCTTTTCACTTTGGGATACATTCCGGGCGGCACATCCATTGTTTACCATACTACAGCAGGACAGGGTAGTGGATATGATCCAATCCATGCTGGCCCATTACCGTGAATATGGCCTCCTGCCAGTATGGTCATTGCTCGGCAACGAAACCAACACCATGACGGGGTACCATGCCATCCCCGTAATAGCGGACGCCTGTCTGAAGGGTTTTGGGGGCTTCGATATTGACGAGGCTTATGAAGCCATGAAAACAAGTGCCATGCAGGACATAAGGGGCGTTCAATACCTGAAGGAATATGGGTACGTTCCTTCCGAACTGGAGGTGGAGTCGGTCACAAAGACCCTGGAGTACGCCTATGATGACTGGTGTATTGCTCAGGTAGCCCGGGCTTTGGGAAAGGAAGAGGATCACAACTATTTTATGGAGCGTGCCGGAGCATATCAAAAGCTTTTTGATGCGGAAACCGGATTCATGAGGGGTAGGCTGGCCGATGGCTCGTGGAGAGAACCCTTTGATCCCAAACACTCCTCACACCGGGTTCACACGGACTATACAGAGGGTAATGCCTGGCAGCATAGCTGGTTCGTGCCGCACGATGTTCGCGGGCTTATTGAGCTGATGGGAGGCGATGAACCGTTCGTCAGGAAGCTGGATGAGCTTTTTTCAGAAGACTCCAATATCACGGGAGAAAACGTTTCTGCGGATATCACAGGCCTGATCGGTCAGTATGCCCACGGAAATGAGCCCAGCCACCATATTGCCTACCTTTATGCCTATGCCGGCGCTCACTGGAAAACACAAAATAGAGTGCGGGACATACTTTTCTCCCAGTACAACGACCAGCCGGACGGACTGTGTGGCAATGAAGACTGCGGCCAGATGTCAGCATGGTATGTGTTCAGTGCGTTGGGTTTTTATCCGGTGAATCCTGCAGAAGGCGTCTACGTTATCGGCTGCCCTGTTTTTGAAACAGCCACCATTAGGTTGGGAGGAGGAAAAACGTTCACTGTAGAAGCAAAGGGGAGTTCTTTCACCCATAAATACATACAAAGTGCCGAGTTGAACGGAGAATCTATGGAAAGGACGTGGATAAAACACGCGGAGATCATGCAGGGAGGAAGGCTTGTTTTTACCATGGGAGAGACCCCCAACAGGCAATGGGGTGCTGATGCATCGCTGTTCCCACCTTCCATGAGCGACCAATAGTCTGTATTATCTGAAACCGATTTGATCATTATGCAACAAACCCGTTTTATACATAGTATCTGGATCGCCCTTGTGTTATTGGGCAACAGCTGTCAACCTCCGGCAGAGGTTGGATCCACCATGAATGATGTCGAGGCCGATCTGGTCCGTTATGTGAATCCTCTGATGGGCACGGACTCGCGGTTTGACCTGTCCAATGGCAATACCTATCCCGCCATAGCCACACCATGGGGTATGAACTTCTGGACCCCCATGACCAGTAAAATGGGAGACGGCTGGACCTACAAGTATGATGAAAACAAGATCCGGGGCATCAAGCAGACCCATCAGCCGAGCCCATGGATCAATGACTACGCTGCTTTTTCGCTCATGGCCGGCCGGGGACCGCTACGGTATGAAGAGAACGAACGAGCCTCCTGGTTCTCACACAAGGCCGAGACCGCCCAAACCCATTATTACAGTGTTTACCTGGCAGACTACGATATTGTGGCCGAAGTATCACCAACAGAACGGGCGGCACATTTCAGATTCACCTTTCCGCAGGCGGACTCCGCGTACCTTTTACTGGATGCTTTTTTCCGGGGCTCCATGGTGAAGATAATACCCGAAGAGCGCATGATCATAGGTTACTGCAGAAACAACAGTGGTGGTGTGCCGGATAACTTCCATAATTACTTTGTAGCCCGTTTCGATCGTGACTTTGAATGGGTCCATACGTGGGATGACAACTGGAAGCTCCGTAAAAACACCAGGGAGAGTGAAGGAGACCATGTTGGGGCTATCATAGGGTTCAAAACTGAAAGGGGCGATCAGGTTCACGTGAAGGTGGCCTCTTCCTTCATCAGTCCGGAGCAGGCCCGGCTCAATCTGGACCGGGAGATCGGCGGAGATACCTTTGATCAAACCAAAACCAAAGCATTTGATGCGTGGCAAAAAGAACTGGGCCGTATCAGGATCAAAGATGATAACATCGACAACATCCGTACCTTTTATTCCTGCCTGTACCGGCTCCTTTTGTTTCCCAGGAAGTTCTACGAGATCGATGCTGAGGACAGGGTCATGCACTACAGTCCCTACAACGGTGAGGTGCTACCCGGCTATATGTTCACTGATAATGGATTCTGGGATACGTTCAGAGCCGTATTTCCGTTTTTCACCCTTATGTATCCTGAACTGAACAGTCAGATCATGCAAGGATTGGTAAACACGTACAAGGAGTCAGGCTGGTTGCCCGAATGGGCCAGTCCGGGGCACAGGAACAGTATGATAGGCTCCAATTCAGCGATCAATATAGCAGATTCCTACCTCAAGGGGATAAGAGGCTATGATATCGAAACCCTGTATGAAGCCATGGTAAAAAATTCGACCACCAGCAAGGGGCGGCCTGTTTCAAGGGATGGGCATGTGATCAATTCCGTAGGCAGGGCAGGAGTAGAGTACTATAACGAGTTGGGGTATGTGCCATATGATGTAGGGATCAACGAAAATGCCGCCCGTACCCTCGAATATGCCTTTGCCGATTTTGCCATCTCGGAGGTGGCGACGGCGCTGAACAAGCATGAGGATGCCACAGTTTTTCATGACAAGTCCATGAATTACAAAAACCTTTTCGACAAGGAAAGCGGGTGGATGCGGGGAAAAAACAAAGACAGAAGCTTTCAGGCGCCGTTCAATCCACTCAAATGGGGGGACGCCTTTACGGAAGGCAATAGTCTGCACTATACATGGTCCGTATTTCATGATATCCAGGGCCTTATCGATCTGATGGGAGGCAAAGATCGGTTTGCCGGACAACTGGATGCGGTGTTTGATATGCCACCGGATTTTGATGATTCCTACTATGGGTTTACCATCCATGAGATCAGGGAAATGCAGATCGTGAATATGGGTAACTACGCCCATGGCAATCAGCCGATCCAGCACATGATCTATCTGTACAATTATGCCGGCCGGCCATGGCAGGCGCAGCAAAAGGTACGGGAGGTGATGGACAGGCTATATGCCGCCCATCCTGACGGATACTGTGGCGATGAGGACAACGGGCAGACTTCCGCTTGGTACGTGTTCAGTGCGTTGGGTTTCTATCCGGTGACTCCTTCTACCACTCAGTACGTCATTGGCAGCCCATTGTTTAAAGAGGCAACACTCACATTGGAAAATGGAAAGACCGTCGTAATAAAAGCCGGCAACAATAGCCCGGAAAATGTTTACATAGCATCTGCCCGGTGGAACGGACAGCCTTACCAGCGTACATGGATAGATCATATGGACCTGCAGCAGGGAGGCACCCTTGAGTTCACCATGACCGATGCCCCCAATAAAAGCTGGGGGGTGGGTGAAGGATCCATTCCCTTTTCACTATCAAGCCGGAAAGAACAATGAGATCCCTGATCTACCGGCACTCTCTGTGCTTTCTTTTCCTGTTGCTTTGTTCAAAGGCATTTTCCCAGACGGACCATGGCGCCCATCAGCCTTATTCTTCCTATTGGTTTGTGGACGGACTTTTAAAGTGGAACAAGGACACTGACCCTCACGCAAGGTTCAATGTCAGTAAAACTCCACTGGCTGGCCGGTTTGTTGACCCTGCAACGCAGATCAACGCTGAACTAAGTACCGAACCGGCTATCTCTTCACTGGTGGCTTCTCATCCCACCTCCAATCATCCGTCACAGGGGTTTCGGACGGTGCAACAATATGCCTTTCCCTACTGGCAGTATATCGATTATTTCGTACAATGGGGGGGATCTGCCGGAGAGGGTATCATCGTTACCCCGGCACTACCGTGGATAGATGCTGCGCATCGTAACGGGGTGAGTATACTGGGTACGGTGTTTTTCCCGCCCGTCGTTTACGGCGGAAAAATGGAATGGGTCAGGGAATTCCTGCAGAAGGATGCGGACGGTAATTTTCCGGTTGCCGACAAGCTACTGGAAGTAGCCGGGCACTACGGATTTGAAGGTTGGTTCATCAATCAGGAGACCCATGGGCTTGACGCAGCGGATGCTGAAAACATGCAGGACTTCCTGAAATACTATCAAAACAAGGCTCAGGGAAGATTTAAGATAATGTGGTACGATGCCATGATCGATGATGGCCGTATCGTATGGCAGGAGGAACTGAACCATCATAATGCCATGTACTTCCAGAAGGGTGGTCAACGAATGTCTGACATTATGTTCATTGACTTTGGCTGGAGCGTTACGCAAATGGAAGATTCGCACAGGGCCGCACTGGAGATGGACAGAAGCCCTTGGGAGCTTTTTTCCGGGATAGATGTCCAGAGCCGGGGGTATCAGTCCTTTGTACCGTGGAAAAGTCTTTACAAGGATGGAAAACCGTACACCACGTCCATAGGTCTGTACTGGCCGAATGCCACGTTCGATCTTGCCAAAGACAAGCAGCCTGAGACAGTTTATCAGGAAGAACAAAAGTTCTGGAATGGTACCACTCCCGAAGCAAAGGTCAAAAAAGGTAGGGTCTGGGAAGGATTTACCCGGTATTTTCCTGCCCGTTCCGTCATTGATGAAGTGCCCTTCGTCACACATTTTAACTATGGCCTTGGCAGGTTTTACAATGAAAAAGGACAAAGATTGTCAGATGAGGAGTGGCATAACCTGAGTAGTCAGGACATTTTACCGACGTGGCAATGGCATGTGGATACCACGCAGGTAGGTGTTACCTTCGATTTCAATGAAAGCTACACGGGCGGGTCATCTGTAAGGATCGATATCAGAAAAGGCGGAGAGGAGATCTACATTCCACTTTACAAGACCCGTCTTGCCCTTGATGGTGGTGAAGGGTTTGAGCTGGCAGCGAAGGGAACCGGTACACTGAAGCTGTCTCTGACTTTCTCCGATGGTAGCAGCCGTGATTATCCTGTGGAATTGCAAACCGGATGGGACTCATTTTCCGGCAAGCTCGGGGATGTCCCTTCGGCAAACGTGGTAAAAATAGGGGTGAAGGCAGCCGGAGATAACGGTCAGCACATTTATTTAGGCCGGTTGGGCATGACCAACGGCCGTAAGACGAAAATTGCCAGACCCGGGGCGTCCATCGAGCTGTTTCCAGACGGGGACAAGGCAGAAATGTATATCCACATTAAAGGAGATAAGAACGTGAGGTACCACTCGATATACCAGTTGAACCGTAATGGTGGAAAAACATGGCTCGGACAAACCAGCAGTGAGCACTATTACGTGCCGGCAGTAATGAACAGGGACAAGGCCTCGCATATTACGATCCAGGTGGTGTCCATAGCCGGAGATGGTACCATAAGCCCGCCTTCCAGCCAAAAGATAGCCTGGAAATGAGAGGTCTGGTGATGGGAATTGCTGGCTGCCTTCTTTTAGCCTGCCAGTCAGAGGAACAAACCCAGGACCGGGCCCGGGTGGATTATGTGGACCCTTTCATTGGCACCGATGGCAAGGGCAAAACCTACCCGGGAGCCACACTACCTTATGGGATGGTACAGCTCAGCCCGGACAACGGACGCAACGGCTGGGACTGGATCTCAGGGTATTTCTATCCAGATACAGTGATTGCCGGTTTCAGTCATTTGCATCTGTCAGGAACGGGGGCCGGTGATCTGTATGATATTTCCTATTTGCCGGTTTCAGGTCCGCTAAAGCAAGCGCAGTTGGACGACATTAATCCTGAAGAGACTGTTTATTCACGTTTCAGCCATTCGAATGAGCAGGCAACTCCCGGCTACTATCAGGTATACCTGGAAGACTATCAGGTAAATGTTGAGCTGACAGCTACCCTGCGTACCGGACTGCAAAGGTATCGTTTTGACAGGGGGGAGGCGAATGTGAGACTACACCTCGGGTATACCCGTAACTGGGACAAAGTCACCGGCAGTTTTATTGAAATTGTAAATGATACCACCCTTGTTGGGTACAGAAGGTCAACAGGGTGGGCCCGTGACCAGCGGGTATATTTCAAATCCGTGTTCTCCGCCCCATTCCGGTATGAGCTGAGCAATAACGGTGTAAGTACAAAACTTGATTCCTTGCTGGGAATGAATCTGCTGGCGGAGCTGTCCTTCAGTACTCCCGAAGTTATGGTAAAGACAGGACTGAGTTCTGTGAGTATTGAAAATGCCTCCTTCAATCTTTCAGCAGAGCAGCACGGATTTGATTTTGAAAATGTGCAGGACAAGGCGCGGCAGACCTGGGAAAAGGCGCTCAATCGTGTGCAGGTCAAAGCCTCAGAGGACAACATGATACAATTTTACACCGCCATGTATCACAGTATGCTGGCGCCTACGGTATATTCGGATACCAATGGCGAATACAGGGGAACGGATGGGAAGATATGGACAACAGACGGTCATGCCCGCTATACCATCTATTCCCTTTGGGATACCTACCGGGCGCTTCACCCATGGCTTACGATCACGCAACCTGACAGAGTAAGTGACCTGGTCAATTCCATGCTCGATTTTTATAGGGAGGAAGGACTCCTGCCCGTCTGGAACCTGTGGGGCGGCGAAACGAATATGATGATCGGCTACCATTCCGTACCGGTCATAGCAGATGCCATGCTGAAAGGCATTACCAATATAGATCATGAACTGGCCTATCAGGCAATGAAAGCCAGTGCCATGCAAGACGATTTTGGCTTAAGGCAATACAAAGCATTGGGGTATGTACCCTTTGAACATGGCGGGTGGAATGTTTCTCTCACCATGGAATACGCCTTTGACGACTGGTGCCTGGCACAGACGGCCAAAGCGCTCGGGAAAACAGAAGATCATGCTGCCTTCATGAAGCGTTCTCAGAACTACCGCAATCACTTCGACAGTATTTCCGGGTTTTTCCGGGCCAGATCAGCATCCGGTGACTTTAAGCAGGGCTTTGATCCGTTGGCGTACCGCCCGGAAGATTATTGTGAAGCCAACGCATGGCAATACTATTGGTATGTTCCCCACGATATGCCGGATCTCATCCGCCTGACCGGAGGGAAGGAGGCCTTTGAGGCCCGACTGGACGATATGTTCACACTGGATCATCCGGCGGGACAGCTGCCGGAGTGGATCTCCGGTTACATCGGTCAGTATGTGCATGGCAATGAGCCCGCCCACCATGTGGCCTACCTGTATCAGTTTGCCGATGTACCCTATAAAACACAGCAGCGTGTACGTCAGATCATGGACCAGCTCTATACCACCCGTCCGGACGGACTGTGTGGCAATGAAGACTGTGGCCAGATGTCGGCATGGTATCTCTTCAGCACGCTGGGCTTCTACCCGGTCAATCCGGCCGATGGGCGGTACATACTGGGCAGCCCGGAGGTAGAGGAGGCTGTGATCCACCTGCCCGGCGACAAAACATTCAGGATCAGGGTTACCAACCCATCCGATGAAAATGTTTATGTAGGCTCTGTTATGCTCAACGGTGTGCCACTGGACAGATATTTTATCAAACATGAGGAGATTATAGTGGGTGGAGAGTTGGTTTTCTACATGACCAACCAGAGATTTGGGGGCGATAGTGATAAATAGGAACATTTAAGTCTTTATGCAGCATACGAACATTGCCATTGGCGTGGATATAGGAGGCGGACATATAGTCTGCTCGGCCGTTGATATGGCCTCCGGACAACCCATTTCCGATACATCTTCCTCAAGAAAAGTAAACAGCAAGGGAACCTGTGAAGAAATTCTGGACTGCTGGGCAGGGTGTATAAACCTCACACTGGAGAAAATAGATACCTCCCAACTGATAGGCTTCGGCTTCGCCATTCCCGGACCATTTAACTACCAGACCGGTGTGGCGATCTACGAACAGACGGACAAGTATGAAAACCTTTACAATGTGTCCATAAAGGAAGCTCTGAACCCGTTACTTAACGTTGAGCAGGCCCACATGAGGTTTTTGAATGATGCTTCGGCGTTTGCCGTGGGTACCACCTGGTGCGGTCAGGCTATGGGTACCAAAAAGTCCATTTCACTCACCCTGGGGACGGGTTTTGGCTCAGCCTTTATTGATGATGACATACCTGTGGTAAACCGGCGGGACGTGCCGGACCAGGGCTGTCTCTGGCACCTTCCGTTTGGTGATGGGATAGCAGATGATTATTTCTCCACCCGGTGGTTTGTCAATCGTTACAGAGAGTTGACAGGTATTTCCGTTCAGGGCGTAAAGGAAGTGGCAGAGGCAGCGCGTGAAAACACAGCGGCCATGAATATTTTCCTCGAATTTGTGGACAACCTTTCAGGCTTTCTGATGCCCTGGCTGAAGTGTTTCGGCCCGGAAGTAGTGGTAATGGGAGGGAACATCATGGGAGCCGGTGACATCTTTCTTGAAGAGCTAAAAGGGCTGATCAGCTGTGAGGTTCCCGTGGATATTGTGATCTCCGAACTGATGGAAGAGGCCGCCATGATCGGCAGCGCCCGTTTGTTTGATGAAGATTACTGGAAAAAGATCCGGCCTCATCTTCCAACGATTTAGTGATTAGTCCTGAGTATTTAGTCTTGAGGAAAGGGTATATGGTACTGAGAATGTACTTTGAAGTCAAAATTCTTATAATCCATTTTGCCGACTGCTGGTTGGGAGGAGTGCAGCGTTGGCAGGCCTTTGCCGATTGCCAACTCATTTCACAGATACAAAATACTACTCACCAGACATAACCCAAGACTAAATACTCAATACTAAGTACTGAAAAATGCTCAAAGAAGCCTGTGTAGAAACCCTTGAACAATGTGTGAGAGCCCAAAAGCAGGGCGCTGACCGTATTGAGTTATGTGCGAACCTTGTTCAGGACGGCCTGACCCCTTCGCATGAACTCATCAAACTTGCTGCCGAACACGTGGAAATCCCCATAAGGGTGATGATACGGCCGAGGGCTGGTGATTTTATTTACTCGGGGGAAGAGATCGTCCAAATGAAAAAGGACATAGACTTTTGCAGGTCCGTAGGAGTTGAGGGAGTGGTTTTTGGTATCTGTACGGCACAGGGGACTCTGGATATGGAGGTGATCTCTGAACTGGTAAGACATTCTGCTTCTTTAAAGGTGACGATCCACAAGGCCATCGACAGCTGTAGTGATCCGGTGAATGAGCTTGTTCTACTGAAAAAAATGGCCAACATCCATGCCGTGCTTACCTCGGGAAAGGCGGCTACTGCCCTGGAAGGGAGTGGGTTGCTCAGGTCACTTGTGACACTGGCAGGTGATGATATCGAGGTGATCGCCTGCGGCAAAGTGACGGATAAAAACCTTGCTGAGGTACACCAAAGGATAGGCGCCCAGGCTTATCATGGGAAACGTATTGTGGGGGCGCTGGACGATGGTGAAGGTATTTCAACAACTATACTTTAGATATTAACAGGAATCCAATCATGAAAAGAACCCATTATTTAATCTCTGCATTCCTCATTGGTTTACTCTCCTGTCAGGGCAGGGTGAAGGAAAATACCAAAGATCCTGCTGAAACGGTGGGTACGCAGCAACTCGCCACACAGGTCAGAAATGAAATGCTGCGCTCATGGCAGGGGTACAAACAATATGCGTGGGGCTATGACGTACTGCTGCCGCTTTCCAAAAAGGGCTACAACTGGTATGACAAGACGCTCGGAATATCTCCCTATGATGCCTACAGCACCCTGAAGGTAATGGGCTTCGATGAAGAAGCGAGGGAAATCGAAGAGTACGCCCTTGCCGAAAACTGGGATAAGGATGTTTATGTGCAGGTTTTTGAAGTCAACATTCGTATCCTGGGGGGACTGCTGGCCATGTATGAGTATACCCGAAACCCGGATATCCTTGAAAAAGCGCGTGACTTTGGGGACAGGATATTGCCGGCATTTGATTCTCCCACCGGTATCCCGTACCATTCCATTAACTTACATACCGGAGAAACAGCAGGTAACAAGGGAGAAGGTGAAGGTACGGTGATCAATGTAGCCCAGGCCGCTACCTACCTGTTTGAATTTGGCATTCTCAGTTACTACACAGAAGATCCGAAGTACTATCAGGCGGCTAAAAGAGCTACCAAAGCCATATTCGAAAGAAGGTCTGAGATAGGCCTGCCTGGTGAGCATATTAACGTAGAGACCGGTGAATGGGTAGGCACACAATGGCATCACCTGCAGGCGGGTGTGGATGCTTATTACGAGTATATGTATAAAAGCTGGATGATATTTCCCGATCCGGAGATCAGGGAAATATGGGATTACAGCATAGCGAAGATCAATGAATACCTGCTGGATGAATACAAGGGACACACGTACTACACCATTGTAGATATGCACACCGGCGAGATCCTCAAAAGATCGGTATCCCTTTATGACGCATTTTTTCCAGCCATTCAGGCTGTCAGCGGTGATCCTGAAGCTGCCGGAAAGAACCAAAAGACATGGGACTGGCTGTGGGATAAGTTCGGGCTGCTGCCCACCCGGTACCATTATGGAGCCGATACCGTGGAATACGCTAATTCGGAACTGAACCCGGAGATCATTGAATCAGCGTATTATCTGCACCAGATCACGGGAAACGACGAATACATGCAGATGGTCAGAAAGTACTGGAATGACATAAACAAATGTTGCAAAAATGAAGTCGCATATCACTCCATCAAGGATGTGCGTACCATGGAACAGAACGACTACCTGGCCACCTATTTCTTCGCTGAAACATTAAAATATTTCTACATTGCTTTTGCCGGAAAAGATGTTTTCGATTTCAACCAGCATGTTTAACACCGAAGCCCACACCTTCAGGCGGGATAGTTTTGACCCGGAGCTGGCTAAGGTGAGGTTAGGGTATTGATAATGGGATGTTTGGGGTCAAATCAATGACTTACCCCGATGCTTTCTCCTGTTGGCATAAACCAGAGCTTGATAAATGAGCCGGCTGTTATAATGGGGAATTGTGTTTGTAAATAGCGCTGAACTTTTGCAAGCCACTGAACACCTTATTTTTTATATATATTGTGATGCTCTGGCATTGTTAATTCTAAGTATTTATGTGCCAACCTTTCTCCCAATTTTCGTTGTGATCCAGAGTCAAAATGCACTCTATCTCCCCTATGGCTCAGGTCTTTGGTACTTGCGACAGTAATGTTGTAATTATCTCCCAAGTCATGAATAATCCAATTTATTGAATCCCACCTGGCTTGTTTTTCCTTCGGTTCAGCATAATGTCCCAATTCTCCTATAAGTATTGGCAATGAATCATTTTCAACTATCGTTCTGAATACATTTATCAATGAATCTAACTTCTGAGAATAAGTAGGAATTAGTTCTGATCTTGCATTACTTTCTCCTTGATGCCAAAGTACTGCTTTAATTTCACCATAACCTTTGACGAAGTTTACTTTCCTTTTAAAATTTTCAAGGAGTGTTACCCCTCGAAAAGTATCATTATTAAGCCATTGCTCGATTGAACTACCTCCAACGGCACAAGGAATCATGGCAATTGAAATTCCTTGAGGGATCGAGTCAAGTAGTTTTTTTGCAAAGGACATTCCACAGTCCAACCCGGTTAATGAAGGTTCATAAAAATGAAGCGGCTCTTTTGCATAGATCCAGCTATTATTTTTATCTATGGTTAAAATCCGCTTATCGGGGATAGTGTCTATTGGTTCAACGAATCCTCGTCCGGCCATATTAGACTGTCCAGCCATGAAAAATATGTACAGGCTGTCAGAATTTGGTAATTTATCAATGTACTCCACTTTTTGAGGGAAATTTATCTGCCACTTCCTTTCTACTTTGTATGTTGAATTCTTCCTGTAGATCTTTGGTGATAGATAGATAAAGGAAATAATCCCAAGTGAAAGTAGCGCTAATATGAGAATTCTATACTTTATGATTTTATCTGTCATACCATTTCTATGCAGGGGCGTTTTTTGCTATTGTCAACATTCGAATATACACTCTTATGCTTTTGAACGCTTACAAACCATGTCTTTCAATATTCCTCTGCACCGGTTTTAGCGCAGCGATCCCAAAACCTAAAACCGGTACGTAAAGACACTACCTTTACATTGATAGTAGTAGCGGTATACTCAGAGAGAAGCGGGCCTCCTTATATCAAGCAGTGAATGCCCAATAACGATTGGACTTCGCCAGACTCACATTCACCGAATCCTGCGGATCCACGGGACTCTGTGAGTCCACCGGACTCCCCACGGGATCCGGTGGACAGGTCTATGCTTACACAAAAGGTGAGCTGACCAAAATGCACAAACCTGTCATAAGCCACTGATCCCTTGTGTTTTATAATGCATTGTTAGCCACTTTACTTGGTCATATCATTTATCTGCTGTCAATAAAAGCTCTTCCAAATAGGGCTTCATCCTGAATTCCCTGCTAAGGTTATCATATTCTTCTTTAGCATCTATCTGCTTTTTAAAGCTGGTACGGATGGCCCGGACCATTGTGTTCTTTTCGGTATATCTTGATGAAACAAAGTCAAAAATATCAACTTTATATTCATTCTTTTCCAATAACAATGCTCTTAAGCTATCAGAGATCATCATTAGCATTTTATCCCTAAAAGACTTGTGACGGACAACTATTTTGAAAGACGAGGCTTTCATGCTAATTGAATGCTGACAGCAAGCAACAGATAGTATAATTTTCGCTCTGGTTTTAATGCCCAAATACATCGTCTTGTCGGTTGCCGTATCGCAAGCGTGCAGTGAGTATACCAAATCAATTTTTTGGTCGGTTGAAAAATCAATAATATCCATTGGATGAAAAAATATATTATTGAAGTTCATAGCGCTTGCCAGCTTTGTATTTGAGCTCATTAGTTTTTTATTATGGTCAATACAATGGATCTGGATCTCTCTGTTTTCAATTTGATGGTAAAAATAATACACCAAAAAACTCAAATAGCAGTTGCCTGCACCACTATCGATAAAGACAAGTTTTCGTTTTTTTGATGTCTTTCTTATTTGGGCATGAATAATTTCCAAATAGGCGAGTATTTGTTCTATTTTGACTTGTTTGTCAAGGGACGAATTCGAGTGTCTGTCTTGTAATTTTAACAGGAAGAATAAGTTATTTAATTCTTCTCTTATCTTTTTGGTAATAATCATTTTCGTGATTTTTTCACGAAGTAATTTGTTAGTGTGATTTACAAAAGGAAGTGTACTTAACCTGGAAAGTAGGACTTATGAAAATCTAATTACAACAATTTACTTCAATTGGTAATTGAATTGAATTTCTAAAGCGCTAAGGATTAGCCTTATTGCCTTTTTTGCTATTTGTAATTTAGATTACTAGTTCCCAAGCCACTATTCGTGTATGGGGTGGATTTCCCGCACTAAGTTTTGATTTTCTGTTACAAAAATATAAAATATTTTTTTGAAGATCAGTTATTTTTCTGTTTTCAATAACAGGTCGCTCTTTTAATGTTGTGGCTAAGCATCTGAAAATACACCATTATCTTTCAAACACCTGTAAATGCCTACAAACGACATCCAAACACCTGTTCTTTAAAATTACGGATGGTTTTTGCCTGCTTACTGCACTCCCGGCGGTCCCAGGCGGTCACCTGGTGGTTTCTTCCCGGTGCACAGTGATTTTCTGCAAGCACAGGGTGATGCTGTGATGGGTATTTGTCATTCTTCCGGGGTGCGGCATGATCTTTCATTGAGTACCTGCGGTTTTCTTATGGTGCATTACCATTTTTTACCCATGCACAATGATTTTCCTGTGGTACAGGGCAGTTCCGGCCCGGTACAAGATCATTTTTATGAGGTGCAGTGTGATTGTCAGGCGGTACAAAATGATCCTGTACAGGATATTGACGATCCTGTGCTACGTTTTAAGGCTTTAATCCTGGTTCGTGTAAAACCTGGATGAGTTAAGTGATATTTTTTCATTGGTGCCGGTGTTCGGGTTATCATGGCAGATAATAAAATCCATAGGGTGATGACTGGTGAAAGAAAATCCGAAGAAGAGTTTAATGCTGCTGCTTTTTATCCAAAAGCTTCTCCAGCAGCGCCACCTTTTCCCGCTCGCTTTTCAGCAGTTCGTCATAAAGCTTTTCATTTTTCTCA
>LYSV01000031.1:63800-84713 GCA_001657315.1 Flammeovirgaceae bacterium BBD 1991-12 | reverse complement strand
AGAATATAGCCTTATTGAATGAAAAATCTGTTAAAATACCTGTATTTTAAAATTCCATTTAAAAGAACCTTTTTTAGTTTGTTAAAAAAAATATGGGACCCGAGTATTGAAACTGCCGGGTACCTGAAATTTGATGACACATTTAGCCTATCTGTTAATGGTAAAAAATTATACATTCAAAATAAGAACCTGACCATACCTACACTCCTGTTTTGGAAAGGGGTCGCTGGTTATGAACCTATGACCCTGCAGGTCTGGCAAGAGCTTTCCATCCGCTCAAAGGTTATCTTTGATGTGGGAAGTAACTTCGGGCTTTTCGCTCTTCTGGCTAAACTGGCCAATGGAGAGGCCATGGTAACGGCTTTTGAGCCCCTTAAAAGAAATGCTCAGTTAATTGAGAAGAATTGCAGATGTAATGATATGAACATCGGTATTGAGGAAATAGCCTTGTCCGATCATGAAGGAGTTGCTACGTTTTATGATATGGATAGTTTCGATAATACGATAGGCTCTTTCAATGAGGATTTTGTAAAAAGGCACCGTCATCACAAGGCTTTGAATGCTATTGAAGTTAAAACGGACACGGTTGATAACTACTGTTTGACAAGGGACATAGATACTATTGATTTGTTAAAGCTGGATGTGGAAGGAGCGGAAGAAATGGTTATTATGGGAGCAACAGGAATGATCAAAAAGTCTTTTCCTTGTCTTATCGTTGAAATATCCGATGAGAACAGTTTTGATAGAATTAAGAAAAGGATTCTTAACCTTCACAAATACAAAATATACCGGATCGATGAGGATCAAATGATTTTGGAGCCTGATCCAACCGGTAAAAACCAGTCGCGTAATTTTTTATTCTTTCCGGAAGAATCGTTGCCTTTTAGCTTTAACTAAGTGGTCTCTGAAAAAAAAAATCCCATCAATATACGTCCTGAGGATCGGGAACTTATATTTCATAGCAATCACTCAAAATATGCCGAGGGGCTAGTGGAGCAAACATTTAGTAATGTATTCGTTACCAGGAGTGGAATAGGGCTTAAAAATTTTAAGCTTGTACAGTCAACGATACCTCACTATGCCGGCAAGCGACAGCATTTTTTAAAGTACGCCCTTTACCAGTATTTCTTTAGAAAAAGAAAAAAGTTGAAAGGAAATTATGTGTTGATCCATAACCATTGGTGTCCTGGGTTTTTTCATTGGGTCACCGAAGCGCTCCCCAGATTGATGAGGGCACAGGAATCAGTTGGAAACGGCTACAAACTTCTTTTACCGGAAACATTTGCCGGTTATCCGGTTGACTCACTGGCCCCGTTTGATGTTATAGTTGAGAGCCTCCCTTACAGGAGAAATGCAGTGGTCGAAAAATTGCTTATCCCGGAAAATACGAGATATACCGCTGAATATGATGTAGATTCGATCTTGAAACTGAGAAATAGATATCACCAGCATTTACATAAAAGTAAACTGGATAATGTCAAACCGGGGTCAAAAATTTATATCTCACGGAAGCAGGCGAAGAATCGTAAGGTGATCAATGAGGAAGAGGTAATAGCATACCTTCACGAAAAAGGGTTTGAGGTGGTTGAATTCGAAAATTACACATTCTGGGATCAGGTTTCGATTATGTATCATGCTAAAGTGATTATTTCTATTCATGGGGCAGGTATGACCAATCAGACCTTCATGCCCGCTGGTGGCTATATTCTTGAATTTCAAAAAAGACCCGAAAAACCCGAAAATTTCAGCAATATTTATTTAAAACTCGCCAATATATTGGGTCATAATTACCTTTATCAGTTTTGTGAGCCCGATGATCCGGACGCTTCCATTTATGAAGCTGATCTGCGTGTGGATATTGAAATTTTACAAAACAATTTGACGGTTATCAAAGTTTAATATGTTACCCAAAATGATGGTTTTGTATTAATTGTTTAATGAGAACACTTTTTCTGGGCATATTTTTTATTCTATCTGTCTCGCCGGGAATTTTCGCACAAAATGCTGAAGCAGACTTCAACCTACCTCCTCATGTCTGCCAGGGCCAATTTTTCCAATTGGATAATACGTCCATCAATGCCGATTCCTTTGAGTGGGATTTCTGTCTTGAAGATTTTAATGATAATCTTGAAGTGAATTATATCGCGGATATTGTTGGTGGAGGGCGGAATCTGGGGATTGACTTCATAGAAGTCGGCGGCACGTGGTACGGAATTGCCACGAGTTGGAATAGAAACAGCTTATACAGGCTTACTTTTTCTAATGGCCTGTCAAGCGCCCCTACCGGCGTAGAAGCTTTGAGCAATCCTGATAATGTTCTAAACCAACCTGCTTCCATCGCTTTACTTGAACAGGGTGGTATCGTATATGCAGTTGTTCAAAACTGGACTTCAACCCTGGTCAAGATAGCTTTCAATGACGGCATAGCGGGTAGTGATCAATCAGGATCAGTTGTGCATTCTTCATTTGGCGGTAACCGTTCAAAACTGGAATTGGTCAATACCCCTTCCGAACTAATAGCTGTGGTGGTCAATTCCAACACAACTATATCCCTGCTGGATTTTGATAATGATATTAATGATCCGGTAGAAGCCTCTGACGTTTTAATAACCTCTGCTATTGGAGGGGTTTTCAGTACTCAGGATATCGAAATGATCGAAGTCAATGATCAGTGGTACGGTTTTGTGAGTTCTTTTTCTACAGGCCGGATTCATCGGGTGGATTTTGGCTCGGATATTATGACCGGAGTAGAGAACATTCAATTGAATGTGACATCTAATCTTTATAACTCTGACAGAGTGTCCAATATTGAATTGACCGAGTACGGGAGTGGCTTTGCACTGCATGTGCTTAACTTTTCCGGAGAGTTGTTCAGGGTTAATCTGGGAACAGATATCACAAATTCAAATATCACCTCCGGCGAGGTGAGGTACGGAGAGGGGAACGCTTATCCTCAAGGGTTTTCACTGAAGTTTTTAAAATATCAAGGTGATTGGTTGGGTTTCGTGATAAATGACCTGACCACTCAGCTATACAATATAACCAATCAAACACCCTGTGCTGCATCAGTAGCTCTTAGCAATGAAAGGGAGCCGGTAGTGCAATTCAATACGGACGGGATGTATCCGATGACTCTTATCGCTTATGGTACGAATGGAAGCTCATCTTCCAAAACCCAAATTGTTACTGTTACTACAAATACTGCTCCACCTATCTCTTATACCTCCCAAAACATCTGCCAATCTTCTCCTGTCCAATTTACCAGCGAGTCAACTTCAAGCGGCTTAACATACACCTGGGATTTTGGCGACACGAATACCTCTATGGATGCCAACCCCTCCCATACCTACCTGTCAGCCGGTGACTATGACGTGTCTCTTATTGTATCGGACGGAACCTGTAACAACTTCACTCAACAAACTATCACCATCTACAATGAGCCAGTCTCCACCTTCACCCTCCCTTCAGGTGTCATCTGCACCAACCAGTCCGTTTTCATAGAAAATACCACCACCGGCGATTTTGGAGGAAACGAGACCTGGCAATGGCAGATAGACGGCCTCACGGTATCTGCAGACAGGGATTTCGATGGCAGCTTTGCCACCGGAGGACCTGCTGAGGTGAAACTGATTGCCTCCATTCCAGGGTGTTCAAATGAAGCTATCCAGAATATCAATGTGGAGCCCGGCCCGGTTCCATCCTTTGCCGTAGATGATGCATGTCAGGGTATACTGATGAATTTTACCAACAGCTCGACCGGCGATATCTCATCCTTTCTCTGGGATTTCGACAATGGATTCACTTCTGACCTTGAAAACCCTTCTCTCGAATATAGCAGCGCAGGAAGCTATAATGTTTCTCTAACTGTTGAAAGTACATTGGGATGCGTAACAACCACCGAAAACCTCGTAACGGTTTATGCAAACCCACAGGTGCAGTTCAGCAATGAGCTCAGCTGTAGTCAAAGCACTACTCAGTTCAACGATCTTTCCACTGTGGACGGTGCCAATCTGGTCGGGTGGTTCTGGGATTTTGATGATCCCAACGCCGGAAGCAATACCTCAACGGATCAGAATGCTACACATGTATTTTCCGGTTCAGGGAATTTTGATGTTAAACTGGTGGCAACATCGGTTTTCGGATGTATGGATTCCTTAACTCAGGTGGTTTCAGTACTTCCTGCACCGGAAGCCGACTTCAGCTTTGATAAGCTATGTATCAACGAACCTGTCAATTTCGAGGATACCTCTGTACCGGTAAGCGGAGAGGGCATAATCTCATGGGCCTGGGATATAGCCGGAGAGTTCAGCAGTGAGCAAAACCCTTCAGCCACCTTTGACATACCTCTGGATTATGACATCACGCTGTTTGTCACTTCAGAAAACCTTTGCGTTGGTTCAGTAACCAAAACTATAGACATTGCTCAGGCTGCGGATATGGACTTTGGTACCGAGTTTGAGTGCAACAATCAGCCCGTCAGGTTCTATGACCTTTCTGAAACCAACAGTGACAGCGCCATTGCATGGTCGTGGGATTTTGCCAGCCTCGGCCAGGCTGCTGATTCCGCCACTTTCTTTGACTTTGGAGAGGTGGGAGAGTACATGGTCGATCTGGCCATTCAAACCGCAAACGGCTGCGAATATTCATTTCAGAAGGCAGTGCTGATCAACCCTGCTCCATCAGCTTCTTTTTTACCGTCACCTTCCTTCGGAGCGCCTCCCTTACAGGTATCATTTACCAACGGTTCTGCGGGTGCCACGGCATATCAGTGGACCTTTGAGGAAGGTGCAACATCTACCGATACAAATGCTGTTCATACCTATACCGAGCTGGGTGAATTTGATGCCGAACTCATTGCCATTAGTGATGCACTTTGCAGGGACACAGTATCTCAGCAGATACTTGTTGTGCTACCAGATCTGGAGGTAGAATTAAACGGCCTCTTCGTGGTGGAGGAACAGCAGCAGTCTTTGGTCTTGTCACTGACCAACAACGGTACGCTGAGGGTAGAAGAAATGGATGCGTTCATTGATCTGGGGGGGAATGTGACCATAAGGGAAACCATCAATAAAACGATCAATCCGGAAGAAATGATCAATCATACGCTGGACCTGACTCTTACTGATAATCAACTGTCTTATGTATGCGTAGAAGTGGTCCCGGTGTTGGAAGGTATTGAAGACAGTAATCCATTGAACAATGCGAAATGTGAGAATCTTTCTCCAAACGATCTGGTAATATCGGACCCATACCCTAATCCTGCTACAAATATGATCATGCTGAATGTTGTGACAGAACAGGAAAGACCATTGAACATCAGATTACTGAACAGTACCGGCAGTTTTACAAAAATCTATGATCTGTCACTGAATACAGGATTTAATGAGATCCTATTGAATACGGATAACCTGGAGCAGGGTATCTACTTTCTACAGATACCGGAGGTAGATCGTGTGGAGAAGATATTCATCAGTAGGTAGCTTTGGCTTTATCCACCTCTGTCAGTTCAAGTTCCATTTGTATGTTGCACCGCTCATAAGGGCTGGGGCGGCCGGCTATCTTCCTGAAACCCAGTTTGTGATATAGCCTTATCGCAGGCTCAAGTATAGTGTTGCTTTCCAGGTAGATCCTCCCGGCTCCGAGGGCACGGGACTTATCCAACGCTGCCTTTCCCAGTAACCATCCAATACCCCGGCCCTGAGCCGAGGGAGTAACAGCCATCTTGGCCAGTTCAAAGTCATAATGAGGGTCTGAAGACCTGACCAATGCACATACACCTACAGGTTCATTTTCATAGAGAGCCACCAAAATATGTCCTCCGTTGCTCAATATATGCTCTTCAGGGTGTTCCAGCGTTTTGCGGTCCTCTTCCTCCATAGTAAACCACCGGGTTATCCACTCCTCGTTCAATGACCGGAAAGGTTCCTTGTATTCCGGGCGGTAGGGAACAATCACCACCTTTTTTGACTCCCGTTCCTTCTTTTGTTCCTGAACCCTTCTTAGAAGAGACTTTTCTTTCAGAAGGAACTCAAACTCCTCCAGTGCCTTCCATAAATTATGGCGCGTCCGTGCCAGTGCCACCTCTATAGCATGATCAACGTCAGTATACTGGTCCTCTATATGCAGGGCTATGTTACGTCCTTTGGAAGTAAGCGCTACAATGTTTCTGCGGCCGTCCTTTTTGTCCTTTTTCTCGGCTACAATACCCGCTGTCAGCATTTCACTGACGATCCTGCTCACAGATGGATGGGAATGGCCTATCTCTTCGGCTATGGCTGTAATGGCGGATCCGTCATTCTGAGACAATACATAGAAAACGGGGAACCACTTCGCTTTGAGATTAACGTTGTACAGCTCGTAAATTTGCTGGGCGTCATCGGTGATTTGCTCGCTAAGCATTCTGAGCCGGCTGCCAAGTGCCATTTTCCCCACTTTGTCGAAAAACATAACTTATTAAATTAATTACGTAACTAGTTACGTAATTATAATCTATTTATCATTGAAAACCCAATAATTTCCGGATTTTAGCTTAAATATGTCTATTTAAAGCTCATTTAATGGAAGTGTTCTGAAGTTTTCAACGTCCCAGTTTGACAAAACAGCTCCGGCCTGATAGGTACTCTCCAGAAAATCCAGCAGGTCAGCTCTGGGGTTATCTGATCGGATCAGATCATGATAACCAAGGAAAGCCGTGGGGCTTCCGTTACTATCCACCCACCTGGCAGGTTCAGGCCGCAGTTCCTTTTTGTCAAGCCCTTCCGGCGATGGGTAAGTATAGGAATAAAAAGCAGGCTCCCGGACCATATCATCCCCCGCCCAGAAGCCGAAACTGATCACTTCATGAGAGTAGGCATCCTTGTCTGATAACCTGGAAGAAGGGCTCAGTGGTGGCGCCTTTTTACCTGAAAATCGTGTTACCGCCAGATCCATATGGTGCCAGTAGAGCTGAACGGGGCAGGTTTTTCCATAAAAGCGGCCGCTGAACTCGTTGAATACACTATCCACCCACAGCATGATCTTCCAGAATTTTCGGATGTACTCCTGATCAAAGTGGTGGTATTCCGTGATCTCTGAAAATAGTTTTTCTATACCAAGATCAAAGGGTCTGCCTATAATATTGACACTGATATTCAGTAATTCAAGAGCTTGCATAAATTGTTGGTAAAAATCCGCTATGGTAAGGCCGTCAGTGAGAGGGATCGTTCTCTCTTCTGAAAAACTGGTATAAATACGGACTTCGCTTTTGTGTACGTCATACACTATCTCAAAGGAATTGATACCATCCCCGCATGGGATCTGGGAGGTGGTAAATCCATGAACAGAAACATATTGAGTGATGAACCACCAATGGTTTTTTCTGGGAGTGAGGTTTAACCGGATCTTTCCGATGATCTGAAGGATCAGGTGCAGGGTCATTCTTGTCTCTTTCCACCGGTCAAAGGGTAGCTGTGGCAGCTGGCTTGTATTCGTCATTGGTGGTTTAGGGATTTAGGTTGTGTACTCAGTTGACTTATTAAAAGTAGGTCATTATGGAAGTGTATGCAAGTCCTTTGGTTCCGGATCGCCAAAGCATTTGGGAGATCCGTTTTTGGTTTTTATGAAGGCTATACAGACAGATCTACAGCAAAAAGGACAAAATTATCATCTTCATAGATCCCGTCTTCTTTGTGAACAAAACCATTCTTCAGCAGCAGTTTTGTGGAATTTACGTTGTCCTTATGTGTATAGGCCTGAACCATGGTCAGGTTAAGGTCATGAAAGCCAAATTCCAGTACTTTTTTCAGAGATTCATCCATAATACCCTGCCCCTGAAACGCCGGGTGCAGTTCGTAGCCTACCTCAGCGTTGCTTTTATCTTCTGAGAAATTCCACAAACAAATGGTTCCGGCCAGCTCCGAGCTCCCCTTTCTGTTGATTGCCCAGAATATCCACTTGCATTCGTCTACGCCCTCATTCATTTTGTGAATGAATTCCTGCGCTTCTTTAACGCTTCGTTGTTTTGTACGGGGAATGTATTCGTTCACCCGGTCATTGGTCCGTAGTAAAAATATTTGATGATCATCCGTATCCTCCAGGCGGCGAAGGATCAGCCGGTTGGTGGTTAAAACAGGAAAAGGTGTAAAACTCAGCATAGGCACGGGAGGCAGCTACTATCGATAGCATCTTTTCCCAACAACATCAATGCACAATTTCCACACCTTCGCCATCGATCTCAGGATTTATCAGTGCTTTCATTGTAAACATGAATATCACGTTGCGGGTATGGAATAGAAATGCCGGCGCCGTCGAATTCCAGCTTAACTTTTTCATGCATATCAAAATAAACCGCCCAGTAGTCCTCTTTTTTCACCCAGGGGCGGACCACAAAATTCACCGAACTGTCAGCCAGCTCACTTAGGGCAATGGTGTGTGCCGGATCCTTCAGGACCCTTTCATCCCCGGATACTATGGTTTCCAGCAGCTCTTTTGCCTTTTTAATATCATCATCATAGCCTATCCCGAATACAAGGTCCACCCTTCGCGTGGGCTCCGCCGAATAGTTGACGATCGAATCATTTGACAGGCTCCCGTTCGGAATAACGATCCGCCGGTTATCAGGTGTGATCAAAACCGTATTAAAGATCTGGATCTCTCTTACTGTACCGGCATGACCACCTCCCTCAATGTAGTCTCCGACCCTGAAAGGCCTCAGGACCAGCAGAATTACCCCACCGGCAAAGTTCTGCAAGGTGCCCTGCAGCGCCAGACCTACTGCCAGACCTGCCGCACCCACTATGGCCACGAATGAGGTCATTTGTACACCCAGTGTGCTGAGTACGCTTAACACCAGCAGTACCAGTAGCAAGTTGTATAGCAGGCTTTTTAAAAACGGTTTCAGAGAGTCATCAATGTTTCGGTTGGACAAAAACCGTCCAAACCCATTGCGCAGGGCTTTTATGATCCACAGGCCTATGATCAGAATGATCAGGGCTTTCAAAATAGCCAATCCATAGTCGACTCCATACGTCATCAGGAGCTGCTTTGCTTGCTCTAAATATGCCATGAGATAAGTTGGTTTTGGTTTGAACTTAGATTGATATTAATATAATCAATTCTGGCTATTATTGTTCAAACCTTGTGATCTCAGCGCCCAATGCTCTTAACCGTTCTTCAATATCCTGGTATCCACGGTCGATCTGTTCCACATTGGAGATCACACTTTCCCCGTCAGCCGACAAAGCGGCGATGAGCAGGGCTACTCCGGCTCTGATGTCAGGGGACGACATCTTGATGCCTCTTAGATTTTGTTTTCTGTCCAACCCTATCACAGTGGCGCGATGAGGATCGCAGAGTATGATCTGAGCACCCATATCAATGAGTTTGTCCACAAAGAACAGACGGCTTTCAAACATTTTTTGATGCACAAGTACGGTACCTTTGGCTTGTATGGCTGTAACGAGTATGATACTCAGCAGGTCGGGAGTGAAACCAGGCCATGGGGCGTCTGCTACGGTCATGATCGAGCCATCTATGAAGGTTTCTATTTCGTAGTGTTTCTGCTCAGGTACAATGATATCATCCCCATCGAATTCCAGTTGGATGCCCAGCCGTTTGAAGATCTCAGGTATCAGGCCCAGATAGGATACACCGGCATTTTTGATCGTGATCCTGGATTGGGTCATGGCCGCCAGGCCAATAAAGCTACCCACCTCTATCATATCCGGCAGCAGGGTGTGTTCGGTACCGCCCAGCTTTTCTACCCCTTCGATATGTAACAGATTGGATCCTACTCCGGTTATTTTAGCCCCCATCCGGTTCAGCATATTACAAAGCTGCTGCAGGTAAGGCTCACAGGCGGCATTGTAGATGGTGGTCTTTCCCCTGGCCATCACTGCTGCCATGATAATATTCGCAGTGCCGGTCACGGATGCCTCGTCCAGGTGCATGTAGCAGCCTTTTAGGTTGGAAGCATCGATCTGATATGATCCTTCTTTTTTTGAATATTCAAACCTGGCACCCAGGTTCTGGAAGCCTATGAAGTGGGTATCCAGCCTTCTTCTGCCTATTTTATCCCCACCGGGTCGTGGTATCTTCGCTTTTCCATATCGCGCCAGCAGGGGACCAAGGATCATAATGGAACCCCTCAGCGAAGCAGCTTTTGTTTTGAAGTGCTCGCTTTCCAGAAAGCCTACATTGATGTCCTTGCAGGTGAACCGGTAGCTTTCACTGTTCAACTGTTCTACCAGAGCGCCCATATCTCCGATAAGCTCTATGAGTTTATTGACATCCAGTATGTCGGGTACCCGGTGTACGGTTACGGGCTGGTCTGTTAATAGAACGGCGGAAAGGATCTGTAAAGCTTCATTTTTGGCGCCCTGCGGTATGATCTCACCTAAGAGTGGTCTGCCGCCCTGGATTACAAATGAGCTCATTAATTTCTGCGTCTTCGGCTTCTTCCTCCCTTTCGGTTATCTGGCTTACCCTGGGGCCTGCCTGATTTTCTTTTGTCTTTGTACAGCCGTTCAAAGAGATTGTCCTCCTTCACCTTTTCCAGGTCTATGTCCAGGGCGCCATCTGATATGGCCTTTATATTGTCCAATATTACTGCATCATCTATTACCTCCTTATTCCAACTGCTGTAAAAGCTCTTCATCAGTTTTCCTATGTAGATGATCGCATCTTCCCGCTCCTGGGGATCTTCCTTTTTAATGGCTTCCTTTACGAGCAGCTCAATATTCCGGCCATAGTGCTTGAACCTGATCCTATTGTTTACATAAGGTACACGTTCAGGCTTTTTATGGAGTATTTCCTCTTCAGGCACAGGATACGGGCCATCCAGCTCCAGATCAAAATCAGACATGATATACATGTCGTCCCAGAGTTTTTGATTGGTCTCGTTTGTTTCCTTAACGGAAGGAGCGATTTGTTTCATCAGCTCCACCAGCGTGTGAGCGTTCTTTAGCCGTTCTTCCTTATCTTCTATACTCTTGAGGTAGTTGACTAACTTTTGAATGTTTCTCCCGTATTCTTTTAAGATCAGGGGAGGAAGACTTGTATTGTAATCCATGTAATGATATTTCCAGACCGAAGCAGGTCGTTGCGTGCGTAAGTTATCTAATTCTTGTGAATCCTGAGTTTTGCAAAGCTAAGTAATAAAGTCTTTTCTCCAAAGTCGTCAAAACTAACTTTGGCTTTGCGGTTTGCTCCACTTTCATCCATCTCTACTACCATACCATAACCGAATTTGGGATGCTCTACCTTCATGCCTGCCTGAAGATCGGAGGTATCACTGGGAGTAAAATCGGCAGGAGGCTTGTAGCTGCTTTTCCTGACCGGTCGTGAAGCAACGGTTTTTTTCATACCCGTCACGAAGTTTTTGGTATAGTCCGGGGTGTTGGAAAATACCGGTTCCGATGATGTGTACTTTTTGTTCAGTTTAATGTACACCGGATCCACTTCTTCAATGAACCGGCTTGGCTCGCAGTTTTTAAGTCTGCCGAAACGGTAGCGACTGAGCGCATAGGACAGAAAAAGTTTTGATTTGGCCCGGGTAATGGCCACGTAAAACAATCGTCTTTCCTCTTCGAGGTCAGCCCTGCTGCTCAGCATCATTTGCGAAGGAAAAAGATCTTCCTCCAGCCCCACGATGTATACATGCTGAAACTCCAGCCCCTTGGCCATGTGGATGGTCATGAGGGTAACTTTTTCCTCATCATCATCCTTATCGTTATCCACTCCGGTGATAAGGGCTATCTCCTGCAGGAAAGCTCCAAGGCTTTTATCCTCCTTTTCAGGGTCGTCTACATATTCTTTTATGGCATTGAGCAGTTCCTGCACGTTCTCATACCGGCTCAGTCCTTCCACGGTCTTGTCTTCGTAGAGCTCCCGGAGTATACCGGAGCTTTTGGCTATCTGTGTTGCAGCCTCAAAAGCGTCCTTGCTTTCTATCTCCAGTTTGAACCGTTTGATCTGTGTAACAAAATCCATAACGGCATTGGCTGCTCTTCCTCCGAGGAAAGAGCTTACATTCTCCAGTACTTCCCACAGGCTTATGCCATGATCATTGGCAGCTACGATCATTTTACTTACCGATGTATCGCCTATCCCCCGCCTGGGGTAATTAATGATCCTTTTGAAGGACTCCTCGTCGTTGTGGTTAATGGAAAACCGCAGATAGGCCATCAGGTCCTTTATCTCCTTACGCTGATAGAATGACAATCCTCCTACGATCTTGTATTTTATGTTCATTCTGCGCAGCGCCTCCTCAATGGCCCTTGACTGGCTGTTTGTCCTGTAGAGTATGGCTACCTCATTGTTTTTGAGCTGGTGGTGCATCTTTTCTTCAAAGATGGAAGAGGCCACCAGCTTACCCTCTTCGTTGTCACTGTTTGCCCTGAACAGCTCAATAAGATTTCCATCATCATTGTGCGTCCAGACATTCTTTTTTAGCTGCGCCTTGTTCTTAAAGATGACCGAGTTCGCAGCGTTCACGATAGTCTTGGTAGATCGGTAATTCTGCTCAAGTTTGATCATCCGCAGATCAGGGTAGTCCTTTTCGAAATTCAGAATATTCTGGATATCCGCTCCCCGGAAGGCGTAAATACTCTGGGCATCATCACCCACAACAGCAATATTTTGCCGGACAGCTGCCAGCTTTCTGGTAATAAGATATTGCGAGATATTGGTATCCTGGAACTCATCTACCATTACATATTGGAAACGCTGCTGGTATTTATTCAGTACATCGGTGTGTTCCTTGAACAATACGTTGGTATTGAAGAGCAGGTCATCAAAATCCATGGCCCCCGCCTTAAAGCACCGCTCACAATATGTCTTGTAAATACGCCCCAGCTCCGGCTTCATGTTGCTCTCATCGTCTGCCCGGTAAACGGGGTTATTGAGATATTCTCTCCATGAGATGAGCCGGTTTTTGGCTCCGGATATTCTGTTGAGCACCACATTTGGCTTGTAAACCTTATCATCCAGATTAAACTCCTTTACTATGCTTTTGATCAGTGATTTGGAATCATCGGTATCATAGATGGTAAAGTTGCTGGGGTAGCCCAATCTGGAGGCTTCCGCTCTGAGTATTCTGGCGAAAACAGAATGGAAGGTGCCCATCCAGAGGTTACGTGCTTCTGTTCCCACAACCCCCTCGATCCTGTCACGCATTTCCCTGGCTGCCTTGTTGGTAAAGGTCAGTGCGAGGATATTAAAAGGGTCAATCTGCTTGTAATCAATGAGATATGCAATTCTGTAGGTAAGTACTCTGGTTTTGCCTGATCCGGCTCCGGCTATGATCATGACCGGACCTTCCGTGTTCACTACTCCTTCTCTCTGTGGCTCATTCAGGCTTTCAAGGTACTCCATTTTCTGTAATTAAATATTCACGCAATTTACATTTTGCTGGCCTGAAAGTAAACGTTATTCAGGACTAATTCAGGGTAATCGCCCGCTTGGAAAAATGAATGCTGTGTTTGGTTTTGGAGAAACGCTGCCAGGCGAATGGTTAATTGTATATTTTGTCTTGTAAAGCATGGAGTCGCCGTGCCACATTTACTTCCAGTAGTTCCGTTTGTGGAAGTTAAGGTTTCTATGTTTAATTTTTGTGCTCATTCTGCATGAGTACCACTTGTATAACCATTACAGGTATTAAATAATAAAAAGCATATGGTAATATCCATCTGCCTTCTTGTAGCTTTGTTGATATGATCACTCATGGAAAGACCATACTCACGGATGAGATCAGAGATCTTTTCTTTGTTTGCAACCTGGAAAAGTGTAAGGGAGCCTGTTGTGTAGAGGGTGATCTTGGTGCGCCGCTGGAAAAAGAGGAGCTTCCTGTACTGGAGAAGATATATGATAAAGTGAAGCCCTATTTGACGGAGGAGGGCCGGAAGGCAGTAGAAGAACAGGGTACCCATGTTTGGGACGAGGATGGTGAATACTCTACCCCGACAGTGGGGGGGAGGGAATGTGCCTATGCTGTATATGATGAAAAGGGTATCCTCAAATGTGGGATTGAGCTGGCTTGGCTGGATGGTAAAACGGATTTCAGGAAGCCCATCAGTTGCCACCTCTACCCGATCCGTATCACCAGGTATGACGATTTTGATGCGTTAAACTATGATCGCTGGGATATATGCAGTCCGGCGTGTGATTTTGGCGCTGCACTGAACGTGCCTATTTACAAGTTCCTCAAAGAGCCTCTCATAAGAAAATACGGAGAAGAGTGGTATAACGGGCTTTGCCGACTTATAGAAGAAGAGGAGTGATCACCCACCCAATGGTACAAGGAGGGACAGTCTTACGTTCATCATGTTGTCATTGCTACTGTCTCCCAGCTCGGATATATTGTCGAGATAATCCGTATTGACATTCAACAGGCTGCTCTTGACGGAAATCCCCATTTTGTTTGGCATAAAATACACCACGCCCAGGCTTACGGGCAGTATCAACGCGAGATTCCTGTAGGTTTCTTCTTCCTGCCGGGTACGATCCTGAGTTTCAAGGCCGTCACCAAATTCGTCCTTTGGTGTGAACCGCATAAACCCTATTCCCGGACCAATATGAACGATCAGATGTTCCCTTTTCAGCAGGTTGATATGCAGGTCATAGTTCAGAAATACAAAATTGGTTTTAACGAAATTGTTGGGCGCAGGGGAATTGGTATTGCTCTGAAATCCAAAGCTGCCGTCCTCACCAGTGATTGATCCCAGACCAAAATTCAATGCACCATTCAGCCTTTTCTTATGGTTAAACAGAACTCCCGCCTGAAAACCAGCTGACCACCGATCATAGGTGCCGAGCTCTCCCCGGTAACCGTTGGCGGATATGCCCGCCTGTAGGTAAGATTCCTTTTTCTGTGCAAAAGACGGCAGGACGAGCAGGGTCAAAACTAGTGCTCCTATGTATTTCATGATATGCAATATAAAACAAAAGCCCGGTTTTTCCGGGCTCTTCTTTGTATATCTGTTCACCTGAAAGCCTGAAAGAGGCTAGTTCAGATCACTGAAATCAAATGTTTCCAGAAATTTGGTGGTAAACATTCCTGATTGAAAAGTAGGGTCATCCATGAGTTTGATGTGAAAGGGTATAGTGGTTTTAATTCCTTCTATAACAAACTCACTCAGTGCACGTTTCATGCGTGTTACTACTTCTTCCCTGGTCTGTCCGCTAACAATAAGTTTGGCGATCATGGAATCATAGTTGGGAGGGATAGTATAACCTGCATACACGTGGCTGTCTACCCTCACTCCATGACCACCTGGCATGTGCAGATTGGTAATGGTACCTGGTGAAGGCCTGAAATCATTGGCAGGATCCTCAGCATTGATACGGCATTCCATGGCATAAAGATTGGGTGTATAGTTCACTCCTGATATTTCAATGCCTGCCGCTACTTTTATCTGCTCCTTTATCAGGTCATAATCTGTAACCTCTTCCGTAATAGGGTGCTCTACCTGTATACGGGTATTCATTTCCATGAAGTAGAAATCACCATTTTTGTCCACAAGAAACTCTACGGTACCGGCTCCTTCATAGTTGATCGCTTCGGCTGCCTTAACAGCGGCTTCCCCCATCTTATCCCTTAACTCGGGAAATTTTGTCATTACGGGGGAGGGTGTTTCCTCCACCAGCTTCTGATGTCTTCGTTGGATAGAGCAATCTCTTTCTGAAAGATGACAGGCTTTGCCTCTGCTGTCTCCTACCACCTGTATTTCCACATGCCGTGGCTCCTCTACAAATTTTTCCAGGTAGAGCCCGTCATTGCCAAAGGCAGCGGCTGATTCCTGCCGGGCTGAATCCCATGCTTTTTTGAATTCGGACTCATCATTGACGATCCTCATACCCCGGCCTCCTCCTCCGGCAGTGGCTTTGAGTATGACCGGGTATTTTATTTTTTTGGCGATCTTCAGCCCTTCCTCTACAGATCCCAACAGCCCCTCAGAGCCCGGAATAGTAGGGACTCCGGCATCTTTCATGGTGGCCTTGGCCGTGGCCTTGTCCCCCATTTTATTGATCATGTCCGGAGAGGCACCAATGAATTTGATGTTGTATTCTTCACAAACAGCGCTGAATTCGGCATTTTCGGCGAGAAAACCATAGCCGGGATGTATAGCATCTGCGTTGGTGATCTCCGCCGCAGCTATAAGACTGGGTATATTAAGATAAGATTCGGTGCTGGGTGCCTTGCCAATACAGACCGCTTCATCAGCGAAACGGACATGGAGGCTGTCTTTATCAGCCAGTGAGTATACTGCCACCGTCTTGATATCCATTTCCTTACAGGTACGGATAATTCTGAGGGCTATCTCACCTCTGTTGGCAATAAGTATTTTTTTAAACACGACTTTATCGATTTGGTCAAAGAATGATTGGAATCATAATAGTTCAGGGAACTATTCAGGAAGGGTCTATCAGGAAAAGTACCTGATCGTACTCTACCGGAGAGGCATTTTCTACCATTACCTTTACAACGGTACCGCTTACCTCAGATTCAATCTCGTTGAAAAGCTTCATGGCTTCAACGATACATACGGTTTGACCTTTTTCGATTTTATCACCTACGGAAACAAATGCAGGACTATCCGGATTAGCCGATCGGTAGAACGTACCTATCATGGGTGATTTTACTTCGATATAATTGTTACTGCCGGAATCAGTTTCAGGTGTTGACGCCGCTACCGCGGGAGCTTCAGGTGCCGCTGCCGGTGCAGGAGCTGTCTGTACGGGTTGTGCAGCAGGAGCTGGTACACCTGATTCAACAATTTTTGTTTTTACATCCGGTGACCTTTTTATGGAAAGCTTTATCTCATCGGTCTCAATGTTTACTTCGTTAAGTCCGGTTTGAGATATGAAGTCAATTAGGTCTCTGATTTCTTTGGATTTCATATCGAAGCGCTTTGGTTTTTTTACTTTACCCGCTCAACATAAGAGTTTGTACGGGTGTCTACTTTTATTTTCTGATCCTGATCAACAAACAATGGTACCTGTATTATGGCACCGGTCTCCATGGTAGCTGGTTTGGTGGCGTTGGTAGCTGTATCCCCCTTCAGGCCCGGTTCTGTATAGGTGACTACCAATTCCACAAAAGCAGGTAACTCACACCCCAGTACCTGATCTTTTTCTGTGTGATAGAGTACCTCCACTTCCTGTCCGTCCTTCATCAGTCCGGGGTTGTTGATCATATCTTCTTCAATGGAGATCTGCTCGTAGGTCCCACTGTCCATAAAGTGGTATCCTATGTCATCCTTGTACAGGAATTGATGAGCCCGCCGTTCTACCCTGGCAGTGGTAACTTTATGGCCGGAGGTGAAGGTGTTGTCTATCACCTTACCCGTTGTGAGGCTTTTTAGCTTGGTTCTGACAAAGGCAGGACCCTTGCCGGGCTTTACGTGCTGGAATTCAACGATGGTATAGAGATCGTTATTGAATTCAATGCATAGCCCGTTTTTGAAGTCGGCGGTTGTTGCCATCGAAGAAAATTTATTCTAAGTTATCAATCAATAGAGAAAAAGCAATCAATTGGCGCCATAAGCCCATTTGACATAGATTGCCCCCCAGGTAAAACCTCCGCCGAAAGCAGCCAGTATCAGATTGTCACCTTTCTTTAACTGTGACTCATAATCCCAAAGAAGCAGGGGTATGGTGCCGCTGGTAGTGTTGCCATACCGGCTTATGTTCATCATTACCTTTTCATCAGTAAGCCCCATGCGGTTGGCAGTAGCGTCAATGATCCTTTTATTGGCCTGGTGTGGTACCAGCCATGCTACCTCATCGGAAGAAAGGCTATTTCTTTCCATGATCTTCGCTGCATAGTCGGCCATATTGGTTACGGCAAACTTAAAAACCGTAGC
The DNA here is from genome assembly GCA_001657315.1 of Flammeovirgaceae bacterium BBD 1991-12. Classification (GTDB taxonomy): domain Bacteria; phylum Bacteroidota; class Bacteroidia; order Cytophagales; family Cyclobacteriaceae; genus Fulvivirga. Next base: position 66,873 of record LYSV01000031.1, on the reverse strand, counting down.
TCCGTCCTGTCTGGCGTAGTGCCACCGGTTGTCCACTGTTTCATGAGAGGCCGGGTATCTGCTGCCACCAGCCTTCATCTGGAGAAATTCAGCACCGTTCCCGTCACTTTTATGGATGGAATCCATTATGCCTACTTCTTCCGTAGTGGGTTCAAGTAATACCGCGCCGGCACCGTCGCCGAAAATGATACAGGTGGTACGGTCTTCATAGTCAATGATAGAAGACATTTTGTCGGCGCCAATTACAATGACCTTCCTGTAAAGGCCGCTTTCTATAAATTGACTTCCTGTGGTTAGTGCATAAATAAAACCCGAGCAGGCTGCGGAGATATCGTAGCTGAAGGCATTTACAGCTCCTACTTCAGCTGAGACCAGGTTTGCCGTGGAGGGGAAAACCATGTCCGGCGTTACAGTAGCACAAATGATCAAATCAATTTCTTCGGCTTTTGTACCTGTTTTTTCAAGTAAACCTTTGACGGCGGCGCTGGCCATGACACTTGTGCCTTTGCCCTCACCTTTAAGGATCCTTCTTTCCTTGATCCCTGTTCTGGTAGTGATCCACTCATCGCTGGTGTCTACTATGGTTTCCAGCTCCTGATTGGTCAGAACATAATCAGGTAGGTAACCCTCTACACCGGTAATAGCGGCTCTGATTTTGGACATAACTGAACGTTTATTCTCTGAATTTTTCTTTAATTTTCAAATGTATGTTTGACTCTGCCATTCTCATGGATAAAAGTACCATATTCTTGATGGCGAGAGCGCTGGAAACCCCATGGCCAATCACTACGTTTCCATTGATGCCCAGTATTGGGCTGCCGCCTATTTCCTCATAATTGAACCGGTCAAAATACGGATCATTGATATTCCTGCTTTTCAGCATGTCGAAAAAGGATTCTGCCATTTTCAGGATGACGTTGCCGGTGAAACCATCACAAACGATCACATCTGCCTTGTCATTAAAGAGATCCCGCCCCTCTATGTTCCCGACGAAATTCATGCTGGAGTTGATCTTGAAAAGCTGATGGGCTGCCTGGGTCAGCAGTGTGCCTTTTTGTTCTTCTTCACCGAGATTCATTAACCCTACTTTTGGGTTTTCGATCTCAAAGACGTGCCGGGCATAGAGGGCGCCGATCTGTCCGAACTGGAAAAGAACATCAGGCTTGCAATCAGCATTGGCGCCTACATCAATGATCACACCAAAACCACCAGACTCTTTAGGTACGAAACCCGCTATTCCCGGACGTATGATACCCTCGATAGCTTTTATCGTGAACATGGCTCCCACGTGCATAGCCCCTGTATTTCCAGCGCTGCTGAAAGCCTGAACGGTGCCTGACTTGAGTAGTTTGTAGCCAACAGGAATACTGGCCGTTGGTTTGGTGGAAAAGGCCTTTGTAGGATGCTCTTCCATAAGGATAACATCATCCGCATGGATAATTTCAATATTGGCGGATCCCAGGTTGTACGCCTCAAGCTTACTTTCTATGAGGTCCTTCTCGCCAATAAGTACAAGAGTAACATCCTCGGGGAGCTCCTTACAGGCCAGGGCTGCACCCTGAAGTGTACTATCCGGGGCGAAATCGCCCCCCATTGCATCGAGTGCAATTTTCACAGATTAAGCGATTACGCCAATACCTCTTTCTCCATCACTACCTTACCCTTGTAGTAAAGCTTGCCTTCATGCCAAAATGCCCGGTGAGGAAGATGGAACTCTCCTGTGGTAGGACAGATCGCCAGATGTTTGGCGTGCGCCTTCACGTGAGTCCTTCGCTTGTCTCTTCTTGCTTTTGACGTCTTTCTTTTAGGATGAGCCATTTTGTGTTTTTATTTAAAATTTTTTACTTCTACTTTAACTTCTTCAACTTCTGCCAGCGTGGGTCGATGCTATCATCCTTCTCGCTGTTTCCTTTATCCTCTGATGAATAGATCAATTCATCGCCTTCTCCTTCCTCATTCTGTTCGAATCTGGGATGTAACTTCTTCATCGGTATGGCTACACTAATGAACTCGTAGATATATTGAGCAAGATTGATCCGCTGCCTGTCCCAATGAATGATCACAATGTTATCATCCAGTTCGGTCTCTTCTTCACCGTATTTAAAGATCAGGCTCTCCTCTTTCTCAATTTTGAAGTCAAAAACTTCCAGACTACGGTCACATTCCAGCTTCACGGTAATGTTCAGAATGAACCCGGCTTTCATGAAGTTGTCGTTTTTTTCCAGCACGACGTTCACCAGCCCCTGTCCCTCGTTAACAAAACTCCCAGACTGTGCTTCAAAAAAAGAATTACCAATTTCAAATTGGTAATCATGCGTTGAATTACTAAGCCTGAAAATGTCAATGTTAAACCTATCCAGCTCTCTCATTGCCATTCCCGTTAATTTTAAGGTCGCAAAGTTAACAAGATAATTGAAATAAATAAAAGCTAATGCACAAACGTTTAGTGATCCAAAGTTCTGAGCTGAAGGTTCCTATGTTTCCAGGATGAACCGTTGAAGGATCACTAACAGGTAAACGTAAAGACAGGGAGTCAGGTGAATTCCTTGAAGACAATTTTCCGTAATTCGTCCTCTTCATGGTTGTATATTTCTGTTTTGAGAAAATCAACCACATTTTTTTTAAATCCCAGTTTGATGGCGATATCCTTGCAAAAGATCAGTTCCTGCTCAAAGATCTTTTTGTCCACCAGCATGATATCTATCAGATTGTACAGATAATCAAACCGTTGGGCATCAGAAAGAGCGCCAAACGTACCTATGGGTTCGGGGTTACGGATAAGATCTTTTACCTCGTTGTCAGGAAAGTTCTTTTTTCGCGCCAGCTTGAATATGCGCTGTCTTTCCAGTTGGGAAAAATGCTTATCGGCCTCGGCCAGTTGTATGAGAATATTAAGCTGTTTTCGGGTAACTATGTCCATTTGGAAGAGGAGTATTCTTTCAAATATAATGTATTTATCCAAAAATAAACATAAATCCTTGTGAAGTAGACTTCAAACCTATTCCGTTTAAACGAACATTTTAATCAAATGGATGAACTTATTATTCTTTAATCAGTTCCTTCCTGTTCTTGA
>LYSV01000031.1:0-63751 GCA_001657315.1 Flammeovirgaceae bacterium BBD 1991-12 | reverse complement strand
TGCCGGCAATACTGTAGGCGGTTCCGTGGTCCGGCGATGTTCGGATAATGGGCAGTCCTGCGGTGTAGTTTACCCCACTTTGAAAAGCTATCGTTTTGAAGGGGATCAGCCCCTGGTCATGATACATGGCTAGTATGCCGTCGAATTTTTTGTATTCCCCCTTGCCGAAAAAACCATCGGCAGGAAACGGTCCAAAGACCAATTTTCCCTTATTCTTCAATTGCTCCACCACAGGCCGGATGATCTTGTCATCCTCATCCCCTAAAAGACCAGATTCGCCGGCGTGCGGATTCAGGCCGAGTACGGCTATTTTTGGTTTGTTAATTCCGAAATCACTTTTCAGTGTATTATCCAGTATGCCTGTTTTGGAGGTGATATTTTCTTTTGAGATCTTTCCACTCACCTCTCTGAGAGGTATATGTCCTGTAACCGTTCCTATTTTTACATCATCGGAAGCCATCAGCATCAGGCTGTCCTTACTTTCAAATGTATGGGTGAAGTATTCGGTATGTCCGGGAAAACTGAATTCCTCGCCCTGAATGCTGTGCTTGTTGATCGGCGCGGTGACAATGGCGTCAATTATCCCGTTCTTAATATCTTCAACGGACTTTTTTATGGCCGTAAGGGCCGCCATGCCGGCTTCCTTTGAGCCCGTACCCGCATTGATCTCGATCATGTCCTGCCAGCAGTTTACCACATTTACCTTTTTTTCGATAAACCTGCCGGCTTCCTTGACCTGTCCATACTGGAAATCCTCCATGTGCAGTGATTTTCGGTAGTAGGAGAGAGCCTTGGTAGATCCGTAAATAACGGGCGTGATGTAATTCAGTAGTCTTGAATCACGCAGTACTTTAATGATCACCTCCGGTCCGATCCCGTTAAGGTCGCCAATGGTTATGCCAATTTTAGGTTTAGGGTGCCGGGCTGTCTGACTGCTCATTCGTTTATTTTAATATCTTTAGGGCCAAAGGCTACAGTTTTATTAACAAATAAATCGGTCGCAAGTTAAAGTATTTCTTACCTATCTGAAAATATGGTCAGAGCCAAAAAACATCTTGGACAACACTTTCTGAAAGATCGGGATATTGCTCAAAGGATAGTAGAGGCTTTGGAAGAAGGTGAGCACGACATACTGGAGATCGGGCCAGGTACCGGTGTACTTACTGAGTTCCTGGTGAACAGGGATCATGATTCGTTGTTTTTGATGGATGTCGATCATGAGTCAGTGGTGTATCTCAGAAACAGGTATGCTCAGTTAGGTGAGCGTATTATGGAAGGAGATTTTTTAAAGGCTGACCTTTCCTTTCTGTCCGGGAAGTTCAGGATCATTGGTAACTTTCCCTACAATATATCCTCACAGATCTTCTTTAGAATACTCGATCATGTGGACAGGGTGACTGAGGTAGTGTGCATGCTGCAAAAGGAGGTAGCCATACGGCTGGCCTCTCCGCCGGGTAACAGGGATTATGGTATACTGAGTGTTCTGCTACAGGCCTATTACAGGATAGACTATCTGTTTGCCGTAGGGCCCGGGGTGTTCCTTCCACCGCCTAAGGTAGAGTCGGCCGTGATCCGGTTGGTACGTAATGAAACCACCCGGTTGGAATGTGACGAAAAGCTATTCAGAAAGGTCGTTAAGCAAGGTTTTCAAAACCGTAGAAAAACATTGCGCAACGCATTAAAACCACTAAATTTGCCGACTGAATTAAAAGACCTCGAGCTTTTGAACCAGAGGGCTGAGACGCTTTCAGTTCGTGATTTTGTTGGGTTGACCAAACAAATTGAAGAGTGGAGCAGATAGTGCAATTTGAACTTACCAATGACTTTCGCGAACGGTTGCAAAAAGCCGTTATGGAGGAAGATACGGCCTTCATCGAGGGAAGTCTTGAAGGGGTGAACTCTGCCGATATCTCGGCGCTTTTGCAGGAGTTTGATGCGCAGGAATCGAAATATGTGGTAGACCTGTTGTCTGATGAGGTCAGGGCCGAGATCATCAATGACCTCGATCCTGATCAGCGGGTAAAATTCCTTAAGAATTTCGAAGTAGACGAACTGTCTGTTATCGTCAATCACCTTGACTCGGACGATGCAGTTGATCTGCTGAATGAGATGCCCTTACAGCAGCGGGAAGAAGTGATAGCTGCGTTGGACAATGAGGAGAAGGAAGCCAACATTCTGGACCTGCTTCGCTACGATGACGATGTGGCGGGTGGGTTAATGGCCAAGGAGCTGATCAAGGCCAATCATAACTGGACGGTAGTACAGTGTATCGAGGAGATCAGAAGGCAGGCAGAAAATGTTCAGAAAGTATATTCTGTATATGTTATTGGCGATGATGGGAAACTGCTGGGGCGGGTATCCCTGAAAAAGATCATTTTAGCCAATGATCATACCCGCATTGCCGATATTTTTGAGGCCGATGTGGTTGCAGTGGAAACGTTTATGTCCGAGGAAGAGGTGGTTCAGGTCATGAGAAAATATGACCTGGATGCCGTTCCTGTGGTAAATGTTCAGGGAAAACTTTTGGGTAGGATAACGATCGATGATGTGGTAGATGTAATGACGGAACTGGCAGAGGAGGAAAGAAAGCTGATGTCGGGTATCACCGAAGATGTGGAGGAGGCAGACAGTGTATGGATGCTGACAAGGGCACGGTTGCCCTGGCTGGTGGTAGGAGTATTGGGGGGCTTTATCAGTGCCAAGTTTATCGGCGTTTTTGAGCAGGAGCTGATCCGGATCACGGCTATAGCCTTCTTTATTCCATTGATACAGGCCACTGGAGGCAATGTGGGCATCCAGTCCTCATCCATTGTAGTGCAAAGTCTGGCTAACCCTTCTGCCTTTAGCGACAGCCTCATAAAAAGATTGCTGAAGGTATTTTTTGTCGCATTGCTCAATGGACTGGTACTGTCTTTGATCGTATATGGGTTCAATCTGCTCACCGGCGCTGCGATCAACCTGTCGGTGGTAGTTTCCCTCGCGCTTTTTGGCGTGGTGATAGTGGCGTCTTTCCTGGGGACGATCACCCCTCTTATACTTGATAAATTCGGTTTTAACCCTGCTCTCGCATCGGGCCCCTTCATTACCACTACCAATGATCTGCTGGGGCTCGGCATTTATTTTTACACTGTTCATATTTTATTGTAGCGTTATGAAATGTCTCATTGTAGATAAGATGCATGAAAGCATCGGACCGTTGCTGGTATCAATAGGTTGGGACTATATCTACAGACCTGAGATTACCCGTGAGGAGATTATGCAGATACTGCCTGAGTTTGACGGACTCATCATTCGAAGCAAGACCAGGGTGGATCAGGAGCTCATCTCCAGAGCGGCTGGACTGAAGTTCATCGGTCGTGCCGGAGCTGGCATTGATAACCTGGAGGAAGCTGCCATTGAAGGCGCCGGCATTTCATTGCTGAATGCTCCCGAAGGTAACCGGAATGCTGTGGCAGAGCATACACTTGGGCTTATCCTTGGGCTGCTGAACAACATTGTGAAGTCTGACGATGAGATCAGAAAGGGCACATGGCACCGGGAAAACAACCGCGGCCTGGAGCTAAGCGGAAAAACAATAGGTCTGTTGGGATACGGTTTCATGGGAATGGCGGTGGCCGAAAAGCTGGCCTGCCTGGGGTGCAGGGTACTGGCCTATGACAAGTACAAGAAGGACTGGTCAGATTATAGCGCCACAGCCGTAGAGATGGACGTTATTTTTCAGGAGGCAGACATTTTCAGCATCCATGTTCCACTGACCTCTGAAACCCGCACTTTAGTGAATGCCGACTACTTCGATAAGTTCCAAAAACCTGCTTTTATTGTCAACACTGCCCGGGGAGAAATATTGGATTTGAACGATTTAATTACAGCCATAGATCAGGGCAAAATAAAGGGTGCTGCGCTGGATGTTCTCGAAAACGAAAAGCTGGGTAATCTCACAGAAAATCAGCACATAACCTTCAATAAATTGATTAAAAGCTCGAAAATCATACTTACCCCTCACGTGGCCGGATGGACGTATGAGTCCTATAAAAAGATCAATGAGGTACTTGTGGAGAAAATACAAACGAAAATTAACGGAAATACATGAAAATTATTACATATTGCCGCCTTCTTAATTATCGTCGTTTTTTTATTTTTTGATGCAATTTTATTAATATCGTTTTCACGAGTTATTTTTTGACCTCAAGACGTAAATGTTTTTTAGAATTCAACTCAAAAAACTTAGAGACTATATCAACTCAATAATAGAGCAGCCTATTCTGACATCCTCTATAGTGCTGGGCTTTCTTGCCATTATTGTTCTCGGATTGAGTTTGCGTTACTACCTTGAGGATTTCGACACCTTCTTTGGTCAGGTACTGGCAGAGGCTCATGGTATGCTCTTCGATATTGCAGTCATTGGTATTCTTATTTTCTGGCTGAACAAGAACGGGGAAATGCGTCAGCGGATCAGAATGTATCGTGATGAGATCGATGACTTCCGCTTGTGGGAATCAGAAGAGGCGGCCTTCCGAACGGTGGGTAACATCAAGCGGCTGAACAGGCACAACATCCATGAGATCAATCTGGTCAACTGCCATCTTTCCAGGACCAATCTCAACTATGTCAATCTGGCTGGCTCCAATCTGAACTCAGCTGATGTGAGCAATGCTTTTCTCATAGAGACAAACCTGGAAAATACAAGGTTGAACCAAACGAACCTTGAAAACTCCAACCTGAATCAGGCCATTCTGAAGGGCGCATATGCCAGTGGCGCCAATTTTAAAGATGCATACCTTATCAAGGCTCAATTGGAAAATGCCTTCCTGATCAAGACTAATTTCAGGAATGCCTTTCTCATGGAGGCCAATCTTTGCGGCTGCTACCTTACCGGCGCCGATTTTGAAAATGCCAGCCTCTACAAGGCTGACCTCAGGGGCGCCAAAGGTCTTACCATAGATCAGCTTACCAAAGCCAAGACGCTTTATCTGGCCCAGTTTGATGATGAGATACTGGATCAGATCAAAACCAATATTCCTGAGCTGGTAGGTAAGTAGTACACCTGTAATTTTGCAGATCATGGATAAAAAACTACATTTGTAGGGCATAAACGGGTGATTATGAAAGAAAACGGTTGCAAGTCTGTGGCCGTTCTTTGTTTTATGAGGTACTGTGTAAATCATTAAATTTTGGAACTATGGCAAATGTGGCATACTACACAAAAGAGGGATTGGATAAGCTGAAGACTGAGTTGAATGAACTAAAGACAAAAGGCAGAGCGGACATCGCTAAACAAATAGCAGAAGCCCGGGACAAGGGAGACCTGAGTGAGAATGCGGAATATGATGCCGCAAAGGATGCCCAGGGTCATCTTGAAGCCAAGATCGCTCAGCTGGAAGAAGTAGTAGGCAATGCCAGGGTGATAGATGAGAGTGTCATTGACACCTCCAAGGTTTCCATTTTGTCTAAGGTGAAGATCAAGAACAAAAAGAACGGAGCCGTATTCACATATACGTTGGTTTCAGAAGAAGAGGCAGATCTCAAGGCAAGTAAAATATCCGTTCAGTCGCCTATAGGCAAAGGTTTATTAGGTAAAAAACAAGGCGAATCCACTAAAATACAGACTCCGGGTGGTGAGATAGAGTTTGAGGTGATGGAAATAGGTATGTAATGAGTACCATTTTTACCAGGATCATCAACAGAGAGATACCAGGGCACATTGTTGCTGAAGATGACCGTTTCATATGCTTTCTGGATATCAACCCGCTCGTGCCTGGCCACTGTCTGGTAGTTCCTAAACAGGAGGTAGACTATATCTTCGACCTTGACGATCAGACCCTTGCAGATCTGCATGTCTTTTCCAAAAAAGTGGCAAAAGCACTGGAGAAAGCTGTTACCTGCCTGAGAATCGGTGTGTCGGTGATAGGCATTGAAGTGCCGCATGCCCATGTTCATTTGATCCCGTTAAACACGATGGATGATATCAATTTTTCACGACCAAAACTAAATCCTGATCAGGATGAGCTGGCTGCTATGGCCGAAAAGATCAGGTCGCATCTATAAAAAGTCGATATCTACATTAAAGGGATATTTCATCAGGATCTGCAGGGCCTTGTCAACAGTAAGGTCTTCGAAGAGAACAGCGTAAACTGCTTCGGCTATGGGTATCCTTATTTTACAGGTATCGGCAAATTTTTTGGCGATCTGAACGGTGTTCACGCCTTCGGCTACCTCGTCCATACTCTGAATGATCTCATCCAGGCTTTCTCCCTTCGCCAGACGATAACCTACCGTATAGTTACGGCTCAGTGTACTGTTGCATGTAGTGACCAGGTCACCGATGCCCGCCAGTCCCAGAAAGGCCTGTACGTTGCCACCCATGGCCTGCCCAAGGTGAATCATCTCCACCATCCCCCGGCTTACCAGCAGACCCTTGGCATTTTCGCCTAATCCCAGTCCGCTCAGTGCTCCGGAAGCAATGGCGATCACATTTTTCAGCACACCCGCCAGTTCTATGCCTATCAGGTGCTCATTGCCATATACCTGAAAGCGCTCGCTTCTCAACAGACTGCCACCCTCCCGGATCACCTCCTGAAAATGGCTGGCTACTACGGTGGCAGCCGGCTGATTGGCGCTCATCTCCCGTGCCAGGTTGGGACCTGCGAGGCAACCAACCCTCAGTATTACACTCTCGTCCATAATCACCTCGCTCATGGTCTTGATATGGTCTCTTTCCAGTGTTGTTACATCCTGCAGCCTCTGGCCTTCAGGCAGGGAGATATCCAGCCCCTTGGTACCGTGGATCAGAATGTGATATGGATGAAGATAGGGTGATAGCTGCTGCATCATATCACGGAATGCAGAGGAAGGGACAATGGGAAAAATGACATCACAGGTATTGGCTATATAGCTCAGGTCGCCGGTGGGCGTAATATTGGTATGTAGCTTTTGCCCCCGGTGCTCTCTGGTCTCTGCTATTTTTTTGATGACCTCACTGTCGCGGGCATATAGCAGTACCTCTGTATTTTGAGCCAGTATATTGGCAATGGCTGACCCGAAGCTGCCGGCGCCGATCACACCCACCGGTTTTCTAGAAGTGTTTCTCGAGGTCATAGCCATCCATTCGGTTGTGATAGTAATAAAGTGTATTCAGGTCCTGGGTAATGATCTGATCGTCCCTGGTCAGCAGCAATGGCCTCTTGGAGTGGTACATACCCACATTCTCAATACCAGCCTTTATGACCGTATCCAGGTCGCCCTTTAAATGTGCAGCTATGTTTACCTTTTTCTGTTTCTTCAACTCAAAAATATACTTTCTCACCTTCTTAAACTCCTGCCGGAATGTATTGTAGTGGATGAAAAGGTCCTCCTCCGGCAGCCGGAGAAAATCATAGATATCCAGTTTTGAATGGCGCTTACGCCAGATATTGAAAGCGGTAAATGCTACCAAATGGCTGGCAAAAACCCGGTTGATGCGGTGGAACTCCCTGATGATGATCTCACTTAACCTCCGGGTGTATTCATGCTCACGCTGCTCATCCACTGTTATTTCCCCGTTGGATGTAAAATAATCGCGTGTGTCGATTATGCGGCCCTTACTGTCTATACTGTACCCCTTGTCATCTACATAGTTACCCAGAAGATCCATGGCACTACCTACGGAGACGGAGATATCTGAGCCCTTGGTAAAGAACTTCATCAGGAAGGTTATCATTTTATAGGAGCTGGAATACTCATCGTTCTCCACATAGTATCGCTCCTGGCCCTTTCTGGAAAGATAGTCATTGATGAGGGTAGGAGCCTCCAGTACGAAGTTATAGTTAATGGTGACCGGCACCACAAAGATCTTCATCCCGTCGTGATCAGGATGGTTTTTGAAGATCGTGCGCTGTGCTTCCATGGCTGTACCGAGCAGTCCCAGTTTGAGAGAGGATTCGATCTTGCCGGATCTCGAGCGTGTACCTCCTGGAAAGAAAAGGCTATGAGCACCCTCCTGAATGGCAATATTGGAATAGGCCTTTAAGGTCTCCAGATAGATCGGATTTTTTTTCCTCCTGTCCACCTTGTAGGCTCCCAGACTATTCATAAAGTAAGCCAGTATCTTTATATTGAACAGGTTCAGTCCTGCGCCGTAAATAAAGGCCGGCAGGCCCAGCACATGAATGATCCATCCTATAAGTATGGAGTCCAGATTACTGAAATGAGTGGGTACCATCACTACAGTACCTATTTTGGCCATTCTACGGAGCTGCTTTACCTTCCCTGTGATCTGTATTTTGTCATTAAGGGTGTACTGGTTCTTGAACAATGCCCCAAATCTTTTCACTCTTGTGGCATTCAGCAGCCGGGAAAAACCAAACTTTATGATCTCCCGGGCCAGTTTGTAGCTGCTTCTTTTGAAGTTACCGGCGATCTCATGTGCATAACGCGACACGATGCGCCGGAGTATTTCCTCTTCCTTTTCCCTCGCATTGGGATCCTCCACCAGCTCTACCAGGTCCAGCCGCACCTTGTTCCAGAAACTGTAATCATCCGTAGGGTCAACACGCCAAGGATTTTTTTTGATACGCAGCCTTTCAAGATATAGAGTGGTTTCAAGCTCTTCCCTGAGGTCGTGTTTGCCCTCCCGCGTCCCACAGATCTTGTCAAAAGATTCCTGGGTAACACGTTCTATAAACTGCTTTCGGTTCCGGCTTAGCTGTACCACGGGCCATTCTCTGGTACCCGACAGGATAGGTTTATAGGATTTACTTTTTCCGTTACCCTGAGACTTCATCCAACTTTAGTTACAAATGCCAAAGATAGCTGAAAGAAATTAACTCCGTTTTGGTCGCTTTGATTTTTGAAAATATGACTGGTTCTTCGATAAGAAGGATGAAAACCATACGGGCAGGTGCTTGTGAATAGCCAAAACTGTACAAGTGTCACTGCCCTAAAACAGAGGGCTTTACACGGACAATTATGTATGAAGAAAATCAGGTTTTTTTAATACTTCAATATTTCAAACAACCTGACATTCAAGAATAAATTCTCTACACCAACTTTTTGTGACTTCAGGACACCAATCTTTTCCAACTCGTACAAATACTCTGCCGCCGTTTGTCGCTTGGCTATCCCCCGTTCGACCAGGAATCTGACCTTGCAATACGGCTGCTCAAAAAGAAGCTCAATCAGTTCCCGCGAGTATACTCGCGGGACCAGCTTGTCCTTGCAGTAAAGAATAGTTTCCTGCATTAAGGAATTGATACCATTGATCTTCTGTAAGGTATAATATGCGGTCTCTTTAACACCTTTTAAAATAAAGAGTATCCAGTCTTCCCACTGCTGCTTTTCGGTAACTGCTCTCAGTTTTTTGTAATACTCATTTTTGTGTTCTATGATATATTTACTGAGATATAAAATGGGTGTATCCAGCAATCCCTTTTCAACCAAAAAAAGAATGTTCAAAATACGTCCGGTTCGCCCGTTTCCATCTGGAAATGGATGAATGGCTTCAAACTGATAATGCATTATGGCAAGTCGTATCAAATCGTCCGGACCATTTTCCATATGCATAAAGTCCTCAAGGTTTTTGAGTAGATCCCTGATAGTGCTCTCCCCAACAGGTGGTGTATATATTATTCTCCCGTTACTCTGAATGGTAGTGCCCGATGTATTCCTTATACCGACATCATTTTCTTTGATGGTTTTTGCGATGGTTACAAATGTATTGGTAGACAAAGGTCGTGTACTTAAACTATTATACCCTTCCCACAAAGCCTGACGATAACGCAACACTTCCTTTGTTTGTGCATCGCTTGTGTTGATCTGTCCGCTAAAAGCCTTGTACAGGTTATCCTGTGTAGTTACTATGTTTTCGATCTCGGAGCTGTCCTTGGCTTCCTGTAATGTAATGGCATTTACCAACATCGATTGATTGGGAATTTCATTGGCTCTGCCTTTTAACTCTGCTAAAACCCTGGTCGCATTTATGGCTTCCTTTAATACTCTTTTGGTTTCTACCTCCAATCCAGGAGGTAGCAGGGGGAGCTTATTGTAAGGGTTTTCAGGGTTATACATAATTTCTGTAAATGAGTTCTCTTATGTCGATGTTACCGACACTATCCAAATATATGTCGAAATATCGGACTTTCATCGACATATACTTATTAATGTATTTTTTAACGACTGTCAGTTGCAGACCTCATTTTTAGGGATTGACAGAGGCAACGAAAGATAAAACACTCTTGTTTAAAATGCCTTCTTGTATAACTACCGGTTTTTCATCACTTCCAGAGCAATAACCGGTATGGTCCCCTCTATAAAAGGAGCAAGCTCTTTAAACTCGTCATAGAGATATTTGACTTCAATACCAGCACTCAGAGGTTCTATTCGCAGAGTTACATAGTCCTTTTTTGATGCGGCAGTCTCTGTCAGTTTTAGAGACCCAGTCAATACGAGTTGCCCGGTTTTCACTGCCTCGGACCACTTTTCTTCAGAAACATGAAAGTAATAGGCCACAGCTGCGCCTTCCCGACTATATTTCAGTACAAATGAAATAAAGGCCTTAAGATTCTTCGAAGGTGTTTTGAGAAAGAAATCAAATTCCTTGATACTGGTAACAACCGTCAGAGTACTGCTCCCTTCCATTCCGTAATACATGCTGAGCAGTCCGCCAATAAAAGTCCCCATCATGAGCCATATATTCAGTATGTCATTGAACAAGGCAATGAGAGATAAAGGACTGATGATACCCCCGGCTATTAATGGGAACAGCAAAAGCTTATGCTTGAACTCAATGCTCCTGATAGTATCCAGCGAAAAGGAGTGCAGCCGGTTAAACTGCCTGATAAACAGGTGTTGCGGCGAGAGGTAACATACATTTGCCTCGTCCAGCTTCTTTTGCAGGTAACATTGCGCAACAACAGGCTCATTATTAACATACATGAGCTATATATTCTCAAGCGCCCTCGTAAGATCTTCATTCATGGCCCTGAACCTTTGCATGGCGTTATTCAAAAACTTGTCACTCAGCAGATTATCCAGCTCATTGGGGTTCAGAATATCAAATTCATCTACTTTGAAAGTCTGCTCAAGATCCCCCTGCTCCAGCTTGATCAGGTACTTGCCGTTCCAATGAAAAAAAGTGATCCTGAATAGTTCGTGATTGATTTCCTTGATTATTCTCATTTGTTTTCCTTTTGTGACAGTGCACGATTTTTGCTTGTATTCCGTAAATCTTTTAAAGGAAATGTAACTAATTCTGTAAATTTAGTGTTCAATAATATCGCAACCAATATCTCTGTTATTGATTTGAAGAACAAAATTTCTGCTACCGGTGTAAAGGCTGTTTTTACCTTGCTGATAGCATTGGTCTGCTCTTTTTTTCAGGAATTATACGCTACTCACCTCAGAGCGGGGGAGATCATCGTGAGGCGGGTCAACTGTGAGGGGCGTACATTTGAGATCACGGTCATTGTTTATACCGATACCGGATCGGAGGTGCGCTTTGGAGAAGGTATTCTCGATTTCGGCGATGGGTCGGAACCTTTTATTCTTCCGGTCATTGAAAACGGAAATGCTGTGCGGCGGCTGGCCAACGGTACTTTCGTGACCAGCCCTATCGATGTAAGTGGCCTCGGTAATGAGGTATCATCCGCCTCGTTTACTATTGAACACACCTATTCTTCTGCTCTTCCCTTTTACACCGTAGGTTATACGGAGCAAAACAGGAATGATGATATTCAAAACGTAGATAACAATACACCTTTTCATATTGAAACCCAGATCAGTCTGGACGCTTCCCTCGGTTGCAATAACTCTCCCGTCCTTTCCATACCACCCATTGACAGGGCGTGCCCGGGAGTAGCTTTTTTCCATAACCCCGGAGCCTTTGATCCGGACAATGACCTTGGAGAAAGAGATAGTCTTGCTTTTGAGCTCGTGATCCCCAAGATGAGTCCTGATGATGACGTGGCCAGCTATGTGGATGTGACAGACCCTTCATTTTACAGCAATTTTCAGCAGGGTAACGAGGCGATGAACGGCCCCCCGGAGATCAGCATTGATCCGATAACAGGAGAGATCACCTGGGATGCTCCCGGCTTTGCCGGTGAATATACCATTGCCTTTGTTGTGAGAGAGTTCCGTTTTCGTTTTGGTCAATGGTTCCCTATTGGTTTTGTTCGAAGAGACATGCAGATCATTGTAGAAGATTGCGACAATGAAAGACCTGAATTGATCGATCCGGAGGATATCTGTGTAGAAGCAGGGACCACGATCGATGAAACGATCCTTGGTATTGACCCGGACGGAGATGACGTAACGATAGATGTATTTCCGGAAGACCTGATCGATGAACTTGGCATTCAGCTTACCGGAGCGGGTGTGGTCCAGCCCTCCGTTCCTTCTGCTGCAGTGAGGTTTGTATGGGATACGGAATGCCTGGATATAAGGGATCAGCCGTATCAGATATTTTTCAGGATCACGGACCATCCGGAAGATGGCCCCCGGCTTGTGAGCTTTGAAACATGGAACATTACCGTGGTTGCTCCAAGTCCACAGCTCAATGAGGTGGTGCAGGAGGGGCAGGCCCTCCGGCTGAACTGGGACAGCTATGAATGCCAGAATGCAGACGAGATACAGATATGGCGTCGGGTGGATTCGAATCCCTACGTGCCGGATGAATGTGAAACGGGTATCAGAGAAAATGCCGGGTATGAACTCATAGCTACGGTACCTGATGCTGCCACTACGTTCCGTGATGAGAATGTGGATGCCGCAGCCAAATATTGCTATCGTTTGGTAGCAGGCTTTTTGGAATCTGCCGGGGGAGGGGGAGGACAGGCCAGAAACATTGTAGCAGAGAGCATCGTTTCCGAGGAGGTATGCTTTGAGTTTGTTCCTGCTGAGGAACCGGTGATCACCCATGTGTCGGTAAACAGTACCAGTGAGACAAATGGTGAGATTATAGTAGCATGGCACGCACCACTGGATTCAGGTACACTCACGCCTCCTTTTACCTATCGCATAGAAAGAGCCGAAGGATTTTCCGGGGAAACGAACCTGACGTTGGTGGATGAAATAACTGTTAATGATCTTAATCCTGATACAGACAGTATAGGATTTGTAGATACAGGGTTGAATACACTCGATCAGGTTTACAATTACCGGATCACACTGGTAGACCCTAATTCTTCCGACGATCTTGTCTCCGCCACAGCCAGCAGTGTCCGTTTGGAGGCCACGCCACAGTTTGGCCAGATCGAGTTGAACTGGACGGCTGATGTACCATGGTCAAACACGATCGCTTTTCCACCCGGAAGTGAGCACCTGATCTATCGCGGCCTTGAAGGTGATACTGACGATGAGCTGGAATTTCTGGCTGCGGTTGATGTGAATCAGTCAGGATTTACATTCACGGATGACAATAACCTTGACGATGAGCAAATATATTGCTACCGGGTATTGACGAAGGGTACATATGGAAACCCGGATATCCAGAGGCCTGGTCTGGATCCGTTGTTGAACTTCTCGCAGATGGTTTGTGCTCAGCCCAGTGATTCTATTCCTCCCTGTGCTCCTGTGCTCACACTGGAGGCGAGGGACTGCCAGCAGTTTATTGATGAATCATTCTGTAATTTTGATGACTACCGGAACCTTCTCAACTGGACCACGGATTTTATTGGTGACTGTCAGGAAGACGTAAGGGTGTATCGTATATTCTATGCTGCCACTACGTCAGGCGATTTTGCGCTTATCGACTCGGTTACCACTGAAAGCTTTATCCATGAGAATCTCAGTTCTTTCAAGGGATGTTACAGGATACAGGCTGTGGATCGCTCCGGGAATGTAAGTGACTTCAGTAACACCGTTTGTGTGGATAACTGCCCAAATTATATACTTCCCAATATATTTACTCCTGAAAATGAACAGTTTGGCAACCACCTCTTCAGAGCGTTCACTGTAGGAGATCCCGCTGGCCCTGCAGGGGAGGAGCAGTGTGCGCGATTTGTGGAGGCCGTGGATTTTACAGTGTACAACCGCTGGGGTAAACCGGTGTTCACCTACCAGGGTAGCAGGGGTAGTGAAAACAGTATTCTCATCAACTGGGATGGGAAAAATGATAATGGTGTAGATCTGGCTGCAGGGGTTTACTACTACCTGGCCAGGGTTACTTTTGATACCGTAGACCCGGGCAACAGTGAGCAGGACATTAAAGGTTGGGTACAATTGATAAGATAGAATGGAGGACAGAGAGATCATATTTTTCGATGGAGTTTGCAATCTGTGCAACGGTGCCGTTAACTTCATTATCGACCGGGACAGGAAAAAACGCTTTTTCTTTGCCTCTCTACAATCGGACCTGGCCAGAGAAAAGCTTCAGCATTCAAAAGTTGACGTTTCAAAGCTGGACAGTATTGTTTTAATGAAAAAGAACGGAGAACTCAAAGAGAAGAGTTCTGCTGTGTTGGACATAGCAAGGCATTTAAGTGGTGGCTGGCCGCTGCTGTACGTCTTCATGATACTACCGGTATTTTTGAGAGACCTCGTGTACGATTTTATTGCTGCCAATAGATATAAATGGTTTGGAAGAAGGGATGAATGCCGTATACCTACGCCTGAACTTCGCCAGCGCTTTCTGGATGCTCCGTATTCCTGATCGGTTCTGATCCCGTCCGTTGCTCAGTTATTACTTTATTTTACCTCTGAATCCAGGTTCGGTAATAAAAAGGCGCAGGTTTCCTTACGGATACTGTTTAAACAGCCTATAATTGTTGACAATTCACTTTAACCCTATAGTCATGGACCTTTTAGACAAAGAGCTGAGCCTGTATGTTGAACAACATACTGAACCGGAGTCCGGTCTGTTACAAAAGATCAACCGGGATACACATGCAAAGGTAATGATGCCGCGCATGCTGTCCGGTCATTTGCAGGGCAGGGTACTTTCTATGATCTCCCATATGGTACAACCAAAATTTATTCTTGAAATAGGTACCTATACCGGATATTCTGCGTTGTGTCTTTCAGAGGGGATGTTGCAGGACGGGGAATTGGTGACTATAGATATCAATGAAGAACTGGAAGAGAAAGTGAGGCAATATTTCCATGATGCAGGGGTTTCAGAGAGTATCAACTATATAATAGGCAATGCCATGGACGTAATTCCCCAACTTAATCATACCTTTGACATGGTTTTTATTGATGCTGACAAGATCAATTATTCCAATTATTTTGACACAGTGATTGATAAGGTGCGTGCAGGGGGGTATATCATTGCAGATAATGTGCTTTGGAGTGGTAAAGTGCTGGATACCAGGCCTGACAAGGACACGAAAGCCATTGATGATTTTAATAAAAAAGTACATAAAGATCAGCGTGTTCAGAACGTTCTGTTTCCCATCAGGGACGGTCTGATGATCTTAAGAAAGTTATAAGCTGTATGGAGTTGAGATTTTTTGCTCTACTGATTTTTTTGCCTGTAGTTGTTTTAGCCCAGTCACCCAAAGTCCCGTCAAGGTTGGATTTTGCCGATATGAAGCTGCGGATAACAGAGGATGCCCGCCGGGAGATCCAGCAGGATGTGGACCGGTTAAGGAGAAGCCCTACTTATTTCAATAATCAGGCAGAAAAGGCCAGAAGTTATTTTCCCATCATAGAACGTGTGTTCAGGGAAGAAAAGCTACCACTGGACTTTAAATATCTCGTGCTGCAGGAGAGTGGCCTTATCCCGGATGCAGTTTCTTCATCCAATGCGGTAGGATTCTGGCAGTTCAAGGATTTTACAGCCATGGAAGTAGGGCTGAGGGTAGATAGGCATATCGATGAGCGCATGAATATAGAGGCATCTTCAAGGGGCGCGGCGCGGTACCTTAAGAAGAATAACAACACCTTCTTTGATAACTGGCTCATGTCACTGCAGGCATATCAGATGGGGGCTGGAGCCGCCATTAAGGTAGGGGCAGACAAACACCGCGGGGTGAAGTCTATGGTCATTAACAAAAAGACCTATTGGTATGTAAAGAAATATCTTGCCCATAAGATAGCCTATGGAGGTGATGTAGAGGGACAGGCACAGATCAAACTTATTGAGCACAGATCAGGCGGCAATGAAACGCTTGCTGAGATCGCAGGCCTGTACCGTGTAGAAGCCGACGAGGTAGAAGAATACAACAAGTGGCTGAGAAAAGGCAGGATACCGAAAGATAAAGCCTACACAGTGATCATACCCAGTGAGAATGCGTCCCTGGCGTCGCTCACTTCAGTAACTGAAGAACCCCAGAGTGTTTCGATCAATGCTGCCGAAACTAATGTGGTTGCTGGTATAGATTACCGTTTTCAGGATGCAGATGCATTTCCAAAAATAGACAATGAAAGCGAGGCCAGGGAAGGACATGTTGTTAACATCAACGGGCTGCCCGGTATTGTAGCAGGGCAAAAAGGTAAGATCCCTGAGTTGGCAGAGAAGGGTGGTATAGAATTGAGCCAGTTCCTGAAGATCAATGACCTGAGCATCAATGATCAACTTGTGGCAGGGCAGGTTTACTACCTGAAGCCTAAAAGATCCAAAGGCAGGACACATTACCACATAGCACAGCCAGGTGAAACACTTTGGGCGATCTCTCAAAAGTACGGAGTGAAGCTTAAAAAACTAAGAACAAAGAACCGTATGAGTGTGGATGAAAAAGTAAAGCCGGGCAGAGTGATCTGGTTGCGCTACATCAGGCCGGCCAGGGTTCCGGTAGAGTACCGTGAAACGGAGCAACAGCCGCAGCCACAGATGATCGTTAAAGAACCCACGGACCCTTCCGGTACTGAGCTTGTGTCTGCTACAGAAGAGACCGGTGATACTCCCAAAGAAGTAGTCGGGGAGCCCAAAAGGCCTATGACCTTCCTTGAGAAGCTGGATTCACTCGAAAGGTTGGAAAGCACGGTTGGCACAGGATCCGGCACTGAAACAACAGAACAACTGCCGGTAACCTCCATTGGGCAGAATGCCACCTCTGAGCTCCAGGCTACCAATACATCCGGGACAGATAGTAGTGGTACACAGTCTGAAACTGTGGCCGTTCAATCGCCGGACTCGATACTCCGTACTCATGTCGTAAAGGCAGGAGAGACCTACTATGCTGTATCCAAAAAGTACGGGGTTACGGTGAGGGAAGTATTGCGGTGGAACGATCTTGACATCAATGACAAACTTAGCATAGGCCAGGAGCTCAGGGTATATGAAAGTTCTCCTCAGCAAGCCTCACCCCCCGCACCTTCTCACGAAGTTCAGACAGATGCCTTCACCATATATACCGTTTCAGAAGGAGATACTCTCTATAGTATAGCACGGTCTCATCAGGTGTCCGTAAAGGAGATCATGGAGTGGAATAACAAGGAGGAAATGGGGATAAAACTGGGGGAAAAAATCAAAATAAAGAAGGCAGGGAACAATTAAACCAATCTTCGTTTGCTGTGTTATAAAAAATGTTTTTAATTGGTATGTTTGCAATCAAAAATTGATCAGTTCTTTTTTTGATTAAAAAAAGATATATTTATTCAAATTTGTTAATCCCGATTTATTCACTAAAATATCTGAATGTTGACTGATTCTAATCCGATAGATTTGGTAATGCTGGTAGATGACAATGATACCGATAACTTCATCAGTAAGCGTATTATTGAAATAACCAAATTCGCCAACAGAGTGGAAGTGAAAAATTCAGGAAAGAGTGCCCTGGATTATTTGAGAGAAAATCAGGACAATATCGACAATCTTCCGAATCTTATTTTTTTGGATATCAACATGCCTATCGTAGATGGATTTGTCTTCCTTTACGAGTTTGAGAAATTCAGCGATCTGATCAAGGATAAATGCAAAGTCATCATTCTTTCCAGCTCAGACAACAAACGGGATATTGACAAGATCGTCAATAACAATCATGTGATAAAGTTTATCACCAAGCCTCTTACGGAAACCGCTCTGGAAGAAGTCAAGGTGAATAATCTCTGATCTTCGGATCCCTAACTGTTTCGTGTGGTTTATTCCGGGGATGACCGGGTAATACAGGTGATTCATCGAACACCTTTAGTACTATTCTGTTACACTTATAACTTTGTCGCTACTTTAAACCACCAGCACCACTATGAAACGATCTATCCTTTTGCTGTTAGCTATAGTCCATACCTATGGGATAATGTCAATTGCACAATCCAGTGATACGACTTACTGGAAAAAAGATTTTCGTGCAGGAATAAACTTTAACCAGGCCTCTTTTTCTGATAACTGGACGGGTGGAGGTGTTAATTCCGTGGGCTTGAATGCCTTTTTGAACTACAAGGCAAACTATGCCCGTGACATCCATACGTGGGACAACGAAATAGACCTGACCTACGGGGTTCTGAAAAATGAAGGACAAAGCAGTCGAAAGTCATTGGATAGAGTATTCCTTGACACCAAATATGGCCGTCAGCTTTCATCAAAATGGACCTTTTTTACTTCGTTGTCGCTGCTTACCCAGTTTGCCGATGGATTTGCATACGATCAGGAACGAAGCAATGGAGAAACCTATGACAGTTTGATCTCCAGCCTTTTTGCGCCGGCCTTCCTTACCTCCTCATGGGGATTTGAGTACACCCCGGCAGACTTTTTTAAGGTGCGGCTGGGGCCCTTCTCACCGAGGTTCACATTTGTAAGCAACGATGGCCTTGCTGACCTGGGCGCCTACGGGGTAGATCCCGGGGATAATCTGCGCGCAGAGTGGTTGGGTTTTCAGGCACTGGCTGATTTTAACAAGGATATTGCCAAAAATCTCAACCTGAAGTGGAAGTACATTATGTTTGCCAATTATGAAGAGCTGGAGCTGGAAAAAATAGATCACCGGCTGGACCTGATACTTTCTGCCAAGGTCAACGATTTTATGGACGTTGGCCTGGGGATGATCCTCATATATGATTTTGATCAGATAGATGAGATTCAGTTTAGTCAGGCGCTGACTATGGGCATCGTTTACAAGTTTAAGAATTACGAAGACTGAGCCTTTAGTCAGAACTCACTGAGGTTTTACTGATCAATGCACCGGTTCCCGTAATAAGGAGTCGCAGGTCCGATGGGTGGCTATTCAATGGACCTCCGCTTTTTGGCTATACAGACTTTCTTCTTTGGCTCCGATATTCCGGGCTTGAGTTTCACGACAGTTTACAAGGGTGTGGTCATTGGCCTTACAACACACAGCTAAGCGATTGTCTCACTTCACTAAGTATTTGGCCGCGGAGCCCGTCTTATTTACCCTGCATTATAGAAAAAGGGCCGTTGAACGGTCTCAAGACGCTTCTGAAGCTGTGTATACCTTTTGTCAACCCATTTTTTAGTCCATTCTATAATCCACTCCGTTTACTTTGTTCCGAGTGATTGCTGGCTTTTAGGGCAGTCCTCAGCAACCTTTTAATTAACTAAAATTTATCTGCTTATGGCATATCACGATCAGGAGATCGAGCTCTGATTTTTTCGCTTTTACGGCGAACAACAAACTGTACCAACTTGAAGGATGATGTAAACAAACAATTTAACAACACTAAAAAATGAAAAATGTAGTCAAAATTTTAACAGTGACCCTTTTTGGTTTTCTGCTAAATGGATGTATATGTATGCAGGATCCGAGGCCGGCGATCTGTGATGCAGTCTATTCTCCGGTAGTAGGTGTTAACCGTTCAAATTTTAAAGAAAAAGGTACCAATAGTTCTATTGGTGAACCAGAGTCTAAGACAGGATTTCAGGCAGGTGTAAAGGCTACCGTCAGGGTAGACGGACCGCTTTTGGTAGAGGCCGGAACGGTCCTGTCCACCAAAGGCAGTAAGTCTTCTTACGAAGAAGAAGGGTATGGACCTGATTACCCAGGGTATAAGCTGGAGGATAAGACGAACATGACCTATCTGGATGTTCCATTGGGTGCCCGGTACGAGGTGGGACTTAGTGGATTCAGTGTCTATGCAGGGGTGCAGCCGTCCCTGTTATTGAGTGCCAAACGCGAAAGGACAGGGAACAATACAGATGACAGCCGCGACGTCAGGGATGATTTTAAAGCTTTAGATTTTGCTGGCAGTGTAGGCGTGGGCTATCAGTTTCAGAAAGGCCTGCTGGAAGGAGCCACACTTGACCTCGGATACGATCATGGTTTTGCCAATATCAGAGCGGATAACGATGATTACAGTGAAGGAGAAACCTATACACGTACTTTTAGGTTTGGTATTGGCTATGTACTGGGCAGGAAATAGAGAGCTGAATACTTTCTGTTGATAACACGGATCCTTTTACTTCAACTTAACAATACCTGATCAGGCTGGTCAGGTATTGTTTCAAATACCCATAATGGGATAAGGTTATCGAAAAAGCCAGCCTTGCAAGGCCTTCATTAACCTGTTCATGAAAATGGCTGCTAAAAATCTGGATCCAAACCGAGGCGGTTTTTCAGATCATGAAGAATGGGCTTTTTCTCCGCCAGATATAAAAACTTTTCCTTATTGGTGTAGGGTACTCTTGTTGAGGTTTCTTCCTTCAGTTCGGTATGCAATTCGACCTGACCATTATTCAGTTGGGTTTTCAGGAAGGTTACCAGGTCCGGACGGAACTTATCCAGAATATTCAGCTTGACTGCATTGGTAAGTTTAAGCACGATCTTTACATCGTCGATCAGTTCAATTTCCTGCTTAAGTACTGCATATTCAGAATCCTTGCCCTCCTTCTTTTTTCTGTCGGCAAACTCGTTCCAGTACTTTTTCAACTCTTCTATTGTAAACGGATCATTCCCGTAGGTTTCTTCCGGCTCCGATAGCTCACTCCCCTGTTCTTCCTGGTCGGAAAGGTTCTCCAAAACTTCATTAAGGTTGGTGGGGATCTTTGTTGTTGACCTGAGTTTCACAGGTTTGACCACATTTTCTACGGGCCGGGAAGGAGTGTGTGTTGTAACCGGGTTTTCACTCTCTGCCTTCTGATCAGTAATTTCAGTTGGTGTATCGGTTACGGCCTCCGGCTTCGTCTCCGATGGGGTAGCTGGCTTTTCCTGGTCCGTGGCGGAGCTTACACTACTTTTTTTTTTAGGCCATTCTCGTTGTGAGTGGCCAGGCTTACCGCAGCATTAATATGTGCCAGCTTCATAAGGGCGAGCTCTACATGCAGCCTCTGGTTTTTGCTGGATTTATAGCTCAGGTCGCATTGATTGGAAAGGTTGAGGGATGAAAGCAGGAATGAGGCAGATGCCCTGTTGGCCTGGTCAATATATCGTTGTTTGGTATTCTCAGGCACTTCCATCAATTGCACGGTAGCATTGTCCTTGCATACCAGCAGGTTACGCAGGTGTTCACTCAACCCTACAATAAAGTTATGTCCGTCAAAACCCAGTTTAAGGATCTCGTCAAAAAGGAGCAGAGTGCCTGACCGGTCTTCTGCCAGCAAGTGGTCTACCACCTTGAAGTAATATTCATAATCAAGGATATGCAGGTTGTCAATCGTAGACTGATAGGTGACGTTCTTGTCCGAGGAGAAAGTTACGATCAGGTCGAAAATAGAGAGTGCATCCCGCAGGGCGCCATCCGCCTTTTGTGCGATAAGATGCAAAGCTTCTTCCTCAGCAGTTATGCCCTCCCTTTCTGCAATCCTGGCCAGGTGTCCGGAAATATCTGTGACCTGTATTCTGTTAAAATCAAATATCTGACACCTGGACAGTATGGTAGGGATCACCTTATGCTTTTCCGTAGTAGCCAGTATAAATATGGCATAGGGTGGAGGCTCTTCCAGTGTCTTTAAAAAGGCATTAAATGCCGCATTGGACAGCATATGCACCTCATCAATAATATAAACCTTGTATTTGCCATATTGAGGTGGATACCTGACCTGATCTATCAGGTTACGAATGTCGTCTACGGAGTTGTTCGAGGCAGCATCCAGTTCAAAAATGTTCAGTGTGTTACCTTCACTTTCATCATCAAACTGGTTGATCATACGAGCCAGGATCCTGGCACAGGTTGTTTTTCCTACTCCGCGCGGCCCGCAAAAAAGGAGCGCCTGTGCCAACTGATTGTTGTCAATGGCATTTTTTAACGTAGTAGTGATATGTTCCTGTCCAACTACTTCCCCGAAACCCTTAGGTCTGTATTTCCTTGCTGATACTACGAACTGATCCATTGGTTCGAAGTTAAAAAAACTGCCGTTGAATTTTAAACCTATCTGTTGATTTCGGTCAATTAAAAATAATTACAGAAAAACTGCTCCCTGCGGTTTACAATTTGTAATGAAAAGTCATTAAGGTCACTTTGATGGATACAGTGGCCGGGAAGTACCGTTGCAGACCTTTCAGACAACGGCTTTATCCGTGGGTTACTGCACCTTCAGGATCATCAATCAATTGTAAACCTTAAAAATTAACCACGATGAAAAAAATGTATGTTAATGTTTCCGGCCTTGTACTTTCATGCCTGATACTGCTGGGTTGCCAGCTGAATTCAGAAGAAGTTATAGTGGCTGAAAAGGAAGCTGGCGCAGACGTAAAGAAGATACCGGATAAGGAAGCAACCATTTACCCTTATGGGGAGGTCTATAGCCGGGAAACAATAGAGGCAGAGCTTCAGGCTATAGAAAAGGGCTATGAGCCACCAGCCGGAGTTGAAGAAAGGATAGAATTGCTGGAACAATACCGTAGTATGATGGAAGATGAGCTTTTATTCGTAGTATCACAGTTCTTTCCTATAAAACTTCCCCGGCCGATTTGCCCCCCAAGACCAGTCCGTGACTGCAGGGCGGAACCTGAGACGGTGAACCTGACCTATTTCTCGCTGACGGTGTTTTGTGAAGATCCTGATATTATTGAGGCCTCGATAACCACGGAAGAAGGTGTCTATGCTGAACTGGCAGAAATATCATTTAATGGAAAGCAGGCTACACTCCGGTTTGAAGTAGTACAGCCCGAGCTGTCCGGATTGGAATCATTGCTGTTTGTGAAAACAGGTATACTCATCGAAGGTGAGTTGAGGGAAACTGTGATCAATATGCAGGTTTACCAGGGAATATTTATGTCTGAATGAGTGTATGAAGAACCAATCCGGCCACCAGGCATATTTGAAGGGTGTGTGCCGGATTTTTACTTAAGAGCCTAAGTTTCTGTATATTAGAGAAAATGGCTTCTAGACAGAAACTTATCCTGTTCTTAGCAGCACTTCCTGTTCTCTGCCACGGACAGTCGGTGCAGGGTAGTCTGTCCGTTGACAGCGTGGCAAAAGAGATTGAGCAATATTACTATTATGATGAAGGGTCATTGAAGGCGTATGTGCAGCCCTATCTGGATCAGGCGAGGCGGAATGAGCAGTATGATGTCTGGCTGTACCTTCTGACAGAGCTGATCAACAATCAGTTTGGTACTTCAAAAACGGCAGACTTTGACCATTGGCTTGCCGAAGCCGACAGTTTGATCAAATGCTGCCATAATGCGCTCTTCAGACTGGACAAAGACAGTGCTATCTACTTCAACTTTATGGCAGGTAAGGCAGATCACTTTTATGATATTGAAAAGTATCATCAGGCTATTCCTCTTTACAAAATGCTGCTTGGCAAAGCGTCAAGTGCCAATGCTACTGACAGTATATATGCAGCCATAATGTACAGCCACCTTGGCAATGCCTACCTTTCCGTTAGTAATCCCAATCGGGCATTGTTCTACTATCAACGGTATCTCAGCTTTTTGCCGGCCACCATGTCTGAATACTATGGCGCTGATGAGGCCTTGTTTTACGAGTTACTGGGATGGGTATACCTCGGAGGCTGCTGGTACAACAAAGCTTTTGACAATCGCAGTGAGGTCTACTATAACAGAGCAATAACCTCATACCATCGAGCCCTTGCGCTGATAGATAAACTGGAGGATCCTGATAAGTTTTTAAATACGATCCTAAGTGCTTACTATGGTCTTATCAGCCTGCATCAGGACTATCAGATGTATGACAGCGCAGTGCAGTATCTTGACGGGGTGAAGCGATATGACGGTGGTAATGATGAAAGGCAATCGAGGATACTATTCCTTCAGGGAAAACAGGAGACCAAAGAAGGTGATTTTGACAAGGCGCTGGAAAGTTTTACTTCCGCAGCGGAGCTTCATTATCAGCAAAAGGGGAGGGGCCATTTTGGTGTATATGATGTGCTGAATCATATTGCGCTGACATATTCAGACAAAAAGGAGTACCAGCGTGCACTGGAGCTTGTACAGCAAAATCTTTTTAACCTCACAGATGGAAGACAATGGAGTGAACTGACTGACAATCCAAAAGTGGATCAGATCGTCTACTTATCTGAATCGCTGCGGGCCCTCAGGGCAAAAGCCGTCATTCTGAGAGAATATTTTCGAAGTACAAATAAACGTGAGTACCTTGAGGCAAGTATAAAAACCTATAAACTGTGTGTTGAAGTTTCATTGCGAGAGAGAAAAACCAGAGTGGGTAACCAAGCAAAACAACAGTATATCTATACACACAGGATGCTCATTAGTGAGGCACTTGGTACCTGTGTAGAGGGCAGGGAGGTATTGGCTTCTCATATGCCGGAAGAATATGCATTCTGGTTCATGGAGCAGGGAAAATCACTCCTCCTGCAGGAAAGCCTTCAGTGGGATCACGTAATGAATGTCTTAAATGTACCTGTAAGGCTGGTGACCATACTGGACTCTCTCCGGGAGCGGCATACCATTATCTCACAACAGATCCGTAACACCACGTGGGAAGACTCGGTTGCCGTGCATTTTGGAGAGATCAAAAATGCTGAGGATCAGTATGACTCTATCGAAGGGATTATTCTGGATTGGCATCCGAAGTATTACGCGCTGACCCAGCGCTACCCGGAAGTCTCCCTTGAAGCCTACCGGTCAGAGATGAGTGACCAGGATAACCTGCTCTCCTATTTTCAGGGAGATTCCTCGTGGTACCTGCTTGCTACAGATCAAAAGACAAGCCGTCTGGTACGAATTGATGATGTTGGTGAAATTGCCTAGGACATAAAGGAGATTTTGATCGTGTTAAGAAACGCCAGGCGTGGGAGCGACAGCCTGTTTGCTTACCGGCTGAATCGTCTGTACAGGAAACTCGTGGAGCCCGCAAGAGATATCCTCGTGTCAGGTGAAAAACTAACCATTTTTCCCGATGGTCCTCTGAACTACCTTCCTTTCGACCTGCTGCTTTCGGAAATGCCGGGCAACGCCCCCTACACCCGATGGCCATTTCTGATTCTGGATCATCCCCTGAGCTATGATTACTCTCTGGGACTAAGAACAATGTTTTCAGACTTCCATCACTCAGCAGAGCGCCGCTATCTTGGAATAGCGCCAGGCTATTCTGTATCGTCTTCAAAAGATCTGATGGTTCTGCAGAATGACTCTCTTCACCTGCTGGCGGAGCGGGATCTTGGAGAGCTTATCTATAATCAGGAAGAGGTAATAAAGGCAAGGGCACTGTTTGGAGGAAGCGTGCTCCTGGGAGATTCGGCCACCAAAAATAACTTTCTTCAGGAAGTGGAAAATGTGAGTATCCTTCATTTGAGCATGCACGCTTATGTTGATGAACAGAATTTTGATCATTCGGGGTTGGTATTTGCAGATTTTGACCCCAAAGGACGCCTGATATTGGGCAAAAGCGGTTTTTTATCCTTATCTGAGCTGGCGGGGTTAAAGCTGGACGCAGAAATGGTATTGCTTAGTGCCTGTGAAACGGCCTATGGATACCTGGAACGGGGTGAAGGTATCGTATCATTGGGAAGAGCCTTTAAAATGGCAGGGTGCCCCACTATTGCCATGAGTATCTGGAAGGCCAATGATTATGGCACCTCCCGGATCATGAGCTACTTCACACGAAGCCTCGCCAACGGCATACCCAAGGACAGGGCATTGCAAATGGCTAAACTAAAATACCTGGAGGACGCCGATGTGAACACGGCTCATCCCTACTACTGGGCAGCTTTCATATTGCATGGAAACCCCGAGCCGCTGGTTTTTACACGAGCCAACTTCACGTGGACGTGGAAGGTAGCCATAGTCCTGATCTTCCTACTGCTCATGGGTGGCCTTTATGTGTTCAGACGGATCCTGAAAAAGATATAACAGGAGTAGGAGTTGATCTTAAAGCCATACCTTCAAGGCAGGCATAGCCCGGAATCATTCTAAAAAATGTGTAGTGAGCTTTTTATAAAGCAATTTAAAGCTATGCAGTTCCAGAAAAATATAAATGTTATAACACATAATTAAAACTAACTAACATGATAATGAGAGTTATAACCCCTTTTGGGTTATAATTATATGATTTGTTGTTGGTTTTTTTGATTATTTATGGTTAATTCATTCCTCGCTTAACTTAAACCAATAAAATTCCATGACAAACCACTACTATCTGTGGAAGGTAGTCTTCCTTCCATTAATTACTATTGTATTTACTTCCCTATCAGTTTTTGCTCAGGTAAAAGAGGGAGTAGTACGCATTAAGCTTACCGAATCAAAAGCAGTATTTGTTCAAAACGCCCGGTTGTCCAAATCGGCTTTGGGCTATGTAAGGACAGGTGACAATGCTCTTGATGCCGCTCTGGCGGAATGTAGGGCCAGTGAACTGAAACGTGTTTTCAGACCAGCGGGAAAGTTCGAGGCGAAGCATAGAAAACACGGACTTCACTTATGGTATGAAGTTGTTTTTGACAAATCTACCAGGGTCCAGCAAGCACTTAAAGCTTTCTCGGGCCAAAGTGATGTCCAGATCTCTGAACCTGTATACGACAAAGCCATTATCGGGTATGATCCCAATGCCGTTAAGAAGGTGCTTTCACTAGGTACAGACCCTGATGATCCCCAGTATCCGGATCAATGGCATTATAACAATACCGGTCAGACCGGGGGTACCCCGGGGGCGGATATAAGCCTGCCTCAGGCCTGGGCTCTGGAAACAGGAAATTCCGATATTATCGTGGCCGTGACGGATGGCGGCATAGACGTAGATCATGAGGATCTGATGGCGAACATGTGGGTGAATACCGGTGAGATCCCCGGCAATGGCATTGACGACGATGGCAATGGCTATGTTGATGATATCAATGGGTATGGTTTTGGAGATAATACAGGTACTATTCCTGCAGATTTCCATGGTACCCATGTAGGCGGAACCGTAGCAGCTGTTACCAATAATGGTATTGGAGTGGCCGGAGTGGCCGGTGGTAATGGTGGCGGCAATGGAGTTCGTTTGATGTCGTGTGCCGCCTTTGGCCAGTTCAGCAATGGTGGTTTTGCAGAAACCTATGTGTATGGAGCAGATATGGGTGCGGTTATTTCACAAAATAGCTGGGGCTATACTGCTCCGGGTGTATTTGAGCAGGCTGTGCTGGATGCCATAGATTACTTCATAGCTGAAGCGGGTTTTGATGAGCTGGGAAATCCTGATGGCCCTATGCAGGGTGGTATCGTTATCTTTGCTGCCGGTAATGACGGTGTGGATAATGAATGGTATCCCGGTTTTTATGACCCCGTTCTGTCAGTGGCAGGAACCGATCACAACGATGACCAGTATACCTCTTCAAACCGTGGAGACTGGGTAGAGGTAGCTGCACCCGCAGTAAATGTATTGAGTACTTTCCCCAATGACGGTTATGGTCTTTTGACGGGGACTTCCATGGCTTGTCCGCATGTTTCCGGTGTTGCCGGCCTCATTATCTCTCAAAACATCGGTAACATTGTTCCCGGTCAGGTATGGGACAGGATAGTTTTGACCTCAGATCCCCTCCCGGGACTTGAGTTCCTTGGAAGTGGCAGGGTCAATGCTTTTGCGGCCTTGCAACAGGATGACGGTATAGCTCCGGATCTGATCACTGATCTGGCTGCCGCGGATAAGGATCTGTCCAGTGTAACGCTTTCATGGACTGCTCCTTCTGACCCAGGTAATGGGTCTGCTTCCAGCTATGATATACGATACAGCACTGCTGAGATCACAGCCGATAACTTTGATGCAGCTACCCCGGTGGCTTCACCACCTAAGGCAGCACTTGCCGGCAGTACGGAGACATTTACTGTAACGGAGCTAATTAGCTCTACCACTTATTATTTTGCCATTAAGTCTGCGGATTTTTTTGGT
Organism: Flammeovirgaceae bacterium BBD 1991-12; assembly: GCA_001657315.1. Taxonomy (GTDB): domain Bacteria; phylum Bacteroidota; class Bacteroidia; order Cytophagales; family Cyclobacteriaceae; genus Fulvivirga. The sequence goes on along the minus strand of LYSV01000031.1, from coordinate 35,662 downwards.
AATGTATCCGGGATCAGTAATGTGGTTTCGGAAACCACAGATGATCCGCCAGCGGCATCGGTCCTGCCAGGATCACTTACTTCCGACCTTGTATCCGGAGAATCAGAAACACAAAGTGTCACCATCACCAACGCTGGTGACGGACCTTTGGAGTTCGATCTTTCCTTTGGGGGTACTGCTTTTACTCCTTCATCCAGTTCGTCAGCCGTAAAAACGGTCAAGCCGCACAGCAAACTGTTATCTACCACCAAAGCCTATACTACTGCCAATGTACGAAAACTGGGTAGTGACCAGTACAGTACAGGGTTCGAGGAGTTTGCCCCGGGAGATATCGATGGTCAGAATGACTGGACAGGTACTTTTGAAGATTGGAGTGTAAGTACCGCAAACCCATACGCAGGGTCTAACCACCTGCAGGGTGTTTCGGAAGCTCTTCCTGATGGGGCTGCCTTTTCGCTGACATTCAGTCCCGTGGTAGGTATCGGATCCCAGGAATATTCTTCAGTTTCAGCAAAGCTGAGCGTAGATAACAATGGAGTGAGCTGGCAGTTTATACCACAATCACCCACCGCCGAGTTAGTGGTGACCAGAGTGAGTTTTGATGCTGACGGAGATCTGTCCATTTTGGATGGTGAAGCCGGTGGTTTTGTGTTGGTACCTGCGGAAGTGCCCTCTGGCTATTTCGACCTGAAGCTGATCGTTAACCGATCCAATTTTGATATGAACCTGTACTTCAACAACGAGTTGGTGTATGTGGGTAAAGCCTTTACAGGGGATATTGAACAGGTCGTTCTGCTCTCACCGATGGAGGTGGAGGGCAACGAGTTTGCCATGGATGATATGCTAATCTATGATGGTATGTTGGATACTTTTCCTTTCCTCAGTGCGAATGTGACCAATGGTGTAATTGAAGGAGGGAACCAGCAGGAGATTGATATCACCTTTAATGCAGCCGGACTGTTTGGTGGCACCTATGAAAATGAAGTTCAGATCAGTACCAACGATCCCGTGAATCCTGATTTTACCATACCGGCTACCCTGAATGTTACTGGCACAGGTAAGCCCGTTATTGCAGTGGATCCGGAAGCGTTAAACTTTGATGATACCTTCGTAGGAGGCACTTCTGTGGCTACATTGGAAATCACCAACAATGGTACGGAGATCCTGAATGTATCCGGCCTCGCTACCACCGGTGATTTTTCCGTATCTGATGATACTGGTTTTTCCATAGCGCCTTTTGAGTCAATGGATGTGGAAGTCAGTTTTTCACCTACAGCGCTGGGGCTTGCTAACGGTACGCTAACCATCAGTAGTGATGACACTGACAATCCTGAGTTGGCAGTTGATCTGTCAGGGAGTGGTGTGGAGGCACCTGCCATATCAGTGACACCAACGTCCTTTAGTGTTGAACTGGACAGAGGTGATGCCACCACGGAGACAATGACCATTACAAACAATGGAGTGGCTACCCTGGAGTTTTCAATAGAGACAAATGAAACGGAAGCCGAAGCATCGTCAGTAGCGATACAGTTAGATCCTGTGGAGGCAGTCGTTTCTTCCGCGCAGGTGACAAAACAAAAGCCTGCAGGGTCATTCACAGGATTAAGTCTGATGGCCGATGTGAGATTAAGTGCAAGCGAGTTGAACGTACTTGTCCTTACGCCGGACGATGATGTTTCGGACCTTTCCGCTACGTTGGCAGCCTTCCCGGATCTTAACGTTTCCACTTTTCCTAAGGCTGATCTGCCTGGTCTCTCCCTTTCTGACCTTTCACCTTATGATGTGGTTGTCACTTCGAATAATACGCAGTGGCTGGCTGCCGGGTCTATAGATCCTGCCATTGTAGGAGATCTACTGGCTGATTACATTGATGAAGGAGGCAAAGTCGTGGCCAATTGCTTCGCCTATGACTATGATGCCTGGGCATTGGAAGGTCGCTTTATTACGGAGGGTTACGGGCCGTTCACAGGTACTACCTCTGATTTTTCGGGCACCACTTCCATGGGAACCATACACGCCCCCGATCATCCGGTCATGGCAGGTGTGAATAGTATCTCCAATTCCTTCTTATGGCAGGATCCTGCCCTGGCGGAAGACGCTATACTTCTTGCCGACTGGTCAGATGGCAATCATTTTGCAGCGGCCAACGAAAATGTTGTGGCTCTGAATATCCTGCCCAGTGATGGCCAGGGTAGCCCGGGATGGACCGGTGACCTGCCTGTTCTTTATCACAATGCGATCCTGTGGCTTTCAGGAGCTACCTTTGTTAGTACTGATATAACATTAGGTACACTGTCACAGAATGAATCTGTAGACGTGACTGTTTCCATCAGTGCTGACGGACTTGAAGCCGGTACCTACCAGGCCTCCATTGATATTTCGTCGAATGATCCTGTCAATTCCCTGGTCCAGGTACCTGTTGACCTGACAGTCATTGGCCCTGTGGTGGTGGCCTCGCCGGAAGAGCTGAGCGTTACTGTATTGAAAGGGTTATCTGAAACACGCATACTTACTCTCGCCAATAACGGCTCTGCAGATGCTGAATTTGTTATTGATATAGCGCGTCCGTCTTCTTCCGAGGAAACAAGTGCTGTTGTCGATAATGATCCTCCCAGATCTATGGCCTTTAGTGGATCAGCTTTGGATTATGCGTCAGCTGTCGATAAGTCATCGGCTGTGCAAAATGTGGCAGGTGCTGAGGCATACAGTACAGGGTTTGAGAATTTTTCTGTTGGAAACATAAACGGCCAGCAGGGCTGGACAGGCCAGTTTGGCAACTGGAGAGTTGAGGAGTCCAATCCTAAAAGTGGTGCAAAACATTTTGAAGGTCTTTCGGATGGGTTTGGTCAGTCTGTTTCATTCACTCCCCAACTCAATATGGTCAGCGAATCTGTAACTACCGCTGCTATGGATATTTATGTCGAAACAGGCGCTTCGTGGTGGATCTCTACGGAGTCTTCAACAGCCATTAACGCCCGCGTTATCTTCGATGAGCAAGGCGGTGTAGTGATGGTGTCGGCCAATGATGAGGGTGGAGCAGAACTCGACACCATAGCATTTACGATCCCGGATGACTACTTCAATATAGCTTTTGAAGTGGACAAGAGTACTCAGACCTTTAAGTTTTTCATTAACAGCGCTGAAGTGTTCGAGGGAGGTGCATTCTCCACAGATCTTGAGTATGTGGTAGTGGTTGGACAAATGGAAGAGTTCGGGCCGATTTTCAATATGGATGACCTGGACGTATATGAAGGCCGTTATGCGCCGGATTTTCTCATGCTGTCTGAAATGTCAGGCATCATACCGGCAGGCTCCAGTGTAGACCTTGAAGTCACCTTCGATGGGTCGAAAACACAGTTTGGCACCTACTACAGAAACCTGGAGATCTTTTTGGACGGTTTTCCTTCACCTGACCTGATCGTACCGACAGCTTTTGTGGTAACCGGCGATGCTGCTGTGGAAGTTACTCCGCAACTACTGGAGCAGGTGGTAAACTTCAGGGAGTCAGAAACTCAGGAATTACTGATCAGGAATACTGGAGGGCAACCTGTAGACTTTGCCATTAATGTATTGGGGGCTGATCTGGAAGATCAGAATATGAACTTCGAAAGCAGTCCCCGGCCCGAAAAGAGTAGCGCCAAGTTTGAACAATATCTGACCCATATTCAAAATCAGAAACCCGTACCATCGAGTGTTCGGCTTATGGTAGGAGAAAAACTGCTGACAGAGAACTTCGACGGGGGCACTTTTCCTCCCGCTGACTGGACGGTAGTGGATAATGAAGGACAAGGGCTAAAATGGGATGTAACCGAGGTCCATGGTATGGAAAACTGGAGTGGTTCAGGCGAGGCCCCGAGTGTGAACAGTGATGCCAATGAGGGTGTGGAATATGACACCGAATTGATCACTCCTGTTGTTAATATCGAGGGTAGGACAGGTGTGGTTGTACAGTACAATGCCAACTATCTTAATTACCTGAATGGTGATTTCCTTGATCTTGATATCACCACTGACAATGGTGCCTCCTGGACCACTGTACTGAGCTGGAATGAGTCTCACGGAACGGCATTCGATCTGCCCGGTGAGTTTGTTGTGGTCGAACTGGATGACTATCTGGCAGATGCCAGCACCATGCAGCTCCGGTGGAGATACTACAATCCCAATACAGGTGACTGGGACTTTTATGCCCAGATCGATGACGTGGAGATCCTCTCAGATGCCACTACTTGGCTGGTGGTTGATCCGGCAGTTGGTACTATTCCTGTAGGGGAAAGTTACCCGGTAAATGTGACGTTCGATGCTTCAAAAGTGAATCCTGGACAGTACTTTGGTGGTATTCTGGTGAACAGCAATGCACCTGTAGCCTCTGTACTTTCCATCATGGATGTGCTGGAACCTGCAGAAATAGTTGTGGAGCCAACCTCACTTGAAGAGGAGCTCGTGGCTGGTTTTTCGTCAACCCAGACACTGTCCATTACCAATAATGGTGAAAGTATTCTGAGATATAATCTGGGAGGCTTTTTCAAAAATGCACAGGTGGTTTCCGTTCGGAAGGATAAACAGGAAAGACCCTTGAGTGTAAAGAGTACAGGCAGGCTGGAAGGTGGCGATGAACTGTTCTCCGGAAAGACAGCTGTGGATATCAGGGGAGTACTACCGGACAGATCGTCAATTATGCCGGTTTATGGTACAGACTTTGAAAGCTTCGACCTCGGAGATATCAGTGGTCAGGACGGTTGGTTTGGTCTGTTCGGTAACTGGACGGTTGAGCAGGAAAATCCAGATAGTGGAGATCAACATTTCAGAGGAGAGTCCAGTGGAGTTACGACATCAGCAGCTGCCTCACCAAATGTAGGTGTTGGTTCAGAACCCATTTCTTCATTTAGTGCAGACATACAGGTAGATGGTACTGGTGCTACCTGGCAGCTCATCCCACAGTCTGCTACAGCTCAGTTAGTGGTTACAAGGTTGCAGGTAAATCCTGATGGCTCTGTTATGGCCCTGGTGGATGACGGTAGCGGTGGAACCATCTTTGAAACAATAGCTCCCGCTCTTCCCGAAGGCTATTTTAATCTTAAATTACAAAGCGAACGAGCCACTGGGTTTTTCGACATATTCGTAGATCAGCAGTTGGTATTCAGCGGTCAGGGTTTTGCAGGAGATATCGAGGAGGTAGTCATTCTTTCTGCAATGGAGGTGGCCGGGCCTACCATGGATATGGACGATTTCAATATCTGGGACGGCGAGGCTCCCGTACCATTCCTGTCCACCAATCCGGAGTTTGGGAATGTAGCAGCTGGCGAAACTGTGGAGATTGAAGTTACTTTCGATGCCACCTTCCTGGAAAAAGGTGTGTACAATGAGAATATCATTGTCTTCAACAATGATCCTGATAACAGTGCGGTGAATATTCCCGTTACGTTGGAAGTCATCAATCCACCGGCGCTTGAAGTTAGTCCGGAATCCATCGAGAGTACTGTATTTGTAGGTTCTACGCAGGAACATACACTTACCATCACCAATACAGGTGAAGCTAACTTACGTTTTGGGTTTGCTGGCTATTCCAAGGCTCCGGAGCCCGGTGTTTTCGCCAGAAGAAGTACGGATGTACTTACAGAAGCTGAGCTTGAAAAGATCCGGATGGACGAAGAGGGTTCAAGAACAAGAGTGCCGGTAGGAGCGGTGACCTTTGTGGAAGGAGAGCAGCTTCTTTATGAAGGATTTGAGGGTACCTTCCCACCTGAAGGGTGGTCCGTAATTGACAACGCTGGTAATGGTGTAGTCTGGGACATTACTTCTGATAACTTTACCGGAGGAGAAGGACAGGCAGCCGGCGCGAATAGTGGTGATGCCGGAGTGGTTGAATATGACACGGAACTTATAACACCTGTCATCGATGTTGCGAAGAAAGAAGGCATAGTACTACAGTATTATGTAAACTACCAGAACTATCTGAACCGTGACTTCCTTGATCTTGATATCAGTACCGATGGTGGTAGCTCGTGGACAACGGTGATCAGCTGGAACGAAGATCATGGTACCTTCAGGGGGGTTCCGGGAGAATTTGTCAGTGTTGAACTGGACAGTTATATCCTTGGGGCTCCGTCCATAATGTTAAGGTGGCACTATTACAATCCTAACACCGGCGACTGGGACTGGTACGCACAGATCGATGAAGTGGAGCTGATCTATTCAGGGATACGCTGGCTTACGCTTGATCCTGGCCAGGGTGTTTTAGGTGAGGGTGAATCCATTGATGTTACGGTAACATTTGATGCAACAGAAGTAGAGCCTGGCACTTATACCAGGGATCTTGTGTTGCTGACCAATGTTCCCAGTGAACCTGAAAGGGCGTTGAAAATGACCATGCATGCAGTGGTTGTAGAACCATTGGAGCTGGCGGCAGCCTGTTCTGACAATCCGGATAGTGAGCGAAGATGGGAGGTCAATAATCCTAACAAGTTTGATGTAGACGCTTTTTGGTTCCTTGTGGGCTCCGATGTGAGCGACAGTGTTACCCTTACTCCGGGTGTTAATTACTTTGTCAGCCCTACACAGACTGACCGGCCCAATACAGTAAAGCTACGTTGGCTGGATCATACATCCGCCTCCAATGAAGCTACGGCTGAAAGTAGCGGGTTGCCCTGTGAGGTACGAAACCTGCTCCTCAGATCCATGTGTAGCAACAATCCGGACCTGTTCAGAAGATGGAGGGTAAGGAACCGTAATCCTTTTCAGGTAATGGCTACCTGGCATGTGGTAGATACGGATCAGAGTGGCATTATCTACGCTGCCGGAGATAGTGATTCCTTCTTCTTTACAGAAACAGTGCCTGGCACTCCCAATACCACGGTTATCCGGTGGCTCAACGAGGATGGAGTGGAACGGCAAAAGCGTGAAGATTCAGAGGGAGAGATCTGCGATATAGACAACTCATGCTTCGGAGATGAGTTGATAGCATTCGACCAGGGAAAGAAAAACAATGGAAAACCTATTCCTCCCAGAAAAAGCAACCCGGAAAATGCATTGGGTATGCCGGAGCAGGAGGATGGATTTAACTTTGTATCCCTTGGTTTTGGTGGCTCCATTGTGATCAGGCTGAATGCCACGGTAATGGATCAGCCGGGTGATGATTTTATGGTGGTGGAAACGTCCTATCGTGATACGGGCCTACCTTGCAGTGATTATCCTGAAACTGCGGATGTATATTTATCACAGGATGGTGTGGATTTCTTCTTTGCTGGTCAGGCTTGTAAGGATACGAGAATTGATATTGCGACCACGGGTCTGCCAGATATCAATTATGTAAAAATAGTCGATACCTCCAACCCGGAAGACTTTGGTCCTGAGGCAGAAGGTTTTGACCTGGATGGCATAGCCTGTATCAATGCATACTCAACAGAGGCTGAGCCATTTGCGCTAAGAATGTCTGAGAATAACGTGCCTGATGAAGAAGCCAGTGAAACTATTGTCACCTTCCCTAATCCATTCAGAGAGAAGATATCTGTAAGTATGGAAGTGGTAGTAGAAGGTAGCTATGAAGTCATTGTACATGACCTGTACGGCTCCGAAGTATTCCGCGGAAGAGCGAAATCTGTTTTTGGTGAGATCAATACCGAAATACAGGCACAGCATCTGGCAGAAGGAACCTATATGCTGACTATTATAGCAGAGGACAACTCATCGCGAAGATCTCATCTGATGATCAAAAGATAGTCCAGCTACAAAATACTGTTCAGTAGTATAATTTGTCAAATGTGCAGGAAGCTGATCCATTTACGGATCAGCTTCCTTTTTTATAGCTCAGAAATTCCATTTCATACCATTTGTGAGAGAGTATACCAGGTTATTGATAGGTATAACCGGACGGTCTTCATACTGAAGGGTGAAGCTGGTCAGAAAGGACAATTTCTCAGTAAGCTTTACTTTTAGTATCAGGTCGCCACTTACCCTGTTTCTGAAAAGGTCAGAATCGTAATCGTAGCCTCCCTGATAATAGCCGATAACATTAAAGCCCACAAACTCATTTATCGTAAATTGCCCGCTGGCATAGTTGGATGTTTTCCAGATGTTTCTTTCTATGACCTCACCTTCTACTTCCAGTGACTTCCATTCTTCCCGCTCAAACATGGCACCTACGCCTATATGAAGCTTTGTATTTTCATTTTTTTTTAGATTGAACCTCAACCCACCTCCCTGTAGAAAGCGGAATGGCATTCTCCTTCCGTCATCATACTGAACCTGGGTGAAAACTTCATAAGATACCTTTTTTCGTCTGAGAAAATTAATGCGAAAATGAGCATAACCTGTACTGATCAGCGGGCCTCCCGTGGATTTAAAATAATTAATGGTATTGATCAACAGATAAGCGTGCCTTTTCGCCACATATACCATATCTGCGTGAGCTGATAACCCCCTGAATGTCACCTCCTGCTCCTCTGTTGTAGCCCTGTTGTTCAGGTTAAAGTCCATGTTCAGGCTACCCATAAAATAGTGTGAAGAGTCGGAATCAATGCTGGCCTTGTCCACCTTCAGGATCTGGCCAGTGCAAAAATGGTAAAGAAACAGGGGCAGCAGCAGGGAACCAGGGTATTTCCATCTCATAGCGTGAAGTTAGGAACTGTTGACCTGCCGTCAGTAATACAAAGGTATAAAAAGGAAGTTCCGGTAGTGGAAGTTTATGCCATGGCTTGTTTTATATAGATCAAAAAACGCTTCTGACTGTGGCTGAAACTTTATTCACAGTATATTTGTAAATCTGTTGAACACCATCATCAGATCTTACCGGGGCCGACCGGTTTCGACAGGATGAGTGATTACGTGTGTAAGCATGCAGGCGCATGGAATGAGCGCCTTGATCAATAGTTCCATATTATACTTGGCGAATCTAACTACGCCATGGCTGCCTAATCTTAACAGGATGTTGAGATAACAGGCTTAATTGGTAACCAATCAGATTGGTTCCAGGCCACACTCTACAGGATCTTTGTGCTGTAGGTTTTGATCTGGAGTGTCGATAAACAGTACTAGCGCCGGCAGGGTTGTGATGCCTGTGTGAAACTAACTGCAACTAAGGTAAAGTTTGGTCGCTATCTACCTGGCTTTATTCGAAAATTTAATGTATAGCTAAGCATGTAGAAGATACGATAGTTACCTTCTCTGGACGAGAGTTCGAATCTCTCCGGCTCCACCAAAGGGGGAAAGTATTTTCAAAATACTTTCCCCCTTCTTTTTTGCCGCTAAAGTGAGCTGATAATGAGGGTATTACGTTAGCTTAGCAACTATTGGTTGATCTTTTCTACTTTCTAAGTAAATCCATAAAACGCTGAAATTTAGACTTGTTTTCCCATTTTTCTATTTCCGTCTGCAACTTCTTACCCTTCATCTCATTCTCCTTTACTTGCAATTCTGCTCGTTTCATACCTGAATGAAGTTTCCTGATCAGTTTATCCTTTTGTGCATATTCTTTTTCCATTTCGTACATCTGGCCTTGAAGGTTTTTAATCTTTCCTTCTAAAGAAGAAACTTTGGTTTCTAATTCATTAATTGTCGCGTTTTCCAGATATTTTGTAGATGTAGTATCAATCAATAAGTCTCCAAAGATTTGTTTTTTAAATGCATGAGTCATGATTTGTCTTAGCTCAGCTTCTTCTTTTTCAGTTACCTCAGAAGCACCCTTTTTTACCTTTAACTTCGATCCAATCACAACTTCAGCGAGTAACACTCCCTTTTTCTCAAAATCAATTATTTTCTTCTCTCTAACATCATTTGTAACAAAGACTTCTAATATCAATACTCGGTTCCATTTCAACGCTAATGATTCAGGTTTTGAAAAGACAATTAACAAATCGACCACATACTTATTGTCATTTGCAGTCGTTCGAAACTCTTCAAAGATTTGATCTGCCTCTATTTCGATATCAACTTTCTTATAGGGCTTAAAACGTTTATCTGTAAGCTTGAGATTTAAAATTCTCAAATCAGAGATTACCTCTTGGGCTATTTGATGAGAAATAGTCAACCCTGAAGATCCCTTCTTATCATCTGGAAGTTCTCCAGGATAGAATCGAAATGTCTTTTGTCCTCTGTTGAAAGTAAGCTTATAACTCTCTTTACTTTTTTTTAGATACAAAGGAAAATATAGCTCTTTGAATTTATCATATTCTACCTGAGACATCTTGATCAAACTCCACCTGTTAACGGTCTCCCATTCGCCATTGCGATAGTTATATGCACGGAGTTTACTTGGTATCATAATTTCAGTTTCGTCAGTAACTCCTCCAACCTCTCGATCAACTTCTCAAACTTCAGACTCTCTCCATAGATCATACTTTCCTGCATGGTTTGATAGTCTTTTTCCCAAGCTTTAATAACAGTTTCCGGAGGGATGAAATTGAGTTTGTTTTTGGAATGATTGGCATAGTCTATACCTCTTACTGGATTGAATACTTGCCGATGAGTGACTATTGCATCATAGAGTGATTGATCTTCCAATGCCTGCTGGCCATGATCAGTATCCATTAATTTCTCAATGTCATATAAGTGTCTGCTTAAGCGGTCCACCCGGATATGCTCTGCAGGTTTTTGGAATTCCTCATGAAGTAAGAATATTTTCTCTAAGAAGGTCCGTTTTGGTAATACCGTCTGCACATTGAATGACTTGTCGGCAAAGGCTTGGGCTGAGTATTGCTGTCCAACCAATGAGCGGATCTCTCGAGGTTCTACCGGTTCCATAAGTGAGCGCGAACCTATTTCTATTAAGACCCTTGGACGTAGATATTCGTTCTGCTCCGTCAATGCGGGATAGTTCCATTCAATGACTAATGGATCAGTATCTGAGTCTTTGAAAGACTGAACTGAAAGTTCGACATCCGGAATTTCCAGTTCTTTGATTTTATCAGCCAATACCTTCAAAAACTCCACCTCAATAAAAGCACAGGATACTTTTCTTAGCTTCCTAACCTGAGTTTTACTGAGGTCACCTTCAAACCCAAGAAAACTTCGGTCTATGGCTAGGTCAATGTCTTCCGAGAATCGCTCGATCAGGTTCCATCCTTTGCTCAAAGAAGTACCGCCTTTAAATACCAGGTGTTCAGCAAATGGTAGATTAAATACCGTATGTAGGGCCATGGAAACCCACCAGTCCTTTTCTACGGCTGCAGGAAGTAAACCCAACTGGATACTTACCTGATTGAAAATTTCTCTGCGTTGATCAGTAGATAATAAGAGCCATTCCTTCATTAAGTAGTCTCTTTTGAGTGAAGCATAATTTTTCGGATCCAGGCAGGCGCTAACCTGGCATCATGCAAAACATGGTCGGGGTTTTCTTTATTGAGAAGTTCATGGATTTTGGTTTTATTGCTTTCTGTGACTTGTTCTTGTCCCAGCTCTCTCAATGCCTGAATGACTAAGCCACTGATCTCGCCTTTTACGGCTAGATTTTTTGGTGTTGTCTTTTTAAACTTGATACTGTTTTTACCGACTTTAACTTCTCTTGGGGCTCCATCAGTGAGATAAACCACTTTCATAGGCACTTGGGTCGATAAGCCCAATCGATTAAGTGCTTCAACACCAGTCGGGATGATCCTTGCTTTATCTCTACCGGCTATGGCTTGAGCCACTTCATCAATCGTTGGGTAAATGATCCCAAGAAGATCATCCTTTTCAGGATACAAGTAAACTCCTTGAGCTAGTCGTATCAAAAAGTCTTTGTTTTCCAGGCGATGAAGAGCGAGTCTTGTGGCTCCATCACTTCCAAAATCTACAAAGTCATCAGGAAAAAAAAGTGTCCCTCTCTTTTGTTGAGAGATGAAATTGACCACTTGTTTTTCTATTGAAACTTGATTTTCCATTTTCTTAATCTGTAACAAATTTAGTAAATATTTGTTACAAATAATAAAAAGTAATCGATCTCATTTTGATCATCTTTTTTTCCTAGCCGGTTTTGTCATACCTTTTGATTCTTACCATTCTATTAACAATTATTGCAAAACTTCTACATGGTTAACTGATTTATAAATCTCACATTTCCGTTGATGTCCAAGTCTAGAACTAATCCTATCGAACTTTTTCCCACAAACACAGACCAGTTCCTGATCAGTCTTTTCTTTAAATGCTCTTAATTCTGTCAATTCAGATTCCAGTTCTACAACCAATTGTTTTTTAATGGAAAATTCATGATCACTAGTTGATAGCTTCTCGATCAATTCATGATTTTGATGTTCAAGGCTAGCGGATTTCTTCTCCGCTTCTTCTAACAAATGCTGATATTTTGAAATGTCTGTTTGCTGTTCATTGATTCGGGTTCTTAAGGCATTTAGTAGGTCATTGAATACCTCTATTATTATATTATTTTTAATGTTTCTGGTTTCTGTATGAGGACAACTTGTCGAATTAGTCAAAGAAAAAGCACTATTATGGTCATTTAAAGCAGATTTCCCCTCTGAACCCAACATGCTTTGTATGCTGATTTACTAGTTTTATTTGGGGTTTTGAACAAGATTTCAGGGTTTATCCACACCTCATAACTGGAGTTGCTACCATGCCATACTTTATGAACTATAACCCCTGCTTGAATCAGCCGATCCAAGTGTCGTCGAACAGTCCTCGAACTAATCTGACAGAGTTTAGCAAGCTGTACATTATTGGTTTTAAGTGATGGTAGGTTAGCATTCCTTATATGCTTCAATCCAGAAGCTTAGTTAGAGATGCACCATAGATTCGGATTAACTCTTTCGCGGTTGCTATTACTGGTTGTTTGATCTTGAAACCTCTTGATTCGCAAGAAGCATTGACTTCATGGACATAGCTATCTAGCGCTTTGAAAGCGTAAGTGTAATTGATCATCATTACTTCTTGATTAAATGGTTGAAAAATGATGATGATTTACCTTACGCTGATTTCTAATCGCAGCGACCAGGTTATGGAATGCCAGGATTATTCCAGATAAAAAGTGCAGTAAGTACTTTCCGACAATAAGCCCAAGAATAATAATAGCTCCTGTTTTGGCCAGCTTGATTTGCTTTTCATTGAGAGCATGAGTTTGGTACTTCGACTTTAAAGGTGTTTTCTTCTTTTTTGAATTTATCATCTGAATTGTGTTATGTAACACCTCATTTTTCAAATAGAAAAATTCATTATCGCCCGTGTGTCAGCTGCAAAAAAGTTCGAAATTGGGAGAGCCGGCTCCACTCTGGCCTGCCTTCGTCTCATTCAGGAATGGAGGCAGGCCCTTAATTTCTAATTTCCGGAATGGTGGATCAGGTATGTACGTGGTGTATTCCTGTTCCTTACTCTGACAAGATCCTGTACAGCTCAAGATTCAGATAATAGTGATGTCCTGAGATGGTCCGTTTTTCCAGTATACCCAGATCACACAGCTCATTCAGATAATTTCTGGCTGTGCCTTCGGCGTATATCCGGGCATCCGTAAGGTGACTTACCTTGGTCAGGGGTTGGGTGAAGATCATCTGCACAAGCTGTTCGGCTTTTCTGATCTTCGTATCGGAATGAATGGACTCCATGATCCCCTCGCGGGCTTCCAGAATATCATTGATCTTTTGAAAAGTCAGGTGGGAGGTAACTTCCACAGCCCTGAGCATAAAAAGTATCCATTCACTCCAGCGGCCTCTTTGTGTTACACCGGCCAGCAGCGAGTAATAGTCACTTTTGTGGTCAATGATGTAACGACTCAAAAAAAGAATGGGTAGATCCAGCAGACCTTTTTGAGTGAGCAGATTAATGTTAAAGATCCTGCCGGCCCTTCCATTACCATCCCTGAAAGGGTGTATTGCCTCGAACTGGTAGTGGGCAATGGCCATTTTAATGAGCGGATCGACTGGATATTTTTCGTCGTCATTGACAAAATCGATCAGGTTACTGATCTTCGATTCTATTATCTCCTTACCCCTTGGAGGGGTGTAGATGGCTTTACCTGCATTGGGACCGCTTCCTCCCTGACTGATGTAGATCCGGGCACTGGGGGGACGAATGCCATCGTTGGTTTGTTTTATGGTTCGGTAAATGCTGATGAAATATTCCTGATCAAAAAGACCGGATCGGTGCAGGTGATCATGCCCGTCCCAAAGGGCCTCACGGTATCTCAGCACCTCTTTGGGCGGACCCTTAAGAACTACCTCCTGACTATCTTCGCTGTACGCCTGATACAATTCATCATCCGTGGTGAAGATATTTTCGATTTCACTGGATGCCTTGGCTTCCTGTAAACTGATGGTGTTGATGAGGATTCCCTGATTTGGAATGGCGATCGATCTTCCGTGGAGTCTTCCCAGAGCGGATTTTGCATTTGCCAGCTGTTCCATAATGTCCACTGTTCTGTACAGGTCCGAATGTACAGGCAGCGATGGAAGATCATTCCAGGGCACATTTCTATCGGGATTGATCCTGAAAAGAGGCTCAGCCATTTTTGAAACTATTCTTTATAGCAAACATCAATTTTTGGTTGATTTGATGCCTACTCTAAAGTAGGGATTTATTTTAATGTTCACAATGCAGTAAACATCAAAAAAGATCGCTTTTTGATGTTTACTTTATTTCAGGCATCAAAATATTTTATGCGCTTCTGTATGTTTTTATTGTGAATAAGAAAATCGTTTCCATGGTAGGACCAGTAACTCACCGGTACACTGAACTTCCGGTTAGTGTAAAGGATAAAGAGGAGTATAACTTTTGCCCTTCAAACTCTCCTCAATGAAGGGACTCCTACACCTTTTCTTACCTTCATGCCAGTAAAAAACAGGCAGTAATGATAAATAATGTGTTTGTTTATATCCCAAATTCATGTCAGATCATCAGGGTAAGGCAGTGAAGACAAAAATTCCGTAAAAGGTAAATCTATGATTCTTATCAGGAACCCTAAACCCGGGTATTCAGGGCGTTGTATTTTTTTATGCGATTACTTGATTATTTTACTGGAGGTATCATGTAAAGTAATGATAAGCTCTGTCAAATTCGTTTTTTGTTTAGTCAATTTTAATCTTTAACTTTTCGTATCGGTATGACATACAAGGCCATTATGTTTGTGCTTTAGAGTCAAGATATAGTATTTTTTTACTATCTTTTCAGCTTTGTTTTGCGAGTGCATATTTGGTCACTATCTAAGTGGTGACATTTTTTGATCTATGTTAAAGGTAATAACCGTATATGGCTAAACTCAAGAATATCATAAAACAATTATCCATTAAAGATTATGAGTCCATACGCGATTCGCTGATAGAAAGTAATGCCGACAAATCGGCTTACCTTTTGCAGTCCATGAGGGAGAGACAGCTGTCTGACACCAAGATCATGAACGAATTGGGCGTGAACACCAATGCCTACTACACACTGCGTTCGAGGCTGAATCAGCGTATAGAGGAGTACCTCCTTCAGATCATGGAAAGCCCCCGTACTGATATTTTAAAGAAGGTTGCCAATATCAATGAGATAATTTTCACCAAAAAGAAAGCTATCGCCGTTGCTACGCTGAAGAAGCTGGAAAAAGAGCTGCTGGACTACGACCTTTCCAATGAGCTGACCATTGTCTATAAATCTTTGAAAAAACTGCATATCCATGCACCTGATTATTTTCATTATTCCCAGCAGTACAACCGGCACGTAGCCTATATGCTGGCGGTAGACAAAGCTGAAGATCTGCTGGCGGAATATTTCAAAAAATACGGTGAATATACGCTCTCGGGTGATGAAACGGATAAGCTGGGACTGGCCTTGCTTATGAAGGAGATGAACAATGTCTCAGCCCTGTATGAATCACACCGGCTGTATGTATATCAAAGCTGCATTGTGATCTTCCACCGCCTTTTTGTGGACCAGGAGGATACCATGGACGATGATCTTGAACCGATTGAAGATATACTTGATAATGTGGAAAAGATATTTAAATCCTATCAGCTGGATTCTATCTATTACCATATGAACCTCGTATTTGAGTTTCTGAAACTGGAATACTATACGCATTACAAGGTGTACCGAAAGGCTGAAAGATACTTCGAAGAGGTGAACGATGCGGCAGGCAATCTGCTAACGAACTATACCTTGTATACACACCCTGCGCAGTTCCTGATCACAAAGATCAACCGGCACATAAGGGTAGGCACTGAAGAGAAAATGTACCAGGAAAATGAAGGATTGTTCCACGATTATGAGGTAGACCAGCAGGATATTGCCACTTATCTGACATATGTAATGTATAGGGCCATTTCGTGCTATTATGTGGGGAACTATGATGAAGCCAGCCGGTGGATGAACAATCTGCTGAATGAGGTCAGTCTGAAAAAGTATCCTTATCTGCAATTGGAGATAAAAATTGTGCTGGCATTACAATACTGCCTTATGAATGATTTTGACCTCTTCAACCAATTGATCAACAGCATACAGCGACAAATAAGACAGATCGGAAAGGACAGTTGCGAGCATATCATCATTCTCTCCAAGATACTGAAGATAGCCATCAGTGATGTCAAGAAAAACAAAGCTGAAAAGATAAGGGCTTTACTGGCCAGGATCACAACAATAGAGACCCCTTACTTTGCGGTGACCAATCTCATCAATCGTGATGAGAACTTTGTGGGCCGCTTGTGTGGTGGAGCAGTTTAAACATTTATCTTTTCAAGACTTTCCTGTGACAGGGGCTTGTTAATGTACAACTTAACATAACTGTACTTTTTTGACTTGTTCATATCCTGAGGATTGATAGAGGAGGTGAGCATCACGATCTTACATTGCTTCCTGGTCTGTTCCGAGAGCTTTTCAAATTCATCCAGAAACTGAAATCCGTCCATCAGAGGCATGTCGATATCCAGGAATATTACATCAGGCAGAACCTGACCTGATATTTCATCGATCTTTTCAATGTTCTTTAAAAATTCGATTGCACTTTTGGCACCCGTATGTGTGTAGATATACGTAGCCAGGTTAGCAGCCTCTATCATCTTTTGATTGATGAGATTGTCTATTTCATTATCATCAATCAACATTACTGAATGATACTTTTTTTGCTTATCGAACATAAAGAATTATTTAAATGTACAGCCTAAATATAAATTAAACCCTTGCAATCTCAAAATTAAACGCCCCCGACGTTCAGACCAGGAAATCTACGAATTCAAACGTCACAAGCCTAAAATCATGTTTTAAAGATCGAACCTGATGCCCTGAGCCAGAGGCAATTCCGTTCCGTAATTGATCGTATTTGTCTGCCTCCTCATGTATACCTTCCATGCATCTGATCCGGATTCGCGTCCGCCCCCTGTTTCCTTTTCACCCCCAAATGCTCCACCTATCTCGGCACCGGAGGTGCCGATGTTTACATTGGCTATACCACAGTCAGATCCAAGGTGTGACAGGAACCTTTCAGCCTCCCGGATATTCATGGTCATAATAGCGGAAGAGAGCCCTTGCACTACACCGTTCTGGATCTCAATGGCCTCATCTATGTCCGTATACCTGATCAGGTACAGAATAGGAGCGAAGGTTTCTTCCTGGATGATCTCCATCGCGTTGTTTCCTTCAGCGATAACGGGTTTTACATAACATTCTGACTCATATCCCTGGCCAGTAAGTATGCCACCTTCCACAATAATATTGCCTTCCTGTTCCTGAATTTTTTTAAGTGCCGTTTGGTACATTTTTACAGCATCCTTATCTATCAGAGGGCCCACATGATTTGCCTCATCGAGCGGGTTGCCAATTTTTAGCTGCTGGTAGGCAGAGATCAGTTTGTCGCGGATCTCTTCGTAGACTGATTCGTGGATAATGAGCCTGCGGGTAGAGGTACATCTTTGGCCACAGGTACCTACAGCACCGAAAAGGGCTCCCATGATGGCGACATCAAGATCAGCATGTTCTGAGATGATGATGGCATTGTTGCCGCCCAGTTCGAGCAGTGATTTCCCCAACCGGGCACCAACTGCGGCCCCCACTTTTTTCCCCATCCTTATGGAACCAGTGGCTGAAACCAGCGGAACCCTCTTGTCATTGGATATCAGCTCACCTACGGTGTAATCCCCATTAACGATGCAGGAGACACCCTCCGGTACATCGTTTTTCCTGAAGACTTCGCTTATAATATGCTGACAGGCAATGCTACACAAAGGTGTTTTTTCAGAAGGTTTCCATACACACACGTCTCCACAGACCCAGGCCAGCATGGTATTCCATGACCACACGGCAACAGGAAAATTGAACGCCGAAATGATCCCTACTATGCCCAATGGATGGTATTGTTCATACATCCGGTGGCTGGGCCTTTCGGAGTGCATGGTTAGTCCATGCAGCTGCCTTGACAGGCCAACAGCGAAGTCACATATATCTATCATCTCCTGAACTTCTCCAAGGCCTTCCTGATAGGATTTGCCCATTTCATAGGAAACCAGCTTGCCCAGAGGCTCTTTATATGCTCTTAGCTCTTCGCCAATCTGCCGGACAACTTCTCCACGCCTTGGGGCAGGCACTTTGCGCCATGCCCTGAAAGCCTCTGAGGACTTTTGAATGACCTCATCATACTGATCTCCGGTAGTAGAATAAACCTTACCGATCAGGTCTCCGTCTACGGGAGAGAAGGACTCGATCAGTTCACCCTTTCCAGGAAGCCATGTGGTACCTGTAGAGGTTCCTTCATTAATTTCCCTGATCCCTAAAGTTTTGAGAGTTTCCTGTATTCCGTGGTTTTTCATTGCCGGCTTTGGATTTGGATGCACAAAACTAGCAAAATGAAAATCAACTACACATGATTGGAATAAAAAAGAAAATGGGTTTTGAACCGTGCTTGAAAAGCATAAAAATTGTACTACCAATCTATACCGAACACTCCTTTTTCACCATCAGGATATATTCCTTCTACCAGAATACCCCCCCTTTTATTTTTAAGGGTACGATGCAGGTCTTCTATATCAGAGATGTCTAGTTTGTCAATAGATGTAATGATAAAATCCTCTTTCAGGCCAGCGTCTTTCCACTTGCCATCCCGCAACTGTATTATCCTTACACCACCGTCAAGATCAAAGTGGCTCAGTTCATTCAGGCTGAGATTTTCGAACAAGCCACCTTCAAGTTTATCAGAATAAATGGCCCTCATGATCTCCGTGGTGCCTTCCGTATTTCTCAGTGTGGCTGTTACGTTCTTTTCTGCTTTTTCCCGTATATATGTCACTTCTACCTGATCCCCGGGCCGGTTCCTTGCCACCAGTTCCTGAAGCTCCGATACATTATGTACAGTGGTACCGTTGATAGCCACGATAACGTCGCCCTCCTGAATCCCTGCCTCTTCGGCTGAACTGTTATCATTTACGGAGCTTACAAATACTCCACTTACCACACTCAGGTCTCTGGCTTCAGCCAGTTGAGCATTCACATCTCCGATCCGGATGCCCAACAGGCCGCGTTGTACCTCTCCAAATTCCAGCAGATCATCCATAACTTTTCTGATGAGCATGACAGGTACGGCAAAGGAGTAACCTGCGTAGGTACCTGTGGGGGTGGCAATAGCTGTGTTGATGCCTATCAGCTCTCCTTTTAGATTTACAAGAGCTCCGCCACTGTTTCCAGGATTAACGGCAGCATCCGTTTGGATGAAGGATTCGATCTGAAGGTTACTTCTGTCTCTTAATATTCCAATATTCCGGGCTTTTGCGCTTACAATGCCCGCAGTTACTGTCGAATTCAGGTCAAACGGATTTCCAATTGCCAGTACCCATTGACCGGGTACCACCCGGTCTGAATTTCCATAACGGATAAAGGGCAGTTCCTTTGCATTGATCTTAAGTAGGGCCAGGTCTGTGGTAGGATCTGTACCTATCACTTTTGCCTGATAGCTTCTGTTGTCATGGAGTACTACTTCGATCTGACTGGCATCTTCTATCACATGATTGTTGGTCGCTATGAACCCATCATTTGTGATGATTACCCCTGATCCCGATGACTGCGACTGATTTCTGAAAAAACCATCCAGTGGATTAAGGCTGTTGGCGCCTGAGGAATAGGACGAACGGATATGTACTACTCCCAGCGTTACAGAATTGGCAGCATTTACGAAACTCACTCCTTCCGG
Organism: Flammeovirgaceae bacterium BBD 1991-12; assembly: GCA_001657315.1. Lineage (GTDB taxonomy): Bacteria > Bacteroidota > Bacteroidia > Cytophagales > Cyclobacteriaceae > Fulvivirga. Next base: position 15,597 of record LYSV01000031.1, on the reverse strand, counting down.
AATGACGATAGAGGAATCAAAGTTATTGGTAAACGATACTCTGTTCTGCCGCTCGCTGACAGAGATGTTTCCCACAGGGTCGGAAACAAAGGCTGCGCTGTTGTTTGTGTAGGACAGAACTATCCACGCAGACAAAAAGGCTCCAAAAACGGACGATGCGAACATGGCAAGAAAAATGTATCGATTCTTCATATGCTGAACTTAAGCTGTTTTTTTAGTAACGCATCTTTTGGCGGATCGGTTTGGAAAATGATATATAAATCATCATTAATCCCGTTCATCCGACAGGTTTTTTAACTCCAGGTATTCATCCCTTAGCCGGGCTGCTTCTATAAAATCCAGGTCCCTCGCGGCTTTTTCCATGGCCTTTTGGGTTTTGGTGATGAGTTTCTCCAACTCATCCTTACCCATGTAAGCTACTACCGGGTCAGCTGCTATGGATTGTGACTCGCTTTCCACATAGTACTTCACTGAAGATTTTTTCTTGTCAGCCACTTTGGTTTGCTCAAGGATCGCCTCTCTGGATTTGATCACGGTTTTGGGTATGATACCATGCCTGGCATTATAGTCTGCCTGTACCCGTCTTCTCCTGTTGGTCTCGTCAATGGCGGTTTGCATGGATTCAGTGATCTTATCGGCATACATGATCACGCGACCCTCGGCATTTCTTGCTGCTCTCCCGATGGTTTGTACCAGTGATCTTTCGTTACGCAGAAATCCTTCCTTGTCAGCATCCAGAATGGCTACTAGGGATACTTCAGGAAGATCGAGACCCTCCCGTAGCAGATTAACTCCTACGAGTACATCAAAAATACCGAGCCGCAGCTCCCGAAGGATCTCCACCCTGTCAAGCGTGTCTACCTCACTGTGGATATACCTGCATTTTACGTGTGCTCTTTCCAGAAACTTGGTCAATTCCTCTGCCATACGCTTGGTGAGTGTGGTTACCAGTATCCGTTCCCCCTTTTTTACTGTCTCATCTATCTCTTCCAACAGGTCATCAATCTGGTTTACACTGGGCCTGACGTCTATTTTAGGGTCAAGCAGACCGGTAGGCCTGATGATCTGTTCTACAACCACTCCCTCGGATTTACGCAATTCATATTCACTTGGTGTAGCGCTGACATACACCACCTGGTTAAGCAATGACTCGAACTCGTTGAAGGTTAGCGGTCTGTTGTCCAGTGCAGAGGGCAGCCTGAAGCCAAAATCCACGAGATTTACTTTTCTGGAGCGATCACCACCCCACATGGCACGGACCTGAGGTACCGTCACATGGCTTTCGTCAATGATCATAAGGTAGTCGTCCGGGAAATAGTCCAACAGGCAAAAGGGACGTGCGCCGGGGCTTCTTCGGTCAAAATAGCGTGAATAATTCTCGATACCTGAACAGTACCCCAATTCCCGCATCATTTCAATGTCAAACTCGGTACGTTCCTTTAACCTCTTGGCTTCGAGATGTCTCTTTTCTGCTTCAAAGAGCTGTAACTGAGCTACAAGGTCGTTCTGGATCTCATATATGGATTGATTCAGCTGATCTTTTCCGGTCACAAAGAGGTTGGCGGGGAATATGGTGATCAATTTTTCATCAGAGATCTTTTTGCCTGTCGAAGGCTCGATACGCTGAATAGCCTCGATCTCATCTCCCCAGAAGATGATACGATAGGCAAAATCGCCGTAAGCAATAAATATATCTACCGTATCTCCCTTTACACGAAAGGTGCCTCTTTTAAATTCAGCTTCCGTACGGCTGTAGAGTATATCAACCAATGAGAAAAGCAGCCGGTTTCTGGCAATGGATTCGCCAGTCTGCAGTCTGATCACGTTCTTGCCAAACTCTTCTGGATTACCAATACCATAAATACAGGAAACGGATGCAACTACCAGAACATCCCGTCTTCCGGTCAGCAGTGACGAGGTGGTGCTTAGCCGTAGCTTTTCGATCTCTTCATTGATCGAAAGGTCTTTTTCTATATAGAGATTGGAATTGGGTATATACGCTTCCGGCTGATAATAGTCATAATAAGAGATAAAGTACTCCACAGCATTTTCAGGGAAAAAGCGCCTGAACTCACCGTAAAGTTGAGCGGCAAGTGTTTTATTGTGACTGAGAACAATGGTGGGGCGATTGACTTGTGCTACAACATTGGCCATGGTAAATGTTTTACCTGTCCCTGTGGCGCCCAGTAGTGTTTGAAAGGGCTCTCCTCCCTCAATACCCTCCGTTAGCTGTTCTATTGCCTGCGGCTGATCCCCCGTAGGCTGGTAATCGCTGATAATTTTGAAATCCATAGATTGATCCCTGGAATATATAGTTGACCTTGAGATTAACGGGCTTATAATAATAAGAGTTCATGGAAATTAACCCTAATTTTTCAGATGCGAAATATCAAAGACGCACATGAATGGAACTGGCTTCCAGGCCTGTTCGAAGGATACGCAAACCGGTAGAAGGGGATCTATCTGTATTGCCAGCCATCAGCTATTGGCGCCTGATAGTCTTAACTAACTCAGACGCCAATGTCTGATGACACTGATACTTTTTGTATGCAGCTGCTGGTGAAATCCGGGCATTCAGATCAAAAAATCCTGATTAGATCTTTGGAGGGAATTGGAAAGTGCCTTTGGTGGCGGCTATGCTACTTCAAAATATTCCCTGATAGCAGTGGAATGGAATGAGTAGCCAAAAAAATTATTTATCATCCATAGACTATACGGCTACCGAAATGTCCTTGAGCCATCTTTCGGCTTCAGTGTATGAATTGAAGGTTTTTACGATATCACCGTCAGGTAATGCCTTCTTTGCAGACAATTCAGCGAAAATGTTTGAGGAGAAGATCCATGCAAAGTGCTTCAGACCAGCGCCTATCATGTTTGGAAACCATACCGTGGCTGTCCACTCTGTTGCATCCTGCCATGGGCCAGTAACATGCGTATTATCATTCAGAACTTTTGTACACTGTGTCTCTTAAGCAGGCTAAGAATTTCTTCGCCCGAGGCCATGATCTTTTCCTTATTCTGGAAACCGATCCAGTTACAGTAAAGAATCCCGGTATCGCTATCCAGCAGAATTTCAAGATTCTTTTTCTTAGACAAGGTTGTTTTACTCATATCTGTTAAAATTCAAAGTGATTAATACTTTCGAATTTAAAGCATAAGGGATGCAGCAGAAGAACTTAGTGGATACCTAAGCTTACAGATGTAATAATTTACCAAAATAAGGCACTAATATTTATGGTTCTTCCTAATTATGAATTATAAAATATTGATTTTCAATGACTTAATATTAATGACATTTTGTCGATGGAGAAGGAATTATGTCATAAAGAGCAACAAAAGGTTAAAAAAAGGCATTTTCTGACCTTTTGTTGATGATAGTTACATAGTGCAAGGGCAGTTCGTACTATACATTTCTCCTATTCTTACAGAAAATGACTCAACTACCTGCTTTTTTCCACTTTACATAGTGTACAATTGTCTTTCCTTCCGTCTCTACGGGAGGTGTAGTTACCTCAAGATCAGCACCTTCCATTTTAAAAAACCTTCTTTGCAGGTCGCCTTTCCAATTAGGGAACTGGGCATCTTCCACCTCATGTACAATTGTATTTTCATTTTCCAGATAGAACCTGCCATAATATCCAAAATAGCTGTTAAAGGAAGCGGCGATTTCTTCCGGATGGCTGTCATACAATCCATTTGAAATATGCTTTTTGCGCTCGGCTTTGGCAATATGCGCACTCATATATCCTTGTTCCGAATAGATCAGGATACCGTGTGGGTTATCGCCAAAATAGTTTATCTCATTTCCATTGTCATCTTTTACGGTCCATGATGTCAGTCTCCAGGCGCCAATCAGCCTGGCTCTGATGTCTTCTTTGGTGATAGTGCTGTTCATTTTTTCGTTTAAATACTTTTCATTTTCAGGAGACGTAACCACCGGAACTTTCCTGTATCCGGGAAGCTCCGGTAGTTTGTCTTCAGTTAATTTCAATATACCGTAGGTCTAATTAATTGTTGATCTCAACTTTGGGAGAAAGAAGTTCCTTCTGAATGAGATCCAGTACAAATTCCCGGTCCTGGTGAATATAGTGATGTCCACCTTCCCTTTGAATGATGTAACTGCCTTCAGAGGTTTCCATTTGCCATCTGCTCATGTTTGTGTGGTTAACACCAGGATCTTCCGAGCCATAAATACCTACAACAGGGACCTCAAGAGGGGGCTCTTCCCTGTAACTGTAGTTGCTGAGCAAGAGCAGGTCATTTCTCATGATCTGTTTAAGCATCTGCCTGAGCTCGCCATCGGTGACGTTATCCTCGTGAAGGTGGGGATACAACTGTACCATTTCCTCGTCCGACATGCGATGATCTACCCGGGAGCGGTCGTAGCTTGCCAGCTGAGGAGTAGAAGATACAATGAGCCTTGAGGGTAATCTTGCCCCCTTTTTTCTTAATGCTCTCGCGAGCTCAAATGCCAGCAAACCGCCCATACTGTGTCCAAAGAATGCAAACGGTACTTCCGAAATAGCTTCTATATGTGGTACCAGCGCATCCGTGAACTCCTGAATGGTTTCAAAAGGCTTTTGATTCAGCTTCTGACCACGACCCGGCATCTCAAAGATCTTCAGATCAACGGTTGTAGACATTTGGTCCTCCCAGTCAGAGAACAGGGATGCATTTCCTCCGGCATCATGAAAGCAGATAAGCCGGTACGCCGGCCTTGGTGTAAGCCTTGGTGTAATGAAGATCTCTTCGTAGCCGGGCTTTTGCTCTTTTCCGGAGACAATGTCCAGTCGATCCAGCAAATATTTGGCATATTCTGTGATGGTCGGGAATTTCCAGAAGTCACCTACCGAAAGCTTGAGATCCATGCGTTTTTCAAGCTGATTCCTGAACTGCACCGCCATGATAGAATCCAGTCCGAGATTCTTGAACCGTATGTTCGTATCGATCTTGCCTGCGTCGGATTTAATTATAGGGGCCAGTGCGTGTTTCAAAACCTGCTGCAATGCATCAGTTTGCTGTTCCGTATCAGGAAGTATAGACAATACCCGTCTGATGTCCTGGGTTTCAGCCTCATCAGCGTCATTTTCCGGTATCAGGCTGTTGAAGTAATTGGACTCTGCAAGGTAGGTGTAATAGTCACCCATTGCTTTCGGATCAATCCTGAAAACACCGATCTGAGATCCCTTCTCATGAAATACCATTTCATAGGCTTTAATGGCTTTTTTGATTTCCACGGGAATAAATCCTTCTGCTTTCGCAAATTTTTCCAGGTGCTCTTCGTCCGCTACCATACCTACATCTTTGATGACGCCCCAGTTAATACTTGTAGCCGGAAGGCCCATTTGCAGACGGTACTCAGCGAACTGATCCAGGAATGTATTGGCCGCCACATAACTCGCCTGCCCGCTTAAGCCGATTAATGATGATGCAGAAGAGAATAAAATGAAAGTATCAAGGTCCAGATCCCTGGTGATCCTGTGAAGGTTCCATGTGCCCTGAACTTTAGGCCCGAGTACATGTGTGAACTCTTCCTCTTCTATTTGAACAAGCGCATTAGCGTGAACTAGGCCTGCAGCGTGAATGACCCCTTTCAGGTCTTTTATTTTGCCGATTACTTCCTCCAGGCCGTTATGATCGCAGACATCTGCCGCCTCAACGGATATTCGGGCACCCTTCTCTTCAAGCCGGGATATTTCATTGACCATCTTTGGAGAGACCGATCCGGACCGGCTGAGAAGGACAAAGGTCCTTGCACCCTTATCAAACATCCATTTCACAAATTCAAATCCTATGCCTCTGAATCCTGTGATCAGATAAGTTCCTTCTGTGGAAAATTCAGCGTTCCTGAACCCGAGAAGATCCGGTTTATGTCTTTTCAACCGTGCTGCATAGATGCGTCCGTTTCGTATGACAAGTTCACTTTCTTTCGTGTCATTTTTCAGCATTTCACTGATCAACACTTCCAGCTCACCGGTATCCACGTCCTGTCCAAGATCAAATCTACGCAGTTTGTATTGAGGGAACTCGTTGGCCAGTGTCCTGCCAAGACCGAGCGGGATTGCCTGGGATGGATCTACTTCGTTTTCCCTTAGAGCCTGTGCTCCTTTGGTTACGATCAAAAGCTGAGGTGGATGCGTTAACTTTCTTTCTTCAAGACTTTTTACAAGGTTGATCAGGCCCAAACCGTTTATTTTTGTCCTTTCTGAGAGTAACTGCATATCTGTTTCTCTGGAAGAGCGTCCAGAACAGTACAAAATTCCCTGAAGCCCTTCAAACTCTTTTTTCAGCAAATCAAAATCATCTTTTTTGGTAAAATTGAGTGAGAAGTATTTTCCATCCTTATGAATTGATTCGCCGTGGGTAGCGAGTATATGATCAATTCCCAACCGGTTTAACTTCTCAGGCAACTTGCCTGCAGCGCCTTTTTGATCTTCCAGAATTAACCATTTGTCACTGGATCGGGATATTTCGGTGATGTTATTCTTTTGTTCCAGTTCTTCCCAATCCAGCTTGTAGTACCATTGATCTCTGGCACTCTGACCAGATGATTCCTCAGAAGGCGTAGTGATCACTTTACCCCTCAGGCCTGCCACAAAAAGCACCGGATATCCATGCTCATCTCTTACGAGAATATCAGCACTGAGCTCTTGCAGCAATGAATTGTCCGATTGTGCTGCAGTATTCAGGATCCCTGATACTTTTAGTTTTTCTGTAGCCGGGGTCTGATAAAATTCGAACCGTGTGAAGCCGCTCAGAAAGGTGGTCTTATCCTGCTCATCCGTCCCGTTTTTCGACAATATACCTCCAAAAAGAGTTTGAAAACAACTGTCCAAAAGGGCCGGATGTATATTGAATTTACCAGCCCGGCTATCCAGGGTATCCGGCACATTAATGTCAGAGTACAGTTGCTCATTGTGAACAGTAATGTTTTCGATGTTCCTGAAAGCATCTCCGTACTGAAGTCCAAGCCGTTGCAATTTTGAATAATAGTTATCACCAGAGATACTTTCCGTCAGGTCCGGAACATTCATCTCTATGTTTTTGTGCTGACCGGGCTTATCCAGGGTAAACTGTCCATTGGCACAAAGTATCCAGCTGTTTTGCTCGCTTTCATCCTGGTTGAAATAAAACTCAAATCCCGGATCACCCTCTGAGTTGACCCTTAGTTGAATCAATGCAGTTTCCTGGTCCTCAAAACTGATTGCTTTCAGAAATGTCAGGTTCTCAATGGCGACACTGTTTGTTGGATATACTTCCTTCAGGGCGCTTGAGAGCATTTCAACATAGGCGGCTCCCGGAAGGACGGCTGTATCGTTCACCTTATGGTCTTCAAGCCAGGGGTTCATCTCCAGACTTATCCGGGACTCCCAGTAAAAGGTGTCATTCATTCCTGCCAGGGTAATGCTCTTACCCAATAATGGATGTTTGTAATGCTGGTGATCCGTTTGGATCGATGATGAGCGGTCCTCTATTTGATATACGTCCCGTTGAAAGGGGTAATTGGGGAGAGCGAGGTGAGGAGCTTTTTGTCTGTTATAATAATTTTTCCAGTCGATCGAGCCACCAAAAGCATGAATGCTGGTGAGGTTATCATACAATTCATCCATCTCCGTCTTATCACGGTGTAAGGTATGCGCTACCACCGCTTGTTTACCAGCCTTTTCAAGGCATTCGTAGATAGAAGTGGTCAATACCGGATGGGCGCTGACCTCTACGAAAACATGATGGTCATCTTCGATCAGCTTATCCATCACTGAGGCAAACTTTACTCCTTTTCTCAGGTTATTCACCCAATAGGAAGTATCCAGTATTTCTCCACCTACTTTGGCATCCAGTACGGTGGAATAAACCGTCAGTTCACCATGTTTGGGTTGAATGTTATTCAAAGCTTTGGCCAGAGGTTCCATTAGTGGCTCCATTTGCCGGCTGTGAGAGGCGACATCCACTTTTACCTGACGGCAAAACAGCCCCCTTTGGTCCAGCTCATCAAGAACTTTCCGGATAGATTCTTCAGGACCTGCCAGCACCGTGGACTTATGGCTGTTGTTAACAGCAACAGACAGGTCAGGATACCGTTCTATCACCTGCTCTGCTTCGGCTATGGTCAGCTCCGTGACTGCCATAGCTCCACCCTGACCGCTAACTGTTTTCATAAGTGCGCTTCTGGTGCAAATAATACGGGCGGCTTCGTCCAGGCTGATACTTCCTGCTACGTATGCAGCGGCTACTTCACCCATACTGTGTCCTACTACAGAGGAAGGTACCAACCCCCATGATTTCCATAGCTCTGCCAGTGCGATCTGCATGGCGCACAGGGCAGGCTGGATGAAATCAATGTCCTGCAGGCTTTCTCCTTTGACATAAAGCCGGTCAAGAAGTGACCAACCGGTGTAGGGTAAGAATGCGCGATCACAATCTTCCATTGTACGGGTGAATACCGGATCTGTACCCATTAGGGAAGCTCCCATTTTGACCCATTGCGAACCCTGTCCGGGAAATATGAAGACTACCTTTTGGGTATTGGGTGTCTCAGGTACGGGCAGGATAACCTCATTGTTATCAATAAAATCTGCCAGCTTCTGGATCATTTCACCCTTGTTGGCGGCCACAAAGGTTTTTCGGTACTCCATTTCCGGCTTCAGGATACCTGTGGCAGCGCAGTAATTGATAAAACCGTCTATGGATCCGTTGATGGTTGTAGTCAGGTATTTTAAATGCTCTTTCACATAATCAGTCAGAGCGTTACGTGATTTTGCTGATACCGGGAGTACACAACGGGTATGCTCAAACGGCGAATGTTCTGCGGTGATCTTGTGCATATATTGCTCCAATACGGCGTGTGCATTGGTGCCACCCCATCCGAAGGAGTTTACCCCCGCCTTGAGAGTTTCCCCCTCCTTCGCCGGCCATGGAGATAATTCCTGCTGGACTTCGAGTTTCAGTCCCTCAAAATCGATCTCCGGATTAGGCGTGTTGAAGTTGAGGTTCCTGGGTAGAGCATTGTTATTCATAGCCAGCAATACCTTGATCATGCCTGCTATACCAGCGGCTCCTTCCAGGTGTCCGATATTGGTTTTAACTGATCCGATCCTCAGCTTTTTGGAGCTATCCCTGTTCTGACTGAAAAACTCTCCCAAAGCCCGGCTTTCCGTGGGGTCGCCCAGTTTGGTGCCGGTGCCGTGCGCTTCCACATAATGGATCTCGTGTGGTTCTATACCAGAGTGCTGATAAGCTTCCGTGAGCATATGTTTTTGCCCGGATACGCTCGTAGCTGGTAGATTTGCATTGTGCCCGTTATTGTTAACTGCTGTGCCTCTTATCACGGCAAAGATACGATCACCGTCCTTCTCGGCATCCTCAAGTCTTTTCAGCAGCAACATCCCGCCTCCTTCGCCGCGTACAAATCCATCTGCATTGGTGTCAAAGGTACTGCACCTGCCCCGGGATGAGAGGCCGCCGAATTTCGACAGAAGTATGTACTGGTCGGGGTCCAGTATATGGTTCACTGCACCTGCAAAGCCCAGGTCGGTGCTATGGTCCTGCAGGCTTTGACAGGCCAGATGCAAAGCCACAACAGATGAAGAACAGCCTGTATCCAGTACCAGGCTAGGCCCTCTCAGACCAAGACAATATGAGATACGGTTTGCGATGATATTGGAAGACTGACCTACAGCAGAATGAGAAGTGGCGAGGGAGTTTTTATGCTTTCTCAAATGCTCAAAGTCGCTCCAGATGTTGCCAATGTACACTCCGGCCCGGCTACCACTTATTTTTTTAAAGGGTATGCTTGAGCTCTCAATAAGCTGCCATGCGAGTTCGAGCATTAGCTTCTGCGAGGGGTTCATTTCAATAGCCTCGGCCGGGGAAATATTGAAGAACAATGGATCGAATGCATCAATACCTTCCAGTAAAGCAGCATGTTTTTGATTCGTTTTTCCGGGTACGGAATTGTCCGGATGGTAATACCGGTCATGATGCCACCTGGTTACCGGTATTTCGGTGACGGTATCTATCCCTTGGGTTAGTAATTCCCAAAATTCATTCAGATCACGTGCTTCGGGAAATCGTCCTGACATCCCGACGATGGCTATTGGGTTGTAGTTTTTCACGCCTTGGTTTTCGGTTAGTTTGTGACACAAGATTTTTAACTATTTGAAAACTAGGTTTTTATTTAGATAGTTTCGTCATTCAATGCACAAAATAGAACTTATGTAAGATTTTTATTAATATTAGTATTTTTGTTGCTTAATTTTTAAATTATATACTGGTGTATTAACTCTCTGATAACTAGGCATTAAATGAATTTTCAGAATCCTGGTTTCAATATTTCATGCTGTGGTTGTCATTCATGACAACGTGTAATGTTTTAGTCGCTGAAAACAATAGCACTACCCTTAATGTGCATATTGGCATATTTTCTTCACATCAAAAAAGCCTGTAGTTCGACAATTCATTTCTAACAACCTGGTCCTTTTTATAGTTATTTGACCAGCTACTTGTTTTTTAACAACATCTAAGCCCCAATGATAGAAATTTGTTATGCTGAATTTCCTGCAACCAAATCCACAGATATTCTTGATGAAATTTCTCATGTTTTACCAGACAATATTCAAAAAGAAGCGTCACTACTCCTGAAGCCCGAAGACCGGCAGAACTTTCTCCTTGGAAGGTTTATGCTTAAGAGCATGACGGGCAAAGATCTTGACCAAATTCAAAGGAACATTTTTGGCAGACCTTATCTTCCGGGTACTCACCATTTTAGCATCAGCTATTCCGGCCGGATGGTCATATGTGCTGTGGCAGAAAATCAAAGGGTGGGAATCGATATAGAACGAATCAGGAAGATCGATGTAAAAGAGTATAATTCCGTGCTAAATCCACAGGATCTGAACTACATATCCCAGTCGGGCGATGAGCTTGCTGCTTTTTTCAGGGTGTGGACTTCCAAGGAGAGCCTGATGAAGGCTGATGGTCGTGGGTTTATGATTGATATGGACCAGATCACTTTTCATCATGGTGAGGGCATGATCCATGGTGAATCCCGAAGGTGGAAACTGAGGTCGTTTAATACGCTTCCGGGCTATGAAATAGCTTTATGCAGTGAAAAAGACGACAATGAAATCAGTTTCAGGGAATTTGATCCTGTTTTCATTAATCTGACTATGTGAGAGGCCAGTGGTCTTTCAGGGGCCTGTAAGCAGTGGAGGGCAGCATAGGTATTAACGTGAGTTTTAAAATAGTCCAGGCTTAAACATGAAAGAAAATACCTTTGTGATTTCCTCACATTCACTGAATCCTGCGGATCCACTGAACCCCGTGGGGAGTCCGGTGGACTGCCAGCCGGCAGGCGGGTTTGAGCTTTGGTGCCTCCGATAATTATAGGAGTGGCCAGGAAAGTTCGCCTCCGATAAATATCGGAGGCACAAATACACAAAGGTTCACTAAGTGGGATACATAAAAACTACACAGGATATCCTCAACGTCAGAAATGATTACCGGACTCAGATTCTTGCAAAAGTTTACATCTGACCAGCTGGCTTCTCTTCCCATATCTCCCAGGCTTTGTCCGCCTGTAAGTAGAGCATTTCAAGGCCATTTTTAATATGTGCTCCATTTTCAAGTCCCTTCTTTAGAAAAACGGTCCGGTCAGGGTTATACACCAGGTCATAGAGGTAGAAGGAGCTGTTGAAAGCGTTGTAATCCAGATCAGGAAAACCCTTTTCATTTGGTGCCATACCCAATGGCGTTGTATTTACAATGAGTTTATGTTCGGACAGTACTTCCGGTGAAAGATCTTTATAGGTCAGTACATCACTGCTTTTGTTACGCGAGACCAGTCTAAAGGGAATAGAAAGGTCCGTGAGTGCAGCAGAAACGGCCTTTGAAGCACCTCCGGTACCCAATACCAGAGCTTTCATTCCGGAATGTGCAGGGAGCCACTCTTCCAGCGAACTTTTAAAACCATAGTAGTCGGAATTGTGACCATACATTTCACCACCCAGTATTTTCACCACGTTTACGGCTCCCACTTTTCTTGCGCTATCGGCCATATGAGTGAGAAAAGGTATGATCTCTTCTTTATAGGGTATGGTGATGTTAAATCCCCTTAGGTCTTTTTCCTTTTTAAGCTCCGCTACTTCGTTGATGCTGTCAAGTTCAAAAAGCCTGAACTCATGATCCGTAAGTCCTTCTTTTTTGAACTTCTCAGTAAAATATCGCTGAGAAAATGAGTGAGACAGTTTTTTACCTATAAGTCCGTAAAGTGGCATCTTACTACCTTGAGTTTTTCAGTTTTGCTATTTTCTCAATAGCCACCACTATGAAAATGCCCAACGCTGCAAAAAGCAAAGCCTGGAACAACATGGGGTTTTCGGCCAGCTCCTGATAGTACCCGGCAGGCATCACATTGTCCGTGATATAGGCCACCTGCTCTCCATGTGAGTTGATCCTGTATTGAACAGGGATCTTCCAGGGCCATACTTTGTTCAGTGAGCCTATCATGAAGCCGGATAACAGAGCAATGGTAAGGTCATGGTACTTTTTCAGCAGCCACGAAATGACCCTGGCAAAGGAAAGCAGACCTGTAATACAACCCAGGATAAAGGTTATGACCACGATCAGGTTGCGCTCGTTCAGGGCATTGAATATATAAACGTACTTGCCCATGATCAGTAAAATGAAGCTTCCTGAAATTCCAGGCAGGATCATGGCACAAATGGCGATGGCCCCTGATAAAAAGATGAACCATAGTCCGTTGGGAGTACTGGCAGGTGTAGCTTCCGTGATAAGAAATGCTATGATTATCCCCACCAGCAAGGAGATCACTACTACCACACGCCATCTGACAATATTCCTTAAGACCAATACGGCGGATATAATGATCAATCCAAAGAAGAAAGACCACACCTGAATGGGATAGTTGCTCAGCAGGTATGTGATGAGCCTGGAAAGGGATAAAATACTGGTGGCAATGCCGAGCAGGAGCACCAGCAGAAAATTGCCATTGATCTTCTCCCAGAATGCCCTGAACTGAAACTTAAGCAAGAGTCTGAAAGCCTCCAGATCTACTGAGCGGATAGAGCTCAGCAACTCTTCATAGATTCCGGTGATCAGGGCAATGGTGCCTCCTGATACTCCAGGTACCACATCTGCTCCTCCCATGCCCAACCCTTTGAGATAGAGAAGAACAGCTTCTTTTAGTTTGCCCATTTGCGGTACGATTATTTTTCTATAGTGGAATTAAGGAAATGATTGAATGTATCGCCACGGAGCCCCAGGCGGATCGTTTCCAGGGGTATGATCTCATTCGGAGCGATGTTGCCCAGGTTTACATTGGCGCCAAGGAGTTTAATAAACCATACCTGCTGGGCCTTTTGGGGTGCCTCCCAGATGATCTTCTCAAAGGGGATCCGGGTAAGTATTTCCTGTACCAGTCCAGATCTCACTTCACCTGTAGAGCGGAAGAGCCCTACATTCCCACCTTCACGCGCCTCGCCTATCACTTTCCAGGCTCCGGCATCCAGCTCATCCTGCATGAGCTTGATCCATTGATAGGGAGGAATGATCTTTTCGGCATCTTTGGACCCCACCTCTGAAAGCACGGTGACCCGCTCGGAAAGCTTGCTGATATAATCGCATTTCTTTTCATGGTCGAGTTCTATGGATCCATCTGACACTTCGGCGTAGTCGATGCCATACTTTTCCAGCACTTTGCAGTAGTCATCAAACTGATCCCTGACAATGAAGGATTCAAAAAGTGTTCCGCCAAAGTATACCGGTATGCCTGCGTCCCGGTACACCTGTATTTTTTCCTTAAGGTTAGGTGTGACATAGGAGGTGGCCCACCCGAATTTCACTATATCCACATGATCATGGCAGACACTGAGGAAATCCTCTACCTCACGGATGCTGAGGCCTTTATCCATGGCCATAGTAAAGCCATATTGCCTGGGCTTTTTGGTACGCTCAGGAATATTGTTCAGCGTGTAATTCATTTATGGATTATCTTTTCTAAATTGATCTATGATTTTGTACAAGGCTTTCTGAGTTTCCAGCTGAGGGAAGAAATCGAAAAGCACGACATGATTATCAAAGTCCAAAATTAATGCATTTTCCAGATAGTTAAATGCTTCCTTGTACTTGCCTGCTGATATAAGATAGGCGGTGATCCTGTAGAAATAATCCGATTCATCGGGAGTTTCTTCCAATCCATTGATAATCAGATCGATAGCCTTGTTGTAGTCGCCTTGCTCATAGTAGATGTGCGACCATTCCAACCATATTTCCTTGTCTTCCGGAGAGAGCATGGAAGCCTCTTCATAGGCATCCATACTTGAGACAATGTTTCCAATGTTGTACTCTGCCTTGGCCACTGCTTTCCAGTACAGTGGGTTTTCATGATCCAGTTTAAGGGCTTTGTTGTAAAAATGTAATGACTGGTACCATTTTTCCTGCTTGTCAAGGCATTGTCCTGCGCCGAACCAGGCTTCATCATACATGTTGTCCAGCTTGGCTGCTTTTTGAAAATATTTGAGCCCCAGGTCATACTGTTCTATTTTTTGATAAACAGCACCCAGTTGGCAATATACCTCGGGACTGGCACCTTCAATATCCAGCGTTTTCTTGTATGCATTTAAGGCCTTGGTGTAGTTTTCAAGCTGCATATGTGTATTGCCGATATTGAACCAGGCTGAAGCGAAATTCTCTTCGATCAGAATGGCATATTCGTAGGCCTTCAGAGCATCTTCGTATTTACCTAATTTATTGTAAACAATACCCAGGTTATACCAGGCTGCCTGAGAGTAGGGATCAGCATCAATGAACTTATGGTAATAATCAATACTGCTTTCCAACTCTCCACTTACATCCAGACAATAGGCCAGTTCGTACAGGGCTCCCTCATGATAAATGTTCTCTTCGATAGCATTTTTATAGGCCTCTATAGCCTTTCCGTAGTCTTCAAGACTTTGATAGGCCAGACCAAGGCTGTAGTAGGCTTCATCTTTGTCCTCTGTAAACAGCAGAGCCTTGTCATAGCATTCAATCGAGTCGTGGTACTGTCCCAAAAGAGATAAAATGGATCCTTTCAGGAAGTATATCTCCGAATCATTCGGCTGAAGGGACTCGGCATGTTCCAATAGTTCAAGGGCTTCGTTGTATTTCTCCAGGTTGGAGAGGATCTGTGCTTTGTTGATCAACAGTTCGGTTGAAAAGGGGTATTGATCGTAGGCGATGTTCACTGCAATGAGTGCCTTGTTGTATTTACCGTTTTCTACATAATAATCTATGATCTGCTCAAAGCTGTCAAGTTCGAAGAAATGGTTTGCCTTATTTTTTACAAGGTCCTCAAAGCGTCTGATAAGCTCGTTTTCTTCTTTTCTTTTCTTAAAGTTTTCCGGCATTCGGTAAAGTCGAAAGTTTAATCAATTTAATCAAAATTATTTCTTAACGAAACAAGATTTGATCTATTTTGGGTGTCGATGTTGTCTTAGAAATTCCCTGCAGGTCCACTCCAGTGTGTCTTCCACGCGGGCAAATTTAAAGTTTAATTTTTTTAAAATCTTTGCGTTATCATATGAAATTTGGTTTTGACTC
>LYSV01000030.1 GCA_001657315.1 Flammeovirgaceae bacterium BBD 1991-12 | reverse complement strand
TCATGCTTTGCTGCTCAGCTTTCAGATTTTGCCTTTTAAAATTTTATACTGATTGGGAACAGTTAGTTAGAGTCTGAGAAATGCCTATGCGAAAAACGTCAACATCTATGTCAAAAGCTGCATGCCCTTGCATTTCACAAATACCGGGTTTTCATTGACTTCTGTTTAAAAGTTACAAACCAAAAACAAAATGAAAACATAACCTATGTTATGGACAATTGAGGACTTTATTGGATTGATCCGCCTGAGTTTGAGAACATAGAAGTTGCTAAAGAAAGAAACAGATGCACTATATGCTGTAACATTCCATGAATTGGGACATCAATCACATTGGAAGCTGAACAGGTGGAATATCACATGCAGTAAGAAAATTTTAAGAGAGAGTTGGGCTGACTATATTGAGCATTTATTCATTCAACAATACTATCCAAATTTTGATAGTGACAAACAGGATGAAGATAGAAACGAAATGGATGATGGATATTCAGCCATTTTTATTGACTTAATGGACAATACTAACCAACTAAACTAACAAGATTTGGTGGAAACAGACCAGATGATAATATAGATGGAATGACATTTGAACAAATACAAACTGCCATTGATAACTCTCGTTCATTATCCATGCTACGAGATTATATTAAAGATAACTATCATGCGACTTCTGATGATGATATACAAGTTTTGTTTGATTACTACATTAACGTTGAAGAAACCAGAAAAGAATAAAACGATGAAGTTCTTCAAATTTATGATTTTAGCATGTAATCTATGTGCATCTTTAATATTAATATCTTGTCAAGAATCATCAAATCCGGGTCCTGCAATTAAAAGAATTATAAACGAAACCCAATTCAATATTGAGATAACAGGTTCTAATTGTGGAGACACTGAAATATCCCTTTACCAACTTCAAGCACTCGATACTTTAGATATTCAAGGTAATTGTTATGGGCCTTTTGAAGAACGTTGTGATCTGGGGTGGTTAGGGAAAGGCTGTGAAGTTGTAGCCATTAACTTTGATAATGCAAGATTACAATTGTTTAAAGGTATACCACAAGATGATCTTCAAAGAAACATTAACGGAGATCCTGGATTAGGTTTTTACGGATATGAAAATACAACCTTAAATGGTGTAGAAATTTATACTTACCGTATTACACAGGAAGACTATGATAATGCAGAACCAATAGGTGGGTAATCTTAAAGCTACTGCGGATGGTATTAGAATAAGGTGGTGGCATAATAAGAAAAAAAGGAAGAGAAGAAGAGCAGAAAAAGAGGCCTGGAATGCCGGAGCAGACTACATCAGGAGAGGTTGGGAGATTGCCTGGAATCAGCTCACCGATGCCCGGTTTTTGGAAAGATACACCACTACTCAGCGGGTATACATATGTGATGGCGGGGCAGGAAGCCCCATGCAGTTGGTCCCTGACGATAATATAGACGGCTGCTTTATGCGACACAATAACCCTTGTAACCCCTGTAGATGGGAAAACCGAACGGTGACGAGGCAGCGATGGGTCAATACCCCAAGCGATGGATTGATCAAAAAAGGCTCGGCAATAGGTGAACTTTCAAAATGGAATGGGAGAACTGTCGAGCTAGAAGGCGTAAACCATTTGGAAATGAGCGTACATGCAAGAGTAGATCGATTGTTTAGAGATGCGTTTAATGGTCGACACGGAGGTTTTTTTACAACAGCCAGAAGATAATGATTACAATCAAAAAGTATTGTACACAAGCAGCCCTGTGGGGTTGCTTGTGTCTTGTTTCATTGTCGGTGGGCTGCTGTACTGAAGATACACCCGAACAGGATAAGATTATAGTCAATGAAGCGGGTGTAGTTGTCTCAAAGCTTCCTATCTGGGAAAAAGATGTTTCAGAAAGGGGGTATATAGAGGTTTCTGTCACACCTATCTTTCACGACGGTAAAGTGATCGTACCCGGTGCACTTTATGACAAGAGCGGGATGCTGGTTGCCTTGGATACAGGATCGGGCCAAGAAGTTTGGCGGTGGAGTGATTATGTTGACGGATATAACTTCAATGTCCTAAGTCGAGAGGAACTTAATAGTAGAGGGAACCTGGTTATTTATAATGATAACAATCTATTCTGCGCTGTCAATCTTGATGATGGGACGACCCTATGGACCGATGTACGCCCCGGAAGCTCTCATTCCAATGCCATTCAGATTGTAGGAGATCATTACTACTATCCTTATGAGCTGGAAGAGGATGGGGTAAAGGCGCAAGTATTAATGAGAGGAGACTTGTTTTTTTCGGATTATGAAATGGTAGTTGAAGCACCCATTGAGCCAATACAACTTTTTAGAGGTTTTTATGGAGGACTTAAACAACACCTGGTGTATAATGAAGGTAATAAGATTTTCGCTTTTCTTGCGTTTTCTGAAAATTTTGATCTTTACGAAGGCAAAAACTTCAATAGCTATGTATCATATAATGTATCCGATCAAGCTTTTACCGCTCAGAAAGTGCGATTACCGGATACCGCCTCAGCAGGCGTTGTAAATAAGCCAGTGAGGATAGGAGATGTCTATGTCATTACAGCAGGTGATTACATTTACGGAATCGATCAGTCGACCTCAGAAATTAGATGGTCAAGAAAAAACTTTATGGGAGAGCAAAGCGATGGAGGCTTCATTGCAGCAAGTTATAAAGACCGTCTGTTTGCTGTGAATGAAACTGGAAGCAGGAGCCTTACTATGGAGTTGGACCCGTTTACGGGAGAAACCCAATGGGTCGATGAGGGCAATGGGGGGAGTACACGTCCTGCCCTGTATTTTTTAAATGACGTACTCTACTTCGTCAGCCGGGGCGATGAACGCTTATATGCTTACGACGTTAACAGTGGCGAAATGCTGTGGAAGCTACAAAGCCCGGACCATGAGGGTTTCACTGTCATGCAAGTTAAAAAAGGTAACGCCTCGGATGAGGCCGATATTTTAGTGGCCTGTACCTGGAAAAATGCGTATCGGTTTGAACCCGCCCGCTAGAAAATAAACTCATTCATGTTACAGTTACGAAAATGAAGAAAACTATTTTTTCCATATTAACATTGGTCGTTGCTCTCCAAACCAATGCGCAGGTTTTCATTGGTTCAGGTTTCGCAGAAGTTTCTGATTTTACTACTCACTCGGCATTAGACGATGGAGCAGGATTTTCTTTTCAGATAGAAAAAGACTACAACCTATCTAAAACTGCCCGACTGAAGATGCACCCCAATATCAATATCAGTTTTTTATATTCCAATGTGGATCGAAATGGGTTTCCCTCTTACCTGAATGTTATAAGCCTGTCACCTAAAATCTCTTATGAAGTTCTTTCGAAAGAGAGGTTGAAAATAGCTCCTTTTGCCAATCCCTTTACCAGTTACCTACTCGGCCTTCAATCTAATGACTTCTTTTTTGAGTCCGAAACGATCAACTATTTTAAATGGGGCATTGAAGGGGGGGTAAGAGTCGATTTTATCATAGATAAAACTATCCTAAGACTCATTCCTCTGTCAGCTCAACGATCCATTGAAGATTTCTATATGCAAGGAATGATTTCCTTGATGGTTAAAATATGATTTTTAACCCCTTTATCAACTCTCAGGGGACCTTCTAAATAAAAAGAACCATGAGGATATACTGGTTATCATTTTTTCAATTCACCTAGTTCGATGTACAAATCGAAAACAAGACTATGAAAGGAGTATTATCACTCATTCTTGTCATCGGTATGAGTACTGCAAGTGCACAGACTTTTTTGGGCGTTGGGTTTTCTAATACTCAACTAAGCGAAAAAGCCTTTGACGATGCTGCTGGATTCTCACTGATGGTTGAAAAGGATATTGACCTTTCTAAATCAACAAGATGGAAAATGCATCCAAATTTGCATGTAAGTTTCCTTTACTCGGATGCTGACCGTGTTTTTGAGCCATTATATCTAAACGTTATCAGCATATCACCTAAAGTATCATACGAGGTAATTTCAAGTAAGAAAGTGCAGGTTGCACCGTATGCAAACCCTTTTCTCAGCATGCTTTTGGGTCTCCTGTCGGGAGACCCAGCCTTTGAATCTGCCCCTGTTGATAACTTCAAAGGTGGTATTGAAAGTGGAATACGTGTTGACATGGTGCTTAGCAAAACTACAATTCGAATAATTCCGATAGCAGTTCAACTTGGAGGATCCTTTTATAGACAAGGAATGATCTCTTTACTTTTTAGATTGTAGATGACATCAGGTTTACAAAGTTAAAGCGATTGTTTGATCAAGATTATAGTATCGATAGAGGCTTTGTTAAAAAGACCTGATCAAAGGACACTGCGTGCCTTTATAACGGCTAATTATATAAAAGCTTCGATCTGTGGGACAGACCCAAAAGAAAAATAACATCAGAAGCACTACATTGACGTGAGTTTTGGGCTTAATTACCAGGTAGTCAATGGTTGAACCGCGGAGAAAACGGAGAAGACCGCCGAGAGTCACAGAGAATACTCCGTGTCCTCTGCGTATTCACTGTGTCCTCTGCGGTTAAAAGCTGGCTTTCAATACTTTGCATTGAAGTGAAGTATTCCAGGTTGGTTGATTAACCCAAAACTCACGTTACATTATGTTTAGCTTTGGATTGAGGGTAGGCTTAACAGTTCCGCGTTCTACAGGTATGTTTTAACACAAAACCGGCTTTACGAGGCTCGGCCTTGCCATTTGCCGATGCAACGAGCTATTTGATAAAGCATAAAACGGGATATGGAAAGTTGAAAAGGTTCTGTTAAATTTAGAGAACAGGACATAGTGTCAGTATGGTACAGGATGATATTACTGGCATATGAGTTACACGCAATAAGCATAAATTGAACCAGGAAACCCGATTATTATTAAAAGGAAAAACGGTTTTCATAGTTGCATTGATAACCATTGGGCTAACTTTCCTGACGGTATATCTCACCGGGATTAATTATAATCGTTCATTGACTTCTAACCTTTTCATCTCTCTATTGATAATAGCCACAGTATTGTTTCTGTTCCTGACATATAGCCTCTATAAAGGCAGCAGATTAATTGATAACTATCCAAAATTTCAGAACTATCAACCCGGTACCATAATGCAGGGGGTGAGTCTTCCTGATTTTGGGATTGATGGTGGAGATGGCATTGGAGGAATACTAATTTCAATTCTTTTATGGATAGCGATGGCTATTTTAATGATCATTTTGCTGCTTGTATTTGAAGCTCTCTTTTGGTTGTCCCTGTTCATAATTTTTGCCTCCTTGTATTGGATATTTATTCGGGCGTTGAAGCTCGCTTTTTATAAATCCCGTTCAACAAAGGGAGACTTGCCTGCTTCAATATTCAATGCTTTGACTTATACCTTATTGTATACTGGTTGGTTATTTGGAATAGCTCTTGTTGCGCAAATACTAAGGTGAAAGCTGTTGACAATTGTAAAATCCAGAGGCTTATAGGTTTTTTGCAAAGGACATTGAAACAGATACATTTACAGAAGTTAATAAACAGCCGACCTGTTCACGAGAGAGGTATCATTGTATGCATAAAAGCATTTGACGGGTCAGTACAATGTTGTTAGGCTTTTAACCATCAAAAATGAGTCTTAGAAATACAGCTTACTTTTTTATCGTTGCCATTGCCGTTGTAGTTGTTCTGATCTTTGGCAAAAGCCTGCTTATTCCATTCATTTTTGCTTTACTTCTTTGGTTTACGATCAGAGAGATCAGGTCTTTGCTCGACAGGATAAGCCTGGTCAGGAAAAAATTTCCATCATGGGCCAAAAATCTGCTTACCTCTACTGTCATCCTGACCATTTTAGGCCTGATATCAACCGCTATATCTTCAAACATCAATTCACTGGCCAGGTCATATAAAAAGTATGAAGCAAATGTTGACTTACTGCTTGTAAGAGCAAACGACGTATTAAATATAGATCTGATGGAAATGGTGAAGGGGCATTCCAGTGACTTTGACTTTGGAATGATACTGAGCTCAGTCTTCAATGCTTTGACGGATCTTTTGAGCAGCACTTTTATGATAATCATTTACGTTCTCTTCATTTTCCTTGAAGAAGCATTTTTCCATACAAAGCTTCAGAATGTATTCCCTGAAAAGGATCAGTTTGAAAAGGTAGCGGGTATCATTGAGCGTATAGAAAGATCCGTGGCAAAATATCTGGGACTCAAATCGTTGATGAGTTTAATAACCGGGGCATTAAGCTATGTTGTGCTATTGATTCTCCGGTGTTTTGGGCTTTTAAATCTTACTTTGTAAAACAATCTTGCGCTATACATGATGTGATTGTCGTTAGGATCAGAGGTAGGTAAGTTATTGGTGTAAAGTGCTTTCAACTCTAAAAACAAAATCTTCTTCACAGGGATTACCGCAAATGCATTATAGGTAACGAACTGAATATTCTCAGTCTTAGGTGGAGAACCAATCGGATTTTCATATTGGAATGATTTTCCGGTATTAATTATGCTTAACCCTAAGCCCCAATTAAGTTTTTTTCTGAAAACCAGATTGAAGTTGTGATCTAAAATGGATTCTTTGTTAGGAATTTGCTCATAAATTGGTTGATAGATAACAGTATCACCTGTTTGTGTTCCTACGATCGATTTCGTCCAGCCTACTGTATCCCGGTCGAAAGTAATTTGATCGTACCGAATGTTCGGGTGGTACTCAAGTGATAGTTTCGAAGAAATTTGATAGATCAAACCAATGTTAATGCTTAACCCTTGAACATTTCTTTCATAATCATATGATGATATTCTGGGGTCGGTATAAACATATTTAAAATTGAAAAAATTCATAGCCGTGCTTCTCCAGGTGATGCCTATCGTTCCTGTGAGATTGGGTTCTCTTTGCTGAGCAATAACCATTTGTCCAGGCTGAAAAATACAAAAAATCAGGATGGGAAACACTCCCATCCTTACATTGTTAAATCTCAATAATATTGACTCCTCCATTCTATGCAGCCATTGTTTACACTATGGTAAGCAAAGTTAGAATTGTACACGGTATTTAGATCATAGTAACCATCAGCTGATCTATAATCGTGCGAATATTCTGTATTGCCGTGCCACCATGTCGCAGTTCTACGCGCGGTAGGCCATGTATCATATTCAAAAATCACATAATTACCATAAGGCATGCCAGGTGCTCGCTCATTCCAGTTATTCAAGATCAAAAAATTAACATCTTTACTTCGTTTCTTTCTAACATCTTTTCTCTTGAATTTATATATCTGCCCCCCTTCATAGGGTCCTTTACCATAAGTGTTCACATCAGCATTCTCAAAACCCCAATCACTAACCACTAACAACATATGAACCTCACTTCTTCCGGCTGCCCATGCCCATAACGTCTAACTAAAATGAGTATGCGCCCAGTTGCTAGTAGCACTGAAGTTGATTTTTTGTATTACCCTCTCAAAATACTCAGTTCGCATATTCATTTTAGTGTTTGTGTGCGCCTCGAATGGTGAATATAGCTCATGAAGTTGAGCGTTCCAAAGGGTGAAAGTCCCGTACGCGCTGGGGTCCCCGTATCAAGTACGGGGCAGGCTGTGCCCGGAAGCGAAGCAAGTGGCAAGGTTGTCAGCGGTGACGCTGGAACTGAAGTAAGCCAGCCTGCGGTGTTTGTACTGACCCCCAATCGAGTTGAGGGCAGGCTGAATAGAAACCACATACAGGGGCTATAAGGCCGGATAAGGTAGCACATCATACCGAAGTCCAACCCCTCGAAAGAGGTTAGTGCCGAAATAGTAGATGTGGCAGCGATAGACACAAGCCTGCCTGCGGCAGCTAACCCTTACCTAAATTTTATATGAGGCCAAATTAGATTATTTTGGTCAAAAACGATTACCATGCATAAGATCACTATCGAGGATTTTAAAGACATAGATCTTGGAGATAAACGCAGGGATCAACGCTTTGTAACCATCATTAACAATATCAGTAGCCAGCCTGGGAGCAGTATTCCCCGCCAAAACAAGAGCTGGTACGATGTAAAAGCCACTTATGAATTTTTCAAAAATGAAGAGGTAAGCATAGATGCTTTAAAAAAAGCGATGATGGATTATGGTACTAAGCAAGTGAAGGATGAAATGCAACTGCTTGTACTGCACGATATTAGCAATATTAGTTACCATGATTTGCAAGCAGAAGGCTTAGGTTACCTGGATAATAAAGAAGGACGAGGAATATTATGTTACAGCAGTATAGCGGCCACAACAGCAGGACTTCCCCTTTCCTTATTGTACCAGCATACCTGGACAAGACCCCTGGAGGAGCTGGGTAAATCTGCCAAACGTAAACAGCTGAGCTTTGAAGATAAAGAAACCTATCGCTGGCATGAAGGGATGCATGAAGTCAACCAGTTATTAGGCGACACTGTGCATAAGATACATGTAGCTGATCGGGAGGCAGATGTCTATGAGTTATTTTTCCATGCCTATGAACCTAATACTGATTTATTGATCAGGGCCAGGCATAATCGCAGGGTAGAGGGTAGCAGTCCACTTTGGGATTTGGTTGCAGAGCAGCCAGCCATGGCTACCATTACCTTAGAAATACCTGATAAGACCGGGGGAAAGAAGCACCCGGTAAAAGCAGAAGTACGCTGTCAACAAGTGAAGGTATTGCGGCCGGTCAAAAGCAAAGAGCAGTATGAGAGTGTAACCTTAACGGCCATAGAAATTAAAGAGCAGCGCGATGAGACACAAAAAGATGAACAGGATCTTATCCATTGGAAATTGCTAACTACGCTGGAAGTACAGCATGTTACAGAGGCATTACAGTGCGTAAAGTGGTACACTTACCGGTGGTTGATAGAACGGTTCCACTATGTATTGAAAAGCGGCACCAAAATAGAGGAACTCCAGTTAAAACAGGCAGAATCCTTGCAAAAGGCCATTGCTGTTTATAGCATAGCAGCATTTAGAATTATGCAGTTGGTCTATCAAGCAAGACACCACCCTGATGTAACCTGTGAAGTAGTACTTACCCCCACGCAATGGAAAGTACTATATATACTCATACATCAGAATAAGGAAGTTCCTCAACAACCACCTACCTTACAGCAAGCAGTCAGGTGGATTGGAAAACCGGGGGGACACTTAGGTAGGAAATCAGATGGTCCACCAGGACTGAAAACAGTTTGACTAGGTTATCAGGTGGTTCAAAATGCAGCTACTGTTTTTGAACTGGTCACTTGAAGATTTGGGTAACGATGAGCTGCGGCAGGCAGGGATATTCACCTTACCGGGGGAGGTCTCCCGCCGTACGGGTTACGGAGGGAGAAGTCAGCAGAGGTCATAGTAGCTACTGGTAACGAGCCGCTCAAAAACGGAGGCCTCACCAGGTAGTGAAGGACTGAACGTAGGGTGAAGCGAAAATTCGATAAGGAGCCTTTGAGTAGCCTTATCTTAAAAGTAGCGGAAAGAAGCTATTGGTGTAAAGAGCGGTAGTCTTATACTTTACGAACCGCGTAGTACGAGGCCCGTACGCTACGTGGTGTGCCCGCGGGGTTCTGTGAAAGAGGCGCACCGTGGGCTTATAGCTCATGGCCGCCTACTCGATTAGCGAGATTATTCATATTCCTTTATTTCTAACCTGAATGTTGGGATGATAAAAACAGAATTTGGAAACCTTGTGTCTTTCTCCCATTTATTCTCATCAGGATCATACCTCCAGGTAGAATAATAATTTAGTTCATCTTCGTTATCCTTAAATGTATGTCCCCATAGTGATAAGCCATAAGTTGGTTGAAATGTGTATTTCTTCGATTTCCATTCTTCAATATCTAAGTCTTTCAACCATTCGAGGGCTATGAAAAAGCCTTCTTCGGGGAGCAGGAAAGGTGATTTTAATTTGAGTTGATACCAACCACTCTTGCTCGGTGTTAGAAATTCATTCTTATCCAATATACCTTCTCCAACTCCTCCATCTTCATCTATACTGTAAATTCTTAACCTCAGTTGATTAGTGCCGTCAGGTTTTATTCCTCCAATCAATGCAGAAACTATTTTTATATTTATTGAAACTAAGTTTGCCTGTTTATATAATTGGCTTTCAATATTCTCAATTTTTAGACCTAATTGAAAAAATGGTTTATCCGCTTCAAAGGAATTTATCCCCCTTTTATTTTTAGGACTTCCTATATATTTTGATTTCGAATTACTAGCATTGACAATCACTTCATCGAGCCTAGTGATTTTTTGAGATAGTATTATAATTATATCGTCCGTTTGTTCTATTTTCTTCCTCAACTTGTTATAACTAACATTGCTAAAATTAAGTATAACAGGCTCCTCCATCACTTCCATCGAAAAAAATCCTTTTATATCAGTAATGGTTCCTTTTTTATTTAGTGAGTCATATACAGACGTATAGGGTACAGGTTGCTGCTTTTCATCTAAAACATATCCATCTATTACTATCTGTGCTGAAGTCAAACTAAAGAGCAGAAAATAGCAGAATACAAATGCAAATTTTTCTTTCATATTGTTTTGGTTAGAAAATAGTGGAAGAGTCTCCCCTTCCACTTAATCAATTTAATACAGTCTGATTTTTGTACCTACTTTAATCATAGCAACACCCTAGATTGTCTCGGACAGTTATTCCAAAGACACGGTACTTTCCTACACCATTTTTACAATGCTTCCCCCAAAACCATCCAGCTTTCTGTTGCTGGACTTGGACTAAGGTCTCGTCAGGACATGAGCAATCACTCGATTGCCCTTTTTGAGACATCGCACCTTCCAGCGCGATGCTTCCAACGACTATTCCCGAAGCGATCATCAATTTTCACCTATTCGTGTACTTTCCCAATGGTTCTATCTCTTCGATGAGTGGTTTTTGTCATGCTTATTGATGACCTTTTGTTTGCTTGAATCATCGGATTTCCGCTCATAGGTGGCTATTAATGCTCGCTAACATTCAGTATAAAATGAGTTTTAATGCATTTTATATATTGTTGACTGTAGTTAGTATTGGCTGTAACTAGTTGTTTTCACCTTGCTAACGGAGACTAAAACTAGCGGAGAGGACGTCCTTTGGATATGTGAAATTCTCCAATGTATGTGCTAAAACCTTCAATGTATTGTATATCGGGTATCATTGGGCGCATAGAAAGATCCGTGGCAAAATATCTGGGACTCAAAGCGTTGATGAGTTTAATAACCGGGGCATTAAGCTATGTTGTGCTATTGATCATTGGTATTGATTCTCCGGTGTTTTGGGCCTTTTTGATCTTCATGTTGAATTTCATTCCAACGATCGGCTCACTGGTGGCCACTGTTTTTCCCGCGATTTTCTGTCTGTTGCAATTTGGTGAGTTTATGCTTGGTTTAATGGTGCTGCTTTTTGTCGGTGCAGTACAAGTTCTTGTGGGCAATGTACTGGAACCAAAATTGATGGGAAACTCTATGAACCTGAGTGCGCTTGTTACAATTATTGCACTTTCATTTTGGGGTTCGGTATGGGGAGTCACCGGGATGATATTAAGCATTCCCATTACAGTGATCATGGTTATTGTATTTTCTCAGTTCCCCACCACCAGGCCTATTGCCATCTTGTTGTCAGAAAGGGGAAAGATAGAATAAAGTTGTTTCCTCAATACGTTTAAAGTGGGTTTCATCGCCTGGACCCGGGAGGTGGATTTAAATATTGACCATCTTTTTGGAGAAATCCCTTATCCGTAATACAGGCGGAGTACCAGGGGTTAACCGGATAGACAGCCAAATGTGTTACCAGTATGATCCGGAATTCCCCTTTCCGGTCGGGTCACTGTTTTCCACACTCTGTCTCGTAGGTACAACAGTTCGGCAAGCTTTTTTTTAAGGACCCCCTGCCAATGGTGATTTTTGTATGAAAAGAGTAGCTCATGAAAAATATACTGACCTTTTTTCTTTGCTTCCAGTCATACCTCGGCTTGGCTCAGTCAGAAATTACGGGTAAGGTAATGGATGAAAAAGGGGAACCTGTGCCGGGAGCCAACATTTACCTCGACGGAACCTATGACGGCACATCCAGTGATGTAGAAGGCAAATTCCGCTTTACCACTGAAGAGGCAGGGGAACACCTGCTCATTGTCACCTTCATTGGGTTTGAAAGGCACGAAACGAGTGTTCGATTGCCGGGAGATCACAGCACTACAGTGGAACTAAGCGAGCAGATCAACCGGCTGGAAGCGGTAGTGGTAAGTGCCGGATCTTTTTCATCCGGGGAAGAAAGTAGCCGGGAAGTGCTGAAGCCCTTGGATATCGTTACCACAGCCGGAGCCACAGCGGATATTGCAGGAGCCCTGAACACCCTGCCAGGCACACAGACCGTGGGAGAGACGGGCAGACTGTTTGTCAGAGGAGGGGAGGGGTATGAAACCAAAACATTCATAGACGGGATGGAAGTGCTCAATAGCTATTCACCTTCCGCACCCAACACACCCGGCAGAAACCGGTTTTCTCCTTTTATGTTTGGCGGTACCAGCTTCAGTACGGGAGGGTACTCCGCGGAGTACGGACAGGCCCTGTCCTCGGCGCTCATTCTGAACACGAAAAACATGCCTGAGCAAAACCGGACAGACCTTTCACTGATGACAGTAGGGGCCGACCTTGCGCACTCCCAGCTCTTTGAGCGGTCCTCGGTAGCCGCAAAGATCCAGTATACTAATCTGGAGCCATACTTCCGCATGGTAGACCAGGAGATCAATTATGATCAGGCCCCCCATTCCATAGATGGTAACATGGCCTACCGTTATAAAACAGGCACTAATGGTATGATGAAGTTTTATGGCAATTTTAACCGCTCGGACTTTACTATATACCAACCTCAGATCATTGATCCGACTGTTGAAGACAGGATAGACCTTTCGAACAGATATCTCCATCTGAACGGCAACTACAAGGATATATTAAGTGAAAAATGGAGCATTAAGGCAGGGCTGTCTGTTACGGATTCACAGGAAGATATCATGGTAAATGGCTTGTCGAATAATGAGAACATAAAGGGAGTTCACAGCAAATCGGTAATGAGCTATGATCCCTCTGCCGGTATTTCCGTAAGCATGGGGATTGAGCACTTCTACCGGAGCAGTTCGTTGGCCGTCAGGGATCAGGATGTTGCAAACTACGAATACCGGCAGCATTTGGGAGCTTCCTTTGTGGAGACTGATCTCATTTTTTCCAATGACTTCACCCTCCGCAGTGGACTGCGTATGGAATACGATGATCTTACCGGAAAGGCGAAGCTTTTTCCGCGTACCTCCCTTGCCCATAAACTGGGCGAGCATGGACAGGTAGCTTTTGCCTACGGCATGTTTAATCAGCAAGCGCAACCCGCCTATCTGCGTGTGAATGATGCATTGCTGCCGGAGCGTGCTGAACATTTTATCCTTAACTATCAGATCATGAAAGACAAACGTACCTTCCGGGTGGAGGGGTATCACAAACGCTACCGTGATCTTGTAAAGTTCACAGACCCTTTTGAACCACTCACTTTCAGTAATTCAGGTGATGGCTATGCCCGTGGGATTGACCTTTTCTGGCGGGATAATCAATCCATTGAGGGACTGGATTACTGGGTATCCTATTCCTATATTGATACGGAACGGGACTATCTTGATTACCCTGGAAGGTATGTGCCGGCGTTCAGCTCAGCGCACAACTTCTCTCTTGTGACCAAATACTTCGTTCGCAGCCTGAAAACTCAGGTAGGAGCCACTTACAGCTTTGCCAGCAGCCGGCCTTACCATAACCCCAATGAAAGCGATTTTAACTCAGGACGGACACCTGCATATCATGACCTGAGTGTCAATTTCAGTTACCTGTATCGTCCCAATATCATCGTTCATGCCTCTGTTACCAACCTGCCCGGAGCGGACAACATTTTTGGCTATGAATACAGCGATCAGCCTGATGCACAAGGACAGTATGTCGCGCGGGCTATCGGACAGCCCGCGGCACGTTTCATCTTTCTGGGGGTGTTTATCACACTTTCAAAAGACAAAATCATAAACCAGCTCCCTAATCTTTAATCCACCTAACATTAAAAATATGAACAGATCAATTTTAATTCTACTGGTAATCACGGCAGGATGGCTGTGCCGGTTCACACAAGTCTCAAAATATGAACAGGTCATGAGAGACAACATTGAGAAGTTGTACAGGGCCGAAAACCTGGAAGAATATCGCCCGGTTATAAATACATTTGAACGTATTGCACAAAAAGAGCAGGACCGGTGGGAGCCTTTTTACTATGCTGCCTATGGCTACATTATGATGTCACTTGAGGTCAATGCCATTAATGACAAGGACAGGTATCTTGATATGGCCCTCGGGAACGTAAAAAAGGGGTTGCAGTTGGCACCGGCGGAAGATGAGTTTGTCTCCATGGAAGGGTTTGTTCATATGATGAGGGTATCTGCAGATCCTGCCAGCCGGGGGCAGCAATACACACCTTTGGCAATGCAATCCCTGAACAGGGCCGTACGTATTAATCCACAAAACCCCAGGGCCGTATACCTGCTGGGTCAGATGGAACTGGGTACCGCAAAGTTTTTCGGGGCTGACTTATCAACTGCATGCGCAAGGTTACAGGAAGCTGTCGGCCTTTTTGAAAAACAACGACAGGAAAACCCACTGGCTCCGGTTTGGGGAAAAAACCAGGCCAAAATAGCTGCCCGGGAGTGTAGCAAATAATGTTGATCCGTGGCTAAGCGTGTTGTTGGTAGACTCAGGTTATTTTATACATCTGAGCCGCGGAACATCAAGTAAGAGACTCAGTAAAATTGAGGCCGGTATTCCGGTCTCATTCATACCTGATTACGTCTATGGGGTTACTGGCTGCCGTTTTATAGGTCTTAAGCCCAATGGTCAGAAATGCGACCAGGGCGGTAAGTGCACTACCCATCAGGAACCAGGGCCATTGTTCAATCACTTCGATACGATAAGCAAAATCCTGTAGCCATTGATGAATAAAATACCATGATACAGGTATGGCGATAATCACCGATATCCCAATAAGTATCAAAAATTCATGGGAGATCAGCAGGATAACCTGTTCCATGGAAGCGCCCAGTACTTTTCGAATACTCAATTCCTTTTGACGTTGCTGGGCTGAGAAGGCTGCCAGGCCCAGAATACCCATACAGGCCAGTAGAATAGAGAGTCCGGAAAAGATTGTGAACACTCTGGCCTGTTGATCTTCCGTTTTATATTGTCTGCTCAGGCTGTCTTCCAGCAGCCAGCTTTGTATGGGGAAACCGGGGGCCAGTTCTTTGTAGATATCTTCTATTTTGCTGATGGTGGCATAATGATCCTTGCTATCCATTTTTATAGCTATTCTTCGCATATCCTCGCCCATGATAATGGCCAACGGCTCCATTTTGTCCCTGAGTGTTTTGAAATGGTAATCCTGAAATATTCCTATTACAGTCCGGTCCCACTCCCTGAAGGGGATACGCACTTTTTTACCAATGATCTCCTCTTTGGAAAGGCCGGTTGACTTCCAGGCACTCTCATTGATCATCATCGTCTGCTCTTTATCTGTAGAAAACCTGTCGTCAAAACCCCGCCCTGCTATTACGGGAATATCAAAGGTTTCGAGGTAATGCGGGTCTGCGAATACTGTGTGCACCCTTACCGCTTCCTCTTCCTCTGTAAAGTAAATGCCATAATTGTCATGAAAGCCGCTGGGTACACCGGAGGCAACTGTTACTTGTTTTATCTTCGCATGCTGAAGTAGTCTCTTTCTAAAGGTTTCATAGTTGTCACGGATCTCTCTGTCTGTATCAATGACCAATACGGATGAGGAGTCATATCCCAGGTCTTTTTCATTCATGTATTGCAGTTGTACATATATGAGTGTAGTAGCTATGATCAGGAAGACTGACATGGAAAACTGCATGATGATCAATCCTTTACGGACAAAAATATTTTTGCCAGGCAGGAATTTGTTGCTGTTGAGTACTTTTAACGGATCGAACGAGGCCAACAAGAATGCGGGGTACAAACCGGAAGCAAGCACCAACAGGATCAGCAGTAGCCCCAGGAAGCAGATCAGGTTTGCATCATTCCATCGGTAAACCACCTCCAGACCGAAGTAGGTATTAAGTGTTCCCTGAAGTACTATACTCAACAGGCAGGCAATTGAGATGGAGAAGAGCAGGATAAGTGTGGACTCTCCTAAAAACTGAAGGGTAAGCCGCTGCTTATTCACTCCCAATACCTTACGTACACCTACTTCCCTGGCTCTTTTGTGCGATTGTGCTATGGACAAATTGATATAATTAAAACAGGCAATGAATAAAATAGCTATGGCTACGCTGGCAATTATGATCACCGAAGCCCTGTTCCCGGTCCTGATATGGTCATAGCGCGCCTGATGGAAATGAACATCACCAAGTGATACTATTTTGAGGCCGTTATTGTTATTATTCCTACGAAAATCATCCCCTAAATACTTCTCCATAAAGCGGGGAAATTGAGCCTGTAAATAGGGAGCATCCCTGGGATCTGATTTTATATAGGTAAACAGAAAATTCCTCCACCAGTTGTTGAACCATTCCTGTCCGTCCCACAGGTTCATGGAAAGTACCATGTCAAATTCAAGATGTGTTTTGTTTTTGGGTTTACCGAATACACCCGCAACCACAAAACTTTCTTCTCCATCCAGTTCAAGCCGTTTGCCTATGGGGTCTTCAGTTCCAAAATATTTTGTTACCATCTCCTCACTGAGGATTATGTTATGCAGGCCATCCAAAACTGTCCGTGGATCACCGTGTTTTAAAGGGTATGAGAAAAATTCGAAGAAATTACTGTCCGCTACCATCACACGGTTTTCGTAAAAACGCTTCTCACCATATTGCACAACAAAATCAGTGACCCTAACCCGTAGTGTAGATTGAATTTTATTGGGAAAGTCATTGAGCAGTGCCCGGGCGTAGGGGCCTGAAGAAACTCCGATATCATAAACTTCGCCATTGTCATCCTGAGAGGTCCTGTACATACGGTAGATATTGTCCTTGTCCGCGTGAAAGGTGTCATAGGTGAGTTCGTTTTCTATATAGAAATAAAGGAAAATAACGGACGTAAGACCTGTAATAAATCCCAGTAAGCTGATGGCTGTGCTTACACGATGCCTCATCAGGTTCCTTACGGCAATTTTTGGGTTAAAAATGAACATGGTTTCTGTTGTTTTGAGTTTTATGGATTTAAGAAAGGACGGTCTCAGGTAGTTGAGTACTTCATACCAGTATCGTACGAAAAAATTCGTTTTTTATAGTCGAATAGTATTCTATCAGATTACCTTCAATCTCTTCCACAAGCTGTTCTTTACACAGGCTTTTGATCAGGTTGATCGAGATTGGAGGTGGATCGAATTCTTTATCCTGCATATTCAAATTTCAAGGCGAACCGCGGGATCTTGTTCCAGAGTGAATTTCTGGTTTCATGGATTTGGGCTATCACAGACTTGCCGGAAGCCGTGAGCTCATATATGCGTTTTCTTCTTCCCCCCCGTTCTTTTGTTGCCCCGGCCAGCTCCGATGATAGGAATCCCTTCTTTTCAAGTCGCCCAAGTGTCACATGCAATGCACCCATCGCTGCTTTTCGATGGGCTTGATTTAACAGTTCCTGTTGAATTTTAAGAATGTAAGCCTCTTCACCAAGAATTAAAATGGTTAGGAGAACCAGTTCCTCAAATTCACCTACATTGGTTTTGCTCATATTTGTTTCTACTTTGTAAAGTAGTAATACGGGGATGAGAAATATTTGTTTCTATTTTATCGAAAGAAATATAAAAATCCATGAATAGGATCAAAGTAAGTGGATTCGGGGGCCTTTGGATGGCTTTGCCAAAGACAAGTTGAGATCACCACGACCCCATTGAGCAATCACCTGGTTCTCATTGTTTCATGCCATGAGCTACGCGGCATTTTGCCATTGGCATAGCTTCTATTTGGGTTTGGCCAGTACATTAACGGCCAGATAACCATTACCATCCTTTCTCACTTTTTTCCAGCCCTGGTGTTGCAGATATTTCATTACGTATTTATTGTGAAATCCATGAGCTACCAATACCACTACGCCATGGGTATCTGCCTGGGATATTAGGAAAAGCGCATTGTCTTTGGCCCTCTTTTTTGCATTTTTAAAGGACTCGATGTCCCTTTTATTCATCCCCATCAGCCACAGGATCCGCGAGGTACCGATCCAAAATCCAAGGGGAAGTTTTACATTGATAAATCTGAACACTTTCCTTTCAAACTCACGAAAACGTACATCTTCGATCATCTGCCTGTAGCCAAACAGAAGGCTCGCTGTGTGTTTGGCCCTGGGGAGTGGACTGTGGTAGATCACTGCATCTTGCCTGAAAGGAACGCAAAGTGGAATAAAATCAAAAGGTATCACACCCACTGAATCATAGCTGTAAATATACTTTACAGCCTCCTCCCGGTTTCGCCATCCTTTTTTGTCGATGTTGGGTTCACCATGCCGGATCAGTACGATCTGATTTATATCCTCATGGGGATATAATTGTATGCAGTTGTCTTTTGTGAATCCTTCGTAATGCTCCTTAACCTTTAAAACCGGTTTTTCCTGAGCCCATGCTATGACTCCGTTCAGGAGTAATACGGCGGTTAACGCCAGTACTTTTATAGTCATTCCACCCTCTTTATCCTGGGGTGGAAATTAATTAATATTTTAACCTTGAAAAAGCCCTGCTTTGGGATCATTTGCAACTCTTCCTATTTTTACCTGTAAAGCCGTCTGATGATGAATACATGGCTATTTCTGACAAAAAATATAACCAAATGATCTTTTCAAACAACACTTCGAATAAGTCGTTTTTGTTTGGGACCGGGGTTTTAGTGATCATCAGTGTTTTAACCTTCAATGTTTTTTATTTTTCCTCCTACTATGGTTTCGTCCAGGTCAATTATATCAATTCCTTATTTCTTGTCCCGTTTGTCGTACTGATCTTTTCATTTGGGATGGCTCTTGGCCGCAAAAAAGAGTCTGAGGGTTTCGTTTTGGGAGATCTGGGTGAGTTGACCGCAAGGGAGAGGGAGGTGGTTCAAATGATAGCGGCTGGTAAAAAGAATAAAGAGATAGCTGATGAACTCTTTGTTGAATTATCTACTATTAAATCGCATGTGAATAGTATATATAAAAAAACAGACGTTCAGAATAGAAAGGATCTAATAAGGAAATACCTCTACACGAACCCCTGATCGCGATCTCAGGATAAATTCCACCCCTTTTTCCACCTGGTCTTGCAATACATTTACAGGACGAAAGATGAACATTTGTGATGTTCAATCAAAAAACAATACTCATGAAACGAGAATATTCTATTCCCCTGGCCGTAGGTCTGATCATCGCTTTTGCAGGAACAGTTTTAATGTTGATATTGCTTGCCATAGATTATGTGGGCCCGGGGTCAGTCAAAAATGACAACCTGATGTATGGAGGCACTATACTCTTTATTTTCCTTTACATATTTCTGCTGGTAGGATTGTATGTTGTCCTTTTAAAAATTAAGAAGCTTAATCAAGACTCATTAACTTTTTTACAGGCAATCAGATCAGGAATGTATACCAGTCTGTCCACTGCCCTTTTTTCTGTGATCTTTACCATTGTGTTCTACGAATTTATTTATCCTGATTATGGCCTTGAAATGGCCAAAGTGGTTTCTGATAAGCTGGAAAGCGCAAGTGCCGGCCCGGAAGAAGTGGCAGAAAAGATCGCTGAACAAACCAAATATTATAGTACCGGAGTGCAGGCTCAATTCTCCTTTGTAGGAAATCTGATCACCGGGATGGCATTTTCGGTTTTGTTGGGGCTGTTCCTGAAAACCAGGAAAGGAGATGTCATGACCAAATAGGATTGGCTTTAGTTCAATGGCCAAAACCATAGACCAGCAAGGTCAAGAACCTCTATCACTTCGATCAAATAACCGTTGCTTAGGTATCAGTTAAAGGACTATATTGCAGGGCATAATTGATAAGGAGACGAGTATAAAATGGAACAGTTAAATCACCTCTGGTCAAGGGACGATAAACATATTTACTGTAGAAACTCAAGGGTTATGAAGGCGGATATTTCAACCTTCAAAGTGTTGAATGCCATTTTTGCCAAAGATGTTAATTATGTATTTTATATTGAAGGTATAGCTCATGACATTGATGCTCCAACGTTTATCCCCCTTGATGTTGGTAAAATAGAAAGAACAGACTCACTATACATAGATGAATCCCGGCGCTGGAGTTATAAAGGATATGGAAGGGATCAGGATCATGTATATTTTCACGATATGATGTCAGGAAAACCGCGGGTAGTTAAAGGAGCTGATAAAGACAGCTTTGAAGTACTTGATTTTAATTATGCCAGGGATAAGGAACATGTTTACTATTATGGCATTAAAGTAAAGGAAGCGAATAATGCCAATTTTGAGATGCTCAATGCCTTTTTTTCAAAAGATGACAACCATGTTTTTTATGGTGGAAGGGTCGTGCCTAAAGTAGATCCGGAAAACTTTGAACTCATCGGGGATTTTGATAACAAATGGTCCTTTTGGGGCAAGGACAAAAATTACCTTGTATACCAGAGTGAATTAGTGGCAAGACTAATACCGCTTTAACATATGCAATTAAAGAGCATCCCTGTGGATCAATTGAGTATCCAATAGATTGGCAATCCAGGAGAAATTTACCATTTTTAGAATAACTGAAAGCAGGCCCGTTCCCCACAATTATGAAACATTCCATAAAACAGTTAATTATCCTGGTTTCTGTAATTTATTCCACACTTCTTCAAAGTTGCAACAAGGCAGTTCCCGATAACTGGCAATGGGAAACCATGGAAACGGCCGGGGAACCTATTGCGCGTCATGAAGCCGGCTTTGTAGCCTTCAGGAACAAGCTTTATTTAATAGGTGGGCGTCGCATCAATCCCACTTCAGTGTTTGATCCAGCCTCCAACACATGGGCGGACAGATCACCCACGCCCATAGAATTGCATCATTTTCAACCCGTAGTTATGGATGATGCCATTTACATTATAGGAGCCCTCACGGGTCCATGGCCGAATGAAAAGTCGGTGGACAGGGTCATTATCTACTATCCGGAACGGGATGAGTTTGTCTATGGCGACACCATACCGGAACACCGGCGACGGGGAGGTGCAGGTGTGGCCGTTTATAATAACCGCTTTTATATGGCAGGAGGGATAACCAATGGCCATATGAATGGCTACAAGCCATGGCTGGACGAGTACAATCCGGAAACAGGTGAATGGAAAGTGCTTGCAGACGCTCCCCATGCCCGTGATCATTTTCAGGCCGTGGTAACCGGCGATAAGCTGTACACCTTTGCCGGCAGGAGGAGCTCAAGGAAAACCGGTAAGGATATGGCATTGACCGTTAGCCATGGTAATGTCTATAATTTTATTGATCAGAAATGGGAAACAGTGGCCAGCCACCTCGCTATCCCCACGTTGCGCGCCGGAAATTTTGCCTTTGCCTGGAATGACAATATTGTGATCGGTGGGGGTGAAAGTATGAAGCAGGAGGCTGCACATAGCGAAGTTGAAGCTTATAATGTAAATACGAGTACATGGAGCAACTGGCCTCTGCTCAACGAGGGGCGGCACGGCACAGGATTTGCTGTTATTGGCGATTATGTATACACCGCCTCGGGGTGTGGAAAACGTGGAGGACAACCGGAACTTACCACACTGGAACGTCTGGAGTTACCAAAAGGGAACCCGGAAGCCATCGATAAAACTGTGGATGAAACACCGGTTTATCTAAAATGGCACACCATCACCCTACCATTCACTGGGCCCGAGACATCAGAAGCTGCAGTTGATAACCCTTTTTTAAATTACAGATTGACTGTTGAGTTCAGGCATGGAGAAACAAGGCAAACCATACGGGGGTTTTATGCGGCCGATGGTAATGCCGCCGAGACAGGCTCAAACTCCGGACCCATTTGGCTTGCCCGTTTCACGCCGGATAAAACGGGGGAATGGTCATATTCAGCCAGGCTTCACAGGGGTGACAGCATTGCTTTAAACGATGATCCTAACAGTGGGGAGGCCATTACCATCTCCAATACAGAAGGCAGTTTCATTGTCATGAACACCGATAAGGAAGGTCCTGACTTCCGGGCAAAAGGTCGCCTGGAAATTGACAACGGTTACTTTAGGTTTAGTGATGCTGGTAAATACTGGCTGAAGGTTGGCGCCAATAGTCCCGAAAATCTATTGGGATATGCCGATTTTGATGATACGTGGCGTATAAAGGTCGAAGTACGTGAAGGTGAGGCAGCGGGGCCGGAAGAGGTTCATACGTTCACTCCCCATCTCAAGGACTGGAAAACGGGAGACCCTTCGTGGAGAAACGGAAAAGGAAGGTCACTGATAGGAGCCATAAATTATCTTGCCTCGAAAGGTATGAATGCCGCCTATTTTCTAACTATGAATATTCAGGGCGATGGTAAGGATGTGTGGCCTTACATTGACCCCACTGATTTTACAAGGTTTGATGTGAGTAAACTGGAGCAATGGGAAATTCTGTTTCAGCATATGCAATCCAAGGGTATTTTGTTACACATTGTGCTACAGGAAACTGAAAATGAAACTTTACTTGATGACGGCAATATGGGGCCTTTGCGTCAATTGTATTTTCAGGAGCTTATTGCCCGCTTTGGTCATCATCCGGCATTGGTTTGGAATATAGGAGAGGAGAACGGCCCTGCCCCATGGACGCCCGTAGGACAAAATGACCACCAGAGAAAGGCGATGGTCCGGTTTCTTAAGGAACATGACCCCCACCGGCATCCTGTGGTACTGCACACGCATTCCTATGATCTGGTGAGGCATGATATTCTGACTGATATACTTGGTTTTGAATACCTCGACGGCCTTTCCCTGCAGCAAAACAAGCGGGAACAGGCCGGGGAGGTAGTGGAAACATGGATAAAGAAGGCACAGGAAGCAGGTCATGAATGGTTGATCTCCATGGATGAAATTGGTGAGTGGCAAACCGGCGCACTACCAGATGCTCAGGACCCCGATCACAGCACACTGCGGCATTACGCGCTGTGGGGTACACTACTGTCAGGGGCGGCGGGCGTTGAATGGTACTTCGGAAAGCACCATCCTCATAATGATCTGACCTCCGAAGACTGGCGTGAAAGAGATCACCTTTGGGAGATCACTCATCATGCAAAAGTGTTTTTTGATAATTACCTACCCTATTGGGAAATGGTGCCGGCACATGATCTGGTAAATCAAAAAGGCGCGTACTGTTTGCGTAAGACAGATGAAGTATATGCCGCTTATTTACCGGAAGGTGTGCGGTATTCATTGGATTTAAGTGAAGCAGAGGGCGAATTCAATATACATTGGTTTGATCCTCTTACGGGAGGAGAGCTTCAGACAGGTTCAGCAGAAACGGTAGCGGGAGGTGGAGTACGTGCTTTGGGGAGCCCTCCGGAAGGTTCAGACCCTTCATCCCCTCAGGATTGGGTGGTGCTGGTGAAAAAAGAATGAATACAGACCCGGTTAGCGGCGGTTTCACCTGACCTTATTTTGGTAACTTATGGCCTGAAAGTTGTTGGATTATACCTATCATTAACACTGACTTCTTTCGTTAAAGAACATGGCCAATATGGATCTCGATTTTAGCTGGATCAACCTGCTCATTCTCTTTGGGGCATTGCAGGGGCTCATCTTCGGTATTATCCTGCTGACCAACAAAAAACATCCGGGAGCCGGATTCCTGAGTGTTTTTATGTTTGCACTGGCCTACAACGGGTTGGAGACCTTCAACTGGAGCTCGAAACTGGGCCTGTATATTTTCTTTTTTGACCTGTTTCCCTTCGTGATGATCTATACGCTGGGTCCAAGTCTTTATCTCTATATACAGTCGTTACTTGATCCGGAAAGGCCATTGTCCATGAAAGAAGTGCTGGTGTGGTATGCTCCACCGTTGTTTCAGTTTACGTTCCGGATGGTCATTATAAGCCTGTACCTTTTGATCATTTATGACATACTGCCCAACAATGGCCTTCTGGACGGACTGGATGGCCTCTATTACAGCTATGCGGAACTTTTAAGTGTAGTTACCTTTTTCGTTTATTTATATCTGTCATTCAGACTATACCGGAATGCTGGTGCTCACCGCCCGGTATCTTATATTTCACGGGAAGCAGGAAAGGGCATCCACAAATGGATCCGGGCACTGCTGCTTTGTATGATGGTGATGGCAATTGCATGGCCGTTGACCCTGCTGGCGCCCGTGGTTTTTGAGTTGAAGTATGACTCATACTACTATCCTATAGAGCTGGCGCTTGTTGTTTTTATTTACTGGATCGCATTTGTGGGCTACTGGCGCACAAAAATGATATTCTTAAAAGCATCAGGGTCTTCTTCCTCCTCTATTTCCGCTTCCAGAGCGGAAAAGCTAATGGCACAACTTCGGCATGCCATGGAAAATGACCGGCTTTACCTTGACCCAGCGCTGAACCGTAGCAGACTGGCGGAACATACCGGCATCCATACCAAAACGATCTCCGCTATCCTTAACCAGTATTCACAACAGACCTTTAATGATTTTGTCAATGATTACCGGGTACGTGAGGTCCGTAAAAAACTTAACTCCCGCGAAAGCCAGCATCTGACCATCTCCGGCATAGCGCTGGAATCGGGGTTTAACTCTCAGGCCACTTTTCAGCGTGCCTTTAAAAACAACACCGGTATGTCGCCGCGGGAGTACCTGTCACGGCAATCAGGATGAAGGTATCCCGGCCAGGCCTGTATACTTCAGGCAAAATGAACGGTAGCAGGAGAGCGGCTCACCGGACCTTTTTGGGAACCTACAGGTTATTTGACATACAAGGTGGCTTGAAGCCAGGAAGGCCTTAAAATATTAAAAATACTTCTCAAATCAGGATTTGAGAGGATTGCAAGCCATAATCGGGGCTTTTTTAGGGGAGATTTTTAGAATGGCTATGAACAACTACTGTGTTTTAAAACTCCTCATTTTTACGTTTTTCCTCATAGGTACATTTCAGGTATATGGGCAGAATATCCGTATGCATGGAAAGGTGATTGACAAGCAAACCCTGGAAGGAATTCCCTTTGTTCACATTTTTATTGAAGGCACCCGCATTGGCGCCATATCGGATCTTCATGGTAATTTTACCATCAGCTACTCTGAGCAATACCGGTCCCGGATGCTACAGTTTTCCTGCCTGGGCTATAAACCCGTACAAGTATCACTACAGGGCCTGAATAAGTCAATGCCGGAGATCAGGCTGGAGCAGGATATCATACAACTACAGGAGGTGGTTGTAACACCAAAAGACCCGCTTGAGCTTTTGGGGGAGGCCTTTCGAAAAATACCGGAGAATTATGACACTTCCGCCACTATGCTTTCTGGATATTACAAAATGTCGTCTGTTCTGGGAGATACAACTATCCGTTATACAGAGGCTTTTCTGGATATTTTCAAGCCACCTTTAGGCCAGGTTCAGAAAAGCAGTAAGCCACCGGCAGATTCTGTTCATCTGAGGCAGGTAAGAACAAAGCCTACAGAGATAAAGGACTGGAAGCTTAAAACAATGCTGGACTGGGAAAACAGCCCTCATCAGTTGGAAAACAGGGATGTTGTCAAGGATTTTAGTTCCCTGAACAGGGAGTATGAAAAATTCATGGCTTTGTATGATTTTGAGATTGAAGGTCTGGTATTTATCAATAAAAGAAGGACCTACAAAATAGGAATAAAACCAAAAAAAGGTAAAAGAAAAGCTTACTGGAATGGCGCGTTATTTCTTGATGAAGAAACACTGGCCTTTGTAAAGGTTGATTTTGTTTCCACTCCCAATATGTTCAGGATATTCAAAAGTGCATTAGGCTATAAACTAATGTCTTCACTTTACAAAGTGAGATATAATCAGGGAGAATGGAAGGAAACACTGAACTACAGACTTATTGGAGATAAATGGTATTTCAATGAGGTCAATTCAAGTAAGCAGTTTCTCATTTCCAGTAAAAAAAGAAATCTGGAAGAAGTACCGGTAACTGTAACGGTTCAATATTCAACGGACTCGGTAAAGCGCAATTTTTCAATACCTGACTCCATAAAGTTTTTGTCTCAGAAGGGCACTCCCTGGTGGGAGACCGAACGATTTATTGAAAGTCTGTATGATCCGGATTTCTGGGATGACTTTGATCTGCAGCCCGGAGTTTTGGAAAAGGACAGTTCACGCATGGACCAATCGGGCAACAGTGTGGACAATGATTCTTTGATACAAGAGACTTTTATTAAGATCTCCGCTACCCTGTTAGATGAGTCAGGCGGATCTGCCATAGGACTGGCTCATATCAGCCTTAAAGGAACTGCAAAAGGTACGGTTTCCAACGATCTAGGCCAGTTTGATTTCAAAATTCCGGTCAGGCATTTAAACGATACGCTGGTGATCTCCAGTCTGGGATACAGGAGTTACACCATGACCGTAGCAGAAATGCTTGGTTCAAAACCAGAAACTATCCACTTAAAAAAAGACGCCATGATTTTAGAAGAAATTGTGGTAAGTGATACTGCCCTTCATGCACGGGAAATAGTGCAAAATGCTATTAAGAATATTGCCAATGCCTACCCTGGCAGGGAATATATGCTTAAGGGGTTCTATCGGGATTGGTTTATCATAAACATAGGTGATGACAGCACAAATGCAAGCATAGCCGAAGCGGCTCTTTCAGTATATGACAAAGGTTACTCCAAAACAGCCCCCCGGTCCATGACTGAAAAAATATATGTCGATGAAGTGCGATTGATAAAGTATCCGGGGTTCACAGGCAACAACTTTGCATTTTTCTTTAAACAAAACCCGGTCAAATACCGGTATATGAAGGCCAATATGGCCATAGAGGGGGTGCTGGATCTTCCCAATGACCTTGAATACAAAATTGAAAACGTGATGTTGAATGAAAATCGTGAAGATGTTTATGTTATATCGGCATGTGCTGATGACAATTACGCCAAATACACGTTGTATATCAGTGTAAAGGATCTGGCTATATTGAGAATTGATCTGAATGCAAGAGCTCCGGAGGAGGGTTACATATACCTGAATCCCAAAGACTCTTCCCAGGAGATGAAATCGATAAACAATACCATCCGGTTCCGCAGATTTGAAGGGGTGCCCTATCTGAGCTACATGAGGCAGCATTGGACATGGGAAATGAGAGACCCCTTGAGCCATGAAATTGTTCAGGAAGGAGAGCTTTATACGGAATTCATGACCAATGATGTAATAACCGATAAAAAAATACTATCCGATCTGAAGAAACAACGGGGCAGGAGGGAGAATGCTATTTTTGAACAGCAAAGAAAATACAATGCAGTTTTTTGGAATAACTACAACTTCGTAAAATCAAATCCATTGAACAAGCGGCTGGAAGCTGCATTGAACCAATCCGTCTCTTCACTGGAAGAGAGATTTGGCGAAGATCCCGAAGCATTCAATGGTCCGGACCGGAAATATACATTTACAAAACTGGATACACTTCAGGGAACCTTGACCCCTCTGAGAACCAGTTTCGATGTAGGATTCTATCACCTCGATGTAGAAGTTTTTCCCGTGGAAGAGGTCATTCGCGGAAGCAGCCTTATCCGGTTCAGGGTGGTCGATCCTATGGACAGGATACAGATCGATCTGTACTCGGAAATGTCCATTGACAGCATAACTTTCCGTGGCAGAATACTGCATTTTGAGCGTGAGTTCAATGCCGTTTACATAGATTTTCCTGAAACGCTCCCAAAAGGCTCGGTAGAGGAGATCATTGTCTTTTATTCAGGTCACCCGGTGGATATGAACATGGATATCCCCATGTATGGCTCCTTCCTCTGGCTGAAAGACGATGAAGAGAATCCATGGCTACAGGCCATCTGTCAGGGCTATGGCGCCAGCGGGTGGTGGCCCAATAAGGACCACCTTTCCGACGAACCAGACAGCGCTGCCATCAGCATTACGGTACCTGCTGACCTTGATGTGGTCTCAAATGGACGATTACGTCATAAAACATCCCTCGAAAATGGTAAGACCCGATATGACTGGTTCGTTTCCTATCCCATCAATAATTATAACCTCACGCTGAATGCAGGGAAGTATACTCATTTTGCTGACGAGTATGTGAGTGGCACCGATACCCTGGACTTGGATTATTATGTGATGCGTTACAACCGTGAAAATACCCGGAAAAAAGTAAAAATGGTAAAGCCCATGCTTCAGACCTACGAAAAGTTTTTCGGGAAGTATCCCTTTCCCCGTGATGGCTTTAAATTAGTGGAAACGCCGCATGCGATGGAGCACCAGAGCTGCGTATCCCTTGGGTATGAATATTTCAGTGAATATGAAGACTATGACTTTGAATTTCTGGAAGATGATCTGCGGATGGGGCAGATAGAAGGCCAGATTGTACTGCATGAAACGGCCCATGAGTGGTGGGGCAACAGCGTTAGCTGTACGGATAATGCTGAGCTCTGGATCCATGAGGCTTTTGCCACGTATGCTGAGGCGCTGTACATAGAGGATCAGTATGGTTATGAGAAATCACAATTATATCTCAGCGCCATGAAGGATGGCGTGGAGAACGAAATGCCGATCATTGGGAAATTCGGCGTGAATCATATTCATTACAATATTAACGATATGTACCTGAAAGGCGCAGTTATGCTGAACACGCTACGCCATGTGATCAGTAATGACAGTATCTGGTTTTCCATACTGAAGGGGATCCCTGCTGATTTTCGGTACAAAACAATCACTACGGAAGATGTTGTGCAATACGTTAATCAAAAAACAGGTACAGACTATACTGCGTTCTTTGATCAGTACCTGCGTACTACGCAGATCCCAACACTGGAACTGATGTTTGAAGATGAGGAAGGAAAACATTATGTAAAATACCGCTGGGCAACGGCCATAAAGAACTTCAGCATGCCGGTGCAGTATACCATAGGTGAGGAAGACCCTGCTTTTTTATATCCCACCCTTGATTGGCAGAAGATCCAACTGCCAGAGACGTACAAAAGCAATCTAAAAGTGAACCAGGAACAATTTTATTTAAAT
The DNA here is from genome assembly GCA_001657315.1 of Flammeovirgaceae bacterium BBD 1991-12. Lineage (GTDB taxonomy): Bacteria > Bacteroidota > Bacteroidia > Cytophagales > Cyclobacteriaceae > Fulvivirga. The sequence goes on along the minus strand of LYSV01000030.1, from coordinate 40,094 downwards.
GTAAAGATCAGGAATAAGTGAGTGGCCAGGGAAGGTGGGTTTTCTCTACCGGTTGATAGTTAGAGGCTGGAAGTCGGAAGTCGGAAGTTAGAAGTTAGAAGGTTTTGTCAACTTTGGGTTGCGGACTTATCTGATATTGAGATGTAGTGCTTAAGACTCGGGATTTACGGCTTATGATTTAAGACTCAGTTTTCAATTGAAATAAAACTAAAAGGTAAAAATGCTTTTTTAAAAGAGAAAAAATACCTATTTTTGAAATGTGAAAGAAAAGAAATACAAAGCAAAAGTTAGTGCAGTTCCTGGTCAGGTATCTGAGCCAGAGATGCTTTATGCTGTTCGCTCAAACAAGATCACTTCAGATCATTTGAACAATCTGAAAGACCTTTCCGGTCTGAAAGATGAGATCCTTTCTGTATCGCTCAATCTTAATGTAAAAACTTTCCGAAATTACAAAAGCAAAACTGTGTCCATGAAGCCACACTTGCAGGAGCATGTGCTGGCACTTTTATCACTTTACAAGCATGGAGTTTCTGTTTTTGGCAGTCAGTCGTTGTTCAATGAATGGCTGGAAAAGCCGAATCATTTTTTTGATGGCGATGCACCCATGGATTTCCTCACTACGATAAGTGGTATCCGCTTTACCGATGATCGTCTTACTGGCATAGAATATGGCGATAACGCATGATTGCCTATCGATTGGCAAAAGCGCGATATGCTGATGCACTACTGAGTTCCGGGGTAGCCAACCGTTGGAACAGATCCAAACAATATGTCATTTATACCTCCCAGAGCGTATCATTATGTGCTCTTGAATTATTGGCCCATACCAATGGCATCCGTCCGGTAGATCCTTTCAAAATTATGCTTATCGATATCGCCGGGGATTCAATGGATGATCTCAAGCCGGATGATTTACCAATAAACTGGTATTCCCTCAGCGCATATTCTCAGACACAGACAATAGGCAGCATATGGTACGAATCGAATAGATCCCTGGTATTGAAAGTTCCTTCCGCCGTCATCCCTACCGAATATAACTTTGTTATCAATACAAGTCATCCTGATTTTAATGAAAAAGTGAAGTTGCTGGAAGTACAGAACTTCTTCTGGGACACCCGGTTTCCTTGTTGAACCAGGTATCCAAAGAAGTACTTGGCAGGGCCAAATAAATAAATCTCGTCTCCGAACTACAAAATTCGTGTTCCTTATGGAGGAACACATTAAACTTACTCGTCCCTCAGGCACTCAACCGGATTCATGTGGGCGGCCTTTATTGTTTGGACCCCCACTGTCAGCCATGCGATCAACAGGGCAGCCAAACCAGCGATGACGAAAAACCACCATTCCAGCTCGATCCGAAAAGCAAAGCCTTCCAACCATTTTGCCGTCATAAAATAGCTTACAGGCAAAGCAATGACAATCGCTACAAGCACTATCCGGGTGAAATCATCCGATAAAAGACGAATAATACTGAAATTGCCGGCACCCAGGATCTTTCGAATACCCATCTCTTTTAGCCTTCTGTCAGCGGTAAAAGCTGCCAGTCCCAATAACCCCAGGCAGGAAACCAAAACGGCAATCCCGGCAAAGTACCTGGATAGTGTGGCAACCAGCTCCTCTGCCTTGTATAAGGCCTGATAGTTGTGTTCCTGGAATTTGTAGTCCATCACAAAACCCGGATTGTAGCTTTGATGAAGCGCCTCAAGCTGTTTGATGGTTTCAGGCTCCCTTCCTGCTTCAATCCTGGCCATGATCTTTCCGGTTATGTTTGGAGTTAAAAACATGACCACAGGGACCAGTTTGTAACGGAGAGAAGTGTAGTGAAAATCGTTGACCACGCCTACAATTTCATATTCGTGACTACCAAATTTAACGGATTCGCCTACCGGATCAGTAAACTTCATAAGGTTAATGGCAGTTTCATTGACAATGATCCTTGAGCTGTCGGAAACAAAATCTCGTGAAAAGGACCGTCCTTCTGCCATTTCCATACCCAGCGTTTCAATAAGGTCATAGTTTATCAGGAAGATCTCCCAGCCAATATGGGTATCCGGGTCCTTCCCCACCCATTGGACATCGGAGGTAGCTCTATACCAGCCTGACATACTGTGATCAAGGCTTGAAGCAGTAACTACTCCGGGTATATTTTTAACTTCTGAAAGAAAGCTGCCCGGACTTTCGGCAACCTTCCCTTCCATGTCAAAGTACAGGATATTCTCCCTGTCATAGCCCAGGTTTTTTGTCTGCACGTATTCTATTTGTTTGAAAACCACAATAACAGATACGATCAGTATTACGGATAGTGCAAACTGAAATACCACTAATCCTCTTCGGGCCCATTGCCCTCCGGATGAATTGGTAAGGCCTCCTTTCAACACTGTGGCAGGTTTAAATCCGGAAAGATATAAAGCAGAGTAACTGCCCGCCACAAGCCCGGTAAGTAAGGTGATGATCAGGATGGATGATATAAGATTAAGATCAGCATCCAATGCCAGTTGCTTCCCGGTAAGGGTGTTGAAATGTGGCAGTAGGACCAATACGGTGATAATGGCGACTAGCAATGACGAAAAGGCCATGAACACAGACTCTCCCAGGTACTGGAAAATAAGTGACCTGCGCCCCGCTCCAACCGCCTTCTTTATGCCCACCTCCCTGCTCCTCCGGGAGGCTCGGGCAGTAGAAAGGTTCATGAAATTGATACTGGCAATCACTATAATGAGGACAGCGATTGCAGAAAATAATCTTACGTTCTCTATCCTACCACCGGCCTGCTTTCCATTCTTGTAAATATTATATAAATAGTAATCCGAATAGTGCTTTAGAAAATAATTGATGCGCATAGGGGCATCCTTTCTTTGTTTGAAATCAGCTATCTTATCATTGAACAGATCGATTTTAGTGCCTTCCCTTAACACGATATAGGTGCGAATACCACCGCCGCTTCCTTCTTCCAGGGGCAATAAAAAATCAAACTGCTCGGAAGAGTTGGAAGGTACGTCTTCAAAGATCCCTGAAACGCTGTACAGCTTACCATGCTGGAATTCCACAAATTTACCCAGAACACTTTTGGTGGTACCGAATAAATTCATGGCCAGCTCACTCGACAGTATGATGGAACTATGGTCATTCAGTACCTGATCTTTATCCCCATGGGTAAGACGGAATGAAAAAACGTTGAAGAAATCCTCACTAACATATTGGCCCGTTGCCTTTATATTGATGTTTTCAAATGAAAGCGTGAATTCTCTTCTGTACATAACTGCAACGGCGTATTCCACTTCCGGCATTTCCTCTTTCAGATCTTTAAAAAAATGATATGATGTATTCCCCATAGTTGTAATACCATCGGAACGATGCACATTGTGATAGACCTGATAGAGTTGATCATCCTTTTCATGGAACTTGTCAATTTTCAGTTCATCATTTACCCACAGGAAGATCAAGAGGGCTGAGGCAAGCCCTACCGATAATCCGGTCAGGTTGATGAAAAATGAGCTTTTGTAACGTTTAAATATCCGGTAGGTAAGTAAGAAGTTATGACGGAACATAGCGATTGTATTTGGGGAATAACCTGATGCAAATGATTTAACAAACTCCGGCCTGAAGTATCGGATCACATTCGAGGTGAACCACCATCGGGCCGTACGTGGTGAACTTTCATATTGCTTTTCAAATACCTCCACCAGGTCTCCCTCTATCTCCTCGAGATAGTCCTCCCGACAAAACCAGCGGAGGAAACGTAATGGACGATTTGGAGGCGAAGGCTTCACAGGTCATTCATCTTTCAGACAGTCTACAGGATTTACATTCGCTGCTTTCACCGTTTGCAGCCCCACGGTAAACCATGCAATGAGCAAAGCGATCAACCCAGATCCGGCAAAATACCACCACTCCAGTTCAATGCGAAAGGCAAAACCTTCCAGCCATTTTTGAGCAATAAAGTAGCTGACAGGCAGCGCAATAGTAATCGCCACAAGGACCATTTTGGTAAAATTTGCTGACAGTAGACGAACAACACTAAAATTACCGGCACCCAGTATTTTGCGAATGCCTATCTCCTTCGTTCTTCTTTCTGCTGTAAAGGCTGCCAGACCGAACAGTCCCAGGCAGGAAATTAGGATGGCAAGGCCTGTGAAATACTGAGACAGTGAGGCGACACGTTGCTCTGCTGTGTATTGAGCCTCATAATCGTCATCCAGGAATTTGTAATCAAAGGGGAAACCGGGGTTATGGATTGCATAAAAGTCCTGGAGCCTGTCGAGGGTTTCCCTTTCTTTGCCTGCTTCAATTCTGGCCATAACCTTGTTGTCTGAACCAGGTATGATAATGAAAAAAAATGGTGTTAACTTCTCATGAAGAGATTCGTAGTGGAAATCCTTGACAACTCCGATAATCTCTTTGCTTCCCATGAAGCGAACCGTTTTGCCAATCGGATCTGAGAGACCCATAGCTTCAATGGCCGTCTCATTGAATATGATTTTTTGGGTATCGTCGGCAAAATCCCTCGAAAAAGAACGTCCTTCTTTTAACTCAAATCCCAAGGTTTCAAGGAAGTCGTAGTTTACGGAAGCTACCTGGAACCCGATCATATTGTCAGGGTCTTTTCCTTCCCATTCTACTCCTCCCACAGACCAGTTGTGACCCACCATGCGATGCGCAGTACTGGAAGCATTTATCACACCCGGTATCCGCTTCATTTCACTCAGGAAAGTCTCCATATTCTCTTTCGATCTGCCCTCTGCATTGAAATAGATCACGTTGTCTATTTCATACCCCAGATGCCGACCCTGCACAAATTCAATTTGTTGGTATACTACCCATATCCCCACCATTAATATCACTGAAAGGGTGAATTGGAAAACTACCAGACCTTTTCGCGCTCTTACTGCTGACAGCGGTGCTTTTTGTGAGCCCTTCAATATGCGGATTGGCCTGAAACCGGAGAGATATAATGCAGGATAGCTGCCTGCGGCTATGCCAGTGACGAGCGTAATGCTCATGGCAGCAAGGATCAGGGATCTATCAAAGACCAACGTAAGTTGTTTCCCTGTTATTTCGTTGAATTGGGGAAGCAAAAGCACTACCACCAGCATAGCAATGATCAGGGAAGCAAAGGCCATGAGCATGGACTCTCCCATATATTGGAAAATAAGCTCCCCTCGTCCTGAGCCCACGACTTTCTTTATTCCAATTTCTTTTAAACGCCGGGATGCCCTGGCTGTAGAGAGGTTCATGAAATTGATGCAGGCAATGAGCAGGATGAAAATGGCAATGATGGTGAATAGTCTTACATATTCAATCCTGCCACCGGTTTGTACTCCATTTTCATAGGTATTGAACAGATAGTTTTCAGAATAGGATTTAAGGAAGGGATAGCGTGCAGAGTCTCCGGTTATTCTTTGGACAATGGTTGGAAATTTGCGGTTGAATTGTCCGATATCCGTTTCCTCCTTTACAACTGCATATATAAAAGGTCCTGTGCTTCCCCAACTGTTCACCCAGGGCTTTATATCCTTGAATGTTTCGAATGACAACACAAAATCAAATTGAACCGATGAGTTGGCAGGTACCTGCCTGAAAACTCCGGAAATCAGAAAGTCCCGCTCATGCTGAAACTCCACTGCCTTTCCAATGAGTCCCTCAGTGGTGTTGAACAGATTCATTGCCACTTGTTCAGATATGACGATAGAATTTTTATCCGATAGTACGTGATCCTTATCGCCATACATAAGTCTATAGGAAAAAATATTGAAGTAGTCTTCACCTGCATATTGTCCTGTGGCCCTGATGTTGGTTTCTCCCACAGAGAGCGTAAAACTATCGAATCCAGGCCAATGGGTAGGAGCTACGGCCGCGGCGTATTCAACTTCCGGCATTTCCTCGATCAAAACTTCTGCCATGGGACCGGAAGTTTCGCCATGGGTATAGGTTTTGTTATCGTGTTTCATGTGCTCCATCACCTGGTAAAGCCGCTCATCCATTTCATGGAATTTGTCCGTGTTCAATTCATCATGAACCCATAGATAAATCAACAAGGCACCAGCCAGGCTGGTGGAAAGGCCCATAAGATTGATGAAAAAAGTTGTTTTGTAGCGTTTAAAGGTACGGTAGCTCAACAAAAAGTTGTGTCGGAACATGGTCATCGTGTTTTGGTGATAATTGCTTCTGAAGGGTTTGATAAACTCCGGTCGGAAATACCGGATCACACTCCAGATGAATTTTCTTCTGGCTCTGGCAGGGGAGATCTCATGCTGCCTTTCAAACATTTCGATAAGGTCTCCCTCGATCTCCTCGATGTAATCCTCCCGGCAGAACCAGCGGAGGAATTTCAAGGGCCTTTTTGGAGGAGTGGGCTTATTCATCCCTTATGCAATCCACGGGGTTGGTCCTGGCGGCTTTTGCGGTTTGTATACCCACTGTGAACCAGGCAATGATCAATGCCAACACCCCGGCGCCTCCGAAAAACCACCAATGCAGGTCGATCTTAAAGGCAAATCCCTCCAACCAATGGTTGGTTAGCATATAACTCACCGGTGAGGCGATTAAAATGGCTATGAGAACCATCTTGGTGAAATCGCCGGATAACAGATACACTATTCTATAGATGCTTGCACCAAGGATTTTACGAATTCCGATTTCCTTTGTCCTTCTTTCCGCAGTGAAGGCGGCCAAACCGAACAAACCGAGACAAGATATCACTATCGCCAACCCGGCAAAGTATTGTGAAAGAGAAGCAACCCTCTGTTCAGCCACATACTGGGACTGGTATTCAGTATCAAGGAAACTGTAGTCAAAAGAAAAACCCGGATTGTACCCGGTATAAAATGCGGCGATGCTCTGAATGGTTTCCTTTTCTCTTCCCGATTCAATTTTGACCATAAACTTGTTGGTCCAATCGGGTTTGTAAACGATCATGGAAGGCTTTACCGATGAATGAAGTGACTCAAAGTTAAAATCCCTGACGATCCCGATGATCTGAAATTCCCTTCCCCAAAAGGTGATATTCTTACCAATGGGATCCCCGAGTCCCATATGGGCTATGGCGGCTTCATTGAATATGGCCTTTGAACTTTCCGAACCGTAGACCGGGGAAAACGTTCTTCCTTCCACCATTTCCATACCCATGACCTCCATCAGGTGATAATCGACTGCGACAAGTTCGAAATGCGTATTGTCATCCGGGTCCTTGCCCTCCCATTTAAACCCGTATACCCCCCAGTCTTTACCGGCCATTTTATGACTGGTGGCAGAAGCATTGACAACCCCCGGGATATTCTTTAGTTCTGAAAGAAATGTCTCAAGATGATCTTCACTACCGGTTACACCTTCACGGTCAAACAGGATGATGCTCTCTTTTTCAAACCCAAGATGCTTGTTTTGCACGTATTCAATCTGCCTGTAAACCACGACGACGGATACAATCAGGATCACAGAGATGGTAAACTGAAAGATCACAAGACCCTTCCGGGCCCATATTTCACCCGTGGCTTTGACCATGTTTCCTTTTAAAACAGTGACAGGGCTAAATCCTGAGAGGTATAGTGCCGGATAGCTGCCAGCGATAAGTCCGGTGAGTATAACAATGGTTAATAACGTGGAAAAAAGTTTAGCGTCAGGTGCAAACACAAGGTACTTGCCCGTAATCTCATTGTATTGTGGCAGAAGCAACCAGACCAGCACCATGGATAATACCAGTGATAAAATGGCCATGATCGTGGATTCACCTAAATATTGATAGATCAGTGATCTTCGGGTGGCGCCATTCGCCTTTTTAATGCCAACTTCCTTCATTCTTCGTGAGGCCCTTGCGGTAGAAAGGTTCATGAAGTTGATACAGGCGATGAGCAGAATAAAGATGGCAATAACGGAGAACAGTTTTACATAGCTTATCCGACCTCCGCTTTGTACCCCGCTTTCATAGCGGCCATATAAATAACGATCCGAGTATCTCGCTAGAAAGGGAGTGCGAAAACGCTTTTCTTTCTCTCTTTTTATCTGTACGAAATCAGCGATCTTTTCATTGAAGGTATTGACATCCGCTTCTGGTTTCAGCCTGACAAATACATGTGCAGGAGTATTTCCCCAGTACAGCACATTTTTATTATCAACGGCATATTCTTCAAAGGACAATGCAAAATCAAATTGATAGGAAGACTGACCCTGCGGTATTTCATATACCCCGGAAATATGGAATGTTTTTTCGTGATCAAATTCGATCGTTTTGCCTAGTATATCTTCAGTGGAATTGAAGAGCCTGCCGGCCATAGCTTTGGAGACCAGTATACTGTTGCTGTTTGTCCACAGCTCATCCTTCTGTCCCATGATTATGGGATAGGAAAATATGTTGAAGTAATCCTTACCCACATACTGACCATTGACCTTGAAGTTTTTGTCATCTGTGGAAAGAGTAGCATTTTCGATGGGTGTAAGCACGGCTGCAGCATATTCAACTTCGGGCAGCTCTTCAGCAAGAGCTTCTGCCATGTAACCGGATGTGGTCTCTCCGGTTCGGAGTCCTATTGGTTCATCAAAATTTTCCAGTACCTGAAATATCCGATCGTCATGCTCATGGAATTTATCAATTTGAAGTTCATCCATTACCCACAGATAGATCAGCAATGAGCAGGTAAGCCCTGTGGAAAGACCCAGTAAATTGATAAAGAATGTACTTTTATGTCGTTTGAAATTACGATAGGTAAGCAATAGGTTGTGACGGAACATAGCTGTTGTATTTGAGTTTTGACTTATTTTAAACACTTTAATGAACTCCGGCCGGAAATACCGGATCACACTCCAGGTGAACTTTCTTCGCGCTCCAGCCGGTGACTTTTCATACTGCTTTTCAAAAACCTCCACCAGGTCCCCTTCGATCTCCTCGAGATGGTCTTCCCGGCAGAACCAGCGGAGGAAGCGCAGTGCTCTATGTGGAGGTGCGGGCCTCATAGGTTATTCATCTTTCAGACATTCTACTGGATTTACGGTGGCGGCTTTCACCGTTTGTATACCTACGGTAAGCCATGCAATAAGGAGTGCGGTCATGCCCACACCGGCGAAGTACCACCATTCCAGCTCAATTCGGTAGGCAAATCCTTCAAGCCAGCTGCTGGCGATCAGGTAACTTATGGGTAACGATATGAAAATAGCGACCATAACCGTTTTAGTGAAATCTGCTGTGAGCATGCGGATGATACCGAAGTTGCCTGATCCCAGTATTTTTCGGATCCCGATCTCCTTCAATCTTCGCTCAGCGGTAAAAGCTGCCAGACCAAACAGGCCCAGGCATGAAATGATCACAGCGATAACCGTGAAATACTGAGATAAAACAGCTACTCTTTGCTCTGAATTATAAAGTGTCTGGTAGTCGTCCTTCAGGAAAGTAAACTCAAAGGCGTACCGGGGGTGGAACTTCTTATAGAGCCCCTTGATCTGTTCTATAGTAGCTTTCTCTGTGCCCGCCTTTATTCTTACCATAATATCTCTGCCACGGCGGGCAAACCGGATAAAGCAAGGTTCCACCTTTTGGTGCAGCGACCCCAGATGAAAGTCTTTGACCACGCCAATAATTTGCCTGTCCCTTCCATGAAATTTTATGTTCTTTCCAACCGGATCCTTCAATCCTATCATTTTGACAGCAGCTTCATTCAATATTATTTTGGATTTCTCGTCTTTATAATCCCGAGAAAAAGAGCGGCCTTCCTTTATTTCAATATCCAGTGTTTCAATGAGATCATAACTAAACTCCGGAGAAGGAAACAGCGTTTTTTCAGGCCCTTTGCCCTCCCAGGAGAATCCTGAATTGCCATACAGGGCTTTTATAAAATTGCCATCCGTACTTGAAGCGTTTTTCACACCGGCTAGCTTCTTCAATTCAGCCATAAATACATCCCGGTCACCCTGTTCTGCCTCCCCCTTGATCTTGAATGAAAGAACATTATCCCCGTTGTACCCGAGGTTTTTTGTTTGAGTATATTCAATTTGCCTGCTGACTATCAAAAAGCCGGCAATAAAAACAATGGAGATGGTGAATTGAAAGATGACAAGACCTTTACGAACCCATTGCTCACCGCTAGAGGTACTCCGTTTTCCCTTTAAGACGGCCACCGGGTTGAAGCCTGAAAGGTAAAAGGCAGGATAACTGCCTGCCAGTAAGCCTGTAAACAAAACTATTCCAGCGATCATCAGGGTATGGTGGAGCCTTGGCTCGAGATCCAGCCGTTTACCGGTGATCACATTGAATTCAGGAAGAAGTACTACAACCAATATAAGAGCAATGGCAAGAGCTAAAATGGCCATAAGCATGGATTCTCCCAGAAACTGGGTGATCAGGGTATTCCGGCTGACTCCCATAGCCTTTTTTACCCCGATCTCTTTCATCTTCCTTGATGCCTGGGCGGTGGACAGGTTCATGAAATTAACACAGGCTATAAGCAATATGAACAGTGCAATAGCAAGGAACAGTCTGACATATTCTATCCGGCCTCCTGCCTGCTCACCATCCTTAAACTGGCCATAGAGATAATTTGAGGAAAACTGCTGTACAAACAGGGTGGAGAGTTCTGATGAATAGGAATGTTTTCCTTTAATAAAGTCCGCGATCTTTTCATTCAGGGTTTCAATATTTGCCCCCTTTTCCAGGATCAGATAGGTTTCTGCATGACTGCTGAACCATTCAGGGGATTCCCGGTTGTTTTCCAGCAATAAGCCGATCGGAAGTATAAAGTCAAATCGGGTGCTGGAATTAGCCGGAGGGTCCGCAAAGATACCGGAGACCTGCAATGTAGCCTTAAAAAGTTCATTGCTCCACAACAGTGTTTTACCAAGAGCCTCGTCTGTCGAATCAAAAAATTTCAAGGCCAGCTTTTCTGACAGAACGACGTTGTACTTATCCGCCAGCACCTGTCGGCTGTTGCCTTTTACAAGGTCATAAGACAATACATCAAAATAATTAGCACCTGCAAATATTCCGCTTACTTCCTGATGGCGACCTTCGTTCGAAAGAATCCCCTCAGGATTCAGCATACTACTGCTTATGGTCAGGGCAGTTTCTACCTCTGGTATTTCCTTGACCAGTGCCTCACCTAGCGGAATGGGAGTAAACTTAAAGGTTAGAATGCCGTCGGGAAAATCCAGGTTATGCATTACCTGGTATAGCTGACTGTCCTTTTCATGGAATTTGTCCATGATCAACTCATCATTTACCCACAGGTAGATGAGCAAAGCACTGGCAATGCCCACTGACAGCCCGGTAAGATTAATAAAAAATGAACTTTTGTACTGTTTGAAACTGCGGTAGATCAGCAGAAAATTGTGACGGAACATGGCTGTTGTATTTGAGTTTTGACTTGTTTTAGACGCTTTAATGAACTCCGGCCGGAAATACCGGATCACGCTCCAACTGAACTTCCTTCGCGCTCTTGCCGGTGACTTTTCATACTGCTTTTCGAAAACCTCTACCAGATCTCCCTCGATCTCCTCGAGATAGTCTTCCCGGCAGAACCAGCGGAGGAAGCGAAGGACACGGCTTGGAGGCGAGGGTTTCATTAGCCAAAAGAGATTTTCGGGATCTGCTGATAGAGGCCGGTCCGAAGAGCGTATTGCTGGTCCAGTACACTTTTCCCAAAAGCCGTGATCACATAGAATTTCTTACGCCTGCCTCCTCTGTCTGTGGTGATACCTCCGTACCTTGACTTCACAAATCCCTTTTCCTCCATTCTTTTCAGTGCCACATGGATAGCACTGATGTTCACCCTTTTATTTAGCTTCTCTTCCAGGCCTTCCAGAATAGCCACGCCATAAGCCTCATCGTGAAGAGCGGCAACCATAAGAAGCACCAGCTCCTCAAATTCTCCCAGTGATGGTTCTTTCATGTTTCGCTTATTTACTTAACAAAAGTGAATGTAATAAATTATTTTCACTTTTGTTAAGTAAATAAGGATTTTTAATTTTTACAGCCTGTTGGGGGTAGAAGAGACTTGCCCAACGGGAGCTTGGGATTGGTGACAGCCTTGAACCGGGGTAACGTTTTGGATTTTAAACCGCGGAGGCGCTCCGATAATTATCGGAGACGCTGAGAAGAACCCTGCAAATTTAAACTCAGGTTTTAAAATTGCAGGGTTGACCACAATACCTTGTAAGAAAGGAAAGTCCCTTCGGTCAATCAGTAGTTATCAATGACAGGAGATCAGGATGATCACCTGCTCAACCGACGCAGATCTCCTGAGATCTTCCCGTCATAATTCCTGATACGTAAATCACCCGTGCCGGCACTTTTTACATGCACATTTTTGGCTACCTGATTGACATAGATACCGCCGGAATTGTCAGTTAGTGTTACATGACCACCGATATCGCTGGCCCGGATATCGCCAGAAGCATCGACCAATTTCAGGTCTCCCCGGATGTCTTCAATGTGCAGGTGTCCGGAAGCGTCCCTGAGGAATACGTCGCCTGATACCTTGCTCAGCCTAATATCGCCGGATCTGTCAAACAATTCGATATCAGCGTTGGCGTTCGTCAGTTTTATGGTGCCGGAACGGTCCGTGATCTTTATTCTTTTTTTGTCGCCATTGCCTGCGTTAATATTCACCAGTTTTACATCACCGGATGAATCGCTCAGCTTTAAGTTGCCCTTTACATTGTTGATCTCCACATATCCGGAACGGTCCTTTACCACAAGATCGTTTTCGATCCCTTCAATGAACAGGTCACCGGAGCGATCACGAACGGAAACGGCAAGATGCCGGGGCACATAAACAACAAGATCTATCTTTCTGACCGGAGCGCTGAAAAAACCGTTGGGATTAATGGCCTCAGAAAAATCATTTCTCCGGTGAAAGTCAAAATAGCTTTTTAGCAATGCTTTGCCACCCAGCCTTTCGAGGGACAGCACCAGGAACTCATCGGCAATAGCCACAGCACGACCCATACTACGTGCTGACAGCACGATGCGGGCCTTTACCTCGATCACATCCGAATCATGCCCTTTTACTACTACATTGCCCGCCCCGGACTCCATGGCCAGTTCTTCCAGGTCAGCAGCACTCAATTGCAGGTTTTTTTCAGCACCAAAACCCTTGTAGTAGAGAAACCGAAGCTCGCGCTCGTTTATTCTTTCCAATGTCAATGAATCGGATCTCCCCCCTGCCAATGCTGATAAACTGAGGGGAGTGCATAAGGTTAAAAGGAGTAGAACACTTTTCATGACGTAGTTTTATTTTGAGTTTAACTTTTTAACATGACGGATACAGGAGTATCACTGTGTAATTATCAGATGCCGGGGCACGGGAAAAGGTTGCATGTGCAATGGAATTTTTTTTCATTCATCCTTCAGGCACTCCACCGGATTGACATTGGCGGCTTTTACTGTTTGGATGCTCACCGTAAGCCATGCTATGGCCAGTGCCAGCAGGCCTGCCCCGGCAAAGAACCACCATTCCAGATCGATCCGGAAGGCAAAGCCTTCCAGCCAGTTGATGGCAATGAAATAGCTGACAGGAAGGGCAATAGCGACGGCAATGAGTACCATTTTGGTGAAGTCTGTTGTAAGCAGTGAAATGATCCTGAGGTTACCGGCGCCCAGGATCTTTCGAATACCGATCTCCTTTAATCTGCGCTCAGCGGTGAATGCTGCCAAACCGAACAGCCCCAGACAGGAGATAATAATGGCAATACCGGCGAAATACCGGGATAGGGTGGATACTCTCCGCTCAGCGAAATACAGCTGCTCATATGCGCTGTCCATGAACTGGTACTCCAGTGCAACTCCCTCGTTCTGATTTCTGTAAAGATCCTGAAGACGTCCCAGTGTTTCCTGCTCCCGGCCGGCCTGGATCCTGATCAGTGGGTTCAGGTGCACTTCATCTAAGCGGAAAAAGCATGGTTTTACATTTTCATAGAGCGATTCGAAATGAAAGTCCCTGACCACCCCGATGATCTGCCTGTCCCTGCCCCAGAGCTTCACCGTTTTACCAACGGGGTCGGATAGCCCCATTTGTTGAATAGCCGTTTCATTGAAAATGATCTTTTCATTTTCGGTGCTGTATTTTTCAGAAAAAGTGCGTCCTGAGGCCATCTCCATACCCATAGTTTCGAAAAATCCGAAGTCTACCACCAGGTCGGTAAAATCTACCAGACCTCCTTCCTGACGCCCTTCCCACTGTACACCAGCGGTGTTATTGTGATCCCCATTCATCAGATCGCCCCGCATCGCCGAGGCGCTGACCACACCAGGTATTCTCCTTATTTCATTGAGAAAGGTCCTGTGCTGCCCGGGATCCCGTCCTTCACCATCAAGTTGGATCACATTATCTTTTTGGTAGCCAAGGTTCTTAGCCTGAATATATTCCATTTGCTGATGTACAACCACAACCAGCAGGATGAAGACCACTGATGCAACAAACTGAAAGATCACCAATCCTTTTCTGACCCATAGCGCTCTTCCGGAGGTGATCACACCTCCTTTCAGTATCCGGATGGGGTGAAAACCGGAGAGATGTAGCGCAGGGTAGCTGCCGGCTACAAGGCCGGTGACCAGCGTAATACTTAGCAGTGACAGGACCAATGAAAAGTCGAGGTTCAGTTCGAGTTGTTTTCCGGTGATCCCGTTGAATTGGGGGATAAGAGCTGCTACCAGAACTAGTGCTGCGATCAAGGCCAGCGATGACATCATGAGCGATTCTCCAAGATGCTGAACGGCCAGCGTTGTACGCCCGGCACCCACGGCTTTTTTAATACCAATCTCCTTAAACCTTCTGGATGCCCGTGCTGTGGACAGGTTCATAAAGTTGATACATGCGATCAATATGATAAATACCGCTATGATGGAAAAAAGAATAACGTAAGTGATCCTGCCACCGGATACTGCACCATTCTCATAGTTGCCATACAGATGCTGATCTGAGTACTTTCTTAAAAAGAGGGTGCCCTCAGCATTGGGGTCGTTCTTTTTGGTGAGCCCGGCAATTTTTTTGCTAAAGGCTTTGTCATCTGAACCATTCTTTAACGAGATGTAGGTGCAGGGTGCATTGTATAACCAGTTGCTCATTTCAGGGTGCTTGCTTTCGTACAGTTCATAGCTGAACATCAGGTCAAATTGCATACTGGCGTTTGCCGGCATTTTCTCAAATACTCCTGAAACGTAATAGTCTCCCGTAAACTCTCCCTGCTTCCAGCTTAAGGCTTGGCCAACAACATTTGTGGTGCTTTTAAAAAAATGCATGGCCAGCTCATCAGAGATCACTACGGCATTCTTGTCCTTTAATATCCGATCCTTCTGCCCGGCGATCAATTGATGGGAAAAGAGATCAAGGAAATCCCTTTCTACATACTTTGCTTTTGCTTTACGATGATGTTCTTCCGAGCCCATGACCCCATTGAAGGTATAGCCTGTTGGTGGCATGACCCTCACGGAATGTTCAACATCCGGGAAGTCCTCTTTCAGCGCTTCTGCCAAAGGGCTGGGAGTCCATTCCAGTGTTTTGATTCCGGAAGGGGATTCAAAATTGTGCATGATCTGGAACAGACGACTGTCCATTTCATGAAATTTGTCAATACTCATCTCATCCCTGACCCACAAATAGATCATCATGGCGCAGGCAAGGCCCATGGAGAGACCACTGAGGTTGATGAAAAATGAGCTTTTGTACCTGAAGAAATTCCGGTACGCGATCTTAAAGTTGTGCTTGTACATGATAAAAACAATTGAGTTAGACCTGTATTTTCTGATAGCAAAAGGGCGCAGGTAGTTCAGTACTTGGTACCAGTAGTTCAATTTTGAGCCAAAGACGGATCTTTGCTTCAGGCTGTGGTGGAATTTTTCCTCCAGGTCGCCCAGGACCTCTTCCACAAGGTCATCCCTGAGGAACCAAAGCAAAAGGCGCTCAGCGGACTGGGGCGGTATGGGGTTATTGTGCTTCACTACTCTGAACGCAACGAGTCAGCCGGATTGATCATAGCGGACCGTATCGTTTGATAACTTACCGTAATGAGCGTAATGACCATGGCTCCGAGAGTGGCCAGTGCGAAAGTCCACCACGATATTTCAATACGATAGACATACTGCTCCAGCCATTTCTGCATCAGGGACCATGCAACAGGTGCCGCTATGAAGCAGGAGACCGTCACTAAAATCAAAAAGTCACGCGTGAGCATATGCCACAGACTGGCCAGGGAAGCTCCCAGAACCTTACGTATCCCAATCTCCCGCGTACGTCTTTCGGCCATGAATGCTGCGAGACCGAACAGTCCGAGACAACTGATACAAATGGCAATAACGGAGAAGATAGAACACAGACGGCCAATGCGCTGTTCATAGCCAAATTTTTTGGCATATTCCTGATCCACAAACTTATAGTCAAATGGCTGATTGGGAACGTATTTCCTGAACACCGCTTCTGTTTTGGCAAGAGCCTGATGTATATCAACAGCAGGATCCAGTCGTATAGACACCACGCCGCCCTGCCATGGCAGAAGAGAGAAGACAGATCGCCGGGCAGGTTCATAAGGTGACCTCATCACCATGTCCTTCACCACACCTATTATTTTATGATCTCTGCCTCCATGCTTCACAATTTCCCCTACCGGGTTTTCCAGTCCCATCACCTCTACGGCCGTTTCATTAAGGATCAGACTATGGGTATCATCCATAGGAGATCTTGCGAAATCCCTTCCCTGAACAAGCTGCCAGCCTACCGTTCTTCCGTAATCATGGCTCACACGGATCACACCGAAGCCCTCCCGGAAGTTGGGATCTTTCCCCTGCCAGGTAAAGTCCCCGTTGTTCTCGGCAATTTCAGTCAATGCACCGTTGGATTCTGCTACATCAATAACGCTCCCGGTATTCAGCATGTCCCTTCTGAAAGCCTCATAATGCTCATGAATATCGTTGGTTTTAACGTTTACATAGATCAGATTATTCCGGTCATAGCCCACGGGGCGATTTTGAGTGAAGCGGATCTGATCAAAAACGATCAGTGTACCGATGATCAAAATCACGGACACCGAAAACTGGAATACCACCAGGGTTTTCCGTTGCAATGCCGCCAGCCTTCCAATACGGAAGGTGCCTTTCAGTGCCCTGACGGGTTTAAAGGATGACAGGTACAGTGCGGGATAGCTTCCGGCCAGCAAACCGGTGATCAGAGTGAAGCCCAGACCGGAAAACCAGAACACCGGACTTGACCAGGCAATGGATATGCTCTTATCTGCTATCTGATTGAACAAGGGCAAAGTGAGATGCACGATAATCAGAGATAACAGGAAAGTGATGGATACGATGAACAATGACTCGCTGAAAAACTGAAACACCAACTGCCTTCTTTCCGAACCCATGGCCTTACGGACACCCACTTCCCGTGCTCTTCTTTCAGACCGCGCTGTGCTTAAATTCATGAAGTTAATACATGCCAGCAGCAGTACAGCTATACCAATGATCCCAAAAAGCGATACAAACCGGATAAGTCCACCGTGGATCTCGCCATTCTCAAAATTATCATACAAATGCCAATGGCTCATAGGGTGAAGAAAAACCTCATACTTTTTGGCTTTCGCTTCTTCTTCATCGGTATGCCTGAGTTTTACATCCCTGATCTTAGCTGATATCTGTTCAAAAGTGGCATGTGGAGTAATTTGTACCAATACCTGAATTAAATTGTTGTTCCAGTCATTTTGCCAGTGGTTCAGCCACGGATTCATTACCTCGTGCAATTTCCATGGAGCGACGAAAGCCAGATCACGGAATTCTGAATTATGAGGCATATCTTCATAGACGCCGGTTACTTTGGCATCTGCCTTACCATCTATTTTCAACACCTTATCCATGGGGTCATTTGTACCAAAGAGTGTTCTCGCCAGGGATGCCGAAAGCATAATGGAATATGGATCTTTAAGGCCGTCCCTTGTACCCTTCAGCATGTTGAAGGTCAGCATGTGAGGGGCATCACTTTCCATAAAACTACCGGACTGATTGATGAGTGCTTTCTCGTGTTTAAGGGCATGTTCCCGCGTAAAGGTAGATCTTATCACATAGTTGAAATCACTGGTGTAGGAGCTCTTCAACTCCGGGCCAATGGGTAGGGACATATAACGTCCCGTCCTTATCTCGCCATTCCGTGTATATCGTATCGTAACTTTTGCAATGCTGTCATGGTTTTCAAACCCTTTGTTAAAGGACATTTCATCAAATACCCACAGACCGATAAGAGCTGCCACAGCCATGCCCAGCGCAAGACCGGTGATATTCAGAAAGGAATACCCTTTGTTTTTAACGAGATTTCTGTAGCCTGCTTTAAAATAGTTATTAAACATGGCGTAATGATTTTGAGGTAAACGATTCTTCTTCCGGATGGCGAAAGGTCGTAGGTAATGAAATACCTGGTACCAGTAATTCAGCCGGGCTCTGAACAACGAACTGTTTTTTAACTTATCATAAAACTTTTCCTCCAGATCGCCGAGTACTTCCTCCTCCAGATCACCCCTGAGGAACCATAGTAAAAAGCATTTGGCCTTTTTAGGTGGTATGGGTCCTTTACGGTTCAATTTTATTCTGATCGCAAGGAATCCACCGGATTGGAAACCGCTGCTTTTACAGTCTGGTGGCTAACGGTTAATATAGTGATCAACACACCGGTTGCTCCTCCTGCCGCCAGTATCCACCAGTAGAAATCGGTCCGGTATGCAAACTGGCCCAGCCAGTTGTTAAGAAAATAATAGGAAAGTGGTGTGGCCAGGCAAATGGCAATGAGTACAAGGCCAATGAAATCCCTGGAGAGCATCCGCCACAAATTGGCAATCGATGCACCCATCACCTTGCGGATACCTACCTCCTTCATTCTTTTATTCGCCATATAGGCTGCCAGACCATACAGACCGAGGCAGCTGATGAATATAGCCACGACGGTGAAGAACATGGCCAGGGATCCGGTGCGTTCTTCAGATCTGAACTTTTTGGCATATTCATCTTCCATAAACCTATACTCGAAAGGTGCATTGGGAACCACATTCTGAAATACTTCCTCTGTTGTGGCAATAGCCAGATTGACCGGTAGATCCGGATTGAGGCGAATGAACATCCAAAAGGACTGTTCTTTCGTAAGGAACATGATGGCTGGCCGTACTTTTTCAAAGGGACTCCCTTTTACCATATCCTTGACTACCCCTACAATGGTAAAGTCAGGGCCGCCATAAAACCCGCTTTTAAAGTGGATCGATTTGCCAACAGGGTCATCAAAGCCCATTAATGCCCTGGCTGAGTCGGTGATGATCACGGCTCGCCCGGCTTCTCCCGCAAAAGAGCGTGAAAAATCCCGCCCTGCGATCAATTCCCAGTT
Source organism: Flammeovirgaceae bacterium BBD 1991-12 (assembly GCA_001657315.1). Taxonomy (GTDB): domain Bacteria; phylum Bacteroidota; class Bacteroidia; order Cytophagales; family Cyclobacteriaceae; genus Fulvivirga. Next base: position 20,769 of record LYSV01000030.1, on the reverse strand, counting down.
TATCGTCTTCCCGTAATCAAAGTTTACCCGTATGGTGTTAAATGTAGGTTTGAAGTCGGGATCCTTGCCTTCCCATTCAATGCCGTCGTTATTGCCAAGTGTATTTGTAAGCGGGTAATTGGCTTCACCAATTTCAAGCACGGCCCCGGATCGCTTAAGCTCATTTCGCAGTACCTCATACTTGTCAAACAATTCAGGTGACCCCTTGGGTAACACCAGAAGGCCCTCTCGCTGATAGCCTGTGCTACGCTTCCTGGCATGTTCTATCTGAGTAAAAACGAGGAGGGTACTGATGATGAGCATGATGGAGACGGTAAATTGGAACACCACCAGCACCTTCCTGGGCAGTGTACCCCTCCAGCCCACTTTGAACGTACCCTTCAGCGCGTGCAGAGAGTTGAAGGATGACAAATAAAGAGCAGGGTAGGAGCCCGAAATCAGTCCTGTGAACAGCGTGATGAAGATGCCAATAAGCCAGGCTTTGTAATTATTCCAGGGTAGCATCATTTCCTTTCCGGTGAGACCATTGAACCAGGGCAATACAGCCCACGCAATAATGAGGGCAATAACAAAGGAAAATATTGATAGAAAAACCGATTCCGTAAGGAACTGACCGATCAACTGTTTGCGCTGCGAGCCTATGCTCTTACGTACACCGATCTCTTTTGCCCTCTGCTCCGACCGGGCGGTACTTAAATTCATGAAATTTATGCAGGCGAGCATTAGTACAAAAAGCCCTATTGATCCCAGCAATTGGATCATTTTCATACGGTCGCTTTTTACTCTCTTTCCATTTTCAAACTGAGAATGCAAATGCCATTTCTTCATGGGGTTAAGAAAAATTCTCGGCTTGCTTTCTTCCCTGTTGGACTGCACGTGGGGAAGCATGGCATTGCGAATTAGTGCTGATACGTTTTCCATATCCGCATTATCCTGTAGCTGGACGTAGATATTCATATTATAATTGTCCCAGATCTGTAAACCTTCGGGTCCACGGGTAAAAAGCTCCAGTGGGGCGACGTAGGTGGTGCCGGCAAAGGTTGAGTTGGGCGGAAAATCCATGTAGACCCCGGCCACACGAAGATCAACCCTTGAATTCATCCGGACCACCTCGTTCAGCGGGTCCTTGTCTTTAAAAAGCTTATTGGCCAATGACCGGCATATAAGGATCGAATTTTTATCCCTGAGCCCGTCATGGGTACCATACAGCATGTCGAAGGACAGCATTTCAGGACCTTCCGGTGACATGAAAAAACCCTGCTGCGAAAAGTGGTCTGTTCCGGAGCTGAGTATGATTTCCTGGCTTCTGAAGTTGGTCATTACCACATGCCTGAACTTGTCAGGATGGGTTTCCTTCAAAAGTGTACCCAGTCCGGTCACGTTGCTGCTGTTTACTGAGGTGCCGAATTCGCCTCCCCAGTTGTTTAAGCGGAGTACCTGAGCTATTTGTTCGTAATTGCTGTGGGTTTTGTTAAATGAAAATTCATCAAAAACCCAGATGGCCATAAGAGTGGCCACGGACATTCCCAGGGCGAGACCGCCAATGTTGATAAAAGCGAACCCACGATTTTTCAGCAGGTTTCGATAGCTGATTTTGAAATAACTTTGATACATGGTGTAATACATTGAGTTGGACCTATATTTTTTGATGGCAAAAGGCCGGATATAGTTCAGCACCTGCTGCCAGTAATTAAGCTTTGCTCTAAACGCGGACTCCTCCGCCGATTTCCTGAGAAATTTCTCCTCAAGGTCTCCCAATACCTCCTCAGCCAGGTCGTCTTTAAGGAACCAGAGCAGGAAGCTTTGGGCTGATTTCGGCGGTATAATTTGTTTCTCCTTCAATTATTCTGATGGCTTTTGTGAGTTGTAACCGGATATGGATAACCAGCGATACACTCACTCAGATCTCAGACGGTCGGACGGACTGGCGACAGCCGCCCGTACTGACTGATAACTGACAGTAAGTAATGCGATCACTAAGGATATAGCCCCTGCTACTATAAATATCCCCGGTCCCATTTCCACCCGATAGATAAAATCTTCGAGCCACTTATGTACGAAATACCATGCTGGTGGTACAGCGATCAGCAGAGAAACCATTACCAACCGGACGAAATTGACGGTAAGCATACCAAAGATGCTCCTTACCGTTGCTCCCAGGATCAGACGTATGCTGATCTCCTTACCCCGCTGCTCCACCATAAATGAAGACAACGCAAACAGACCCAGACAGGCCACAACGATCGCAAGTAACGCGAATGCGCCAAATATCTTTCCCGTACGCTGAACATCATCGTACATGGTGGCAAAACTGTCATCAAGGAACGAATAGCGTATGGGCTGATCAGGAGAAAGATCATCCCATAGATCGTTTATTGTCCTGAGTGATGCCTCCATATCTTCGGTTTCCAGCCTCACTGAGATGGTCTCCGGGCTGTTGCCCAATACCAGGCAGAGGGATCGGATCTCTGCTTTCATGGATTCGAAGTGGAAATCTTCAATGACACCGATGATGGTACGCACATCGCCAAAGTTTTCAATTTTTTCACCAACAGGATCTTCAAAACCGAAGGCTCTCGCCATTTTTTCATTGATGATCATGGCCGATGAGTCAGTCAGCATTTCCCGGGAAAAATCCCGGCCTTTTACCACCTTCATGCCGAGTGTATTGATATAGTCGTGATCTACACGCCATATCTGACCATACACCGGTTCTTCTCCACCTCTTTTGCCCTCCTTTACAAAACCGTTGTTGTTTCGTTTGGCACCGCTCACTGGCAGGTAATCACTGATGGTAGCATTTTTTACAGACGAGAGTTCCAGTAGCTTGTTTTTGAAGACGGACCGGCTGTCCCCCAGGGTGTTGGCACCCCGGATCATAACCACCTGTTCTTTATCAAAGCCTACCTTTTTATTCAGAATGTAACTGACCTGCCGGTAGATCGCGAAGGTGGCAATGATAAGCAAAATGGAGGTTGTGAACTGGAATACAACCAGTGTGTTACGCATGCCGGAAGCCTTACTGCCTCTGCTCAGGTTTCCTTTCAGTACGCTGACAGGTCTGAACGAAGACAGATAAAAGGCAGGATAGAGGCCGGCAAGGATACCCACTACAAAAACGGAGATCAGCAGCACAGGCCACAGCCACCACTCAAGCCATGGCATGATCAGGGATTTGCCCGCAAGAAGGTTGAACCAGGGTAACAGCACATAGGCCAGCAGTAAGCCTAGGGAAAAAGACAGAAAGCTAAGCAATAAGGATTCTACCAGAAACTGACTGATCAGGCGACTCCGGGAGGATCCTATGGCCTTACGCAAACCCACCTCCCTTGCCCGGTTGGCGGATCGCGCCGTAGAAAGATTAACGAAGTTTATACTTGCAATGATCAGGATAAAAGCGGCCACGCCACCAAACAGCCAGACAAAACGGATATCACCATGTTTCAGCTCGTCGTTGATGCCGGCAGATCTCAGATATATATCGGACACGGCCTGTAGGTTCAGCCTGAATTTTTTGGCATTCTCTTCTACATTAAGATCGCCTGACTGCTTCCACGCCGGGATCAGGTAATTCTCCTTGATGGCCTCCAGCTTTTCCTCCAGTGCCTTCGCATCTGCGCCCGGCTTCAGTTTTACATAGGTGGGATAGTTGGAAGCGCCCCAGAAATTCTGCTCACCGGGCCAGAATTCCACTCCTGCCAGCGCTATGAAAAAATCACCCTTGAAATGCACATTTTCCGGATCTTCCATCACTCCGCGAATGGTATAAACCTCTTCCTCGTTGTTGTTCAGTATCAGTGTTTTGCCCAGAGGATCTCCATTTGGAAAGTATTTCTCCGCCTTTCGTCGGGATATCACCATGTCATTCGGCTTACTGAGTACGGTGCCTGGATTCCCTGCGATAAGCTGGAATTGAAGGATATCAAACAGTTTTTGATCTATATAGGTAAAACCCGTCTCAAAAAAATTCATTCGTTGGTCTGTTCGTCGCACTTCATTGCTACCTGCTCCGAATAATGAGGCGTTGTTGTACCTTCCGGCTTTTTCAATTTCAGGGAAGTCCTCCTCCAGTACCCTGGCCAGTGGCGCCGGGAACCAAACGTCTTTCTCGAGGTCGCCATCCCTGTTAAATTCGCCGACTATGCGGTATATATGTTCCTTATCCTTGTAATGCTGATCATATTTCAGTTCATCCAGAATGTACAAAGTGATCAGAAAACAGGCAGCTATTCCCAGGGAAAATCCGGCTGTTTTGATAAGAGAATACATTTTTTGTCTTTGAAAATGCCTCCAGGCAATTTTGAGATCGTTTTTAAACATGGTTGTTGTGTTTGAGTGTTTTGACTTGTATTTTTTGAGCGCAAAGGGGCGCAGATAGTGGAATACCTGGTACCAGTAGTTACGTCTTGCCCTGGCGAGCGATCCTTTTTTCAGTGAACTGTAAAACTTCTCCTCGAGGTCGCCCAGTACCTCTTCTGCTATATCCTCCCTAAGGAACCGGAGCAAGAATGATTGGGCGAGCCGGGGTGGTATGGTCTGTCTGGATTTCAAAGGCACATTCAGTTATTCATACCGCAGATTATCTACCGGGTTTTGCCTTGCCGCTCTCACGGTTTGCCTGCTAACCAGCAACAACGAAATAAGTAGTACCGCAAATCCCGGAACTGCAAACATCCACCATTGCACCTCGATACGGTAGGCATAATTTTCCAGCCATTTGAAAATGAAGAAAACGGCTATCGGAACAGATATGAGGAAGGCAATAAGGATAAGTTGCAGGTACTCTCTGAACAGCAGCACCAGTATCCTGGAAATGGAGGCGCCGAAAACTTTCCTGATACTGATCTCCTTTCTTCTTTTCTCGATCATGTGGCTGATAAGCCCTATCAGGCCCAGACAGGCTATGAACAAGGTAAAAAAAGTAAAGTAATCAAATACCGTGGCCATCCTTTTTTCAGCCTGGTAAAGCGCTTTGTATTGCTCGTCAAGGAAATGATACTCGAAAGGGTAATCATGGTTGTATTTTTTCCACGCATCTGCCATAACCTCCAATGCCTGATCCAGATTGGCTGGATTCACTTTAGCAAGGATGTAGGCGTTCCATGCAGGGATCATGCGAAGCACCAGCGGTTCCACCTTCTGATGCAAAGATTTGAAATTGAAGTCTTTAACAATTCCGATTATTTTCCCCTCACGGCCCCACATGGAAAAAGGGCTGCCTACAGGGGATTTAAGCCCTGTTACCCTCAGGGCTTCTTCGTTCAGAATAAAATTACCGGAATCAGCCGGAAAGTCAGGGGAAAAGCTCCGGCCTTCCAGAATTTCCAATCCCAGCGTTTCCATATAGTCGAAATCCACGGAAAAATGATAGATCAAAATATCTTCCTCTTCGCTTTTACCCTCCCAGTCAAAGTCATAGGTAGCGTGCACGGTATGGGTAGGAATGTCCGAGGAAACCGTAACTCCTTTGACTGATGGCTGTTGCAAAAGTTCATTTTTAAAACCATTATAGTTATTCCATATGTCACCACGCACCTGCATATAGATAAGCAGGTCCTTATCGTATCCCAGGTCTTTTTCGATGAAATACTGGAATTGTTTGTACACAATGGCGGTACCTGCCAGTAGAATAATGGAAACTGCGAACTGAATGGTGACTAGCATTCTCCTGAAAGTAGTGCCCCCTCCGGACACCGATCTTCCCTTTAGGACCTGGGCCGGTTTAAACGCAGAAAGATAAAGAGCAGGGTAACTGCCAGCCAGTAATCCGATAAGGACAGCTCCAAAAATAAATGACAGCAGAATGGACCAGTCATCCGCACCAAAGGCGATCGATTTGGCTGTAATATTGTTGAAATAAGGAAGTGTGAATACTACTGCGCCCAGGGCGATGAACCATGCAAGTACAGCCGTCAGGACGGATTCACTCATCAACTGCCCTACGATCTGGACCCTGTGTGAACCTATGGCTTTGCGAAGACCGATTTCTTTGGCTCTTTTTTCAGATCGGGCTGTGGACAGATTCATGAAATTGATGCAAGCTACCAGAATAATGGCAAAGGCTATTATTATAAAAATATTCAGATAAGGATATCTCAGTTCGGTACTTCCGTACACATCAATATCAAAGTCAGAGTAGAGATGAATTTCATGAAGGGGCTGAAGGTAAAAGTTATCGCCAATCTCGTCCCTGGTTTTGGCAAATGCTGAAATTTGTTCTGTCAGCAGCGCAGCATCCGTATCTTCTTCCAGCAAAAAATAAGCATAGTAGTAGTTGTTACCCCAGTTCATAGTCCATCCATACTCATACAGTTTACGGAAAGGCAATACTATATCATACCTCAAATGGGTGTTGGAAGGCAGATTTTCGATAACTCCGGTTATTTTAAAATTTTCATTAGTGTTAAGGGTCAGTACTTTACCCAATACACTTTGCCGCTCCCAGTCATGGCCAAAGTATTTCTCGGCTATTCTTGCACTTATTACCACTGAACCAGGGTCAAACAGTGCATTTTCGGGATTTCCTGCGATAAAGCGATGTTGGAAAATCCCGAAATGAGTAGAATCAGCATAGGCTACATCTTCGTAAAATTTCACCTCTTCATATTGGATCAATACCTTATCCGTTCTGGGGCGGAAACGGGTAAACCCGGCAATCCCTGGATAATGGTCCTTGAGATACTCAGGCATGGGTGCTGGTGAGGCAGCGGCCTTAAACACGGTTCCATCGTCAAACTGTACGTCCTGTACCAGGCGATAGATCCGCTCTGAGTTGGAGAAAAAGGTTTCGTAGTTCAATTCGTCCGTGATCCAGAGTACGATAAGCATGGCGCAGAACATGCTTAAGGCCAGACCTGAGGCGTTGATCAGAAACGAGACCTTATCCTTTAAAATATTTCTCCAGGCTACTTTTATATTGTGATGATACATGATAAAATGATTTGAGTTTGACCTGTACTTTCGAATAGCAAAGGGGCGTAGATAGTGGAATACCTGATACCAGTAGTTGCGTCTTGCCCTGCCAGGTGACCCTTTTTTCAGTGAACGGTAAAAATTCTCCTCCAGGTCGCCCAGTACCTCTTCAGCCAGGTCTTCCCTGAGAAACCACAGCAGGAAACTCCGGGCAGATTCAGGCGGTATGGTATTCGTATTTTTCAATCCTAACGGCTATTATTCGGAGCGTAGACTGTTAACGGGATTGGCAATGGCAGTCCTGATGGATTGATAACTTACAGTGAGCAGGGTGATGATAAGCGCCATTGTCGCTGAGGCGATAAATATCCATGGCGAAATATCAATACGGTATTCAAATTGCCCTATCCAGCCGCTCATGAAATAGAAGGAAAGAGGTACGGCCATGAGGCACGATATCATGACGAGGAACAGAAAATCTTTTGTCAGCAGCTTCCACAAATTAAAGACTGTGGCGCCCAGTACTTTTCTTATGCCAATTTCCTTAGTACGTTGCTCGGCCATGAAGGAAGCCAGTCCGAACAGGCCAAGACAGGATATAAATATGGCCAGAGCAGTAAATACACGTGACAAATTTCCAATGCGTTCCTCTGCCCTGAATTTTCTGGCATACTTCTCATCCACAAACTCAAAGGTAAAAGGGATGCCCGGCACCAGCTTTTTGAAAACCTCCTCTATGGCAGCAATGTTGGTATGCATGCTTTTACGAGGATTCAAACGCAGATTGTAGAAGTTGTAATCTCCATGGCCAATGGTATAGAGCGACTGCTCCACAGGTTGGTAGGGAGATTCCATTACCACATTTTCAACTACACCGATGATCTGTCTGGGGCGTGATCCTCCCATGTATATGTATTTACCCAATGGATCCTCCAACCCCATGTACTTCACGGCAGCTTCATTGATAATTACGGCATTGGAATCGCTGGCGAGCTCCCTGGAGAAATCCCTCCCTTCCATGATCTTCCAGCCGATGGACCTGCCGTAGTCATGCGATACCCTGACCGTTCCAAAATGGGCTTTAAAATCGGCTGGTTTGCCCTCCCATGAAAACCCGGAACTCCCTGACCATACTCCTGTAAGCGGGCTGTGGGAGGCTGACATGGCTATTACCGCTCCGGATTCGATCAGAGCATTGTGAAAAAGATCGTATTTTCCTTTGAAGTCTTCGATATTGCATGTGGTATGGATCAGTCCCTGCTGATCATATCCTATGGGCCGGTCCTTGCTGTATTGGATTTGCCTAAAGATCAACAGCGTACAGATGATCAGAGAAACGGAGACGGTGAATTGCATAACCACAAGGATTTTTCTGGGTAAAGACCCTCCGGGGCCCCTCTGGGTTGCACCTTTTAGTACATCTACGGGTTTGAAAGAGGATAAATAAAATGCGGGGTAACTGCCGGAAAGCAGGGAGGTAATAATGATAAAGCCTGCTGAAGCCAGCCAAAAGCCGGTCACATTCCATGGAAAAGTGATCTGCTTGCTCATCAGGTCATTGAATTCTGGCAATGTGATCAGGACGAGGAGAGCAGACAAGACAAAAGCAATGATCACAATGAAGAAAGACTCACTGAGAAACTGATCTATTAGCTGACCCTTGCGGGATCCGACAGATTTTCGGATACCTACTTCCCGTGCCCGCTTTTGTGAACGGGCAGTGCTCAAATTCATGAAGTTGATACAGGCCAGTAATAGTACAAATACACCTATCATGCTGAAGAGAACAACATATTGGATGTTGCCCCCTCGCTGTATGCCATTTCTCCACTCCGACCGCAGGTGCCAGTCTTTCATGGGATGTAGAAACAGCTCGGTTTCAAACTCCGCAAGATGTTCGTCCTTTGTGGCAGGGACAGGCTTTAGCCTGTCCGTAAGGGACTGCATATCCGTATTTTGAGCGATCTGCACAAAGATCTGGAAAGAATGATCCCATACGGTCTCGATACGCTGTACGTATTCAGAAGAATTGACATATAGTGACCAGGGGGCGATAAATTGCAGGTATTCGAAGGAGGTATTGGACGGCAGATCGGCATATACACCGATCACGGTAAGATCCTGATCATTGTTCATCCTGATCACCCTACCCACCGGGTCATCGGATGAAAACAAGGCCCTGGCCGTGGAGCTTGACAGCAGGATCTTATCCGGTTGATCAAATCCGGTGGCAGTACCTTTTTCTATATTCAGGCTTAGCATGTCACTTATTCCGGCCTGCATGTAATTACCACGCTTTTTAATGGTCACGTCTTCATGGGAAAGAACATGGTCTCCCGGCCATGAGCTCATCACAATGTGTTCAAAATTTTCTCCGAACTCATCACGGAGAATGAATTCCAGTGGACGGGCCTGGGCTGACGAAACGTAGACCTCTCCATTGGCCGTCTGATTTTTCATCACCTGGGCAATGTGTTTATAATTTTTGTGGTATTTGTCATGCGAGATCTCGTCATGGACCCACAGCCCGATGATCATGGCTACAGCCATTCCTATGGCCAGGCCGCCAATATTGATAAAGGCATATCCCCGGTTCTTTCGCAGGTTGCGGTAGCTGATCTTTAAATAGTTTTGAATCATGATGTGTTGTGTTGAGTTTGGCCTGTATTTTTTTAGTGCAAAAGGTCGTAGGTAGTGAAAGACCTGAAACCAGTAGTGACGTTTAGCCCTGGAAGGCGAGTGGCTCTCCAGCGTGCTGAAAAACTTCTCGTCAAGATCCCCCAGCACCTCCTCTGCAAGGTCATCTTTGAGAAACCACAGCAGGAAACGCTGGGCTGCTCTCGGTGGTATAGGTTTGTGTTCATACATACTTCAAATAATACCTCTTACCCTGCACAATGATCAACCACTGGCAAAACCGGGATACTGACTCCAGAGGGAGACTCTAAAATCACGAGCTTCTGAAAGTACTCTTTCACCAATAGCCGTGATCTTGTAGATGCGTTTTCTTCTTCCTCCTCGTTCGGGTGAGGACTTGCCCATTTCCGAGGTTAGAAAACCTTTTTCAGAAAGGCGGTTCAGTGTGGAGTGTACGGCACCAATGGATACGGAGCGCTTTGTCTGGGACTCAAATTCCTCCGCTACCTTGAAGGCATAGGCCTCTTCGCCCAATATGCCCACGAGCAAAAGAATGACTTCCTCAAACTCTCCTAAACGTGTTTCCTTCATTTTGTTACTAAATTGTAGAACTAATATACGCAGGTTATTTTTATTTGTTCTACTATTTAGTAGGAAATATGCTTATCTTCAGTTTCTATGGTATGTGAAAAAGGGGACAGCGGTGGTCAAAAACTTTCCACAGTTGTTCATAGATCGGGGATTTTATTTATTAGAGGTAAATTAAGGGATTATTCCCCGGCCTTTACAAAAGTGAATCCTCTGGCATCGGCGCCCTCATAAAAATCCACTTGCAGACCCAGCAGATACATGGTATGTTTTTTCTCTACAAAAACAGGTATGCCATCCACTTCGAAATCAATATCATTTTCCTTTTGTGTATCAAATCCCAGCATGTAGCTGAATCCTCCGCATCCGCCGCCACCCTTTACACCTATCCTCAGTCCATACCCTTCAGGAATGTTTTTATTCTGCATGATGTGCTTTACTTCCGAAATGGCTTTTTCTGAAAGGGTTACAGGAATAAGTTTGTCAATCATAAAATAGTGGTACTTCCGTTTTTTAACCGGGAAATGGACCTCAAAGTTCAAAAATATCACAAATTGCATGATGGAAGCCGGCTGTTTGATGAAATTCTGAAGTTGGTGCTGAGACTGATGGGATTCAAAATGTTTTGGTCCGTTCATTCTGTAAGACTTTTCTTAATTTAAAGACGTTAATAATCAGATGATCCCTTCTTATGGAAGTATTAATTGAATTTGGAAAGATCCTTATTCCTGCTGCGGCGGTGCTTTACGCCATGTACCTTGTGGTAAAATCCTTTCTTGATAAGGAACTGGAAAAGAAAAGGCTGGAAGTTCGTGGTAAAAGCATAGAGACCGTGCTCCCGAATCGCCTGCATGCCTATGAGCGCATTTGTCTTTTTCTGGAGCGTATCAGTCCGAATAACCTGGTGGTAAGACTGAATAATGGTGAATATACCGCCAGGGAATTTCAGCAGCTTATGCTTAATGAGATCCGCGAGGAATACAACCACAATGTATCACAGCAGGTATATATGAGTGACGAGGCCTGGGAGCTTGTTAAAACCGCCAAGGAAGATCTGATCGTTTCCATCAATGAATCAGCCTACGGCCTGCCGGAAAATGCCACGGGACTGGACCTTTCCAAAAAACTCTTTGACCATGCCATGGCCAGGGACACCGACCCTATTCAGAAGGCACTGGCACAGGTGAAGAATGAAATACGCAGCACGTTTTGAAAACAGAATGACACAGTGATGGAAAGGATAGAACAGAACAGATTTTTCAAAAAAGCGATGTCAAAGGCATCCGAACTTCTCAAAAGTAACCCGAAGTTGAAAAACCTTGTCACCAGGGTCAGTGCCAGGCTGACTGATCTTAACATGGAAAACATCAGGACTTCAGGCTTCGTCAACCGGGCCAGAATATTCGTACGCATGGTCAAGGCCTATGCAAAGGGGGACTACCGCGATATTCAATGGCAGAATATGGTGCTGATCGTGGCAGCTCTGCTCTACTTTATTACCCCTGTAGATCTGATCCCTGACTTTATCCCCATCACAGGATTGGTTGATGACTTTGCTGTAATGGTATGGGTATACAACAGGATACAGCAGGAGGTAGACAAATTTATTCTTTGGGAAAAGGAATATGCCGCGGAATGAGAAATACCATCACCTTAATGTCTGGTCTCTCGCTTTTGCTGTCTGGCTGCCAATCCGGTGGGTCAGATCAGCCTGTTGCATATCAGATAGGCCATTTCATAGGTTATAGCATGATCATGGTGGTCCCGCTGGTGGTAGTATCGGTCATTATCTACTTCTTTCTGAGGCTCAGAGACAGATCAAAAAGTCAATGACAGGCAGAAAGGCATTCATAGTAGGTGCTACAGGGCTTACTGGCGGGTATTTACTCTCTGAACTGCTGGAGTCTGACTATTATGATCAGGTAATTGCTCTGAGTAGAAGGCCCCTGGACGGCCATCCGTGTCAGAAAAATCTGATCGGTGGCTATGATGATCTTGACACGCTGGCAGGCGAGATAAGAGGAGATGACATTTATTGCTGCCTGGGGACGACCATCAAAACGGCCGGATCCAGAGAAAACTTCAGGAGGGTGGACTATGACTATCCCATCAGGGTGGCTGAGCTGGCATTCAAGAACGGCGCTGAACAATTCCTCATCATTACAGCCATGGGTGCCAACTCACAGTCGTCGGTTTTCTATAACAGGGTAAAGGGTGAGGTGGAGCATCGATTAAAGGAAATTCCCTATACTGCCCTGCATATTTTCAGACCTGCGTTACTATTGGGTGCAAGGAAAGAAAAAAGGATGGGAGAGACCGTAGCGCAGGGGATCTTTAGGGTCTTCAACTTTCTTTTTGTCGGTCCGCTGAGGAGATACAAGGCTATTCGTTTTGAGAAGGTGGCTCATGCTATGTTTTCTACAGCCAGGCGGAGGATCAGAGGGGCCCATATACATGAGTCGGATGAGCTTCAGGACTACTGAGCGTATGGGTGCAAAAAAGATATTTTTATTGTTTTGGACATGTTCAACCTCTCCATTCATTTTTTCCCAAACCATCCATGGTACAATTACCGACGCGGAATCCGGAAAGCCTGTTGAATATGCCAATGTGTTTCTGGCCAATACATTGACAGGAACAGTAACCGATGCGGAAGGCAGTTATGAACTGACTGGCTTTGACCCAGGTAAATATGACCTGACCATCTCCTTCATAGGATACAAAACCTTTACAAGATCACTGGAGATCAATGCAAACGATGAGCTGGAGGTCAACGGAAAGCTGACGGTTGAGGTAGTAAGCCTGCCGGAGGTATTTGTGACAGCCGATACCAGTAATTGGCAGGATGACTTTCAGGTTTTCAAGGCAAATTTTCTGGGCACAACTCCTGCCAGTGACATGTGCAGTATCCTTAATGCCAGGGCACTCTATTTCTATTACGATAGGGATGAAAATATCCTTTTTGCGCATGCCAGAGAGCCTTTGGAGATCATAAATGACTGGCTGGGCTATCGTATTACCTATGACATGCAGTCTTTTCAACTTGACTTCAGGAGTGGCAGGCTGGCATTTTACGGTGTGCCCCGGTTTTCATACCTCAAATCTAAAAACAAAAGCACCCTGCGGAAATGGGGAAGGAACAGAGAAGAGGCCTATAAAGGTTCTCTGTTGCATTTTTTCCGGTCGTTGAATAATCTTAGCCTGAAAAGTGAACAATATGAGGTTCAGGAGCTGATCAGGCTGTCCAACCCTGACAGGCCCCCTTCCGATATACTGGAGAAAAAGATCAGTTCGTTCCGAAAAAAGATCAGGGAGCAGCAGGGATCCGAAGTTTCACTTAGCAGCCCTCTGACTGATAGCCTGCAATATTATCTCGATCTGAAAAGACAACCGGAATATATCGATAGTCTGGGTATGAAGTACACATCGGGCCATGCCCTGATGCAGAACGGAGAGCTGGCTTTCAGAGGAATATTGCATGTCACTTTTCTGGGGGCGAGGGAGCATAGGCTGTATCCTTTCAGAAGAGCAGGATACGGACCCGGCTACCAGCAATCGAAATTGTATATTGATGAGCCACTTAGGGTATATGCCAATGGATATTTTGAGGATGTCCGGTACAGTTATGTTGAGGGATACTGGAACTGGACGGGAAAAATGGCGAGTATACTTCCTCTGGATTATTATCCCTGAAAAAAAGAAGGAATGATAGCAGTTATACAACGTGTATCCAAAGCTTCAGTCAGAATTAAAGGCCATATTACGGGTGAGATCGGTCATGGCCTTATGGTATTGCTGGGTGTAGAGGAGGCTGATTCCAGGGAGGATATTGAATGGCTGAGCAGAAAGATTGCTAACCTGAGGATATTTGGTGATGACAATGGGGTTATGAACAGAAGCCTGATTGAGGTGGGGGGTGAGGTGCTGCTGATCAGTCAGTTCACACTGCATGCCAGTACCAAAAAGGGCAACAGGCCCTCTTACATTAAGGCTGCCAGACCGGAGACCGCTATACCGCTCTATGAGAGTTTTATCCAAAAGCTTGGTACGGAGCTGGGAAAGGAAATACAGACCGGCGAATTTGGCGCCGATATGAAGGTGAGCCTGACCAATGATGGTCCTGTAACTATAATCATTGATACAAAGGATAAAAAGTAGGTGCGGAAATATGGTGAGGTTCGTCACCATTAATGAAAATGATCAAGACAACAAATCAGTGGCGTTTATCCGTGATATGATGGTGCCATACAGTACTTTCGTATTTTAAACAGACCAGCTTTCAGATGGAAGTGTACGGCATTATAGTAAATATGATAGGATTAGTAAGAAAATGACCCTTAAGGAAGCACAAAAACTCGTGGATGACTGGATCAATACCACTGGCGTCCGTTATTTTAATGAATTGACCAATATGGCTATCCTTGCTGAAGAAGTGGGGGAGGTGGCCAGGATCATGGCACGGAGGTATGGTGAGCAATCAGAAAAGGAAAGTGACAGGAACAAAGATCTGGGAGATGAAATGGCCGATGTGTTGTGGGTGCTGATCTGCCTTGCGAACCAGACCGGTGTGGATCTCACGGAAGCCTTTAAACGGAATATGGAAAAGAAAAGTATCCGAGACAAGGACCGGCACAGAAGTAATGAAAAGTTAAAGTGAATGAATGGTTAGCGTTATCAGTCAACGTTTATTCAGGCAAGTTCACTGTGCAATACAGCACTTAGAACCTTAAACACAACCATGCTCAGTTTCTGGGAAAAACGATCCTTTGTTGAATACGATCATGTAGTAATAGGCAGTGGCATAGTGGGCCTGTCTACGGCTATTTCAATCAGGGAAAAACAGCCGGAGGCATCTGTTCTTGTTCTGGAAAAAGGTCTTTTTCCCACCGGCGCCAGCACTAAAAATGCTGGTTTTGCCTGTTTTGGCAGCCTTACTGAGCTGTTGGAGGATATCCAGATCATGGGAGAAGAAAAGGCGCTCGAGCTGGTCAGGCTCCGGGTTGACGGATTAAATAAACTGCGAAACCGTCTGGGAGAAAGATCCATCGATTATCGAAACTACGGGGGGTATGAATTGATGGGTGACGAGGAGTCCGATAGCCTGCAACAACTGGACACTGTCAATCACTGGCTATCCCCTCTTTTCAGCTTGCCGGTATTTCAAATGCGAAATGATCTGATAAAGTCCTTCGGTTTTCATACAGCCAAAGTGAAAACCCTCGTCTTCAATCCGTATGAAAGCCAGATAGACACCGGCAAAATGATGAAGGCGCTGATCAGACTGGCTCAGAAAAAAGGTATCCAAATACTTACAGGCTCAGAAGTAGAGTCTCTCCACGATTCGGGTAAGGTAGAGGTCCGGGTTGGAGCTGACATGGCACCCATAACTATACTGGCCGGGAAGGTGGCAGTCTGTACCAATGCCTTCACACGTTCCCTCCTTCCTGACCTGGAGCTGGCCCCGGGCCGGGGAATTGTACTGGTCACTCACCCGTTGGATAACCTCAAATTCAAGGGTACCTTTCATATCGAGCGGGGTTATTATTATTTCAGGAATTTCGGGAAGAGAGTGATTTTTGGAGGCGGGCGTAACCTTTTTCCGGAAGAGGAGACTTCCACCCGGTTTGAGATCAACGAAAAAATACTGGCGGAGCTCAAACTCAGGCTGGATGAGGTCATTCTGCCCGGCACACCTTATGAGATCGAGCATACCTGGGCGGGAATAATGGCTTTTGGCCATGATAAGCAGCCGATACTCAGAAAATACTCAGAAAACATTTTTGTGGGTGCAAGGTTGGGAGGCATGGGCGTGGCCATTGGCAGCACACTGGGTGAAAGACTGGCTGAAATGATGGTTAAGGATTAATGATGGGTAGTCGATCATTTATGATTAACCGCCAACAGGGATTTGTAATGGGCTGGGATCTGTAAGATTAAACTTTGAACATTGAACTTTGAACCTGGAACATTATAGAAAATCTTTCATATCTTCACAAGATTGAAGAGCCTGTAAATGACAGAAAAGAAAGAACCTTCCCTGCTATTATCCCTTTTACCTGTATTTCTGCTTATTTTACTTCTTGCTGCCAATGTTGTACTTTATGGTGGTGACTCTTCCTACGGCCCCAACCAGATCGCACTTCTGCTCACTGCAGCATTTGCCGGTGTTTTGTCACTGAAGCTGGGCTACACCTGGCCAGAGCTTGAAAAAGCTATTGTTAAAAGTATCAGCTCCGCCATGGCAGCGATTTTGATACTGCTCATGATCGGTTCACTTTCAGGGACGTGGCTGATCAGTGGTATTGTGCCAGCCATGATCTATTATGGTCTTGAAATACTCAATCCCACAATATTTCTTTTTGCAGCCTGCATAGTGAGCGCTGTGGTCTCAGTGGCTACCGGCAGTAGTTGGTCTACCGCAGCTACGGTGGGTATAGCCCTCGTGGGTATCGGCAAAGCCATGGGAATACACGATGGGGTGGTAGCCGGTGCGATCATTTCAGGAGCCTATTTTGGAGATAAGATGTCTCCCCTGTCGGATACCACTAATCTGGCACCTGCCATGGCCGGTACAGACCTTTTTACGCACATCCGGTATATGACATTGACCACGGGACCGTCCATCATTATTGCGTTGATCATCTTTCTGATATGGGGGTTTACTTCCGACAATTCGGCTGAAATGGGTGAAGTAAGTCAGGTACAGGCAGCCATCTCGGAAAAATTCAATATTAATCTGGCATTGTTTCTGGTACCCGCTGTGGTTATTTTCCTTATCATAAAAAAAATGCCTGCACTGCCGGCGCTGTTAATTGGCACCCTGTTGGGAGGGGTCTTTGCGTTGATTTTTCAACCGCAGCTCATCGACTCCATATCAGGCATTTCCAACAATACCCTCAGATCATCATATGCCGCCGTGCTACAGGCTATGTTCACCGAGGTGAGCGTGACCACGGGTAGTGCCATTGTAGACGAATTGTTGAGCTCTGGTGGCATGTACGGTATGCTGAGCACGGTTTGGCTCATACTTACGGCTATGGTCTTTGGGGGGGTGATGGAAGGTACCGGCATGCTGAAAAGAATGGCCACAGAGATCATAAAGCTGGCCCACTCCACAGGTTCACTGGTAGCTTCCACGGCAGCCACCTGTATCACCTTTAATATCACTGCCTCTGACCAGTATATTGCCATTGTCGTGCCTGGACGTATGTTTTCCAACACCTTCAGAGAGAGAGGCCTTGCTCCAGAAAACCTCAGCCGCACCCTTGAAGATTCCGGCACGGTTACCTCCGTTCTGATCCCCTGGAACACCTGTGGCGCCTATCAGTCGTCCGTGTTGGGGGTAGCTACCTTCACCTATCTCCCGTATTGTTTCTTCAACATCCTTAGCCCCTTTATGACCATATTGTTTGCCTATTTGAACATAAAGATCAGGAGATTGAGTAAATAAAAGCCGGGGTGTTTAAGGAAACCATATCAAATCAGGATATCAATGAGCTGGATCTAAAGGCGTTCGAAAGAACGATCACCGTCATAGATGATGCCAATGACCTGAGATCTGCCTTTCGGAAGATACGTAAGGAAAGGTTTGTTGGGTTTGATACGGAAACCAAGCCAAATTTCAGAAAAGGAGAGTCCAACCGTGTTTCCCTTGTCCAGATTGCACTTTCAGAAGAGGTTTTTCTGGTGCGCATTAATCATACAGGCATTACGAATATGCTGGCGGACTTTTTCGAATCGCCGGATATTCTTAAAATTGGCGTAGCCCTCAGGGATGACATCAAGGATCTGCAGGATATCCGACGTTTCAAACCTGCTGGCTTTATGGAGCTGAACCAGATCGTCAAGGATATAGGCATTGAAAGCAATGGCCTGCGGAAGCTCACCGCCATAATTCTGGGTTTCAGGATCTCCAAAAACGCCCAGACATCGAACTGGGAGAATCCAACCCTGACGGAAAGGCAACGCCAGTATGCAGCCACCGACGCATGGGTCTGCTATGAGATGTACAGCAAGTTGCTGAAGCAGGGGTTTATATCCGGTCTCTGAAGTCCGTTCAAAAAAATGAGGCTGTCCTTTTGAGACAGCCTCCCTACAAATCTGAACTTGCCTGGAATACGAACTATATCTTATCCTGCAACGCGTCGATCTTGTCCTGAGCGTCAGAACGGCCCAGTGCCAATGCTTCCTGATATAGGGTAATGGCTTCTTCGTAAGTCTGTTTTTTCTTTTTGGGAGCCAGTTTGGTGCGCCTTGCAGCCTCCTCAACTGCTTCTGCCCGGGCATAGAAGGCATCAGCCTCCGTCATTTTCGAACTGCTTTTAAGCTCTTCTATTCTTTGCTCTATCAGGGCAAGCTCTTCTTTTTTCTTTTCTATCTCAGCGGTTTTTTCTTCCAGCTCAGTCGATTTAAGATCCAGCGAAGTGATCAGATCCTGATTTTCCGTCTTGTAGGAAGCCACCTGAGTTTGCAACTGCTCTATCTCCTTGCCTCTGGCCTCAAGGTCTTTCCTCAATCGCTTCACTGTGCTGGCATAGGCACGCCGGTTTGCCTCCGATTTTTGCAGCTCGGCCTGAAGTATGTCCAGCTTCTGCTCTGTTTGCTCAATGTAGGACTTGATGTTTTCCATCCTGGCCTTGTACCCTTCCAGACTGGTTCCTACTTCCATATCCATTTTCAGCTCTTCACGGGCTGCGTCAACTGAATCTATCAGTACGCCTACCTCCTGTAGTGTAAGCACAGCCTTACGGGCACCTTCCAGTTCAAATTCAACAGCATCCAGCTCCGACTGAAGCTTGGCATGTTCGTCTTTTGATACACAACCGGCTAAAATTGAAAACGCCAGTATGCCTGAAATTAACATTGTTTGTCTCATGATTTCGGTAGTGTTAGTTAACCATCAAAATTAGAAACAGGCAAAACCAGACAGAAAAATTAATCTTCGAAGACAAAATAGTACCGTTCAATGGCCGCCACAGTCTGTAAAAGACTTTTGTAGTCGCCACTGAATAAGTTATAATTGGTTGTCAGGTCCTGTTGATGGTCGCCATAACGTCAGTTTTAACGGCTTCGTCGGTCGTAGGCAGTTTACAGGGGATATACCAAAAAATGTGATGTTGAAATATATATATCAGCCAATAACAGGCAAAAGTGCGTCCGAAAGTACCCAAACTCCCAATAACCTATGGCAATTGACCTTCAGCATGCTTTACAAGTTCGATCTTTTTACCCATATCCACCATTAGCTGACCTTTTTCCTCCAGCTTACCAATTTTATTAATACCTATCTCCACTCTGGTCGTGCATTTTTCCTGAAAATGTTGTTCAACTATCTTCATTTCAAGATCATGTACGAGACGCATGACCTCATTGGTCAATTCATAGGGATAATGGATATCAAAGCATGCCGTAATCTCTTTTCTGACAATGACCGCATTGCTCAGCGAGAGCTCTGCAGCAGTCTTATAGGCATGGATCAGTCCACTCACGCCAAGTTTGGTGCCTCCAAAATAACGTACCACCACGACCAGCACGTTGGTGAGCCGTTTGGAACGGATCTGGCCCAGAATGGGGTCGCCTGCCGAATGACCGGGTTCTCCGTCATCATAGGCCCGGTAGACCTTGCCTTCGGTATCAAGTACCCACGCATAACAGTGATGACGGGCATCATGATATTTCTTTTTGAGCCTGCCCAGTTCCGCCCTGATCTCATTTTCATTATTAACGGGCTGTGCAAAACCGAGAAATCTGCTGCCCTTTTCCCGGTAAAGCCCTTCTGAGGGGTTCTCAATGGTGAAGTAGTGATCCATTCCGATTTCGAAGATCATGTAAATCCGGCAACCCACGAAAATTTTGTCAAAAAAAGATTCTGAACGTGGTGCAACCTTCTGCCCGGCACGTAGTCTTATAGTAAAAGAGCAACGGATCGGGCCGGTAGCTCACAGGATCAGTTAAAACTTAATCATGATGAACAGATTTATTCCTACCCTTGCGCTGCTTCTTGCAGCATCTTTTACATTTGCTCAGCATTCAGAGGTTCGGGATGTTTCCCGGTTTGACAGGATCTCCTATGGTATTTCAGGAACACTCTACCTTACTCAGGGTTCCAAACAAAAAGTGGAGCTAAAGGGCGACCGCGAGGATATAGAAGAGCTGGTTACTGAAGTTCGCGGAGACAGGCTGGTGATAAAGACCCGATCGAATAACTGGCTGAACTGGTCCAGTAATAACAGGGTGGATATCTACATCACCGTCGAAGACCTTGAAGGGCTTAACCTATCAGGTTCAGGCAAAGTCTATGGTCAGAACACCATCAAGAGTGACTTTCTGGAACTTGATGTGAGCGGATCCGGGAAAATGGAGCTGGAAGCTGACGCGGATGAAACTGATATCTCTATATCGGGGTCCGGTAAGATAGAGCTAAAAGGTAAGGGAGATCGATCCAGAATTTCCATAAGCGGATCCGGAAGGGTGAGCGCTGAAGATTTTGAAGCTGGTTCCTACAGGGTCAGGATCTCCGGCTCAGGTAGCTGCCGCATCCATGCCAGGGAATCCATTGATGCCAGGATCAGTGGTAGTGGTAGCGTTTACTACAAAGGTGAACCCCGTCATGTAAACAGCAGTTCTTCCGGA
>LYSV01000279.1:1284-3400 GCA_001657315.1 Flammeovirgaceae bacterium BBD 1991-12 | reverse complement strand
AAAACAACCCGGCCGTACCCGATGATTTAGGGCTGTTTGAGGAAACGGGTAACCTTATTTCCAGTGATGTGTTTGATCATACCGATCAGGCAGGTACTACCTACACGCATACCCAGCGGTTAACCGGGGCAGACGGTCAGCGGATCGGTTCGGTGATTGCCCTGCCGGTAGAGATGGGAGATACGATCTCGGTGGAAACGTTTGCCAAGTACTACGATCCTGCAGGGAACAGCAGTAACGGGGCCTTGCCAGCTTTGGCTACCTCACTGATCGGTGCGTTTACCGGGTCTACGGGTACTACCAGTGAACTGGGTAACCAGAGTATTAACAATAACTTTGGCAGCGGTTCACTGATCGGTACGGCAGGCTTCCCGGCAGACAATACCGCCCCGATGGCTTTTCTGAACCTGATTTTCCTGCCCGATGATGAGCTGATCACCTTTGAGAACAACGTATCGTTTGCTTATGATCAGATCGACCCCGGAGCGATCCAGCCGCAAAGTGCTGTGAAGGCTCCGCATGACCGGTTAGCGATTGAGGGCTTTATCAGCCCGGTGAACGGGTATGTGGTGGTGTACCTGAGCAATGAAAGTGATGTATTTACCGAGGTGTATTTTGATGACCTGAGGATTACGGTGAATGAGCATCCCGTGGTACAGCGGGATGATTTTTATCCCTTTGGCTTGACGTTTAATAGTTACCAAAGGGTGACGGCCAAAGAGAATAGATTTAAGTACAATGGGAAGGAAAGGATTGCAGATCTTGGGCTCAATTGGGATGACTACGGGGCCAGGATGTATATGCCTGATATTGGGAGATGGGGGGTTATTGATCCTTTAGCAGATCAATTTAGCTCTATTAGTCCTTATAATTATGCATTAAATAACCCGATTAATATTATAGATCCTGATGGAATGGCTCCTCAACCCAGTAATAATAGCCATCCCTTTTTAATATCCAGTTCTAGTAATGGAAATATAAATATAAGAAGGTTCACAACATCTGAAAGAGTTATTGGGAATGTAGGTAAAAACGTGGTCTTTAGTCTCACGGGGTGGTTTGGAGTTGGGTTAAGTGTTGTTGATGGTGTAAATAATTTCGGGCAATATTCAACACCAGTCGCTGTTTCAAATGTAATTAATCCACCTTTGACAAAAGGATTGTCAGATGGGTTAAATGCTTTAAATAATGCATATTATGCCGGTGAACCTTGGAGATTAAGTGGGGGAGGTCTGCTTAGATTCAATCAATTTGCTCAGATAGGTTTAAAGGCTTCTGGGTATTCAGGCATTGTTATAGCAGCACTTGACAATGCTCCAACTAGGGAAGAGACCTTGGGTAGGTTTACCTTTGAACTTTTGCGGGTTGCGTCTGGAGGAAAGGCTTTTCTGAACATAGCAAATGAAGGTCTTTTACATACCAACGGTCTGTTTAGCGATACAGAAAGTGCGAATACGACTGTAGGTAACTTGTATCAGGCATTGAATCAGTTTCTGAGGGGTTTTGATTTGACAAATTCCAATGATGTAAGTGATATATGGAATAGTGTAATTGCTCCTAATGCCCGAGATATTCTGGATCAATCTTCTAATGTTAATACGGGAACAATACGAGCCTGTGCAGATTGTGAGGAAAAGGATTCTAAAAAGCGGCCGTCATGGGATAGAGATTTATGGTCGCCAATCAATCCGAATTAACTTTACATTAGTTTTTTAAGTAGACTTTTTCTATGGGGAATGAAGAATCTAATAATTATAGCAGCGTTTTTATATTATTCTATTCCAACTCAGAAAAGTTGTAATGAGTCAATAATTGGCAGTTGGAGAGAAGTTAAGGTTGTTTTAAAAAACGGAGAAACAGGTGAAAATGTAACCTTAGACAAAAAACCATTTGTACCAAGATATAATCTGGAATTTGGAGAGGGCAATCATGGTATTGATAGAACCATTAGAGAATCACCCGTTTCTTTTACATACTCTGTGGTGCAATGTGAGTTGCAAATTGGGAATCGAAAATATTTGATTGAGAAAATAGATTATCATCAGTTGGTACTATTAGAGATAGATGAGCAAATCAAAGATAATCAGTATATATTCAGGAGATTTTTTGTTAAGAA
>LYSV01000279.1:0-1205 GCA_001657315.1 Flammeovirgaceae bacterium BBD 1991-12 | reverse complement strand
TTTTTGTATATATCCAGATTTTTTGAACCTTTCAATATCATTTGTCTCATTTGGGATGAGTGAAGAGGTGATTCCAAATGGTAAAAGAAAATACATTATTTTTAGTGGTGCTTCCAATGGCTCATTGATTCTTTTTTTTGCATATTCTATCTTCCCTTGTATCTCTTTATAATCGTCTTTATTAAGGTTCTCTCTTTTGATTTGAGACTGGAGTTTATTAAGATTTTCGAGATAGTTGGGGGACAAAGTTGTAATGATTTTTTCTACTGTCATGTTTGAGTATCCGTGATGTTTTATAGGTTTAAACATAATGACAATGATTATACAAATCTATATGGGATTATCTACTGGAATTTTGAATTTCCTATGAAGTTTTAAATGCGCTCGTAAGTGTGTGTCTCTTAACTTTTTTTTGACACCAGCCCGTCAATGATCTTAAAAATAGACTTCTTCTCATCCTCGTCAAGCCGTTCAATGAATCGAAGTTTTTCAGGAACTTATCATAGAGTTTATATCCATAAAAGAGTCATCAGCAAATAACTCGAAAAGTCCGATCCCAATAGCTTTGGCCACCTTATCAAGCGTAGAAATAGAAGGGTCTGTTTTGCCCTTCTCAATTTTAGAATACTGTGATTGATCCATTCCAATAGTCAGCGCTACTTCCTTTTGTTTAAGTCCCCTTGCTTCCCTGATCTGCCTTATTTTATCTCCAATGTTCATGAAATGGGTTTTTATATCCATAAAAGTACGTATTATGATACTATCTATCAAAGTATTTGAAGTAATATAGGATCCACCTTGCGCTCATTTTGAGCAACCCTGTCAATCTGACTAAGCTAAGGTTGTAATCCGGGCATTCTCCACAGAAAAGACCAGCATCGTAAAATAGACTGACCTGCTCGCAGGGTATTCAACCCACTGATAAGCAATTAATTAAATTTCAAATTAAATTAATACCATTTTAAAAATTTATTGAATGACATACACTATCTTTAGTAAGTGACTAGTACTTGTAAAAGGGTTACTCAAACTCGTCGAGACCTTGGCGTGGAAGCTGATCCTGATATCCCTATTCCTGATCAGCCTCCTGGTAAAAATATTAAAAAAGGAGTGCATGGATACTACGGTTCTAACTATGCCAGTGATTTCGGTGAAGCTGTGCCAGTGATTTCGGTTCAGACTGTGCCAGTTCAGTTGGGCTGATC